>NZ_CP020700.1:0-600000 GCF_003932715.1 Streptomyces tsukubensis | reverse complement strand
GGCCTTCCACCTGGTGGAACGCCTCGACAGCGCGGAGGCATCGGCCGAGGTCCGCCGGGGGACGCAGTACGACCGTCCCGTCAGCCGACCCCGGCCTCCGACAGCCGCTCCAGGGCCAGGGGCTGCGCCGCATAGGTGATGCGTACGATGCCGTCGGCGTGACGGTCGGCAGTGCCCGCCACGCCGAACACCTCGCGCAGCAGACCGGGCGTCAGCACCTCCAGGACCGGGCCCGCGGCCACCACCCGGCCCGAGTGGAGCGCCACCAGGTGGTCGCAGAGCCGGGCCGCCAGGTCGAGGTCGTGGAGGACGGCGAGGGTCGTGATGCCGGTCGCCCGGATGAGGTCCAGGAGTTCGAAGCGGGCGCGGACGTCCAGATGGTTGGTGAGCTCGTCGAGAACGAGGAGCCGGGGCCGCTGGGCCAAGGCGCGCGCCAGCAGCACCCGCTGGCGCTCGCCTCCGGACAGGGAGGTGACGTCGCGTCCGGCCATGTGCTGGATCCCGCACAGGTCGAGGGCCTGGTCCACGGCCTCGTGGTCCTCGGCGCTGTCACGGCCGACGAGCCCGTGGTGCGGGGTCCGGCCGAGGGCCACCACCTCCGTGACGCAGAGGCCGGACGGATTGCTCCCGGCGTCCTGGAGGACGGCGGCGGTACGGCGGGCGGCATTGCGCGCGCTCAGCCCCCAGACGTCGTCCCCGTCCACACGCACCACACCGCGGTGGGGGCGCAGCGAACGGTAGACCGTCCGCAGCAGCGTCGATTTGCCGCTGCCGTTGGGGCCGATGAGGCCGACGATATCGCCCGGCCCGGCCTCCAGGTTCACATCGTGGAGGATCGGCTTCCGGCCGAGTTCGACGTGGATCTCTTCGACGGTCAGCTTCATGCGGTGTCCAGGCTCTTGTTGCGGCGCAGCAGCCACAGGAAGAAGGGGGCCCCGAACAGGGCGGTGAGGATACCGAGCGGCAGTTCGTTGGGGCGGTGGACGGTGCGGGCGAGCAGGTCGACGACGACCAGGTAGATGGCGCCGACCAGGGCAGCCTGGGGGAGCAGCCTGCGGTGGTCGGCGCCGGTCGTGAGGCGCACCAGATGGGGGATCATCAGGCCGACGAAGCCGATTCCCCCGGCGACGGCGATGACCGTCCCGGTCACCAGGGAGGACAGCGCCAGCAGCACGGCGCGCAGCCGGTGTACGTCGACCCCGAGGGCGGTGGCGGATTCGTCGCCGACGAGGAGGGCGTTGAGCCGGCGGCCGAAGAGGGCCAGGACCACGGTGGTGGCGATGACGACGGTGGTGACGAGGGGGAGCTGCCCCCACTGTGCGCCGGCGACGCTGCCCAGCATCCAGAACATGACCGTGCGCAGTTCGGTCGGAGTGGCCTGGAGCTGCAGATAGCTGGTGGCGGCCAGGAACAGATAGCCCACGGCCACACCGGACAGGACCAGGCGGGTCGGTGCGAGACGCCCTTGTTTCTGGCCGAGGAAGAAGACCAGCGCGGCCGCCAGCGCGGCGCCGACGAAGGCCGCCGACGACACTCCCAGGCCGCCGAGCGCACCGCTGGTGAGGGTGATGACGAGCACGGCGCCGAGTGACGCACCGGACGAGACGCCCAGGACGTACGGGTCGGCGAGCGGGTTGGCGACGACGGCCTGCAGGACCACACCGGCGATCGCGAGCCCCGCGCCGACCAGCGCCGCGAGGACGACGCGCGGGGTGCGGAAGTTCCAGACGATCTGGTCCATGGCGGGGTCGGTGACCGTTCCGCTGCCGGTGATGCGGTGCCAGATGATCCGCCACACCTCACCCACCGGCACGGTCACGGCTCCGATGCTGATCGCCAGGACCATGGCCACCAGGAGCACGGCCAGCAGCCCCACCAAGACGAGGACGGAGTTCGGCTGCTTGCGCCGGCCCGGCCGGGTCAGGAGCCGGTCGGGTGCAGCATCTTTGCGATCTCCGCCACTGCCAGATCGTTGCTGGGCCCGAGGTAGATCGAATCGGACAGCACCAGGGAGCGCTTGTTCTTGGCGGCCGGCCACTGGGGGAACTCCTTAAGCAGTTTGCGGGCGTACGCCTCGGGGTCCGGGTCGTTGTAGCTGATCACCACGAGGGCGTCCACCTGCTCGGCAGCGACCTTCTCCTTGCTGAGGTCGGCGAAGGCGGTCTTGGAAGCGGTCGCGAAGGCGTTGCTGCCGCCCGCCTTGGCGAGGATGTCGTTCCAGATGCCGTGGGCCGCGACGGAGCTGAAGTCGTTGCCGCCCATGCTCATATTGGAGAAGACCACCATGACGTTGGGCTTCTTCTCGGCCTTCACCCGCGCCGACACCTCGCCGATCCGCCGGCTCGACGCGGAGATGAGCTTCTCGGCACGGTCGCCGACATTGAAGATCTTCCCGAGGTCGCGGAGCAGCCGGTAGCTGTCGTCGATCGTCATCCGGGAGGTGTCCTGGTCGCAACCCTGGGGCGAGATATAGGTGTTGGCGCCGACCGCTTTGAGGTCGTCGCGGGTCGCGAAGCCGTTCTTGGCGTCGAAGCCGTACGACGTGGTGGACAGCACCAGGTCCGGGGTGAGACCCAGCATCGCCTCGCGGGGAACGTCGTAGGCGTCGTTGAGCTTGATCCCGCCGTTGGACAGCTTCTTGATGGCCGCGGCCCGGCCCGGGACCTCGGAGCGGCCGTAGGACTGCTGGTTCGCGACGATGCGGTCACCGAGTCCCAGCGCCAGCAGCGACGAGACCTCGGCGACCGAAGCGCCGTTCATGACGACCACCTTGTCGGGCGCCTTGGTGTAGGTGGTCGTCCGGCCGCAGTTCTCCAGCGTGACCGGATAGCCGGGGGCGCTCGCGCCCCCGGCGGGCTTGGCCGCCGGGGCCGACGAGGCCCCGCATGCCGTGGCGGCCAGGCACAGGGCTACGGCCAGGACCACGGCAGCGGGCCGTTTCGTCTGCACACGATCTCCTTGGGACGGGAAGGACTCCGTTCAAGTAGTCGGTGCGGGGCGGGTCCGAGTTCCCGCGAGGTCAGACGTTCGCCCCTCCGGGGGCCGGCAGGATTCCGTTTTTCACACAGTGGTCCAGGTATCGGAACACCAGTGTTCGATCGGCCTCCCGGCAGCTGATGCCGGTGCCTTCGAGCCCGCGCAGCACGTTGTCCGCCCGGACCCGGCCGAGGCCCAGCTCCGGCTCGGCGTCCTCGTCGGCGGTGAAGGAGTCGAAGAAGGCTCCGGTCGTCGCCGCCACGTCGGCCGAGCGTGGCAGCTCCCTGCGCCACTGCAGCAGGGGGATCTGCTTGACGTCGTACCCGTACTCCTGCACCCAGTCGTACACGTCGGCCAGCCGGACGGGGGCGACGGGCGCATGGTTGAAGACGGTTCCGGGTGCGGCCGTCAGGGACAGCCGTACGACGGCGCGGGCGACGTAGTCCGCGGGGGTCCACACCTCGGCGTCGAACAGTTCGGGCACGATACCGGCGGGGATACCGGACGCCAGGACGCTCCACAGGAAGTCCCGCCGGTTCACCTGGCCGGTGTCCGCCGCTCCCGTCACCCGGCCCAGCCGGTGCAGGGTGACCGGCAGACCGCGTTCGGCGGCCTGCTCCAGCAGGCGCTCCGACGCCCACTTGGACTGCTGGTAGCCGCTGATCAGCCCCGGGTGCGCCGGGAAGAACGCCTCGGGCACCTCCGGGCTCTCGCTGCGGGGCGGGGCCACGGACAGCGTCGACACCAGATGGACCGGGATCGACCGTACGGACGCCATGCGCAGCAGCAGCCGGGTGGAGTCGGTGTTGGCGGCGCGCAGACTGCCGTAGTCGCGCATGATGCTGACCGTCGCCGCGTTGTGGACGACGGCGTCGCAGGTCTCGGCCAGCTCCGCCAGACGGTCCGCACCCATTCCCAGATCCGGGCGGGAGAGGTCGGCGGGGACGGCGGTGATCCGTTCGGCGCCCGCCGGAAGCGGGATCTCCTGGGCCGCCAGGGCCTGACGGATACGGTCCGCGGCCTCGGCCGGGGTCGCCGCCCTTACCGGGCAGACGATCTCGGCGTCGGTGGCCCTCAGCAGTTCGGAGAGCAGATGGGGGCCCACGAAACCGGTGGCGCCGGTCAGCAGCACCTGGCGTGGTGCTCCGTTCGTGCGGGGCGCGGCACCGGGCCGGATGTCGTCGTCCAGCACGGCATCGGCCACGACGGCCGCGGACTGTGCCGACTGGACGGACGCGCCGGCCGGAGCGTCCTCGCGCTGCTCCAGGCGGTGCGCGAGATCGGCGGCCGTCGGATGCTCGAACAGCCAGGCGACGCGGACCTCCCGCTGCAGTTCCGCACCGAGCCGGTTGGCGACCTGGATCGCCTGGAGCGACTGGGCACCGAGGTCGAAGAAGTCGTCCTGGGGCGTCATGCCCTCGACGCCCAGGATCCGGGACCAGATACGGGTGATGACCGACTCCAGGCCGCCCGCCTCCTCCGCCGGGCCGGTCTGCTCCGCCACGACCGTGCCGAGGCTCTTCCGGTCGATCTTCCCGGTGCTGGTACGGGGCAGCCGCTCGGTGAACTCCACGGCCGACGGGACCATCGCCGCAGGCAGGACCTTCCGCAGCTCCTCCCGCACCTCCCCGGCAGTGGGCCGGGGCTCCTCCGCGACGACATGGGCGGCGAGCCGGCGTGTGCCGTCGGGCAGGACCTGCCCGACGACCGCGGCTTCACGGACCCGCGGCAGGGCGAGGAGCGCGGCCTCGACCTCGGAGGGGTGGACACGGTGTCCGCTGATCTTGAATTCGTCGTCCGCCCGGCCGAGGAACCGCAGTTGGCCGTCATCCCCGATGCGTACCAGGTCGCCGGTGCGGAAGGCCCTCGGACTGCCGGGCAGCTGGGGGAGCAGGGTGAACCGGGCGTCGTCCGGGGCGTCCGCACCGCGGTAGCCCAGGGCCAGCGCGTCACCGATGAGGTGGAGCTCGCCGCCGACGACGGCCGCACGCATTCCGGGCAGCGGGAGTCCGATCGGTACGTCACCGGGCTCCGCGGGCGTTTCGTGGAGTGCGGCGACCGTGGCGACGACCGTCGCCTCGGTCGGGCCGTAGGTGTTGAACAGCTGTACCGAAGTGCCGACCGTGTTCCGCCAGCGGTCGACGCGTTCGGGAAGCGCGGCCTCCCCTCCGATGATGACGGTCCGCACCCCGCCGGGCAGCGGAGCGGTACCCGTGGAGAGCGCGTAGGACAGCTCGTGCCAGTACGCCGTCGGCAGGTCCAGGACGCTGATCCGCAGCCGGTCGACCGCGCGCAGGAACTGGGGCAGCGACTCGGTCATCTCGGGGGTGCGTACGACCAGGGTGGCGCCCGTGCAGAGGGTGAGGAAGACCTCCTCGACGCTGGCGTCGAAGTGCAGGGGCGCGAACTGCAGGACACGGTCCTCACGGCGCAGGCCGTAGCGGTGCGCGCCGCCGGAGACGAACGTGGCCAGTGCGCCGTGGCTGATCTCCACGCCCTTCGGCCGGCCGGTGGAGCCCGAGGTGTGGATGAGATAGGCGAGATCGTCCGCCGCTCCGGCCGGGGCGACCGGTGCTTCGGCGTCGTCGCCGGGGGCGTCCAGCAGCAGGGCGGGCCGCCCCGCGTAACGCGGGGCGTGCGCCACGTCGGTGAGGATCAGCGCGGGCCGGGAACTGTCCAGGAGCGCCTGCGTCCTCGCCTCCGGGGCATCGGGGTCGAGCGGGCAGTACGCGGCGCCCGACAGCAGAACCGCCAGGATGGCGGTGACGGCGTCGATGCCGCGCGGCAGGGCGACGGCCACGACCGCACCGGGGCCGACGTCGCGGGCGGCGATCCGCCGCGCGAGCTGCCGCGCGGAGCCGAACAACTCGGCGTAGGTGATGCTCCGCCCGTCGTACTCGACGGCCGTGGCGCCACCGCGCCGGGCCGCATGGTCCGCGATGAGACCCAGCACCGGACGGGCCGGCCCGGGCAGCGGCCCACCGTCCAGAACGGTGCACGGGCGCTGCCCGATCGCCCGCTCGGGAGCGGCCAGAGCCTCGCGCAGCAGCGACAGCAGGCCCTCCTCGTGCCCGGCCAGCTCCGCCTCGTCGTAGAGGTCGGGGTTGGCGTCGAAGGCGATGCGCAGGCCCGCGCCCTCGGCCCGGTCGTACACATTGACCGCAAGGTCGTCCACGGGCCCCGCGGAGACGTTGTGGACCGTGCTGCGGACGCCCGCGAACCGGAGGTCGTACTCGAACGGCATGATGTTCACGCCGGGCCCGGACAGCCGCCGCTTGCCGCCGACCAGCTTCAGGTCCCGCCGCAGCTGCTCGTAGCGGTACCGCTGGTGCGGCCGGCCGGCCCGCAGCTCCGCGGCCACCCTGACGGCCAGCTCCCGCAGCCCGTCCTGCTCCCCGACCGCGACCCGCAGGGGCAGGATGTTGCGGACCATGCACGGCACCCGCAGGGACACCGATCCGAGACGGCCCATGGACGGCAGGCTCAGCACGACCTCGGGGGCGCCGCTGACCCGGTGGATATAGGCAGCGGTGACGGCGAGCAGCACATCGGACCAGGTCACCGACAGTTCACCGGCGACGGCACGGAGCCGTTCCGTCTCCGCGTGATCCAGATCGACGACGCGGCGCAGGAAGGTACGGGCCGGGAGGGCCTGCCGGGAGGTGAGGCTGGGGACCGCCGGGCGGTCCGCGAAACGCTCGGTCCAGTAGGCACGGTTCTTGGCGATCCGCTCCGAAGCGCGGTAGGCGGCCTCCTCCTCCCGTACCGACTCCAGGGTGCCGAAACCGCTCTCGCCGAGCGGGGCGTCCCCCGCCAGGGCCGTGTACACCTCCGCCACACGGCGGGCGACCAGGGAGAGGCCGAATCCGTCGAGGGCGATGTGGTGGACGCGGTGGTACCAGAGGAACTCGTCCGGGGCCGTACGCAGCAGGGCATGCCCGAAGACCGGGTCGTGCTCCAGGTCGAGGGGGCGGTCGAGGTCCTGCGCCATCCATGCGAGGGCGGCACGGTGCGGGTCGGCGGCGGTGGTCAGGTCGACGAGGTGCGGATCCCACCGGAGGTCGGGGGCGCTCACCTGCCAGGGGCGGCCCGTTTCGTCGGTGACGAAGCGGACGTTCAGGGCCTCGGTCTCCGCCACGGCGTGGCGCAGGGCCTTCTCGAAGACCGCCGGGTCCACCGGGCCGTGGATCTGCACATATTCGGCGGTGTTGTAGGCGGGGCTCTCCGGATCCAGGAGGTGCCCGGTCCAGATGCCTTCCTGGGCCGCGAGGAGGGGACGGCGCTCGGCGCTCGGATCAGGCGTCGGCATGAGCCGCTCCCCCCTGGCGTTCGGACAGCAGCTGCCACCACGCGCCGAAGGTGGTGCGCTCGGCGAGCTCGACGAAGCTCACCTCGGCACCGGCACTGCGCCAGCGTTCGGCGAGGGTGGTGATGCGCAGCGAGTCCAGGCCCGCGTCCAGCGGGCTCTCGTCCAGGTCGACTTCGTCCGGATGCTGATGAAGGAATTCCGCCAGGTCCGCGCGGAAGGCGGCCGGCGTCAGGGGCTCAGGCATGGTGTTCTCTCTTGGTAGCCGCACGGGGATGGCGGGGCCGGTCCGGGGCGTCTCTTTCGGATCAGGCCGGGCTCCGGCCTGATCCGAAAGAAACTCCCTAGTTGACCTTGCGGTCGGCGTCGTTCCAGAAGCGGTCGCGCAGTTCCCGGCGGAGGATCTTGCCGCTGGGATTCCGCGGGACGTGCTCGATGAACTCGTAGGCCGCGGGCAGCTTGAAGGCGGCAAGCCGGTCGACGAGGAAGCGGTGCAGGTCCCGCGGGGCGGGCTGGTTCCCGGCCACGGGCACGACGAAGGCGTGGACCTTCTCGCCCCACCGCTCGTCGGGTGCGCCCACGATCACCGCTTCCGACACCCCGGGATGACGCTCCAGGACGTTTTCGATCTCCGCGGGATAGACGTTCTCGCCCGCGACGAGGATCGCGTCCTTGATGCGGTCCTGGATGAAGACATAGCCGTCGTCGTCGATGTATCCGGCGTCGCCGGTGTGGATCCAGCCGTCGACGAGGGTTTCGGCCGTCTTGTCGGGCAGACCCCAGTACTCGGTCATACGGGCCGGGGTGGCCAGGCAGATCTCACCGACGGCGCCCGCCGGAAGCTCCTTGCCGTCCCCGTCGAGGACCTTGCTGCCGACACCCGGGTACGGATGGCCAGCGGCCTTCATCCGGGGGTGGCCGGGGACATGGTCGGCGGGCGGCAGGCAGACGGCGGTGTTGCCGGTCTCGGTCAGCCCGTAGATCTGGGCGAACTCGCTGCCGAACATGGCGAGGCTCTCTTCGAGGAGGGCCTCGGAGATCGGGGATCCGCCGTAGACGATCTTGCGGAGGGTGGTGAAGTCGTCCGGTTGCACACCGGGCTCGGCCAGCATCATGCGCAGCATGGCGGGGACCACGCACGCGGTGGTGATGCCCCGGTCGCGGATGAGGTCGATCGCGGCCCGCGGGGCGAAGGCCCGCATCGCCACCACGGTCACGCCCGCGTTGAAGTTCTGGGTGGCCCACCACAGGCCGCCGACGTGGAATCCGGGGATGCCGACCAGGGCGACGTCGCCGGCCCGCCAGTCGATCCAGTCGAGCTGTTCGCTCGCCAGGGCGTTGCGGATGGCGAAGAAGCTCCGGTGGGCGAGGACGACTCCCTTGGGCAGACCGGTGGTTCCACTGGTGTAGAGCTGGGCGACCGGGGTGTCCGGGGTGGCGGAGGAGGCGGGTTCGGTGTCCGGGTGGTCCGCCTTCCAGGCGGCCAGGCCGTCCTCCGTACCCAGCCGGACGACGGTCTTCGGCGGGGCGGTCGGCAGCCGGTCCAGGACGGTGCCGAACTCGTCCTCCAGGAAGAGCAGTTCACTGCCGGAGTCCTGGAGGATATGGCTGACCTCGGGGGCCGTCAGCCGCCAGTTGATGGGCACCAGGACGGTCCCGCTCTTGGCGCAGCCGAAGAGGATCTCGTAGTAGTGCTCGGACTCCTTGCCCAGATAGGCGATCCGGGCGCCGGGAGCCGCCCCCGTCGCCCGGATGGCATGGGCGATGCGGTTGCTCTCACGGTGCAGTTGGGCGTACGTCAGCTCGCGTTCCTCGCAGACGACCGCGGGGAGCTGCGGGCTCTGCGCCGCGTGGAAGCGTGCGGTGTCCACGAGGGTTTCGAGCTGGGGGTGGTGCAGCCTGTCGCCGGGTGTCCCCGGCGCGGACGGTTCGGCCATGGGCGGGTCTGCCTCTCGATGTGCTCTCGGTCTGCCGGGCGGCGTGCCGCCACCGGATGGGGCGGCGGCACGCCGACCGAGGTGTGGTTGCCCTGCTGCCGGGGCGTGTCCGGAAAGTGACGCCGTTGGCCCGTGGGCCGGCCGCGGCTTTCCGGACAGGGCCTAAGGGGCGTTGACGAACGCGAGCTTCACCGCGCCGTCGCAGCGCCCGCCGGCGTCGTCCCAGTACCGGTACGCGGTCTCGGCGACGAGCAGCGGTTCGCCGCCCGGCGAGCGCCGCTCCACGGACAGGAACTCGATCTCGCCGGAGAACGAGCGCGCGTTGATGGGGCGCCGGAAGCTGCCGCTGAAGCGGGCGATGAGGATGTCCGGCAGCTGATGGCGCCAGTAGTCGTCCATCGACCAGCCGGCGAACTCGTCGAGAAGTCCTTCCTTCACCGCCTTGGCGACGGTGTAGTACATCATCTGGTTGTAGCTGATGTTGACTTCGACGGCGTTGAGATGGCCGGTGTCGTCGATGTAGCAGGACTCCGGGATGGCCAGTTCGCAGCGCGCCGACACCAGGCTGGACCGGGTGCTCACCGCCGCGGATTTCAGGTACTTGCAGTGCGGCTTGTAGGGCCGCAGCACCAGCGGCAGCAGTTCGTCGTCGTTCTCGTAGTCCTGCGCCGGCGGTTTGTGCTGGACGGGCGTCGGCATCTCAGACGGCCTCGTCGTACAGCTTGCGCGCGTCGTGCACGGTCAGCCGGAAGGAGACGACGGGCTCCGGGGTGGTGGTGTGCCGGGCACGGTGGATCAGACTGCGGTTGTCCCAGACCAGGAGGTCGCCCTTCTCGAAGGTCTGGAGGTGGATGTTGGGGTGCTCGAAGTCGTCGTCGAGCTGGCCGGTCGCCTCGAAGAGACGGTCCAGGAGGTCGTTCTCCAGCGGCCTGCCGTGCTCGTCCTGCATGCCGACGGTGAAGCCCTCACTGTTGTAGAGGATCGTTTCGCCGGTCATGGGGTGGACGAAGGTGCTGGGCTTCAGCACCGGCGGGGTCTTGGTGTCGACCTCGTCGATGATCTCCGAGAGCGGCCGGTAGACGTCCGTGGGGCGGATCTTGAAGTACTTGCGCACCGAGTGCTCGGAGAAGGTGCCCGCGACCTCCTTCTTGAGGTCGTCGGGGAGCTGCTCGTACGCCTTGCCCATGTCGATGAAGTAGGTGCCCCGGTTCTTCTCGGGGATGACCTGCGGGTAGATGAACGTCAGACCGAAGGGGTCGGGCATGAACTGGTAGTCGGCGTGCCAGAACTTCCCGGTCTTCGGGACGCCGATCTGCTTGCCGTCCTTGGGTACGTTCGAGGAGACGAATATCTCCTCGACCTCGGGGTGCTTGTACATCGGCTCGTAGTAGGTCTCGGGACGGCCGAACGCCTGGCCGAGCTTGAGGAACTGCTGGGGCTCCAGGTGCTGGTTCTTCAGGACGACGATCTTCTTGGTGTAGACGGCCGTCTTGATGGCCTCGATGTCCTCCGCGGAGGCGGTGGCGTAGTCGAACCCTTCGACCGTGGCGCCGATTTCCTTGCCGGTGACTTCCTTGATCTGCATGATCCCTGCTCTCGGTAGAGGTGGTGGCAACGCGGATGGGGCAGTGGCGCTCAGGCGGCGAGTTTCGCGTCGATGAGCTTGGTGGTCGCGTCGAGGGTGAGGTCCGCTTCGAGCTCGTTGTCGTCGATGTGGACGTCGAGTTCGCGTTCGATGCGCATGCTGATCTCGACCATGGTCAGCGAGTCGACGTCCAGCTGGGCGAAGGTGACGTCCGGGCTGATCCGGTCCTCCGGCGCGTCGTGGAGTTTCGTGACGATTTCGACCAGTCGGTCGTAGGTGGTGGCGCTCATGGCTGCTGCGTTCCTCCTGTGTCGTACGGATGATCTGTGCCGGCGAGACCGGGCCACGTCAGGAGGCAGGACCCCCAGGTGAGCCCGCCGCCGAACGCGGTGAGCAGAACGTGTTCGCCCGCGTGGATGGTGTGCCGGGCCACCGCGTCCGCCAGGGCGAGCGGTATGGAAGCGGCGCCGGTGTTGCCCACGGACTCGACGTTGGTCACCAGTCGTTCCGGGGGCAGTCCGAGGTCCTCGGCCACCGAGCGGAGGATCCGCAGGTTGGCCTGGTGGGGGACGATGCGGTCGATGTCCTCGACCTTGCGGTCGCCCAGCGTCAGGGTGGCGCGGGCGGAGGCGGTCATCCGGGTGACCGCGTGCCGGAAGACCTCCTTGCCGCGCATGGCGAAGTAGTGGTCCTGCGCGGCGGCGAGATGGGAGGCCGAACGCTGCCGTGAACCACCGGCGGGCACCATGATCAGTTCCTCGCCGGTGCCGTCGCTGCCGAGGTCGAAGTGGCCGACGGCGCCGGGTTCACCGGCGTGGCCGGCGCGCAGGACGACGGCTCCGGCGCCGTCCCCGAAGATGATGGCGTTGGTCCGGTCGTCCGGGTCGACGATCGTGGAGTAGGTGTCCGCGCCGATCAGCAGGACGCGTTCGGCCACCCCTGCCGCGATAAGACCCGCGGCGGAGGCCAGTCCGTAGACGAACCCGGTGCAGACGGCGCTGATGTCGAAGGCCGCCGCTCCCACCAGCCCGAGCCGGTCGGCCACGAGCGGGGCGGTCGCGGGGCACGAGCGGTCCGGGGTGGTCGTGGCGACGACGACCGCGTCCACGTCCGTCACCCCCGCGGAGCGCAGTGCCCGCCGGCCCGCCTCCACGGCGAGGTCCGAGGTGGCCTGGCCGGGTTCGGCGAAGTGGCGTCGGCCGATTCCGGTGCGGGTCCTGATCCAGTTGTCGCTGGTGTCGAGCCGCTGGGACAGCTCCTCGTTGGTCACGACTCGCGGGGGAAGCCAGCCCGCGAGCCCGCAGAGGACGGCGGCCCGACCGTGGGGCGGGGCGGGGGGCGCGGGCATGCTGATGGGTCGGTCAAGGGTGCTGGACACAAGGGCTCCTAGGTCTCCGGGCACGGTGGAGGCAGGTCCGGAACAGGGAAGGAAGGTGGGGGAACCGGTCTGCTCAGGCGTTCGCTTGCCTGCGCACGGCCAGCAGGGCCACGGCGCCGAGACAGATACCGGCGGTGATGACGTAGACGGCGTCCCGGATCCCGTTCAGAAGAGCGGCGGACGTCAGCTCGGGGCTGCCGGTGCCGGCGACGGCCACCAGGACGGCGAGGCCGACGGCGCCGCCCACCTGCAGTGTGGTGGAGGCCAGGCCCGAGGCGATGCCCTGGTCCTCGGCGGGGATACCGGTCGAGGCGACGATCCACATGCCGGTCCAGGTGGCACCCTGCCCGAGGCTCATCAGCACGATCCCCGGCAGCAGACGGAGATAGGAGCCGTCGGAATCGAATGCGAGGGCGAGGAGGAGGGCGCCGACGGCGCCGGTCGCCATGGCTCCCAGCAGCATGGTCCGCACGCCCAGCCGGGCCACGGCTCTCTCGCCGACCTTCGTCCCGGCGGCGACGACGACGGCGGGCACCAGGAAGGCGGCTCCGGTGGCCATGGCGCTGTAGCCGTGCACCGTCTGGAAGTAGAGGGTCAGGAAGTACGGCAGCGAGCTGAACGTGGCGCTGAACAGCGCGGTCAGCGCCATGGCGCCCAGCAGACCGCGGTGGCGGAACAGATGCCCCGGCGTCAGGGGGGCCCGGGTGCGGGCCTCGACGAGGACGAACAGGGACAGTGAGATCACCGAGAGGGCCGTGCATATGAGCACGCTGCGGCTGCCCCAGCCGGCCTCCGGCGCATGGATGAGGACGAAGACGAGGAGCGTGATGCCCGCCGTGGCGGTCAGGGCGCCCGGGAGGTCGAAGTTCCGCTGTTTGGGCAGGGGGCCGTCCGCGGGGAAGAGCAGCGCTGCGGCCAGGGCGATGGCACCGGCCAGCGGGACGTTGACGAGGAACACCGCGGGCCAGCCGAAGGCGTCGACGAGCACGCCGCCCAGCAGCGAGCCGAAGCACAGCCCGCCCGCCCCGGCGGCACCCCACGCGGCCAGCGCCCGGTTACGGACGGGGCCCTCCTCGTAGAGGGTGTTGACGAGGGAGAGAGCCGCGGGGAAGAGCAGTGAACCACCGATGCCCTGCACCGCGCGCACCGCGATCAGCACGCCCGCCGACTCCGACAACCCGCCCACCAGCGAGGAGACCGCGTACAGCAGCGCGGCGACGATGAAGATCCGGCGCCGGCCGAGCAGATCGGTGGCCCGCCCGCCGAGCAGCAGGAACCCGCCGGTCGTCACGACATAGGCGCTGACCACCCACTGCAGATCCTGCCCCGAGAAGCCGAGATCGCTGCCGATGCCGGGGAGGGCGACGTACACGATGCTGAAGTCGAGGGAGATGACCAGCTGCGCGGCGGCCAGGACCACGAGCGGCCAGCCGAGGCGCTGACGGGACGGAGCGGACGGCGAATTCATTGCAGGCATTGCGGAACGATTCCCCCTAAGAATCCGCCCCCTGAAACAGGACGGTGATCACTCCGGGATCTTTGCTCACCGGCCGCGCGGGCCACAAGCGTTCAACTCCCACTTTCGGACTGGCTTGCGAGTGGGTTGTGAAGATCGTTCGCTTTTTCGTAGCAGTACGTGGCGGCCGGAACGGTTGCTCGTGCAAGCGATCGCGGAACATGCCAGGTGGGCAGGGGCGCAGGGCAGTCGAAGCGCGTGCCGGAGGCATATGCGGACGGTGGAGAGATAGTTTCCCTGATCAACAAGTCGGTCGGTGGTGCCTGCTGGTTCCAGCCTTTCCTGTCGAATCCGGACGCATCCCGGATGGCTGGTTTCAGCACCCTCCATAACCTCGCGTCTCGGCCTTCGATATCGTTGAAGGCGATCTGGAGTGCGGCAATTGAAAACGGCGTATGAACTCTTATTGAGAGGTAGTCGGACGGCGGGGGCCCCTGGTTCCCGGCGGCGGGAAAGTTTTTTGTCACACGTCCGAGTCGGGCTATCGGCCGCGTACCCCCCTACCGTATGTCTGCATGGAGAAGTCGAAACGCGGTTTTCTCGTCCCGCCGGCCTTACTGGGGTTCGTCGTCCTGCTCGTGGTATTGACGGGGGTGTCGTACGCCGCGGGACGCATGGCAGGCCCGGTGGCACCGGGAATGCACCGCACGGATCCGGCGTCCGAGGACTCGCAGGAGCCGGGTATGCCGGGGATGCACGGTCTCGGTCCGGCCGACCGTGAAGTACGGGTGGGCCGATGACCACCGCCGATCACCGTGAGACGGCCGGCGATGCCGACGCGACCACCGATCTGCTGGTCGGTGGCATGACGTGCGCCGCGTGCGTGAACCGGGTCGAGAAGAAACTGGGGCGCGTTGCGGGTGTGACGGCAACCGTCAACCTGGCCACCGGGCGGGCCCGGGTCTCCCACCCGGCGTCGGTGACGCCCGAGCAGCTGATCTCCGTCGTGGAGAGCGCCGGTTACACCGCCGAACTCCCGCCGCCGCCCGAAGAACAGCGGGTGGACGGGGAGGGCGAACAGCGGACGGCCGGCGCGGGCGTCGATGACCGGGGCCGGGTGCTGATCACGGCACTGCTGTCGGTGCCCGTGCTCATGCTCTCCATGGTGCCTTCCTGGCAGTTCACCTACTGGCAGTGGCTGTGTTTCACTCTGAGCGCCCCGGTGGTGGTCTGGAGCGCGTGGCCGTTCCACGAGCGGGCCCTGAAGGGGCTGCGGCATGCCACGGCGACCATGGACACCCTGGTCTCCCTGGGGGTGCTGGCCGCCTTCGCCTGGTCCACGTACGCCCTGTTCTTCGGCGGCGCGGGCGAGCCGGGCATGAGCATGCCGTTCAGCCTGATCCCCGAGGCCGGTGACGCGGGAGCGCACCTGTATCTGGAAGCCGCCGTGGCCGTGCCGCTGTTCGTCCTGGCCGGCCGCTATCTGGAGGAACGCGCCAAGCGGGGCACCGGATCGGCCCTGCGGGCGCTCGCCGAACTCGGCGCCAAGGACGTCGAGGTCAAGGAGGGGGGCCGGGGCAGGCGGATCCCGGTCTCCGAACTCCGGGTCGGGCAGGAGTTCCTGGTACGGCCGGGGGAGAAGGTCGCCACCGACGGTGTGGTCACCGACGGCAGTTCCGCCCTGGACCTGTCACTGGTGACCGGCGAGAGCGTGCCGGTGGAGGTCGGGCCGGGATCGGCCGTGGTGGGCAGCGCCGTCAACGCCGGCGGGCTGCTCGTGGTCCGCGCCACGGCGGTCGGCGCCGACACCCAGCTGGCACGGATCACCAAGCTGGTGAGCGACGCCCAGGCGGGCAAGGCGCGTATCCAGCGGCTGGCCGACGCCGTCGCGGGGGTCTTCGTGCCCGCGATCGTGACCGTCGCCTGCACGGTCCTCGGCTTCTGGCTCGGTGCGGGCGCGAATGCGTCGGCGGCCGTGACGGCGGCGGTCGCCGTCCTCGTCGTGGCGTGCCCCTGCGCTCTCGGCCTGGCCACCCCCACCGCCTTCATGGCCGCCACCGGCCGGGGTGCCCAGCTCGGCGTTCTGCTCCGGGGCCCGGAAGCGCTGGAACGGCTGCGGCACATCGACACCGTGGTCTTCGACAAGACCGGCACCCTGACCACCGGACGCATGACCCTCGCCGCGACGACGGCGGTCGCCGGGGAGGACGCGGGCGAGATCCTCCGGCTCGCCGGGGCGGTCGAGTACGGCTCCGAGCACCCGATCGGCCGCGCGGTCGCCGCCGCAGCCCGCCAGGCAGCGGACGGCAACCCGATGCCGCCGGTGACCGGTTTCCGGGCCGTTCCCGGAGTCGGCGTCCACGGCCGGGTCGACGGCGTCGAGGTCGCCGTGGGCCGCCCGCGGTCCGGCAGCCCGCTCCCGGACGTCCTCCGGCGGGCCCTGGACGACGCCCATGCCGCTGCCCGTACAGCCGTGGTCGTCGAGAAGGACGGCCGCCCGGTCGCCGTCCTCGCCGTCGGAGACACCCTGCGGCCCTCCAGCTACTCCGCCGTACGACACCTGCGCAAGCTGGGCATCGAGCCCATTCTGGTGACCGGCGACGGCCCCGCCGCCGCACGGGCGGTGGCCGAGCAGGTCGGCATCGACGAGGTCCACGCCGAGATCACCCCGGAGGGGAAGACCGCCATCGTCGCCGGGCTGAGGGCCGAGGGGCGCCGGGTGGCGGTCATCGGCGACGGGGTCAACGACGCCGCGGCCCTGGCCTCCGCCGATCTCGGCATCGCCATGGGCGGCGGCACCGACGCGGCGATCGGCGCCGCCGACATCACCCTCGTACGCGAGGACATGCAGGCAGTGGTGGCCGCCGTCCAGCTCACCCGCCGGACGCTGAGCACCATCCGCGCCAACCTCGCCTGGGCCTTCGGATACAACGTCGTCACCGTGCCCCTGGCGGCCACCGGCTGGCTCAACCCGATGTTCGCCGCCGTGGCGATGTCCGCCAGCTCGGTCATTGTGGTCGCCAACAGCCTGCGGCTGCGGACCTATGCGCCCCCCGGAGGCGGCTACCGCCCCGCCGCCGGAAAGGGCGGCCCGACAGCACCCTCCACCGCGGACAGCGGCACCGTCCCGTACCTGAAGGAGACCCGATGAGCTCCGCCCCGTCCACCGGCCCCGGCGAACGCACCTCGCCGCCCTGGCGCCGCGCGGCCGGTGGTGCGCTGAGCGCCGCCTACGTACCCGTGGTCACCTGTGTGACGGCCCTGATGCTCCTGACCGCCTACACCAAAACGGGTGCGGCCGGTGAACCCCCGGCCCGGATCAGCGTCAGCAACGCCCGGATCTTCGTGCCCCCCAATACCGAGAGCACCGCGGCCTTCTTCGACATCACCAACACCGGGGCCAGCGGCGACGTGCTGACGTCCGTGTCCTCGCCGGAGCTCCGCTCCACCATGCTGGGCCAGCGGGTCACGGAGGACGGAGCGGGGCGCATGGAGCCGCTCGACGCGCTCGCGATCCCGGCCCGGAGCCGGGTGAACATGACCCCGTACGACGTGGACGTGATGGTGATGGACCCGCCGAAGCTGAAGGCCGGGGACAGGGTCCGGTTCGAACTGTGGTTCCGCAGCTCCGGCCGGGTGGTCGTCGATGCGGTGACCGTACCGCTGGGGGCCTGAGGAGGGGGAGGGCGCCGCGCGCGCCGCCCTCCTCACCTGTCCGGACCCGCCGGGTCCGGACAGGTTCTACCCCTCGCCCATCAGCTTGCGGATCTCGGTGATGGCCACCACGAGCGCCTTCCGCTCGGGCACGGTGGTCTCCGGGTGCCACAGGTCGACGAGCAGGCAGGTGCGCGGGCGCGCCCCCCGGTTCCAGGCCTCGTGCTCGAAGGAGTAGTCGAAGAGCAGGCACTTGCCCTCTTCCCACGACCGCGTCTCGCCCGCGACCGTGATGCCGCACTCCTCGGGGATGTCGACCGCCAGGTGCAGGTTGATGCTGAAGTTCCACAGGTCGGAGTGGGGGGCGATCGCCGCGCCGGGCAGCAGGGTAGAGAAGTGGCACTCCAGCAGCGGGCAGAGCGTTCCGGTGTCGACCGCCTCCTCCTTCAGAATCCGGAAGGCGGTCGGCACCGTATCGGCCGACTCGTTCACCAGGCCGCCGTTGCGGAAGAGATAGAGAGCCTGCCAGTCCGACTGGCGCGAGAGGTAGTGCTCGTAATCGGAGAAGGCCTGCCGCCGGGCCTCCCAGGCGGTCTCCAACTCCTTTTTGATCGCTGCGTGGTCTGCTTCGAGGGCGTGCACCACGGGCGCCAACTCCGGATGGCCGTACGGATCGTGCCAGGGCTGCTGGGAAATTCCCGGCAGGATCCACTTCGCCCCCTTCTGCAGCGGATGGCGATCACCTTTTCCCGCCGCCAGCATCTGCTCGACCCGGACGAGGGAATCCGGTCCGTGCTCACTCCTGATGGCGGCGAAGGCGTCGTCTATCTCGGGGGTCATTACCTCTCCAGAATTCGGGCACAGCGGTCCGTGCATACCGTAGGAAGGCTACCCAGGGCTCACCCGTCCCGCCCCCGGTAAAAGGGGCGCAGCAGCGGGCCTGCATGATCCAGTGCGCCGGTAGTGCTTCCCGTACTTCCGAATTCCGGTCCTCGCCGGGAACCAGAACGCCGTGTGAGCCGACTTGTTGAATGCGACACTCGTCGGTGGCCGGGCCGGATGCCGACGGCGAGGGCGGCGAGCGACTCTCCCTCCCGGGCGGACACCCGGGCAGGCCGTGTCACAGTTCTGTACCCACCGGGGGAGGGCCTGGTCCCGAGCGGGGTCGCTACCCGAGAGTAAGGGGGCGCGGCGGGCGGAACCGGCGGCCGTTCGGACGGGGCGGGAGGAACCGTTCCGCAGGGCGGTTGCCGACGGTCCCGGTGCCGCCGTACCAGCACCGATTCCGTTCCGAGCCCGTGACACGGATGACGTAGGCTGCCGGGGCGAGACGGTGAGAACAGGGGTTCCACCAGGGAACTCCCGTACTCCCGTTGGCCCTTACCGGTCTGTGCGTCAGCCTGTCAGCCCGTCAGCCGTTACCCGTCGTACGTCCCGCTCCGGACGGCGCCATCTGGAGGTGGCCGGATCTTCATGGACACCCAGGACGGACCCACCCTGCGGTACGGCCTGCTCGGCCCCGTCGAGGTCGTGCGCGGTGCCACCGTGCTCGACCTCGGGCCCCGGCAGCGCCGGGTGCTGCTGACCCGGCTGCTCATCCAGGACGGCCATCCGGTCTCCCTCGGCGAGATCTGCCGCGATCTGTGGGAGGGCGACCAGCCCACGGCCGCAGCGTCGTCGGTGCGTGCCCATGTCAGCCGCCTGCGGTCGGCACTCGACCCGGGGCACCGCGGCCGCTCCGGAGTACTGGTCAGCAGCCGGGCCGGGTACGCCCTGCGGATTCCGCGGGAGGCGCGGGACACCGCCGTCTTCGAAGAGGCGGTACTCGCGGCCCGTACCGCACTGCACGAGGGCCGACTGGACCTGGCCCGGCAGCGGATCGACCGCGCCCTCGGACTCTGGCGCGGCCCGGCCCTCGGCGAGGCCGCTGATCACGCCTTCGCCCTGCGGGAGCGGACCCGGCTCGACGCCGCACGCCAGGACGCGCGGGAACTCCAGGTCACCGTGCTCATCAAACAGGCCGACCCGGACCGGGCCGTGCCCGCCGCCATGCGGCTCACCACCGACGCCCCGCTGCGCGAGACGTCCTGGGCCCTGCTGATGCGCGCGCTGTACACGGCGGGACGGCCCGTGGAATCCCTGCGCCAGTACGAGCGGTTCCGCTCCCTCCTCGCACGCGAACTGGGCCTGGACCCCAGCCCCGGACTGCGCGATCTGCACACGGCTGTACTGCGCCACGACACCGACGTCCTGGGCCCCGTGCTCGGCGCCCCGGGCCCGCACCGGCTCACCGGTACCCCGTTACCCCGCGCGACCTCCGCCGGACTGCCCCTCGTCGGGCGGGACGAGGAGAACGGACAACTCGGCAGACTGCTCCGGGAGACGGCCGCGGGCGCCACCCGGTGGGCGGTGGTCTCCGGCGAGGCGGGCACCGGCAAGACCAGGCTGCTGGACGAACTGGCCGCGCGTGCAGCCGAGTCCGGGATCGCCGTGGTCCGGGTGCACGGCGACCGGCCCGGTGCCGGGGGGCCGGACGCCGCGCCGTCCTGCCCGGTGCTCCGGCTGCTGGACGCGCTGGAGCGCCGGGAGCCCGATCCCGGCGCTCCCGGCGCTCCCGGTGAGAAGGGTGAAACGGGTGGGAAGGGTGAGAAGGGGGCGGCGGATCCGGACCCGGTGGAGGCACTCGTCCGCGAGCTGCGCCGGACGCCCGTACTGTGCCTGCTCGACGATCTGGACGGGGCCGCCCCGGAGAGCTGTGCCCGGCTGCGCCGCCTCGCCGCTCTGCTGCGGAACACCCCGGCCGCCGTGGTCTGCGCGCTCCGCGACACCGGGGCACCGGAGATCAGCGGTCTGCTCGCCGATCTCGCCAGGCGCGGGACGGTCTGGCTGCATCTGGAGCCGCTGACCCCCGGGGACGTGGCCCGGCTTCTGACGGAGCGCGGGGAGGACCCGGCCGGGGCCGAGGCCCTGCACCGGCGCGCGGCGGGCAATCCGTTCGTCCTCGCGGAGCTGCTGGCGCTGGCGCCGGAACTGCGGACCGGGCCCGGCGCCAGGGTGCCGGCCGCAGTCGGCACCATCGTCCACGACCGGCTGGCCGGGCTCTCCACGGAGGCCCGTTCGCTCCTCGCCCACACCGCCGCCGACGGCGGGCGGCTGGACCTCGGACTGCTCGCGGAGATCCCGGGTCTGGCCGCCGACCGGCTTCCGGTGCTCGTTGATAACGCTGTCACCGCGGGGCTGTTGCTCTGGCAGCCGGACCAGGGCGACCCGCTGGCCGGGCACTACCGGCTGCCGGAACTGGTCCACGACGTCCTGCTCGGCACCCTCACGGCGTCCGGGCGGCAACTGCTGCACGCCACACTGGCCCGGGCACTCACCGGCCGCGACGGCACCGACCAGGCCCGGCTCGCCGGGCACCTCCGTGCCGCGGGCCCCCTGGCACCCGTCCCGGCCCCGCTGTCCGGCCCGCCCCGGGATCCGGACCGGGACCGGCCATGACCTCAGCACCAACCGATCCCTCGTATCCGCATCGCCCCGGAGCAGCGACTCCGGGACCAGAGGAGAAGTAGATGTCCGACCAGAACAAGGCATCGGGCGAATCCGTCGGCCGGCCGTCGGGATCCGCTGCGGCTCCCGATGCCGAGGCCGTCGCGGCCGGGCTCATGGGCGAGGGGAAGCCCCCCGGCGGCCCCGCCCCGGGAACGGCGGAGGAGGAGTCCGTGCCGGTCACTTCGGAGGCCGGTGCCGGGGAAGCGGCCGGGTCCGCCGGGAGTACGGGGAGTACGGCGTCACCCGGCGGAGGACCCGCTGCCGAGGAGGCCGCTGCCGAGAAGAGCGGAACCACCGAGCCCGCCGGGGACGAGGAGACCGGAACCACCGGGACCGCCGCGACGGCGGAGAGCTCCCGGTCCGGGGGCGCCGAGAGCACCGGGCGGGCCGGGGCTGCGACCGGGTCCGTGACCGGGACGAGCGGCGAGGCACGGTCTTCGGCGGCCGCCGCCACGGCATCGGAAGGCCGCCGTGGCGTCGCCGCCGCTGCCGGGTCCGGCGGGGACACGGCGGGACCCGAAGCCGCCGCGCCCGGCCGCCCCGGCAAACCGGTCCTGGCCGGCGCCGCCATGGTGGGCGTCGTGCTGGTCGCCGTCCCGCTGCTGGTGATGGCGCTCGGCAAGGACGAGGAGAAGAAGACCGTCACCACAGCGGCCGAGAACGTCCTCACGGACGAGGACGACCCCGCGGGCGCCTTCGTCGCCGAATCGCCCGCCCCCTCGCCGCCGAAGCCGAAGCCGAAGCCCGTGCCGAGCGCGAAGCCGGAGAAGCAGAAGCAGGGCGCCGGGCCGGAGAAGGCCGACCCGGCCGCCCCGCCGGGCGCGAAGACGGCAAACACAGGCGGCACGGACAGCACAGGCGGAACAGGCGGCACGGGCGGTACCGGCGGCTCGGGGAGCGCGAAGACCACGGACCGGGCAGGAAGTACCCAGAAGAAGCAGAAGAAGACCTCCGGAAGTCTGCCCTCCGTGATGACCCGGGTGCTCATCAAGAACAACACCAACGGCACCTGCGTCGATATCCCCGGCTACTCCAGCGGCCGCCCCGACACCGAAGTGCACCACTTCACCTGCAACAACACCAACAACGACAACCAGTTGTGGACGGTGGAGCAGCGCTACGCCACGGCGGGACCCGGCGGGGTGCCGCTCTTCCAGATCCGCAACGTCATGGACGGCATGTGCCTGGACCTCCCCGGCAACGGGGGCGTCGGCGGGGCGACCGGGGTCACAGAGTACCCCTGCAACGGCACCACCAAGGACAACCAGCTCTGGTGGCTGGACAAGCGCGCCGACGGCAAGTTCTGGATCCGCAACTTCGCCAGCAACAACCAGTGCCTGGACTCCTACAGCAACAGCGAACAGGAGCGTCAGCTCATCATCTGGCCCTGCGCGCCCGAGAACCAGAACAACCACGAGTGGACCTTCACCCGCTCCTGAGCCGAAAACCCGAACCGCCCGGCCCGCCGCAGCGGGCGGACGGGGCCGGATCAGCGGCCGGGGTCCGGCACCGGGCCGCCGCCGGGCCCGGGGCCCGGGGCCCGTACCACCCGCGGTCCGGCGAACCACCGGTCGCCGTCGTGGAGCAGCAGGGCGTACGGCGTCACGGAGCCCGGGGCGCCGCCGATGCGGACGACCCGGCCGTCGGCCTCCGCCACCGCGACCACCACACCGAAGGTGTTCGCGGCGGCGGTCAGCAGCGGGAGCAGGGGGAGTTCGGCGGCGGGGTCGGCCAGGGCGGGGTCCGCCAGCAGCAGCCGCAGCCGTACGGCGGGACCCGCGGCGACCTCCCCCGCCGGGAGCACATCGCCGAGCAGGGTTCCCTGCGCGCGCTGGGAGTCCGTCAGAACCTGCCCCGCGCGCTCCAGCAGCGGCACCGGCACCATCACCGACCGGTCCAGTGGCGGGACATGGCCGTCGTCGAGCCGGTCGTCGAGCGGGTTGTCGTCCGCAGCGCCCGCCGGCCGGTCCAGGAGCCCGGTGCCCCGGCCGGGGAGCGGTCCGGCCGCCGCCGCCAGCTCGCGGAGGGCCGCCGATACGACGGCCACGGCGTGGCCCGGCCCGACCGGTACGGGACGCAGGGCGTAGGCGATCCCGTCGAGTACGTCGAGTACGGCACCGCCGTCGCCGGTGCGCCGCAGCCCGCCCGGACGGACGGGACCTCGGCCGTCGTCACCGGGGCCGACAGGAGCCTCCGAGTCCCCCCGGCCCTCCGGCTCCGTCCCGCTGCCGCCCGCCGGGGACACCGGGCCGCTCTGCCCGGTACGGCGGCCGGGCGCGGCCGGGGCCACCGCGGACAGGGAGCCCAGCAGCGAACCGGAAGCCCCCGTGCCCTCGGTGCGGCGCACGGTGTCCAGGGCCCGGATGTGCCGGGCCAGTGCGCGCAGGGCCGCGGTCTGGCGGGCGGCCTGCGCCGGCTGTTCGGCACGGAGTTCGCGCAGGGCGAGTTCGGTGTCGCGGACCCGGGCCAGGCCTCTGTCGCGGAGGCGGGTCCGCCGGGTGACGGCGTGCTCGGCGGCGCTCTGCGCGCGGGCGGCCCCGGCCACCGCGGCCTCCCCCTCCCGCCGGACGCGGTCCTGCTCGGTACGGGCCCGGTCGACAGCCCCGGCGGCCTCGGCCACGGTGGTGCGCGCGGCGGCCACGGCCGCAGCCCGGCCCTCGTGTGCGGCGGCCAGTTCCCGCCGTTCGCGGTCGGCGTCGGCGGCCCGCTCGCGGAGCCGTGCCGTGGCCAGGGCGTCCGGAGCGTACCGTTCGGCGCCGCGGGCCTCGGCGTCGGCCTGCCGCCAGGCCACCCGGGCCCGGTCGGCCTGACGGGCCGTCGGCAGCGCTTCGGCGTCGCGCACCGCCGACTCGGCACGGACGAGGGCCTCCTCCGCCTCGCGTACGGTACGGGCCGCGGCCTGCAGCGCGATATCGGCGGCGGCGACGGCCTCGTGGTGCCCGGCCCGTGCGGCCTCGTGGGCGGTACGGGCGGTGGTCAGCGCGGCCTCCGATTCCCGCAGCGCCCCGCCGGACGCCGTCAGCTCCTCGGTGAGGTCCCCCTCCCGGGCCGCGGACTGCTCCTGGGCGGCGACGGCGTCGTCGTGCCCGGCGGCCGTCTCCTGCCACTCCTGCCAGCGGGCCCGGGTGCCCGGGGTGATGTCGGCGGGGGTGCCGTCGGCGGCGAACGGCCAGTGCCGGGGGCCGTCGGCGGTACGCACCACCACTTCCACCGGCCGCCCGGCCAGGACGGCGGTACGGGAAGCGGCGTACACCGCATGGGCGAGCCCGCTGCCGTCGGGGTCGTCGCCGAGGGCGAGCCACAGCCGGGCGGCCGGATCCCCCGCGTCGAGTCCGGCTGCCAGCGCGGCCGGCAGATCGGTGACCGGATGCCGGGCCCAGTCGCGCAGATCGTCCGCGGTCTGCCCGGCGAGCAGCGCGGGCACGTCGTACACCCCGGCCAGGGGGCGTGCGGGCGTCACGCCGAAGCCGAACAGGTCGTGCTCCCCCAGCCGGACGGCGGCGGAGCCGGTGACCCAGCGCACCCCCTCGGGTCCGTGGACCGTGATCACGACATCGACCAGCGTCTCGTGGTTGCGGGTACCGCGCCGGTCGGTAGGGGCGGTGGAACGGCCGGTGCGCAGCCGGTTCAGCCCGGTTCCGGTGACGGTGCCGCCGTAGCCGGAGGTATGCGGCTGCTGCGCGGCGAGCGGTACCGAGAACGCGAAGAGGTGCCGGTTTCCTTCGGTCAGCGATTGGGTGCTCTGCTGGGTGAAGGCGAAGGCGCCGCCCGCGGACGCGGTGGCGGTGGTGCTGCGGCCCTGGCGGCGGACCCGGTCCACGGCGACGTCGTCGCCGGAGGTGACCGGCCGGGGATCGTAGAACGCGATGGACAGGACGGGCGGTTCCGCGGCGTCCGCCAGTGGCCAGCTGCCGGGCAGGTGCGGGGTGAGTCCGGCGGCGGTACGGGGCCCGTCGAGGCCGATCCGCCCGGTCTGCAGGAGTTCGCCGAGACGGGTGGCGACGGCCTCGTCGGGGCTGTCGGCGGACAGGCCCCACGCGGCGGTGGCGCCGGGGGCGACCGCCCGCAGCGCCCGTACCAGCTCCTGGGCGCCGTTGAACCGGTGGACGGGCACTGGACCGGTGGGTGTCAGCCGGAGTGCGCCGGGCGGCGGGGCTGCCGCGGCCGGGCCCGCGGCCCGGCCGGGGAGCAGTGGGTCGCCGGTGTGCAGACCGGGCGGCAGCGGGCCGCGGTGCCCCTGCGGCGCCGCCGCCTCCGAACCGGCGAACCGCAGGACGGTGGCGGCCGGTACGGAAACGCTGCTGACGGGGCGTCCGGCCAGCAGCCGCTTCGCCCAGGCGGTGAGACGCGCGGAGACCGGGCCTTCGAGACCGCTGAAGGACCGCAGCCCGGCCTGGAGCAGACCGCCCGGCAGATTGGCCGGCCATTCGGGGAGCAGCCGGGACCGCACCGATGCGGTGATCAGATAGTCCACACCGTCGAAGTCGGCGACGGTGTCGGTACGGGTCCACAGCCGGTCCTCGCCGGTCCGGTCGTTGCGGACGGTGCGCACCCGCTGGTGGGTGAGGGCGAGGGTGGGGCCCGAGCGGTCGGTGCGCCCGCTCACCCGGGGGCGCGGGAAGCGGGAGACGGGCGCCGCAGCCGTCTGGTGGGTGCGGGTGACCGTACGGGTGACGGCCCGGTTCTGCGGTGCGTGTGTCTGGACCAGCTCCAGACCCGCCGTCTCGACGGGCCGGCCGAGCAGGCCGCGCAACCCGGCCGTTCTCAGCACCGGTTCCGCGGCGAGGACCACCTCGACGAGCCGGGCACCGCCGTAGGCGACGTGCACGAACTGCAGCGACGAGCCGCCCGCCCCGAGACCGGGCAGCGTCCGCAGCGCGGCGGGCTCGGTGCGGCGGGCGAGTTCGGGGGCGACCTCGGGCAGATGGGAGGCGTGTCCGGGGCGGGTGGCGCCGGGTGCCTCGTCCTCGACCAGCCGGAACAGTTCGGTGCCCAGCCGGTCGCGCCGCTCGGCCCGGTGCCGCAGATCGTCGAGCTGAGTGAGCGACAGGACGGTGCCGAGGCCCAGCACACCGGTGCGGGCGAAGGCGTCCGGCAGCGGAAGGGAGGGCGCGGGCAGCGCCGGGAGCGCGGCACCGCCCGGGAGGGCGTACCAGCGGGCGTACCGGGCGAGGACCGCCTCGGGCGCGAGGAAGGTCACCGCGCGGGGCAGATCCACGGCGACGGTGACCGGTGCCCACTCGCCCAGACCGACGGCGTTGCCGAAGGCGTTGCGCACTCCGCGGCGGACGGTGACCAGCAAGGTGACGTCGCTGCCGATCAGATGGTGGCTGCCGGTATGCGTGGCGACCCGGGTGACCTTGGTGTTCGCGGTGTGGGCGGTCACCGTGTCGCGGCGCCGGGTGTAGGAGTGGCGCAGACTCGGATTGAACAGATGGGGCGCCTGGTCCGGGTCGGCCGGCGCGGTCTGCAGACCGGTGACGGCGCCCGTGAACTGGTGGGCCCGGCCGGTGCCGTGCTGCTGGGCGGCGGAGCCCGCGGAGAGAACGGACTGCTCGCTGTAGATGGTGGTGCTGCCCAGGTACCGGGGGTGGTGCAGATAGCCCTGGACCGTCACCTGGAGGACCTGGTCGGCCGCCGTTCCGGGCAGGGTGAGCCCGTCCAGGACGTACTGTCCGCCGAGGATCTGCCCGGCCCGGGCGAGCAGCAGACCGGGCCGGATGCCCGTATGCCGGGTTTCGGCGGCGAGGGTGCCCGGTGCGTTGCGGGCGGCTCCGAACGCGGCCACCGACAGCCTCTTGTAGACCGCGGCGCCCCAGAGGTGGGAGGTGCGGGCGGTACGGGACAGCGGGGAGCCCAGCAGCCGGGCGGCCAGGGTGGTCACGTGGTTGACGGGGCCCGGAAGGCGGGAGGGCGCGGAGCGGCGGGCGAGGTCGAGGGCGCGCCGGGTGCCGTCGCCGAGGAGCCCGGCCGTACCGGACAGGACGGTGCCGGTGGACCGGACGGCGCGGGTGAGGAGCCACGGCCCCGGGGCGCCGGGGTGGGTTCCGGCGACGATCCGGGAGAGGACGTCCGTCAGGGCGGCGGTGCCGCGGAAGCTGTCCACGAGGGCGCCCGCGGGCAGCGGGGCGACCCCGGGCAGTGGGCGCCCTTCGGTATCGGTGAGACCGAGCCGCCGCAGATCGTCGGCCGCCGAGCCGTCGGTGACCGGACGGCGCACCAGATGGCCGGGCCGGTCCGCGGGCAGGGGGGCCTCGCCCGCCGGGAGGGTGATGTGGTGCCGGACGAACAGCGACACCGTGCCGGGAACACCGCGCGGCGGGGCAACGGCCCCCAGAGGGGTCAGGGCGAGGGCTTCGGGGTCCCCGGGCCGCGGTGCATCGCCTCCGTCCGTGCCGGTGACTGCGCCGGTGGTGGTGGGTTCGTCGGCGAACCGGATCAGGGGGGTGTCGTCGTCGCCTTCGTACAGGTCGAGCCGGAAGAGCGCGGGCACGGTGAAGACGTCGCCGCCGTCCGCCGTCGTCAGCAGCAACTGCTCCAGGCCCGTGACATCACCGACGGAGACCAGGTCCGTGCTCTGCGCCGTACCCGTGTACTCGGGCCCGGCGTTCACCGTCCCGGCACCCCCGGCGACGGGGAAACCGAAGAGGAAACCCCCTCCGCCGGAGCCGCTGAGCGCAGTGCCGCGCCGGCGGCTGCCGCCCGCCTCGTAGCTGCTGAAACCGAGCGGATGGGCCTGCGGCAGCCGGCGGACGTGCTCGCTGAGCCGGTCGGCATCCCGGTCGACGGACAGCTTCAGCCGCACCCGGCGGGTCGCGGCGACGGTGGACGGCCTCTCCAGGAACGGCAGATGACCGCCGTCGACCGCCTCCGGCACCGCCAGGGCGATGCCGTACCGGGAACGGAACCGGCTCCAGCGCGTCAGATTGGCCAACTGGGCCCGGCGCAGCGGCTCGTCCAGCCGGACCGTCGGCCTTCCGGCGACGGGCGCCGCCACCGGCGGGAGAAAGCCCTCGGCGCGCAGCCAGGCCTCCGCGCGGTCCAGCGCGGCGGTCAGACCGGGGCTTTCGACACGGAACGGCAGCTCCCCGAGCCCGATGCTGCCGAGCCGCTCCAGACGCTCGGGCAGCGCCCGTACCTCCGCGCCCCGCGGGCGGTGTCCCGTCATGGCATCGCGCGGCGGCACCAGCAGGTGCAGCCCGTCGGTCCAGGGTCCGAAGGCGGCGCGGACCTGCCCGCCGCCCGCCCGGTGCAGGACGACCTCGTAGCGCACGGTGGCAGGGGTGAGCAGTTGGCTGCCGGTGGTGAAGCCGCCGTGCAGCAGGCTCGCATTGACGGTGCCGACCAGGCTCTCGTCGACCTTCCACGCGCCACCGGCCCGGCCCAGGAGCCCGATGCCGAAGCCGGGGGCAGTGGACCGGTCGCCGGGCTTGCGGCCCGGCATCAAGGTGGGTCCGCCCGCGGCATCCACCCCGATACCGCTGCTGAGCTGGGCCGACTGCTCGACGGCGGCGCCGCGGCCCAGGAAGTTCTCCAGGGAGAGCTTGCCATCGGGGGCCCGCAGCAGGGGCCGCTGCGGGGTGATGTGCGCGATGAGCTGGACCACGCCGACAGCTCGGTCGCCGGTATCCGCGAGGACGGTGGAGAACACACCGCCGTCGGTCTGCGGCAGCGCGGTGCCGCGCCGGACCCGTTCCGCGAAGAAGTCCTCCAGGGCCTCCGCGGAGCCGGGCCCGAGGGACCGCAGTTCCGCGAAGGCCGGTTCCGCGAGGACCTCGGAGAGCAGCCGGCGGGGATCGGCGATCGACTCCACGCCCCACAGCGGCAGATCGTCCAGCGGGCCGGGCTCGGGCAGCCCTGCTCGGTCCGTGCCGTCGACGACCACGCGGTGCTCGGGGAACCAGCCGGTGAGTACGGAGTGCGACTGCTCGGGCTGCCACTGGCCGTGGGCGTCGCCCGGCGCGTCCACCCGGACCTGCCACAGACCGTCGAGGTCCAGCGGGCGCGCCGGATCCTTCGCGTTGTGCTTGCTGAGGGTCTGAAAGGCCTCACCGACGCTGAGGCTCTGGGTGAGCTGGTTATGGGTGAGGCTGGTGATGACCGTGACATCACCCCAGCGCAGGGGCCCCGAGCCGACCGAGTGGCTCAGCGACCAGGGGAGGACGACGGTCCGGTGGGTGCCCCAGCTCTCCGTGCCGGAGAACACCTGCGTACCTTCGGCACGGCGCTCGACCTGGACGTCCGGCGGGTTCGCCGCCCCGCCGCCGTAGTACCGCGCCGAGTGCCGGGGGTTGCGGTGGGCGAGCCGCACGTCGACCGTGCGCTCCCGGCCCCCGTGGTCGACCGTGATCCGGTGGCCCCGGCCGCTGCGCAGATCGGCCCGGTGTTCCTCGATGTCCTCGGCGGACAGCAGACCGGCGACCCGGGCCCGCAGCGCGGTGGCCTCCGGGGTGCCGTCGGGCACGCCGAGGGCGTCGGTGATCTGCCGGTACAGACCGTCGAGCACATGCTGAGGGGTGCGCTCGAACAGGACGAGCCCGATATGGCCGTCGTGGTGCTGCCCGTAGGAGCGGGCATAGGCGGACAGTTCGGGGAGGTCTGCCGGTGCCGTCGTGCCGGTCCGCGGCAGCCCTTCGCCGCCGCGGCCGGACCGGTCGGTACCCGTGGCGGCGTCTGTGGCGGTGTCCGTTGCGGCTTCGGTGGCAGTGTCCGTGGCGGCGGATTTGCCCGCCCGGCGGTGTGCGACGGGGGAGGGCGGAGCGGCCGGATGGTTGCTGCCGGTGGCGGCGTGCCAGAGGGCGCGCGCCGCCCGGTACCTTTTCTTCCCTCCGCCCGGGGCGGGCTGCGAAGTGACCGGATGCTCCTGCGGCCGGTGGGTGCCGGTGGCGGCGTGCCACAGCGCACGCACCGCGTCGTACGTCCTCGCCTTTCCGCCCGGGGCCGTGACCGACGCGTCCGGACCGCCCGGCGGCGGACTGCTGCTGCCCGTCGAGCCGTCCCACAGCGCGCGCACGTCCTCGTACGCTTCGCTCCCGTCGCCCGGCTCGCCCCCGGCGACGTCCCACAGGGCGCGGGCACGCGCCAGCGCCTCGTTGGAGGTGTCCGTGGCGTCGACCGGGTTGACGCCCGGGGGAGCCTGGGGACCGGGGCCGTACAGCCGGAACAGCAGGGGATGGAGACCGGGCTGGTTCTCCTCGACCCACTTCGGGCCCCCGTTGTTGCGGGGCAGACCGGTGTACTCGTCGGTGCCTCCGTTGGCCCGCAGGTAGACATTGGTGAGCTGGGCGAAGAACTCGTACTCGTTGAGACTGCTGTAGTTGGGCCCGCTGCGCTCGCCCGTCTCCGCGTCGTAGGAGTACAGGGCGCCGTCGGGCCAGGCTCCCGCCTCGCCCAGCCGGTCGGTGGCCCGGTAGACGTCGAGGATCAGCTGCTGGTCGGCGGCGTCCAGACCGTGCATATGAAGGGTGTGGGCGACCTCGTGGATCGTGGTCGAGTAGCCGTCGTGGTAGGGCTGCGCGTCGGCGATCCCGGGCTGCTCCCCGAGGAGGTTCTCCTCGGTGACGGCAGCGCTGTGCAGGCCCGCGCCGCGGACGTCGTCCCAGGGCCGCTGGTCGGCGGTCGTCCGGCCCTTCAGATGTTTGAAGGGGCCCAGGGAGGTCATGGGCTCGTCCCGGGGCACCACCACGACGCGTGAGCCGCCCTTGACCAGCCGGGCGGTGACGTCGGGGTCGTGGAAGAGCAGCGCGACCTCGGTTCGTGCGCTCTTGCGGGCGGTGACGGGCTGGTGGACTCCGTTCGGGATCTGGATGATGAGGTCGGCGGCGGTGGTGGCGAAGTCGGCCGGGGTGAGGGCGGAGCGCAGGGCGTTCACCAGGGCGGGTCCGGCGGCGAGCCGTTCGCGCTGGTCCGGTGTGAGTCCGGCGATGGCCTTGGTGCGTTCGGCGGTGGGCATGCCGGGCAGCCGGGTGGCGAGGGTACGGACCGGGTCGGCCACGACTTCGGGCAGGATGCGCAGTTCGGCGGCGAGCGCGGTCAGCTCCGTGCGCAGGTCCGGCAGATCGGTTTCGTCGACCCCGAGGTCCAGCCAGAGCTGTTCGTGTCCGGCGAGTGTGTCGGGGTCCAGGGCGGCGTCGAGGAGTTCGCTGAGCTGTACGGAGAGGAGCGGGGCGGCCCCGGGAAGCGCGGCGGCACGGTAGGCGTCCGCCCCGGCCCGGATCAGCGTCGCGGCCCAAGAGCCGTCGGCGGGGGTACGGCCGAGCGCCCACAGCAGGTCGAGGAGGTCCCGCCCGCGCAGCTCCCGGTCCGTGCCGGTGGCCAGGGCGAGGGCGGCCCCGGTGACGGATGCGGCCGGTGCGGGCAGCGGGAAGCCGTCGGCCGTGACGCTTCCCACGGGCGGGCCGCCGGAGGCGATCCGGACCGTGATGCCGTCCACCGAGAAGGAGACGGTCCCGCCGTCGTCGGGGCCGGGCAGGGGCGTGATGCGGCCTTCGGGCAGTTGCCGCTCCAGGGCCCGGCGGATGTCGTCGGCCGGGGGCGGGCCTTCCGAGACCAACTGGAAGTCGACGGCGTTCAGCGGGCTCGGATTGCCGAACTGCACCACGCCGCGGGCGGCACCGGCCAGCACCGCCGGACGCCCGAGGCCGTGCAGCGCGAGCGCGACGTACTGTCCGACCTCCAGCACGGGGTCCGGGTGCGGCAGGAAGGCGGGCGCCTGCGGCTGCGCGGGCACGGCGAGCGGGGGGAACGCGCCGGCTCGGGGCGCGGATACGGCGGTGGTGCCTCCGGGTTCGGGCACGAAGCCGGTCCCGGTCTCCGTATCGCTGCTGTCGCTGTCGCTGTCGCCGTAGCCATCGCGGAGCAGGGCGCGGACATGGGCCAGTCCTTCGTTGAGGACCTGGGTGGCCTCGACCGGATTGACCTTCAGGGAGCGCTCGGGGCCGGGGCCGTACAGCCGCCGCATCAGGCGGTACAGGGAAGGGTGTTTCTCCTTCACCCAGTCGGGGCCGCCGTTCTCGCGGGGCGCCCCGGTGACCGGGTCGTTGCCCGTGTTGGCCCGCAGGTAGACATTGGTGAGCTGGGCGAAGAACTCGTACTGGTTCTGGCTGCTGTAGTTCGGTCCCCTGCGCTCGCCCGTCTTCTCGTCGTACGAGTACAGCGCCCCGTCGGGCCAGGCTCCCGCCTCGCCCAGCCGGTCGGTGGCCCGGTAGACGTCGTTGATCAGTCCCAGTTCGGTGAAGTCCAGTCCGCAGCGGTGGACGATATGGGCGACCTCGTGGAACGTGGCCGAGTAGCCGTCGGGGAGGTGCTTCACCCTGCCGATCGTGGTGTGTTCACCGAGCAGGTTCTCCTCGCTGATGGCGGCGTGGAGGGTGGCCACACCGCGCATGGTGTGGAAACAGCGGCCGTCCGAACTGGTCGCGTCCTTGAGGTCGTGGAAGGCCTCCAGGGAGGTCACCGTCCGGTCCCGGGGCACCACCACGACGCGCGAGCCGAGCCTGACCAGCCGGGATGTGACCTCGGGGTCGTGCAACAGCAGCGCGACCTGCGTGCGCGCGCTCTCCCGGGCGCTGACCGGCTGGTGGACTCCGTTCGGGATCTGGATGATGAGGTCGGCGGCGGTGGTGGCGAAGTCGGCGGGGGTGAGGGTGGAGCGCAGGGCGTTCACCAGGGCGGGTCCGGCGGCGAGCCGTTCGCGCTGGTCGGGTGTCAGTCCGGCGATGGCCTTGGTGCGTTCGGCGGTGGGCATGCCGGGAAGCCGGGTGGCGAGGGTACGGACCGGGTCGGCCACGACCTCGGGCAGGGCACGCAGTTCCGTGGCGAGCGCGACCAGTTCGCCCGTCAGCCGTGGCTCGTCGTCCTCGGAGGCTTCGTTGTCGGCCCAGAGCACCTCGTGCTGGTGCAGGGTTTCGGAATTCAGCGCGGAGTCGAGCAGTTCACTGAGCTGTACGGAGAGGACCGGGGCGGCCCCGGAGGGCGCGGCGGCACGGTAGGCGTCCGCTGCGGGCCCGATCAGCGCGGCGGCCCGGGGACCTTCGGCAGGGGTGCGGCTGAGCGCCCACAGCAGGTCGAAGAGGGCCTCGTCGCGGAGTGACCGGTCGGGCGCGATGGCCAGGGCGAGGGCGGCGGCCGCGAGGGAATCGGCCACGGAGGGCAGCGTGAAGCCGGGAGCCGTGTCGAAGCCCGAGGGCCGTGGGCCGACGCCGATGCGGACCTCGACGCCGTTCACCATCAGGACGACCGTCCCGGCCCGGTCCTGTCGGGGCAGGGTGACGACCGGCTCTCCGGGCATGCCCTCCAGCTCCCGGCGGATGTCGTCGGCCGCGGGCAGACCGGTCGCGACCAGGTGGAAGTCCACGGAGAGCAGGGGGCGGGGGTTCCCGAACTGCACCCGGCTGCGCGCGTCCCCGGCGAGCACCGCCGGATGGCCGAGGCTGTAGAGCAGTCGGCCGACGACGGACCCGACGGTCAGCATGTAGTCGGGACGGTGCCTGACGATCAGTCCCGCCGCCCGCGGCGGGGCGGTGGGGTGGTGACCGGGCCGGGAGACCGGGGCGCTGTCCGACTCCGAGCCGGATTCTGATTCGGAATCCGATTCGGACTCGGTGTCGGACGGTGAAGCAGGCGGGAGCCCGAGGGCGGTGACGAGCGGACGCGGACCGTCCGGAAGGGCCGTCCAGATCCGGTCGGGGGACTCGGAAACGGCCGGGCGGGGCGGGCTCGTTCCGAGGCGCGGTCCGTCGGACTCCAGAGTCGGACGGACGACAGGGGGGACGGTCTCCGGCCGGGCCACGGCCGTGGCATCGGCCGCCGTGGTGTTGCGGGTGTCGGTGGTGGTGTCGGTGACGGACTCGGCGGTCCGCAGCGCCTGCGGTGTGAGGAGCGGACCGGTTGCCGGCTCGGCGGTGGGTGCGAGGCCCGCGTGGCGCAGCAGTTGGCGCAGGACGGTGACCGCGTTGTCGGCCCGGCGGCGTTCGCGATCGGCGGGGGAGAGCCCGGGATCGTCACCGTACAGCCGGATGTGCTGCTGGTCGGAGGGCGCGGGGCGGTCCGTCGCGGAGAGTTCGACCGCCCGGGAGGCATGCGGGGCGACCAGCACGGAGAGGTCGACGTGGAGCTGGTCGCCGGAGCGCGGCAGCAGCAGTCCGTGGTTGACCTCGGTGTCGAGCAGGGTGCGTACCCGCTCCTGCAGATCGTCGAGGTCGACTCCGGTGAGGCCGGGGCCCGGGCGGACGGGGATGTCCAGGGAGAGGGAGCGTACCCACCGGCCGTCGTCGGCCTGGACGCGCCGTACCTCGGTATCGACGGTGGTGGGCTGGGCCTGCCGCCCCGGCGCACTCTCGTCGGTGTCCTGCGCCGCCGGTATCTCGGTGCGTACGACGGTGGCGGGCGTCGCGTCCTGCCGCGACCGCCACTGCTCGGGCCGGACCGGGTCCGCGGCCCCCGCCGGACGGGTGACGGGCGGGGTGGTGGCGCTCTCCGGCGCCGGGGTCTCCTGCGGGAAGCCGTCCGGCGTCTGCCGGGGGGTGGAGCCGGTGCGCCGGGCGGTGTCCGGCGTCTCCCCGGCCGGACGGCCGGTGCCGGTACGGTCGGGCCCCGGAGCGGTCGACGGGCCTGTGCCCGGAGCCGTGTGCGGCAGCGGAACACCGGTGCCCGGCCCTGCAGTGGCGGGCGCCGGGGCTGCGGGGCCGAGAACGGGCAGATCGCGGGGGCCGACGACGTTCGTCGTGGTGCCGGTGGAGTCCCCGCGGGTGCCCGTGCCGGTGCCCGTGTCAGGGGATTCCCCGCCCGGCAGTGGACCGTCCGCGCGGAACGGGTCGAGCCCGCCTACCGGCAGCGGCGGCGGCAGGGTGTTGAGGACCGGCACCGGGGTGCCGGACACGAGGGGCGGGACGACCACCGGCGGTACCGGGTGGTGCACCGGCACGGGCGGCGGCACGGAACGGCCCGTGGTGACCGGCCCGGGACCCCCGGACGACGACGTGGCGGTGTCCGGCGCGGGCCCCGAAGTGTGGACGACGACCTTGTTGCCGCCACCGTCGGGGAAGGCGCCGGGGCCGAACGGCGGGTTGTACGTGCCGAACACGTTCCGGCCGTCGAAGAATTTGCTGTTGAGGCCCTTCGCGAGATGGTCCAGGGCACCGCTGAGGATCATCTCGGTGACGGCGCTGATGCTGCCGCCCGCCATCGACATCAGATCGAACTTCCAGCGGTTGTCGAAGAGCCCGTTGACCAGGAACTCCGCGAAGGCCTCGCTGGGACCCTCGGCGGCCGCGTTGCGGAAGACGTTCCCCCCGACGACACCCCACTTGTTGTCACCGAAGTTGCGGAACTGGTTCTTGAAGATGTCACCGATGTACTTGGAGACGGCGGAGCCGAAGAACCCGGCGAGCCCGCCCACCGCCAGGGCCTTGAGGATGTCGCGCCCGTCGATGCCGTCGGGACGGCGCTTGCCGTCGTTGAGGGAGAGCATCGCCAGCCGTACCGCGAGCGTGGTCAGGGCCTCCTGCAGAGCCTCGCTCAGCGCGGGCAGCAGATGGGCCTGGTTGAGCAGACGCTGCATGATGGTGAGGACCGCCACCGTGGTGCGCGCCTTGGCGACGGCGGCCTGGCTGAACGACAGACCACCGGTGAACACCGACAGCGCCGCGATGACCGCCAGTTCGGCCAGCAGGACGAGGGCCTCGGCGATGATCTCGAACTTGGACTCCATGATCTTCTGCGACTGCTTGACCCGGTTGTCGGAGACCTGGCGGATCTGCCCCGCCAGATCACCGAGCAGATCCGGGCCGCCCGCACCGGTCAGGGGCGCAAGCGCCTCCTTGAAGCTCGCCGCGACCTGCGGGGGCAGTGCCCCGTCGACCCTGCCGAGCAGATCGGTGATCTCGTTCCGCAGGTCGAGAACCTGCGCCGACTTGTCGTCGTAGGGCATGGAGCTGGAGAACGCCATGTCCGATGAGGCCTGCAACGGCAGCTCACCGAGCAGGACGAACAGGATGTAGCGGGCCGGATCGGGGAACTCGATGCTGTCGGGGATCAACGGTCAGTGTTTTCCGTCGCTCTTGCCGCCGCCGCCCCCACCGACCGAATCGGTGCTGCCGCGCAGCCCGCCGATATCGTCCAGGTTCTGCGACTGCGTGGACCTGATCTTCTGCAGCGCCACGAAGTGGCCCTCGACGGAGTTCTCGAAACCCTCCGCGACCAGGTTCAGACCGTCCTGGACATAGGTGAACTCGCGATCCGCCTGGGGTCCCATCTCCAGGGCGTAGTCGTCGTTCACGCCGTACCACATCGACGTCGGCCCCACCGCCGCCGGAAAGTCGTTCGCGACCTGCCGCAACCGCTTGGTCAGCGAACGGGCCTCGGAGATGAACGCCGCCAGCTTGGCGGGGTCCCCCTCGAAGTACGATCCGTATCCGTAGCTCATCACTGCCCCCTCGTCCGGCTCGTCCGGTCCTCGGCACGCGTCACGGGGCCGGGATCCTCGCCGTCCTCGGTGATCTCGTCGCGCAGCCGGTCGCTCGCCCCGCCGCGGCCCGCAGAGCCCCGCTCGACGGTGTCCAGCAGCGGGCCGAACACATTGCCCCAGTCCACTCCGGAGCCCTCGATATGCGGCCTGCCGCCGACTGTTTCGGACAGCGGGCGGAAGGTGTCCAGCACCGTGCGGGCCATCTCCGCCTGCGCCTGCCGCGCCGCCTCCAGCACGGCCGCCGTGAGCTGCGGGGCACCCATCGTGCGATATCTGCCGTCGAGGAAGCGCACATCGACCAGCTGCCCCTGGGCGTTGACGGTGACCTCCACACTGCGGTCCCCCGACCGCACGGTGACGTCGGCACCGCGCAGCCGCTCCTCGGCGGCGGCGACGGCCTGCCGGGTGCGTTCCAGCCCGGCCACCGCCTTGGCCAGCCGCTCCTGAATCGGTTCGTTCATCTCTTCCGTCCCCTGCCGGTACCGGTGCTCAGCGGCCGATGACGGCGGGCGCGCCGCCCTCGTCGGTGCCCCACACGTCCTCTTCCTCCTCCACCCAGGACATCCGCTCGCGGTCGCCGCTCTCCGTCTGCCGGTCCCCACCGCCCATCGGCGGCATGTACGGCATACCACCGGATGCCGTGGCGAGGGAGCCGCGGCCCGCGGCCGAGATCTCCTCCCGGCCCTGTCCCGTCCCGGCCCGGCGGGTCGTGACCGGCCTGCCGTCGTCGACCGTGCCACGGACGCGTTCACCCTCCGCGCCACCGGTGGAATTGCCGTTGAGCCGCGTGCCCATGGGAAGCATCGGCATGCCCATTCCGGCTCCGTTGCCGGTGCCCATGCCGTAGTCGGCACCGCCGGGGGCGTCGAGGACCCGGTCGTACAGCTCTTCCTCCCCACCGGCACCGGAGTAGGCGGGGTAGCCCCCGGTGGCCGAGCCGGAACCGGAACCGGAACCAGAACCGGAGCCCGAGCCGTAACCGGGGCCGGGCCCGGAGCCCTCGGGCAGGCGCAGTCCGTCGGGGACCGCGGCGTCGGGCCTTCCCGGCCACGAGGAGCCGGCACCCGGGCCGAGATCCCGCAGCTGCCGCTCGGCACGCTGCTCCGCCTCGCCCTGCCTCTGCTCGGCCTCGCGCTCCATCTCCTGCTGCCTGGCCCCGGCTTCGCGTTCCTTCTGCTCCTGCTTGGCTTCCGCTTCGGCCTGCTTCTTGTCCTGTTCCGCCTGGAGCCGCTCCTGCCGGGCCTCCTGCTCGGCCTCCTTGCGCTCCTGCTTCGCCTCGGCCTCGGCCTGCTTCTGCTCGGCCTCCTGCTCCTTCTCCTCCTGCCGGGCCCGGTACTCGGACTCGGTCTGAATCCGCTTCTGCTCCTGCTCGGCCTGTTCGGCCTCCTGCTCGGCTTCCTTCTCCGCCTGCTTACGCTCGGCCTCGGCCTGCTTCTGCTCGGCTTCGCGCTCTTTCTCTTCCTGCTTGGCCTCGGCTTCGTGTTCCTTCTGTTCTTGTTTGACTTCGGCTTCGGCTTGTTTCTGTTCCTGTTCCGCCTGGAGTCGTTCCTGCCGGGCTTCCTGCTCGGCCTCCTTCTCCGCCTGCTTGGCCTCGGCCTCCGCCTGCTTCTGCTCCTGCTCCTTGCGCTGCTGCTCCCGGTCGAAGCGGGCCTGGTTCATCAGCAGGGTCTGACGCTCCTGAGCCTCCCGCTCCTTCTGCTCCTGCTTCGCTTCCTGCTCCGCCTGCTTCTGCTCGGCCCGCTGCTCGGCCTCGGCCTGCTTGGCTTCGGTTTCGCGTTCTTTTTGTTCTTGTTTGGCTTCGGCTTCGGCTTGTTTCTGTTCCTGTTCTGCCTGGAGCTGTTCCTGCCGGGCTTCCTGCTCGGCTTCCTTCTCCTCCTGCTTACGCTCCGCCTCCGCCTGCTCGGCCTCGGCTTCGCGCTCCTTCGCCTCCTGCTTGGCCTCGGCGTCCGCCCGTACCTTCGCGGCCCGCTCCTCCGCCTCCGCCTGCGCCCTCGCTGCCCGTTCCTCCGCCTCGCGCTGCCTCTGCTCGGCTCGCGCCTCGGCCTCGGCCTGCTTGCGCTCCGCCTCTTCCTTCAGCAGACGGGCCTTCTCCTCCGCCTCAAGCGCCTTGCGCTCGGCCTCCTCCTTCGCCAGCCGGAGCTTCTCCTCGGCCTCGGCCTTCGCCCTCGCCGCCTCGGCCCGGTCCCGGAAGGCCTGGTCCTTGGCGAGCAGATTGCCGAGATTGACCGAAACGGTGGTCACCTTCTCGGGGAACTTCTGGTCGTTGAAGGCGTTCTCCACGTCGATGAGGGCCTGCTTGCCCGCGGTGGACAGCACATCCTGGACACACTTCTGCCAGCGCCGGATGGCCTCTTCGCCGATCCTCTTCCAGGTGTCCTTCTGCTCCAGCATCCCGTAGGGGCTGACCGCACCCGAGAAATTCTCGTACTTGACGTAGTGGTAACCGCCGGAGGAATAGCCCCGGGAATTGAAGTTGTGCTGGTAACGCACCTTGGTGATGTTGTGGCGCCAGATGTGGTCGGTGATGTCCAGCAGCACATCGTGCAGCCAGCGCAGCGGATTCCCGGTCAGGAGCTGCCAGGTGTCCCATGCGCCGTGGAGCTTCCGGGCGGCGTTGGTGACATCCGTACGGTAGCCCCGCAGGTCGTTCCCGTACGTGGAGTTGACCGTGCCGGACACCGGGAACTGTTCGCTGTACGACTCATAGGTGCGCACCAGGCCGTGAATGAGGTCCTTGAAGACCCCGGCGGCCTGCCCCTTCCACGACGCCTCCTGCTTCCCGAGGTCGAACTCCCAGTCCTTCAGTTCGCGGGTACGGGCCGCGAAGAACTGCGCCACCCGGTCGAATGCCTGCGCGTTGTACTCGAAGGTCTCCAGATCCACCGCGTCCGCGTCGTGCACTGGCAGGTCGTTCCAGGTGAAGTGCAGGGTGCTGCCGCTGTACAGCAGCTGCTCCAGGGCCTTGCCGCCGCCGTAGCTGTACTGGGCCAGCGCCTTGTTGCTCCAGACCGTGTCCTTGGCCTGCCCCTGGAAGTCCTTGCCGAGCCCGCTCTTGAACTCGCCGCCCATCACCACGCCGCCCGCAGGCGCGTCGGAGGTGCCCGAGGTGCCGAGGAGGGTGATCCGGGCCTTCTTCATCTTGACCCGGGTGTTCACCGGCGCCTCGGCGACCGGCCCGTCCTTGCCCGAGTAGAACGGCACCACGAAGTCGGTGTTCTCCACCCGCCAGCCCGAGTTCTCCGTACGCCAGGTCAGATCGTTCACGGCGTCGACCACGGCGTTGGACGGCTCCCCGTCGTGGTCGGAGAACTCCACCCGCATCAGCGGAATCGAATCGTTGCCCACCAGCGAGCCGAAGAGGAGCTCGCGCTTCGGCATCACATAGCCGGTGAGCACCTGGACGGCGGTGTGCCAGTAGTCGTCGACGGAATCGGCGGGGTAAACGACGTTCTCGGCCACGAGGGAACTCTCCGGGCTTCGGGGCGGGACGGTACGGGCGGAAGACGGCGGTCACTCGTCCTTGTCGTTGCCCCCGCTGCTCTGGCCACCGTTCAGACGGGCCTCCACATCCTCGAAGACATCCAGGAAATCCTGGCCGTCGATGCCGGTCAGATTGCCCGACTGGGCGCTGAACAGCGTCTCGATACTGGCTTCGAGGTTGTCGACGACATCCTTGAACAGCCCGCTCTGCTCCTCGTAGATCTTGGTGAGCCGCTCGGCCGACTTGCCGATCGCCTGGTTGAGCGCAAGACCCTTGCCGTGCAGATGGTTCTCCTTGAGCATCGGCCCGAGCATCAGCGGCCGCGAGGCGCCGTAGGTGGCGAAGTCGCGTTTGCCGGAGAGATCGGCGTCCCCGATGAGCTTGGCCATGGAGGGGCCGGACAGCGGATCGTCCAGGGCGATTTTCCGCAGCTCCTCCAGGAACGGCTCGACACGGTCGCGCTGGAAGGCCTGCAGGCCCGCCTTGTCCATGCTGAGCTTGCCGGTCTTCGCGTTGGGGTCTTCCGCCATGGCGCGTCTCCTGAGGGTCGGGGTGGTGCACGGCGGGCCGCCGGCCCGCGGACCGGGTCAGCGGCCGATCTTCACCGAATCCCACATCTGGGTCAGCGACCGCTCGCTGTACTGGTAGTTCTCGGAGACGCTGGTCAGCAGTACGGAGTGCTTGGTCAGCAGCTGCTCCATCGCCTCGACCGCGCTGTTCCAGACCTGCTGCTTCTGGGCGTACACGTCCTTGTCGTCACCGATCCACGAGTTCTTCAACTCGTTCAGCTCCGCGTCCAGATGGGTGAGGATGCTGTCGATCGCCTTGGTCTGGCTGATCAGGTCGTCCGCGGCGTTGCTCATCTGCGAGTAGTCGACGTAGATATAGCCGTCGGAGAAGTCCGTCATGTCCTGTCCTTATCTTGCGCGGCTCGTGCGGCTCGCGCGGCCCGTGCGGCTCGTGCGGTACGGAGGATGGGCGCCCGGGGCCCGTACGGCGGCCCCGGAGGGAAGCGGATGCCGGGATCAGCCGCGCAGCGCGTCGAAGACGGCGTCCGACTGGGCGTACTCCTGGTTGATCGAATCGACCGCGGCGCCCTGCTGCTTGCCGTGCTCCACGAGGGTGTGGTTCAGCGTTTCGATCATGTCCTGGACATTGACCATGATGACGTCGGCCTTCTCCTCCCACGCGGTCACGAGGTCCGCGAAGGCCTTGCCGTCGCTGCCCTTGTAGTGGGCCATCAGGTTGTTCTTGGTGGTCTCCACGTCCTGGCGGCACTTGGTGATGCCGGTGAAGGCCATCTCCAGCGCCTGGACGCCGTTCCGGGTCGCGGACTCCTCGGACTGCTGCATTCCGTTGGCGGCCATGCGTCGCCCTCTCCATCGTTCGGCCGGGACCACCGATGCTAGGAAGCCGGGATTGCAGTCCGGCCTTGCTTTCTTGCCGTCACCTTGTTTTTCCGTTGTCGCCCGCCGGGGAGCCCGGACGATCCGCCGCCGCGGCGGCTTCACCGGAGGCCCGCGAGGGGCATCGCGGGGCGGTGACCGCGGCCCGGCCCGCAGCGGCGGCCTCGGGGGTCAGATCGGGTCCTGAGGGCAGCATGGCCGGAAGCAGTGCCGGGATCTCGCCGGGAACGACGTCCTGGTAGCCGAGGGCCTTCACCGCCGCCGCGGTCGCCAGCCGGTACTTCACTCCGGTCTCGGTGACCAGATAGAGCGTGCCGCCGAGTTGGCCCCCGCCCGCGCCCACCAGCCGCACCAGGGAGCCGCGCCCCGGCCGTACGGTGACCCGGTCGACGGGCAGACAGGCCGGGGCCGCGATGCCCGAGGCATGCTGGGCGACCGGTCCGAGGTCGGCGACCGGGGCCAGGGTGATGCCGAACCGGGGGCCCTTGGCGTCGGGGGTGACCAGCGCGCACGGGGTACGGTCCCGGGGCACGCTCACCGCCTTCGGCGGGGTCTCCGGCATCCGGCCGGGGCGCGCGGCCCGCCCGGCATCGGGCGCCGAACGGCCCTGGAGGGCGTCGGAGGTCAGCGCCGCGGGGACCGGTACCGCTCCGCCGTAGGCCTTGGCACGGATCCCGGGGTCGGCCAGCAGCAGGGCGAGTTCGGTGGCGGTCACCGGGGCCAGGCCGTCGGCGCGGAGCACGTAATGGCGCTCCCCGGCCCCCGGCACGGCCAGGGTGAAGAGCTGTCCGAACTTGGTGGGCCGGCCGCCGAGCGCCGGGCCGGCGCCGCCTGCCCCCTCGACGGCGGGGGCCGCGAGATCGGGTCCGGCGGGCAGCGCGTTGAGGAAGGCCGCGGAGACCGGTACGGGCCGTACCGAGGCGTACCCCAGGGCCTCGGCGGCAGTGGACTCACGGTCGATACGGAGCCGGCTGCCCTGCCAGATCAGATAGTCGCTGCCGTCGGGCCCGGCCACCAGCAGCCCCTGGTCACGGCCCGGACGGTCGCCGTCGCCTTCCCGTCCGACGGCCAGCGTGGTCACCAGTGCGGTGCCGCCGTTGCGCGGGACCGCGGAAACGCACACCTGCCAGGGAGCCTGCGACAGATCGCCCTTGGCGGGCAGTTCGTCGGGGGCGCCCTCGATACCGACGGGCGTGCCGCGCGGGGTGCCCTTGAGGGAAGCGCTGCTCACGGTGGTCGTGGCGAGCTTCGCGCCGCCCAGCAGCTTGGCGGAGGTGTAGTTGCGCACCGGGCGCAGCCGGCCGTCCAGGTACAGGTAGCGGGCGCCGGTGCCCTTGTCGACGATCAGATGGCCGGAGGTCTGCCACGCATTCTGCTTGCCGGGGCTGACCAGGCCGACGACGAAGGCCCCGACCGCGACCAGGACGGCGATGATGATGCCGATGGCGATCCCGCGGTTGGTACGGCCCTGGGGGCTCTCCGGAGCGTCCGGGTCGGAGCGGAGAATGCCCGAGGTCAGTCGGCTCATCAGGAACATATGGGCCTGGACCTGGTCGCGCTTGTTCTGCATGGGGTTGATCGGTCCTTCGAGTCGGCGGTCCTTCGGTGGTCCGGTTCCGGTCAGCCGTTCATGGCCCGCAGCCATCCGTAGACGCCGAGCACCCACAGCGACAGGGGGAGCAGGCTGATGGCCGTGGCGGAGTGCAGGATCTCGGCCGCCCGGCCCCAGTACGGCACCAGACGCCGCCCCGGCACGGTCCACGAGGTGATGGCGAGCCCGGCGGCGACCGCCACGAGCCCTGCTACCAGCAGCAGCCGCTCGGCAGGGGCGGCCTGCCCGGCCGCGCCGTGGACCAGCAGCGCCGCGCCCCAGACACCGGCCGCGACCAGGGACAGCCGCTGCAGGACGTTGCCGAGGGCGCGGCTGTGGAGGAGCAGCAGCAGCGACAGGGCGAGGGCCATGAACACGGTGGGCAGGGTGAAGCGGTGCGCCAGACCGGAGAGGCAGACCGCGCAGACGGCGGCGGTGGCGGCGTACAGGCCGGTCATCCAGCCGTCGGCGACGACGGTCCGGGCGGCCACCGACGACGGGGAGTGCGGTTCGATGCCCTCCTGGAGCTGCTCGGCGTTGGACGGCAGCGGAGGCATCCGCAGACCGGACAGCCGGAACGACATCGACGGTACGAACGCCCCGAACACCACCGCGGTCAGGGCGACCACACCGGCCGCGTGGCCCGGCCCGAGGTCCATGGTCATCATCAGGGCCCCGGCGAGGACCGCCGCGGCCGACACCACCACCAGGGCCAGGAACAGCGCGGCGAAAGCGGCGACGGCGGCGACCGCGAGCATCGCCCCGCCGGCCGCCGCGGCCCCCGCCGCCAGCAGCCGGGCCCCCAGCACCTCCCACTGGTCGGGACCGTCGAGCGCACCGCCGGGCAGCAGCCAGCCGGCCAGGGCGAAGTACGGGGCGGCGGCGAGGCCGAGGGCGGCTCCCGCCCCCGCGTCACCCACCGCCCGGCCCGCGGACGCCGCCCCGCCGAGGAGCAGCAGCCCGGTGGCCGCGGCCGCCAGGGCCCGCAGCCCGCCGGAGGGACCCGGCACGGCGAGGACGGCCAGACCGGCGGCCAGGGTGAGCACCAGCAGGGTCAGCAGCACCCGGCGGGCGGCCTGCGCGGTCCAGGCGAACGGCTGGGTCTCCATCGTCGTGGCGACGCCCTCGACCAGATCGTCGAGGAGGACCTCGGGCAGGGCGTCGGTGTGCGGCCGCAGATGCAGGGTCTCGCCGTCGAGGACGCCGTGCGACTCCAGGCTGGTGTCCTCGTCGAGCGGACGGCCGCCGAGCCGCTGGAGCACCCAGCCGCCGTGCTCCAGGCCCTGTTCGGACAGGTCGTCACCGGCGTACCGGACCAGGGCGGGCAGCAGATCGGCGACCGGGACGTCGGCGGGGACCGCGAGGTCGATGGACTTGGCCGGAGCGCGTACGGTGACGCGGCACAGTGCGGACGTGGTGCTGTCGGTCATGGGGAGAACTCACGCTTCGTCGGGAGGCCCCGTCGGGTCTCCGGCGGTCGGGGACGGGTCGAAGGGGGAGGGACGCATACGCGGTCGGAGGCGCACCGCGCGACCGCACCGGTTCCTCCGCCTCGCGCAGGTCCGTACGAGTGAACCGTGAGATGGATCGTAGACTGCCCGTGGCCGGTGGGTTCCTCCCCCACGGGGCCGGGCGCGGCGATGCGCACACTTCGCGGCGGTCTGCCCAACTCGCCCGGCCCGTCCGCCTGATCGGCCGCCTCCCCGGCCCCGGAAGGCCCGCCCCGCACCCGAGTCCCGCCTGTGCCGTTCCCGCGGCGCCCGGAAGGAGAGCGCTCGTTGAGTACCGTCCTTTTCCGCCGGCCCGCCCGCAGACGCGGACCCGATATGCCGGACGGCGAACTGAGCCTCCAGGAGCCGCCCGTACTGCCGGAGGTCACCCCGGACAGCTCGGCCGTGTGGAACTACCTTCCGATGGCCCTGATGTCGGTGTCGATGGTCCTGATGTACATGCGGCCCGGCGGTTCCCGCAGCGGCGTGTTCATCTATCTCGCACTCGGCATCATGGTGGTCTCCGCGGCAGCGATGATTCTCGGCCAGTACGTGCGCCGCAGCAGCGAGCGGAAGCAGCGCCTGAACGGCGACCGGCGGGACTATCTGCGCTACCTCCGCCAGATGCGGCGCAAAGCGCGCACGGCCGTCGCGGAACAGCAGCGGGCACTGGCCTGGCGGCACCCCGAACCGAGCACGCTCTGGTCACTGGTCGGTACCAGCCGGCTCTGGGAACGGCGCCCGGGGGACGAGGACTTCGGTGAGGTACGGGTCGCGGTCGGCGACCAGAAACTCGGCCTGAAACTGGCCCCGCTCGCCACCAAACCGGTGGAGGACCTGGAACCGCTGAGCGCCCACGCGCTCCGCAGCTTCACCCGCGCCTACTCCACGGTCCCCCGGCAGCCCATCGCGGTCTACCTCCGCACCTGGGCACGGATCCTGTTCCGCGGCGAACCGGAGCGGATCCGCACCCTGGCCCGGGCGATGGTGGCGCAGCTCGCCGTGGTCCACTCGCCCGACGACCTGTGGATCGCGGTCTGCGCCGCCGACGACCGCCGCGCCGACTGGGAGTGGGTGAAGTGGCTGCCGCACAACCTGCACCGGGCCGAGTCGGACGGCGCGGGCGCGGTACGCATGGTGGTCACCTCCGTCAACGAGCTGGACGAACTCCTCGGCCCCGAGTTCGCGGAACGGCCCCCCTTCGATCCCGAGTCCCGGGCCGGCCGGGAAGAGCCGTACGTCGTGGTCGTACTCGACGGGGTGACGCTCCCCGGCGGCCACCGCGCCGACGGACCGGGCTTCCGCAACGCCGTACTGCTCGACCTGGACTCCGCCCTGACCTGGCGGCCGGGCCGGGCGACCCTCCGCCTCGACCTGGCCGGGGAGACCCTGCAACTGGTCCGCACCGACCGGGAGCGCAAGGAACAGCTGGTGTCCCTGGGGCAGCCCGACACCTTGGGCACGGCATCCGCCGTGTCGCTCGCCAAACTGCTCGCCCCCTACCGGATGGGCGTGGGCCGGGAAGCGAGCGAACCCATGGCCGCCGACACCGAACTGACCACCCTGCTCGGCATCGCAGACCTCCACCGCCATGAACCGGCGTCACTCTGGCAGCGCCGCACCCGCACCGAAAGGCTGCGCGTACCGATCGCCGTCGGCCCCGGCGGCACCCCGGTGGAACTCGACATCAAGGAATCCGCCCAGGGCGGCACCGGCCCTCACGGCATGCTCATCGGCGCCACCGGCTCGGGCAAGAGCGAACTGCTGCGGACCCTGGTCCTCGCCCTGGCACTCACCAACTCCTCGGAGACACTGAACTTCGTCCTCGTCGACTTCAAGGGCGGTGCCACCTTCCTGGGCCTGGACGAACTCCCCCACACATCCGCGGTGATCACCAACCTGGCCGACGAGGTCGAACTGGTCGCCCGGATGCAGGACGCCCTGCACGGCGAGCTGATCCGCCGCCAGGAACTGCTGAGGTCCGCGGGAAACTACACCTCGGCCCTGGAGTACGAGAAGGCACGGGCCGCCGGAACACCGCTGGACCCGCTGCCCAGCCTGTTCGTGGTCGTCGACGAGTTCAGCGAACTCCTCGCCGCGCACCGCGAGTTCATGGAACTGTTCGTGATGATCGGACGCCTCGGCCGCAGCCTCGGCGTCCATCTGCTGCTGGCCTCGCAACGCCTCGACGAGGGCCGGATGCACCAGCTCGAATCGCATCTGTCGTACCGGATCGGCCTGCGGACCTTCTCCGCCATGGAGAGCCGCGGAGTGCTGGGCGTACCCGACGCCTACGAACTGCCGCCGACCCCGGGCAGCGGCTTCGTCAAAACGGGTGTGGAGGCCCTGACCCGGTTCCGCGCGGCATACGTCTCCGGCCCCTACCGGCGCCGCAGCGGCTCCGCCCACCAGGCCCGGATCGCCAGCCAGGTGGTGCCGTGGACCTCGGACTGGGTGGTACCCCGGCAGCTCCCCGACCCGCCGCCCGAAACCGAGCCCGAGCAGCCTGAGGAGGAGAGCCGGTCCCTGCTGGCGGTCGCCGTCGAACGGCTCCGGGACGCCGGACCGGCCGCCCACCAGGTGTGGCTGCCGCCGCTGAACGAGCCCTCCGCACTCGACGAGATGCTGGCCCCGCTGACCCCGCATCCCGAATACGGGCTGACCAACACCGCACTGCGCGGGCAGCTCAGGGCACCGGTCGGCATCGTGGACCGCCCCTTCGACCAGCGGCGCGAGCCCCTCGTCGTGGACCTCTCGGCCGCCGGGGGCCACGCGGGCATCGCCGGTGGACCCCAGAGCGGCAAATCGACCCTGCTGCGCACCCTGATCTGCGCACTGGCCCTCACCCACACCCCGCGCGAAGTGCAGTTCTACTGCCTCGACTTCGGCGGCGGCACCCTCGCCGCACTGGCCGGACTGCCGCATGTCGGCGGAGTCGCCGCCCGCATGGACAAGGAACGCGTCGGCCGGGTGATGTCCGAGGTCACCACCGTGCTCGCACACCGCGAGAAGTTCTTCCTGGAGCACGGCATCGACTCCATGGCGACCTACCGGCGGCGCCGGGCCGCCGGGGAGTTCCCCGACGAACAGTACGGCGACGTGTTCCTGGCAGTCGACGGCTGGTCCACCGTCCGCCAGGACTACGACCACTGCATCGGCACCTTCAACGCCCTCGCCGCACGCGGCCTGAACTACGGCATCCACCTGCTGATCACCACCTCCCGCTGGGTCGAACTGACCGCCGCGGTCCGCGACCAGACCGGTACCCGGCTGGAGCTGAGGATGGGCGACCCCATGGACTCCACGATCGACGTCCGCAAGGCGGCCACGGTGCCGCGGACACCCGGCCGGGGCCTGACCCGCGACGCCAAACTGCACTACCTGGCGGCGCTGCCCCGCGTGGACGGCCGCACCGGCGCCGCGGACCTCTCCGACGGCGTGGCCGGTCTGGTCGCCCGGGTCACCGAACACTGGTCGGGACCGCCCGCGCCGCAGGTACGGATGCTGCCCACGCTCCTGCCCGCCGCCGAACTGCCCCCCATCCAGGACGACGGCGTACGGATCCCGCTGGGCGTCGAGGAGGAGACCATGGGCACCCTGTGGCACGACTTCTCGACCAGCCCCCACCTGATCGTCGTCGGCGACGCCGAGAGCGGCAAGACCAACCTGCTGCGGCTGACCGCCAAGGCGATCATCGACCGCTACACCCCCGCCGAAGCACGGATCATGGTCATCGACTACCGGCGCGAGCTGGTCGAAGCCGTGCCCGACGCCTACCGCCTCGGGCACGCGGTCTCCCTGGACGCCCTCAAGGAACTGGTCGACGGCGCCGCCCGGGCGGTGAAGACCCGGCTGCCCGGCGCGGACATCGCACCCTCCCGGATGCGGCTCTGCGACTGGTGGACCGGCCCACGGCTGTTCGTCCTGGTCGACGACTACGACATGGTGGGCGGCGGCGGACCCCTGAACCAGCCCTTCGCCCCGCTGATGGACCATCTGGCACTCGGCTACGAAGTGGGAATGCACCTGGTGGTGGCCCGCTCGGCGGCGGGCGCGGGACGCGGCCTGAACGATCCGCTGCTCCGCCGCATGCTGGAGGTCAACACCCCCGGCATCCTGCTGTCCTGCCCGCCGACCGAAGGCTATGTGTTCGGCAACGTCAAGGGCCGCAACCTGATCCCCGGCCGCGGCACCAGGATCACCCGCCGCAAGAACGTCGACATCCAGACGGCGCTGGTCGACGAGGTGACCCCGTGACACCCCCGGCGCGGGCGAACCGGGAGTCCGCCGAAAGAGAGGCCCTAGCCCGCCGGGCGCCAGCCGCGTGCCTTGCCGAGCGGGACGACGACCATCGCGGCACCCACCAGCAGCACCAGCACCAGGGAGCCGCCGCCGATCAGCAGGGCACGGCTCCGGGGCCCCGCCGAAGCGGAGGCGGGAACCACCGCCGGATCGGGGCTCTTCTCGGCCGGCGCCCGCTCCGCCGCGAGCAGCGCCGTCAGTCCGGCGTAGACGTCGAGCCGGGGCGTGTGCTCGGGATAGGCGGCCTCGGTCAGACGGCGCGCGGTCGCGACGGCGTCGAGATCCGGGTGGTAGGCACGCAGCAGCGCCGCAGCCCCGGCGACATGCGCGGCGGCCAGCGAGGAACCGGAACCGATGAAATGGCCCGGCCCGCGCACACCGATGCCGACGACGGCGTCACCGGGGGCGGACAGATCGGGGGCGAGCGCGAGAGGCGCGTTCTCCGGCCGCCTGCCGTCGGGCCCGTGATCGACCACCGACAGCACCCGGGGCTGCGCGGCAGGCCAGTAGGGACGGGCCCGGGTGTCCGGCCGGCCGTCGGCACCCCTGGGGGCGGTGTCCGGCACGGCAGGTGCGACGACGAGGACGTCCTTGCCGGCCGCGTACGCCACCGCGGCGGTGAGTTCCGCGCTGCCCGCGCCGAGCGCCTGCCCGACGTAGACGACCCGCGCTCCCTTGTCCACGGCGGTACGGATGCCCCGTGCGATCAGCCCGGCATCCGGGACACCCCGGGTGTCGGTGCCGCGGACGGCGAGGATACGGGCCGCGGGAGCGACTCCGGTGACATGGCCGCGGCCCGTGGGCGCACCGGCGATCAGCCCGGCGGCGAAGCTGCCGTGCCCCACACAGTCCTCACCCGCCCCGTCCACGGCGGTCACCCGGCCGTCCAGCGCGGGAACCCGGGCACCGACCCCGGTGTCCACCACCCCCACCGTGACACCGGCACCCCGGGTGAGCTGCCAGGAGCGGGAGAGCTGCAGCGCCCGATGGGTCCAGGGACTCATCTGCGCGACCTTCGTCGAGGCGGTCGCACACGGTTCCTCGGCGGCCATGCGCTGGCGCAACGGGGGCAGGGTCACCGGATCGCCGCTGTCGGCACCCGCGGACGGGACCAGCAACAGGGCGGGTATCGCGGTGACCGCCGCGAGAGTCATGACACGACGACAACGGTCCAACGGCATACGGCACATGCTAGGCCGTCTCCGCTAAGTCCCGCCTGGCCCGCGACGCCCGGCACGCACACTCTCCCCCTGTGCCCTTCGGGCACGGGAGGTGCCCCCAGCGTTGTCGGGATTTCCCGAGTACGTCCAGTACGAGGGAAACCCTCCGCCTTGCGATTGCACGCACCGGACGCCGCAGGCCCCGCCCTTCGGGCGGACGGCGCTACTTTGCGGAGACGACCTAGGCGACCAGAAGACACCACCGGACGGGCCCGGGGCGCGGCCGGCACACAGGAGGGGCGAGCGTGTCACGGCAAGTACTGACGGTCGGTCAGGAGCAGTCGGACGACTTCCGGACCATCGGCGAGGCACTGGCCGCGGCGCGCACGAGCGCCGTGATCCGGGTCCAACCCGGCCGGTACGCGGAGAACCTCACCGTGCGCACCCGGGTCACCATCGTGGGCGAAGGCGACCCGGGCGCGGTGGAGATCTGCCCCCGCCGCGGCACCGCCGTCACCCTGGTCGCCGACGCGGTCCTCCTCACCGACCTGGTACTGCGCGGCGGCAGCGAGGACGTCGCCGTGGTCGACGCACCACGCGGCCAGATCGCACTGGACCGCTGCACCGTCGCCGGCGCCGGCTGGACGGCACTCCTCGCCCGGGAGACCGGATCACTCGCGATCCGCGGCTGCCGCATCACCAACCGGGACGGCGCCGGGATCGTCGACACCTCCACCAAACCCAGCATCATCGAGGACTGCGTCCTGGAGAACCTCGGCTCCTCCGCCGTCGTCCTCAGCGAACAGGCCGACTCCACCGTGCGCGACTGCCGGATCCGCGACGCCCGCGGCAACGGCGTCCTGGCCAACGGCGAGGCCCGCGGCACCGTGGAGTCCTGCGACTTCAGCGGCACCGGCAAACCCGCCCTCGCCCTGGAAGGCGCGAGCACCACCCGCGTCCGGCACACCACCGTCCGGGACTGCGCCGTCGGCATCCACCTCAGCAGCGCCGCCCGCCCCGTCCTCGAAGACGTCACCGTCTCCGGCACCACCGGCCCGGGCATCGCCCTGTCGGAAGGCGCCGACCCACTGCTGCGCCGGTGCACCACCACCCGTACCAAAGGACCCGGCCTGCTCGTCGCCGAACGCTCCCGGGGCACCTTCGAGGACTGCGCCTTCGACACGGCCGCCGCGGCCGCGATCCGGGTCACCGACGCCGGCTCGCCCGCCTTCCTGCGCACGACCGTCCGGGACTGCGCCGACCCGGAAGCGGCCGTACAGCTCACCGACCACTCCACCGCCGAATTCGACCGCCTGGAGATCCTCGCCCCGCACGGCAGCGGCGTCTCCGTCCGCTCGCACGCCCGGCCCCTACTACGCCGAACCCTGGTCACCGACGCCGGACGGCACGGCCTGGAAGCGGGCGACGACGGCCGTGGCCGACTGGAGTTCTGCGTCGTGGAACGGGCCGCCCGGGCCGGGGTGCGCGTCGCCGACGGCGCGCAGGCCGAATTCGACGACTGCGCGCTGCGCGCATGCGGCGACGCCGGGATCTCGGTCGGCCGGGACGGCGTGGCCACCGTCCGCGATACCGAGGTGGAGGGCCCCGGCTCCTCCGGAGTGCTGGTGGAAGACGGCGGGGAGGCCGCCCTGACCCGGGTACGGATCTCCGGAGCCACGGCGCACGGAGTGCTGCTCGCCGCGGGAGCCCGCGCCGAACTGAAATCCTGTGAGATCTCCGGCAGCGTCGGCGACGGCATCCGCGTGGACACCGCGGAGCAGGTGACGGTCCACGGCTGTACGGTGCGCGACAACCGGGGCGCCGGACTGACCGGGACCCGGGCCGGGGACCGGCTCGAAGTGCTCGACCTGACCAGCGCGGACAACGGGGCCCCGGACACCTGGGGCCTCGACGCCGCGACCGCAGGACCCACCGGCGCACCGGCCCGCCCCGACGACGGGCCCCGGGACCCGCTGGAGGAACTGGAGGCGCTCATCGGGCTGGACGGCGTCAAACACCAGGTGCGGACGCTGGTCAACCTCAACCAGCTGGCACAGCGCCGCAAAAGCCTGGGCATGCCCGTCCCGTCGATGAGCCGCCATCTCGTCTTCGCCGGACCGCCCGGCACCGGCAAGACCACCGTGGCCCGTCTCTACGGCTCCGTCCTGGCCCGGCTCGGCGTCCTGCCGGAAGGCCATCTGGTGGAGGTCTCCCGCGCCGACCTCGTCGCCCAGGTGATCGGCGGGACGGCCATCAAGACGACGGAGGCGTTCAAGAGGGCCATCGGCGGTGTCCTCTTCATCGACGAGGCCTACACCCTCACCACGGGCGGCCCCTCCAACGACTTCGGCCGGGAAGCGGTGGACACCCTGCTGAAGTTGATGGAGGACCACCGCGAGGACGTCGCCGTCATCGCCGCCGGCTACTCCTCCGAGATGGAAGGCTTCCTCTCCTCCAACCCGGGCCTGGCCTCCCGCTTCACCCGCACCATCGAATTCGGCAACTACTCCGTCGACGAACTGGTCACGATCACCGAGAGCATGTGCCGCGCCAACCTCTACGAGCTGGGCCCCGGCACATCCCGGGCGCTCGCCGCCCACTACGAGACCATGGAACGCGGCGCCGCCTTCGGCAACGGCCGCGCCGCACGACGGGTGTTCGAGGAGATGGTCGACCGGCAGGCCGTCCGGCTCTCCACGATGGACGAACCGGCCGAACGCGATCTGACCCTGCTGCTCCCCGAGGACGTCGCCGACTCCGCGACGGCCCCCCGGAACGAGGCCGAGGACCGGGAGGCCATGCTGGCGAAGCTGGACGGCATGGTGGGGCTGCGCGCCGTGAAACGCGAGGTCACCGATCTGGTCAGCCTCCTCGCCACCGCCGAACAGCGCGCGGCCGCGGGACTGCCCGTACACCGCGTCAGCCGCCATCTGGTGTTCTCCGGCTCCCCCGGCACCGGCAAGACCACCGTGGCCCGGCTCTACGCGGGCCTGCTGGCGTCGCTGGGCGTCCTCTCCCGCGGCCAACTGGTCGAGGTGGCCAGGGCGGACCTCGTCGGCCGGTACGTCGGCCACACTGCACAGCTCACCAAAGAGGTGTTCCACAGCGCGCTGGGCGGTGTCCTCTTCATCGACGAGGCCTACACCCTCACCCCCGAAGGCGCGGGAGCCGACTTCGGCCGGGAAGCCGTGGACACCCTGCTGAAGCTGATGGAGGACCACCGGGACGAGATCGTGGTGATCGTCGCGGGCTACACCGAGGAGATGCGCGGCTTCCTGGCCTCCAACCCCGGCCTGGCCTCCCGCTTCTCCCGGTACGTGGAGTTCGAGGACTACTCCACCGACGAACTCCTCACCATCATGGGACACCAGGCCGAGGAGAGCGGCTACACCTGCCCCGCCCCCACCCTCGACGCGCTGCGCACCAGGATCGACGCGACCCCGCGCGGCCGTACCTTCGGCAACGCCCGGCTGGCCCGCCAACTCCTGGAGACCATGATCACCCAGCAGGCCCGCCGTCTCACGGCCGTCGACCGCCCCGGCATCGACGAGCTGCGCACCCTGCTGCCCGACGATCTGCCGGCGGCGGCTTCGGACCTGCGCGCCTGACACCGGCCGGCGAACCCGCCCGGCGGGGGCGCCGGGCACCCGGGGTCAGAGGATGTCGCTGTTCGCGTCGAAGGAATGGGCGGGCAGCGGGAACTCGTCGAAGTAGAAGGACCGGACGTCCCCGGTCAGGAGCCCGGCCAGGAACGCGCCGCAGGACTGCGGATGGCTCTCCCACTCGGGGCCGCGTCCCTCGTTGAGGACGACGGTCCACTCCGACGGCTCCTGGCCGGGCCGGACCAGCCAGTACAGGTAGTGGCCCGCTTCCTCGACCGTGGCCCACGGGATGAGCCGGGTCCCGCTGTCCCCGATTTCGGCGGGCCGGGGTTCGCCGGAGGCCCACAGATCGGCGAGGATCCTGCCGCGCTCCTCGGTCTGGGCCAGGAGGTCGTAGTCCTCGTCCTCGCAGCCGGGCGCGAGGACCCAGACGGTCTCGTCGAACACCCCGCCGCCGTAGACCTCGATGAGCTGCTTGTAGTCGTCGGGCAGGGGTGTGCCGAGCACGGCCTCGACCCGGTCCCAGTCCGGAGCGGCGGGAGGGTTCCCGGGCGGGGGGACGAGGCCGGTGAGTCGGGCGACGGAGGGATCGGTCACGGTATTTCTCCGGATGAAGTCGGATTGCTAGCGATTTGCCGGTTTGGGGACGTTGAGGATGGATATCTCGTTGATGCCCTTGCCGCCTTCGTAGGGCTCGAACTGGAATCCCTTGTTGCCGTAGACCTCGATGTTCAGCGCGATCGGTACGACGTCGGTGGGATCGTCGGTCCGGTAGACCGGCTTCACGGTGTACTGGATGGTCTCGCCGTTCTGGTCGACGGCCTTGCGGATCTGGTCTTCGATCTTCCTCATCACCGGGCTGTTCGCGAAGCGGTGCATGGTGACGAAGTTCCGGGCGTCCTTGTTCGACCCGCCGATCTGCGCCCCGAGCAGATGGGTCTTGTTCAGTTTCTGGTACTTCTGATAGCCGGGGACATTGACGGAAGGGTTGGTCTTGCCTCCCGTCATATCCGCTCCGATCGTCGCATGCATGGTGGTGGCCCGGCCGCCGGGCCCCGGGTCGCCGTAGAGTACCCGCCCGTTCCAGCTGACGTCGGCCTCGTCGCAGGGGGAGAGGCCGAGGGGATCCGCGTGCGTCAGAGGGTTGTCGACATAGCCGGCCGGGTTGGGCGAGGGGGCGAGCCCGAGCGGGTCGGGCGTCAGATAGCGGGCCGTCTCCGGGTCGTAGTGGCGGAAGTAGTTGTGGTGGAGACCGGTCTCGGGGTCGAAGTACTGACCGGGGAACCGCAGCGGTGTGTGCGCGGTGGCGTCGCTGTTCCACACGGTGGCGCCCCACAGCGTGGACCGGGTGTACCAGGCGACGGAGCCCGCCTCGTCCACCAGCTCCGTCGGGGTCCCGATGCGGTCGGTGACGATCGCGAAGAACCGCTGGTCGATGATCTCCTGCGGCGCGTCGGCGAGGGTCTTGGTTTCGATCTGGGTCAGCGGGGTGTAGCCGCGGTGGTCCCAGGTGAGTGTGATGTCCTCGGGCACGCCGTGGATACGGGTGGTCTGTTCGGCGAGGGTCGATCCGTCCCAGACGAACCGGGTCTCCTCGGCGACGGTCGTCCCGTCCGTGCCCATGCGCTGTTTGGCGATACGGCGGCCCAGCGGGTCGTAGCGGTAGCGCCACCGGGTCCCGTCCGGGGTGGTCACCGAGGTGAGTCGGTCCTCGGCGTCCCAGGCGTAGCGCCAGGTGTCGGGCTTGCGGGAGAGGCGCACCTTCTGCCGGAGCACCACCCTGCCCTGGGCGTCGTACTCGTACCGTACGTTGCCCGCGCGGCTGAGACGGCTGCCCTGGTACGACCGCTCTCCCCGGGCCTCACTGCCCGGATGCGCGTCCGGCCAGTCGGCGAAGGTCTGGTTGCCGAGGGCGTCGTAGGCGTAGGTCTCGTTCCAGCCCGGCGCGCTGACCGCCGTCACCCGGCCGGTCTCGTCGAGGGTGTAGGCGCGCCGTCCGGTCCGGTCGGTGACCGAGGCGATGGGGCCGTCGCTGCGGTAGGCGTAGGTGCGCTGCTGCAGCGGATCCGGAGACGCGGGGTTGTGAAGCGTCTGCGAGGTGAGCCGTCCGGCCGTGTCCCAGGTGTGGGAGAGGGAGAGGGCCCCGGGGATCCGGCGGTGGACCTCGCGGCCGGTGGCGTTGTACTCGAACGCGAGCCCGTGTCCGGCCGCGTTCAACGTCGCGAGCTGCCCGGCTGTGTCGTACGTGTATGTCGTGACCGTGCCCGACGGGGTGATGCGCCGGGTGCGCCGGCCCGCCTCGTCGCAGGCCGTGCCGAGGATCCGGCCGTCGATGCCTTCGGCGGTGATCCGTCCGGCCGGGTCGTAGGAGTAGGTGAGCGCGGCGTCCGGACCGAAGGCCCGTACCAGGCGGCCGCAGGGGTCGTTCTCGTACCGTACGGCTGCCCCGTCGAGGACCTTCTCGACGAGGTTGCCGATGCTGTCGTAGTGGTAGCCGGTCTCCTGGCCCGCGGCGTTGATCCGGGATATGAGCTGGCCCGCCGGGTCGTAGGCGTAGTGGCAGTCGTTGCCGTCGTAGTCCGTCTCGCCCGTCAGACGCCCTGCCGCGTCGTAGTGGTAGGTCCAGGTCGCGCCGTGGGGACCGGTGACACCCGTGAGCCGGCGCTCGGTGTCGAAGGTGTAGGTGTGCCGGGTCCCCTCGGGGGCGACGGCCGTGCGGGGAAGGTCGAAGTGGGTGTACGCGTACGACGTCGCCCGGCCCAGCGGGTCGGTGTGGGTGAGGCAGTTGCCCTCGCCGTCGTAGGTCCACCGCTCGCTGCTGCCGTCGGGTCCGGTGCGGGCGGTGAGGAGCCCTTCGACCGACCACGACAGCCGGGTCGGGCCGCCGAGCGGGCTGGTGATCTCCGAGGGATGGCCGAAATGGTCGTGCTGTTGACGGGTGACCGCCCCGGCCGGTTCGGTGATCGTCGTGGCCAGGCCCGCCGGATTCCGTGCGATCCGGATCGTCCGGCCCAGCGGGTCGGTGACGGACGTGAGCGCGCCACGGCCGTCGTGGGCGTACGTCATGGTCTCGCCCGCCGGGTTGGTCAGCGAGGTCCTGTTGCCGTATCCGTCGTAGCCGTGCCGCCAGACCGCTCCGTCCGGCTCCGTGAGGACGGAGAGTTCACCGAGGTCGGTGTACTCGGCGGTCGTACGGTGGCCGTCCGCCCTGATCACCGCGGTGGGCCGCCCGTCGCCGTTGTACTCGATGTGCGTGGACCGGCCCAGCGGGTCCGTCACGGACACCGCCCGGTCGTCGCTGTCGTACTGCGTCAGGAACGTGTGTCCCAGCGGGTCCGTGACGGCGTGGACCCGCAGGCGTTCGTCCACCCGGTAGACGGTGGTGGCGCCGAGGGAGTCGGTGTACTGCGTGATACCTCCGCCGGGCTCGGCGGCGGGTGTGTACACGAACGCAGAAGACAGGAAGCCGTCGGGGCCGACGGTGCGTACGACGCGGCCCGCGGTGTCGTAGACGTACCGGTAGGTGGAGTCGTTGCGGTCGGTCCAGGAGGTGATGCGGGCTTCGGTGTCGTAGGTGAAGCGGAGGGGGAGGTTGGAGGAGTTGGTGACGGCGTCGAGGTTGCCGTCGCCGTCGTAGCCGTACGTCATGACGGTGACGGGGCCGTCGGGGGTGCGCAGGGCGATGCGGTGGACGCGGGTGTCGCGGACGGTGACGGCGATGCGGTAGCCGGCGTCGTGGACGATGCGGTCGGGGGCGCCGTCGGGGCCGCGGTGGAGGGTGATGCCGTTGCCGTGCCGGTCCTCGATGCGGGTGAGCCAGAAGGCGGTCGAGGAGTGGTAGGGGCTGCCGGTGAAGGTGCGGACGAGTCCGGTGCGGGGGTCTGTGACGGTGTACGCGGTCTCCGCGCCCGACTCGTCGGTGCCGCCGTGCGTCAGCGCGAGCCGGTCGCCTTCCAGCGGCAGGACGCCGGTCGGGTCGCCGGGCGCGGGCAGGGCGGGGTAGACCAGGACGGTGCCGTCCTCGCGCGCCCACAGGGCGCCCAGCCCGCGGGCGTCGAACTCGATGCGCTCGTCGAGGGTGGAGGCCCAGCTCCGGCCGAACCAGTGCCCGTAGCGATAGCCCGACAGATGAACCCGCCGCAGAACGAGCGGCAGGGTCCCGGGGAGGGACAGATCGGTCTGCGGCAGCAGCATCTCACCCGTCGCGATGTCCACGGGGTCCGTCGCACAGGTGCGCTGCGCGGGCGAGATGCTGTTGGACCGGGCATTGAGCTGAGCGCCGTTCAGGGAGTTGGGCTTGGTCCTGGTGTCGTCGGGGTTCTTGCGGGCGGGGCCGCCGGAGTCGCCACGGCGCCCGCCGAGACCGTCGGCGTCGCCGGACCCGCTGCTGTTGACCTTGTTGACGTTGTCCCGGGCGTCCTGGTCCTTGCCGCGGTGGATCTTCGACCCCTGGCCGATGGCGTCGGGCAGATCCTTGCCCACATGCTTGCCGATATGGTCGTGGCCCTTGGTGAGCTTCTCGAAGACTCCGTCGAGGACGCCGTCGAGCGCGGCGGTGAGGGAGTCCCTGCCCTTGGCCCGGCCGTGGTGCCCCTTGGCCTTTCCGATCTTTCCGGCCGCCCGGGTCTGCATCGACACCTGGACGTTCGCGAGCTTGCCGCCCGTGTTGCTGTGGGCGTCGTGGTCGATGACCGGACCGCCGCCGGGACCGGGGGCGGTGGGCCCGCCCGCGGAGTTGAGCTGCAGACCGTCCTTGCCCGCCTGCATCGCCCGGTCGACGTCGATGCCGTCCTGCTGCCCGGTGACGTTCATCGTCGTCTGGATGACGAGATCGGTGACGATGCTCTCCAGGGCCGCGACCGCGGGCTGGGTCAGCACCGCGGTGATCTCCGCGACCGCCGCCTCCGCCATCTCCTTCAGGATGGCCTTGAACGCCGCCCGGGTGATCGCGATCTTCCCGCCCGCCAGCAGCGTGGTCAGTCCGAAGGTGAAGGGGGCCGCGGCCAGGGCGATGCCGACCGTGGCGCAGAGATCGGCCAACTCCCCGACCGCCGCGATCTTCCGCGCCACGATGATGTCCGCGATCCGGTCCAGCGCACCGGCGATGATGCGCGCCGCCTGCGCCAGGTCCTTGTTCTTGCGGAGCACCTTCTGCCAGTGCTTCTCCAGCGCGGTCAGCGATTCGCTCGACCCCGACGACAGCAACTGCTGAACGTGCTGGTGCGCCGCGTGCGCGTCGTCGTCCGCGTCCTCCGCGAACTCCCGCAGCTCCTTGGCCATGTCCCGGTAGGCGTCCTCGTCGACATTCGGCCATCCGACGCCCACCACGTCCAGCATGGTGTCGACACCTTCGGGAATCGTGTATCCCATAACACCAGCCCCCGCTGATTCCACAAAAGATCAAGAACATCCAGAATGTCACGCCGCCCTGAGGCGGCACACACCGGATTCGGCCATGGCGGGGCTCAGGGCCGGTCCGCCTCACTAGGGGGCGAACTGGTAGGCGCCCGCGTCGGGTTCCGTACCCGATATCGGATCGCCCGCGAGGTCGGTGGAGTAGCCGACGGGCACGCCTCGGCCGATCGCGGGGCTTGCGACGGTCAGCCGGAGGTCGGTCGGGGAGACGTAGGCCGGGTCGGCGTGGACGGACTGCGGGCCGAGCTGGAACTGGGTCTGGGTGCCGAAGTAGACGCCGTTGTCCTCGTCGGCGCCGGTCCCGTCCTCGTAGCCGGTCTTGCCGCCGGTCCTGATCACGTTGTTGCGGAGGGTCAGGATGCCGGGGGAGCAGCCCGCGTAGCAGACCCAGCCCTGGGCCTGTGCCCCGGGCAGATCGACCGAGTTGTTGAAGGCGCGGGTGCCGTTCACCGGCCCCACACCGGTTCCCGCGCCCCGGGTGACCAGGAAGGCACTGGCCGGGTGGACGGACGTGACCGCGTTGAAGGCGAAGGTGTTGCCGTCCGCCGTCCGGCCGAGTCCCCTGCCGAGTTCGGTGAAGGTCTCGTTGTCACGGGAGACGTTGTACTCGACGCGGTTGCGGTCCCCGTTGAACACCTCGACCGCGGCGCCGTCGTGACCGAAGTCGTAGCTCACGGCCCGGGATCCGGTGATGAGATTGTGCGTCACCAGATTGTCGTCCCCGTTCAGCAGGATGCCGAAGGCCCCGGAGTCGTCCCAGCCGCCGGGTGTGTTGACGCTCATCTTGTTGTTGTCGGCGAGGGTGCTGGAGCGGACGGTGTTGTGGTGCGCGGTGTCCGCGATGGAGACCCCGGCGACATTGCCGCCGGCCCGGACCGACGTCAGGACGTTGTGGCTGCCCCTGATCTCGAACCCCGCCCACTGGCAGCCGGCGGCGTGCAGGGCGCCGATGCGCCAGTACGAACCGTCGACGCGGACGCAGTCGGTCACCGGCCCGCCGACGACCGGGAGCGCGGCCGAGGCGTCGCCGTACGCGGTGACGGTGATGGGCGCCGCCGCGGTGCCGCTGGCGGTCAGCAGCAGGGAACCCGTCCAGGTCCGGCCGCGGCGGAAGGCGATGGTGTCCCCCGGGGCCGGTGCGGCGGTGTTCACCCGGGCCAGGGTCCGCCAGGCCGCGGTGGCCTTCGTACCGCTGTTGCCGTCGTTCCCCGATACGGCGTCCACGTAGTACGTCGTCCCGGAGGCGACGGCGGCCGGGGTCGTCCGGCCGAAAGCGTGCGCCCCGGGTGCCGCGCCGAGTGCCGCGGCCAGGGTCACGGCGAGGGGAAGTGCCAGGGTGCAGCTTCTGCGTGCGGGCAGGTTCACAGGTCCTCCAGGATCCTCGGGCCGGGCGGGCCTCGCCGGGACGGTCGCCAGCCTGGGGTCTCGGTGCGGGGCGGTTCAAGACCGGTGCCGTCCGGGACAAGTCGGTTCGCTGTCCCGGCTGGTCACCGCTGAGGGCCCACCCCTGTCCTGGGAGTTGTCCGGTGCTGTGCGCCCACCGGGCGCGGTACGGCGGCGGGGACCGGACCGCGCCCGGTGATCCGGCCGGAGCGGAAGGGGGCTCCGGCCGGCCCGGGGCGACAGCGGGCGGGACTACTCGCCCGAGGCGCAGGGGTCGCAGCAGGAGGGGGCCGGTTCGACGCAGATGGTGACGGAGTCGGTGTTGTCGGCGGGGTCGGGGTCCTTCTCGACGGCGGTGACCGTGGCGGTGTTCTCGACCGGTCCGGTCCTGGTGGCCTTGGCGCGGAGCACGAGGGTCGCCCGGGCGCCCTCGGCCAGGGTGCCCACGGCCCACTGCCCGGCGGCCGGGTCGTAGGTTCCCGTCGAGGCCTTGGCCGACAGGAAGACGAGGCCCTCGGGGAGGCGGTCGGCGACGGTGACCCCGGTCGCCCGGTTCGGGCCGTTGTTCTGGACGGTGATCCGGTAGGTCACGGTCTGTCCGACGGTGACGGTGGTCGCGTCGGCCGATTTGGTCACGGCCAGATCGGCGGCCGGCTTCACCTGGGTGATCTGTTCGTCGGAGGTGGCGGTCAGCGGCTCCGGCTCGTTCCCCAGCCGGTTCTCGTACGTCGCGGTCGCGGTGTTGGCGATCTGCTTGCCGCCGGAGGCCCGGTCGATGACGACCCGGTACTCCACCGTCGTCCCGGCCGGGAGGGCGAGCGTATTGGGCAGACTGCCGCCCTGTGCGGCGGAGGCGCCGTTGCCGAGCCGGAAGACGACTCTGTTGGTCCCGGCGTCGTAGGAGCCCTGGTCGTCGCCCTGCACATCGGTCTTGACACCGGTGTTGGGGCCGGTCACGACCCGCAGGGAACCCGGCAGATACGTCGTCCCGGCCGGGACGACGTCGGTCAGCACGAGGTTCTCGGCGTCGCCGCCGCCCTCGTTCTTCGCGGTGATGCGGTAGGTGAGGGTGTCGCCCACCTCCAGCGGCCCCATGGGAACGGCGGACTTCTCCAGGACCAGATACGGCGCCGTCCCGAAGAAGATGCCGTCCAGGAAGTTGCCGATGCCCCGGTTGCCTCCCGCCGCCGAGATGGAACGGAAGGCGAAGCGCGTCACGGTCTGGCCCGCCGGGACGGTGTACACGCCGTTGTAGCGTCCCCAGGCGGTGTTGCCGTCGGTGAAGCGCCGCTGTTCGACGGTGGAGCCCGGGGCGCCGATGTCCAGCGCCATGGTGTCCCTGCCCTGCCGGCCGCGGTGGTACAGCCGCCAGTACAGCTTGGTCCCCGGCGAGGTGGGCAGGTCCTGGTAGAGCGTGGAGACCTCGTTGGCGTTGAGTTCGGCGAACTGGGCACCGTCGGCCGACGGAACGCCCTGGAAACCCGAATGCCAGATTTCGATCATGTGGTCGGAGGCCGTCGTGAGCCAGCCCGGGACCCGCCCGGACACCTGGGTCTGCGAGGCGTCCGGCAGAAACGCCATATCGGTGACGGCGGGATTCTCGAAGCTGCCGTTGACCAGGGCGACACGGAGCGGAGCGGAAGGCGTGGTCATGGTTCTCCCCCTTCGATTCGGCGCTGTCGGAAGGCACCGCCGGCGGACCGCACCAGAGGTACGCCGCAACGGAGCCACAACAGTGAGTAGCGAAACGCGCCGGGCACCGGTACGTAAAGTGACGAAGAGGCGGCTTCGGTCAACCTTGAGCCAGAGGTTTGCCCCGGGTGACATCGGAGACCCTGCCCCGGCTCCGCCGTCCGGGCCGGGCCCGGACCGCCCCGCCCGCCCCATGGGCACCCCGGCGCGCAGCGGACCCGCCCCGTCCCGGCCGAAAGCTTGCGGCCGGGACCCGCCTCTCACCCCCTCCAAGGGTGAATCGGAGGCGAACAGGTTGACGTCGCAAGGGTGTCCGGCAGCCGTCCCGGCCGGTGTCGCGCAGCTCCGCGAACACGGTGGCCGCGTCCGGCGCCGCCGGATCGGGACGGATGTACGAGTGCTCCCCGATCCGATGGCGGGGATCCGGCCGTGCCCCGATCGTGAACCGGCCGTGCGAGCCCGGCCCGAGCCACGGTTTTCCCGATGCTCACCCCCGGAAGAATGCGCTTTTGCCGCCCCCGGTCAGGGCTGAGGATGAAGGAGAGTCCGATCATGGGGAGGAACCATGTCAACCGCCGTCTCTCCGGACCTGCTGCCGCTCACCGCGACGGACGGCCCCTCCGGGCTGGCCGTCGGAGGTGTGCCGCTCGTCGAGCTGGGACGCAGGTTCGGGACGCCGTTGTTCGTGTACGACGAGGAGCATCTGCGCCGCCGGTGCCGGGAGGCCGTCGCCGCCTTCGGCACCGGGAACGTCGCCTATGCGTCCAAGGCCTTTCTCTGCACGGCGATGGCCCGCCTCGCCCATGAGGAGGGGCTGCTGCTGGACGTCGCCTCCGGGGGAGAGCTGCGGGTGGCCCTGCACGCGGGCGTACCCGGCGACCGCATCGTGCTCCACGGCAACAACAAGGACGACAGCGAACTCCTTGCCGCGGCCGCCGCCGGGGTCCGGCACACCGTCGTCGACAGCTTCGACGAGATGGACCGCATCGAACGCCTCCACGCGACCGCCGGGCTCGCCCCCCTCCCGGTCGTGCTGCGGATCGCACCGGGCGTCGCCGCGGGCGGCCACCGGTCGATCCGTACCGGCGGCACCGACTCCAAGTTCGGATTCGGACTCGCCGGAGGCACCGCGGCAGCCGCCGTGCACCGCGCCCGGAACTCCCCGGCGATGGTCCTCGAAGGCATCCACGCCCATGTGGGCTCCCAGGTCCTGGACGCGGCCGAACTGGCCGACGGAGCCGCGGCCACCGCCCGGTTCGCCGCCGAGACCGGGGTCCGCGGACTCACAGTCGGCGGCGGACTCGGCGTCGCCTACGAGGCCGGACAGCGGGTACCGGAGTTCACCGACTGGGCCGCCCGGGTACACGCCGCCGCCCGGGACGCGGGCTGGCGGGGCGAACTGACCGTCGAACCCGGCCGGTCCATCACCGCCCGGGCCGGACTCACCCTCTACCGCGTCGGCACGGTCAAGCGGATCGAAGGCGTCCGGACCTATGTCAGCGTCGACGGCGGAATGAGCGACAACCTCCGCCCCGCCCTGTACTCCAGCCGCTACGAGGCCTTCCTGCCCCGCACCCCCTATGCCCAGCGCCCGCTCCGCGCCCGCCTGGTGGGCAAGCACTGCGAGAGCGGCGACGTGATCATCGACGATGCCGCGCTCCCCGCCGACCTGCGGGTCTCCGATCTGCTCGCGACACCGGTCACCGGCGCCTACGGCTACGCCATGGCCTCCAACTACAACAAACTGCCCCGCCCCGCCGTCGTCTTCGTCCGCGACGGAGAGGCCCGGCTGGTCGTACGCCGCGAGACCGAGGACGACCTGCTGCGCCTGGACGTCACCGAACCTGCCGCCACCGCCCCGGCGGCGGAAACCCGGCGGGCGGACCTGGTCGCGGCCCGCCGCCCGGCCACCGCCTGATCCGGAAGAAAGGGCTTAACCTGGCGCGATGCTGAACAGTGGCCGTCTGCTCGTCCTTCTGGAGATCGCCCGCCGGGGCACCATCGTGGCGGCCGCCGAGGCACTGCACCTCAGTCCGTCGGCGGTCTCCCACCAGCTCGCCAAGCTGGAGCAGGAGGTCGGGGTCGCGCTCGTGGAGCGCGCCCCGCAGAGCCTCAGGCTGACCGCCGCCGGACGGAGACTGGCCGAGCACGCCCAGGCCGTCGCGGATCTGATGGCCGTGGCCCAGGACGATCTCCGCGGCCACTCCATCGGCGAGGCCGGAATCCTGCGGGTCGGCTTCTTCGCCTCCGCGGGCCTGGACCTGCTGCCCCGGGCCCTCGCCGCATTCGCCGGCAGCCGCCCCCATGTGGAGCTGGAGCTGATCCTCGGACAGCCCCACGAACTGGTGCCCGATCTGGAGGCCGGCCGCCTCGACGCCGTGGTCGTCTTCGAGCACCCCCTCGACCCCTGGTGCCGGCAGGCGCCCGTCGACGTGGAGATGTTCTTCGACGAACCCCAGCTGATCGTGGTGCCGCTGCGGCACCGCCTCGGACGGCGGTCCGTCGTCCGGCTGGCCGCGCTGGAGGGCGAGAGCTGGATCGGCACCCGGGGCGGCAGCAGCGGCGAACCCGTACTGGAACGGGCCTGCGCCGTCGAGGGCTTCCTGCCGCGGGTCCGCTGCCGCAGCGACCACTACCAGGTGACCATCAACCTCGCCCGGGCCGGTATGGGCATCGCCCTGGTGCCCGCACTGGGCCTCGGCGACACGGCCGGTGTGCACGTCCTGCGGCTCGACCACCCCCAGTTGCACCGCCGGATCGGCGTGGCGACCCGCCGCACCAACGAGAACCCCCTGCTCCGGGCCTTCCTGACGGACCTGCGATCGGCTGCCGAGGAGGTCGGGGCGCTGCTGGGCGCGCAGTGGACCTGACCGTACGCACCGGCCCGGCCCCCGTGCGTACCACGGCAGCGGCAGCCGCGCCCGACACGGAGAGAGGGCCCCGGACTCCGTCCGGGGCCCTCTGCGTATGCCGGTACCGGGTCAGAGCCCGCCCGGGCCCGCGGCATAGTCCGCCAGGGTGCGCCCGACGTCCCGGATGGCGCGCACCGCGGCCCGCTCCGTACTGGCGCCCAGCGCCGTGTCCCAGTGCGCCACCACCGCGTACGCCACCCGGCGCTCCCCGACGAAGACGCCCGCGTCGCTGCGGACCCCGGGGTCCGTACCGGTCTTGTTGGCCAGCAGCAGCCCGCCGGGCAGCGGATCCGGGAAGCAGGCCGCGTACGGGTCGTGGGAGACCAGCGCGGGGGCCAGGGTGTGGTCCGTGTTCGACCGCATCCAGCTCAGCAGCCGCCGGGACGCGCCGGGGGAGACCAGGCTGCCCCGGGCCGCGTGGGCGACGAGTCCGGCGAGTGCGCGGGCGGTGCCGGTGGCGAAGACCGGCGGAACGTCCGGGCCGCGGACGTCACGGACCCGGTCGTGGACGGTCAGCGCCCCCAGGGACAGGCTCCGGGCCAGCCGGGCCGTCGACTCCGGTCCCACCAGCCTCAGCAGGGCGTTCGTCGCGGTGTTGTCGCTGACGGAGGCGGTCAGCCAGCACAGGTCCTCCACCGTCCAGTCGCGCCGGCTCAGCCGGACCAGCAGCCCGGTGCCGTGCACCACGTCGTCCTCCGTCACGGCGACGGCCGCCGCGGGGTCCAGTTCGCCGGAGTCCAGCCTGCGGGCCACCTCCGCGAGGAGCAGCAGTTTGGCGGCGGACGCGACGGGCAGGACGGCCGTGTCGTCGACACCGGTGCTCCTGCCGTCGTCCACGTCGATCGCGGCGACGGCGAGGACCAGCGGAAGCGCGGCGGCGCTGCGGGCGGCCGCGGCCACTCGTGCCAGGGTCACGGCACCCTCACCACCCTTCCCGCGCGCTCGTCGGTCGGACGGCCGTCGCGGACCGCGATCCGGCCGTCCACCACGACCGTACCGATGCCCTCGGGCGCCAGCAGCGGCCGGTCGAACGTCGCCCGGTCCCGTACCGCTTCCGGGTCGAGGACGACCAGGTCCGCACGGGCCCCGCCGGCGATCGTGCCGCGCCCGGCGAGCCCGAACCGGCGCGCGGGCAGACCGGTCATCTTATGGACGGCGGCCTCCGCCGAGAGCAGTCCCTCGTCCCGCGCGTAGTGCCCGAGGACCCGGGCGAAGCTGCCGGCCCAGCGCGGATGCGGACGGCCCGGTTTGGGCACCCCGTCCGAACCGATCATGGACAGTGGGCTGGTGAGCACCCGGCGGACGTCGTCCTCCCGCATGGAGTGGCTGATGATGGTCACTTCCCCCTGCTCGGCGAGGAGCAGATCGCAGACGAACTCCACCGGGTCGACGCCGTTCGCGGTCGCCAGATCGGCTATCCGGTGGCCCTCGGCCGCCGGATGGCGCCGGGCGGCGGCGACGGTGATGAGATCCCAGCCGCCGTTGCCGACGGTGTTCTCCCAGCCGTCGACGCCCCGCGCGATGGAGGTACGGACCCGGTCGCGCACCTCGGGACGGGGCAGCCGGTCCAGCAGCGCCCCGATCCCGCCCTCGTTCGCCCACGGCGGCAGCAGGGCGTGGAGGACGGTGCTGCCCGCCGTATAGGGGTAGACGTCGCACAGGACGTCCACCCCCTCGGCCCGGGCCCGCTCCAGTACGGGCAGGGTGCGCACGGTGGCACCCCAGGCATGGCGCCCCGCCGTCTTGTGGTGCGAGATCTGGAGCGGCGCGCCGGACCGGCGGGCGATCTCCAGGGCCTCCTCCAGCGCGGTCTCCACCTGCGCCATCTCATCGCGCAGATGGGTGACGTACGGCTTGCGATGCCGGGCCGCGACCTCGGCGAGCGCCACGAGTTCACCGGTGGAGGCATAGCCGCCGGGCGGATAGATCAGCCCGCTGGACAGCCCGGCGGCGCCCCGGGCGAGGGCCCGGTCGAGGAGCCGGCACATGGCGCTCAGCTCGTCGGGCCGGGCCGGGCGGTCCTCGAAGCCCATGACCCCGGCGCGCAGGGTGCCGTGTCCCACGAGGGACGCGATATGGGTACGGCGCAGCGCGGGGTCCTGCCCGGCGGCGAAGCCGTCGAAGTCCTCGGCGGGCGGGACGGCTCCGAGGCCGAAGACGACCCTCACGTGGTCGGCGAGGCCGTCCAGCCGTTCCGGGAGCGCGGGGAAGAGGCTGCTGCCGCAGTTGCCTGCGATCTCGGTGGTGACGCCCTGGAGGAGCGGCGCGAGGCGCAGCTCCTCCACCGCGTCGCCGTCCCGGCCGCCGTCGCCGCAGGCGGCCAGCGCGTCGGAGTGGGTGTGCACGTCGATGAAACCGGGCGCGACGATCCGCCCGCCGGCGTCGACGGTCTCGGCGGCGCGGTGGCGTCCGTCCGGCGGCAGTACGGTGATCCGCCCGCCGTCGACGGCGATATCGGCCCGCCTGCGCGGTGCGCCGGTCCCGTCGACGACGGTGCCGCCGCGGATCAGCAGTTCGTAGGAGTGCCGCCCGGCGGTCGCGGGGGCGGGAGGCTGTGCCGGTACGGCTCCGGGGCCGCCCATCACAGGACCGTCGACAGGAAGGCCCGGGTACGGTCCTGCTGCGGGTCGCCGAAGAACCGGTCGGGGCTGCCCTCCTCGACGGCCGAACCCTGGTCCAGGAAGAGGACCCGGTCGGCGACCTCCCGCGCGAAGCCCATCTCGTGGGTCACCACGATCATGGTCATTCCGCTGCGGGCCAGATCCCGCATGACGCCGAGGACCTCCCCGACGAGTTCGGGGTCGAGCGCCGAGGTCGGTTCGTCGAAGAGCATCAGGGTGGGCTCCATGGCGAGGGCGCGGGCGATGGCGACGCGCTGCTGCTGGCCGCCCGACAGCTGGGCCGGATAGTGGTCGGCGCGGTCCGCGAGCCCGACGCGGTCGAGCAGCTCCCGGGCCCGGCGCTCGGCCTCCGCCCGGGGGCGGCCCTTGACCACCAGCGGGCCCTCCATGACGTTCTGCACCGCGGTGCGGTGCGGGAAGAGGTGGAAGCGCTGGAAGACCATGCCGATCCGCTCCCGCTGCTTCCGGATCTCCCGCGGCCGCCGTTCGCGCAGCACCTCGGTGGAGGTGCCGTGCGGTTCGTAGCCGACGAGTTCGCCGTCGACCCAGATCCGGCCGGCGTCGATCTTCTCCAGATGGTTGAAGCAGCGCAGCAGGGTCGACTTGCCGGAGCCGGAGGGGCCGATGACACAGAGCACCTCACCGGTCGTGACGTCGAGGTCGATGCCCTTGAGCACCTCGGTGTCGCCGAACCGCTTCCGTACGCCGCGGGCCTTGAGGACGATGTCGTTCACGCGAGGGCTCCCTTGCCGGTGCGTCCGGGCACGAGCTGGGTCAGAACCCTTCGGCGCAGCGGTGCGGCGCCGGGGTTGTAGCGCCGTTCGACGAAGTGCTGGGCGACGCTGGCAACCGTGGTGAGGACGAGGTACCAGATGGACGCCACCATCAGCAGGGCGATGACCTCGAAGTTCGCCAGATACAGATGCTGGGAGACGGTCATCAGATCGGAACCGGCGATCACCGAGACCAGGGAGGTGGTCTTGAGCATGGAGATGAACTGGTTGCCGAAGGGCGGGATGATCACACGCATCGCCTGGGGGAGGACGACCCGGGTGAGGATCTGCCGGTTCGACATGCCGATCGACTCGCCGGCCTCCCGCTGCCCGGGGTCGACGCTCTGGATCCCGGCCCGCACGATCTCCGCCATATAGGCGCCTTCGTTGATGGAGAGGCCGAGGAGGGCCGCGACGAAGCCGGTGATGACCGCGTTGGTCTGCCATTCCACGAGCTTGGGGCCGTCGAAGGGGATGCCGATGCCGATGACCGGGAACAGCAGCGCCAGATTGAACCAGAAGATCAGCTGGACCAGCAGCGGCGTGCCACGGAAGAACCAGGTGTAGGCCCCGGCGACGGTCCGGAGCACGGGGCTCTCGGAGAGCTGCATCACGGCGATGAGCACCCCGATGGCGATACCGACCGCCATGGAGATCAGGGTGAGCTGGACCGTCACCCACAGTCCCTTGAGGACCCGGTCGTCGAACTGGTAGTCGACGACGACGTCCCAGTGGAGATGCGGGTTGACGATGACGGTGTACGCCAGCCAGACCGCGAAGAACAGGGTGGCGAGAACGGCCAGCCAGCGCGCGGGCCGGGGCCGCCGGGTCACCCGGAGCGCGAGGCCGCCGGCACCGTCGGACGCCGTGGCGGAGGGTTCCGGCCGTGGTGTCACCAGCGCTGAAGAATCGTTTTTTCCGAGCTCGGTCATATCTGGTTTCCCCGCCTCACGTGCCGTCGTTGACGGTCGCCTTCGGCACGGCGCTGCCGCCGACCCCGTAGGAGTCGAGGACCTTCCGGTAACCGCCGTCGTCGATCAGGTCCTGGAGCGCCCGCTGGACGGCGTCGCGCAGACCGGAGCGGTCCTTTCCGACGGCGATGCCCCAGGGCGCCGTGCCGTACTGCTCCGGGAGCGCCTCGTACGTCCCCTTCTCCTTCACGAACATCGCGGCAACGGGGTAGTCGACGATGGTGGCGACGGCGCGGCCGCTGTCGATCTGGAGCAGCCCGGTCGGCGCGTCCTCGCTCTGCGAGATCCGCATCTTCTTGCCGCAGCGGGTGTTCTGCTCCTGGCCGATGGCGAGGTTCGAGCTGCCCTTGGCGAGGACCACGGCCTTGCCGCAGAGGTCCTCCAGCGTCTTGATGCCCTCCGGATTGCCCTTCTTCGTCATGATGACGCCGCCGGTGCGGAAGTAGTCGACGAAGTCCACCGCCTTACGGCGCTCGGGACTGTCGGTCATCGACGACATCACCAGGTCGAAGCGGCCCGACTTCAGCCCGGGGATCAGCCCGTCGAAGGCGGCGTTGGTCAGTTCGAGCCGCAGACCGAGGCGGTCCGCGACGGCCCGGGCCAGATCCGGGTCGACCCCGGTCAGCTCGGTGGTGCCCGGCTTGTACATCTCCATGGGCGGATAGCCGACGGCGGTGGCGACCCGCAGCACGCCCTTCTTCTTCACATCGGACGGCAGCAGTTCGGTGGCGCTCTTGCCCGCCGCGGCGGGTGCCGCCCCGCCCGAGGTCCCGCCCTGGTCCGAACGTCCGCAGGAGACGGTCACCAGGGCGGCGAGGGCCAGGGCGACGAAGGAGCCGGTACGTCTCCGGAACGGCCGTACCGACTGCTTTGCCTGCTTTGACTGCTCTGTCATCGGGTCTCCTTGTTTGCCTGAGTGATGACGTGCGCAGATGCTGACAGCCCGACGGCGGGGAGCGGAAGATGATGAAGCCATTCGCGGCTGAGCATCGTTTTTGGTACGGCTCGCGACCGTGCCGCACCCGGGTTCGGCTGGCCCCCGCCCCGCCGGGGTCGCTCGCCTCAGACGCGCTTCAGCCGTGCTGAAGCACTGGCCAAGTGGGGTGCCCGATGGTATTCCTGCCCTGCCCAGCCCGGCGCGGGACCAGCGAACGAGGTGAGCGATGACCGGCAGGCTCCGCCGTACCGCCCGCGGCTGCCTCGTCCCGCTGCGCTTCCTCTACCGCGCGCTGTCCGTCTACGGACGCATCTGGGCACCCGTACCCCCGGTCCTCCCGGAGCACCCGGCGGACGGGCCCGGTGACCCGCGCGGGCCGCGCACACCCCCGGGACACCCGGAACGCGTCTGCGACCCCGCCCCCTGCACCGCCGTCGAGGCCGCCATCGCCCGCCAGCTCGACGAGATCTTCCGGGGGTACGCGGGCTGACCACCCCGCCCGCCCGCCGTCGACGACCGGCAAACCCCCGCGCCGCCGTGCCCGAAGAGTCCCGCCCGGTCCACGAACCCGGCACACACTCCTCCGCCGTGCCCCGCCCCCACCCGTACCCCGGCGGATGCGCGAGCCCACGGTTGGCAGGGGTTAGGCGAATATTTAGACACCGCTCCGACGATGTCCTCCATGGACCTCGCGACCCCTGCAGCGCCCGTGGGCGAGGAGCTCGCCGCACTCCACCGCGACCGGCGCCTGGCCACCGACTACCCGAGGCTGACCGCCCTCCTCGCCGAGGCGACGGACGAGGAACGGGAACGGGCGGGCCGGTTCCTCGCCCGGCTCGACCCCGCCGAGGTCCGGCGCGCCCACCCCGCACTGCCGACCCTGCGCACCGCCGTCACCGGCGACGGCACCCTCTCCCCGCTGCTCCCGGCACTCGCCGCCGAAGCCGCCCGCCACGGGCTGCTGCTGCCGGTCACCCCGTCCCCGTACAACACCTGGGTCCACGAACTCTCCGACCCCCGCAGCGACCTCCACACCGCCCGCCCCGAACTGGTGCTCTGTGTCCTCAGCGCCGCCGTCGTCACCGCCGAACTGCCCTCGCCGTGGCACGTCGACGACGTCCGGCGGATCCTGGAGGCCAAGACCGCGCTCATCGAAGGCCTCGTGGACCGGTTCACCGCGACCGGCGACGGCACCCTCGTCCTCAACACCCTCCTCCTGCCCCGCGAACTGACCGCCCAACTCCTCGACCACCGCTCCCGGGCCCGGCTCGGCATCGCCTGGCGCGAAGCCAACGCGAGACTGCTGCGCCTCGCCGAACACCACCCGCGCCTCGTCGTCCTCGACCTCGACCCGCTGGCCGCCGAGACCCCCGCCCACGACGCCCGGCTCAGCACCTACGCCAAGGTGCACCTGTCACCTGGCCTCCTCGCCCGCTACGCCCGCGAGGCCGCCCACCTGGCCCGCAGACTCCTCGGGCGCACCAAGAAGGCGCTCGTCCTCGACCTGGACGGCACCCTCTGGGGCGGCATCCTCGGCGACGACGGCCCCGAGGGCATCGAAGTCGGGGACGGCCCGCGCGGCGAGGCCTTCACCGCCTTCCAGCGCGTCGCCCGCCAGATCGGCTCCCAGGGCGTCCTGCTCGCCGTCGTCAGCAAGAACGACCCCGAACCCGTGAGCCGGGTACTGCGCGACCACCCGGGCATGGCCCTGCGCGAGGACGACTTCGTCCGTGTCACCGCCAACTGGCAGCCCAAACACCTCAACCTCCGGGCGCTCGCCGACGACCTCGGCATCGGCGCCGACAGCTTCGTCTTCGCCGACGACAGCCCCTACGAATGCGGACTGGTCCGCCGGGAGATCCCCGAAGCCGCCGTCGTCCGGCTGGACGAGGAACCCGCCGACCATGTGCCCCGCCTGCTCGCGGACAACTGGTTCGACAGCGCCGAACTCACCACCGAGGACCGGGCACGCCCCGCGCACTACCGCGACGACCTCGCCCGCAAGGACTTCCGGCACGGATTCGACTCACTGGAGGGCTACCTCCGCGAACTCGCCGTCACCGTACGCCTGGCCCCCGCCGCGCCCGAGGACGTCCCCCGTCTCTCCCAGATCACCCTGCGCACCAACCAGTTCAACCTCACCACCGTCCGGCTCGGCCGGGCCGACGTCGAAACCCTGCTGACCCGCCCCGACACCCTCGTCCTCACCATCCGCAGCACCGACCGGTTCGGTGACAACGGCACCGTCGGAGCCGTCATCGCCACACGTCACGGCACCGCCCTCGTCATCGACAACTTCCTGCTGAGCTGCCGGGTCTTCGCCCGCGGCATCGAACAAGCCGTCATCGCCGCGGTCCTGCGCCATGCCCGGAGCACCGGTATCACCGAGGTGTACGGCGTCCACCGGCCCACCGCCAGAAACGGCAAGACCGCCGACTTCTACGCCCACCACGGCTTCACCCCCGTGCCGACCGGCGCCCTGCCCGCCCCCGTACCCCCGCATACGGCCCCGGTCCCGGATCCGGACGACCGCACCGTCCACCGGCACGACCTGCGGACCATCCCGAACGTGCCCGACCACCTCCGTCTGGACGCGACCTTCGAAGGGCCCACCCCGTGAACAGCATCGACGACTTCATCCGCATCCTCCGCGACGAACTCGGACTCGCCGTCGACACCGACGACCTCCGCCGCAGCCTCGACGACGTCAACGGCTGGGACTCCGTACACCTCCTCGCCCTGGTCACGGTCCTGGAACGCATCACCGGAACCCGGGTCTCCCTGCCCGACGCCCTCGAAGCGACCAGCCTGGAACACCTCTACACCGTCGTCTCCGGACGGCGTCCCTCCGCGGCGCCCTGACCCCCGCCGCCGCACTCACCAGCACCCCCGCAGCACCCCCGTACCCGCGTCACCCCCGCGCCCGAAAGGAACGGACCGTTGACTCCTGCCGAGGTCAGTGAGCACACGACCCCCACTCCCCAGGGCCGGGGTGCCGCCGCGGCACCCATCGCCGTCGTCGGGCTCGCCTGCCGTCTTCCCAAGGCACCCGACGCCGCCACGTTCTGGGCCAACCTGCGCGCCGGAGTCGACGCCGTCACCGATATCCCCGCCGACCGCTGGGACATCGACGCCCACTACTCCGCCGACCGGAACGCCCCCGGCCGTACCCACCAGCGCCGCGGCGGCTACCTCGACCGGATCGACGGCTTCGACGCCTCCTTCTTCGGGATCTCCCCGCGCGAGGCCACGGCCATGGACCCCCAGCAGCGCCTCGTCCTCGAACTGGGCTGGGAGGCCCTGGAGGACGGCGGCATCGTCCCCGGCGACCTGCGCGGCAGCCGCACCGGCGTCTTCGTCGGCGCCATTGCCGACGACTACGCCACCCTTCTGCGCCGCCAAGGCCCCACCGCCATCGGACGCCACACCCTCACCGGGCTGAACCGCGGCATCATCGCCAACCGCGTCTCCCACACCCTGGGCCTCCAGGGCCCCAGTGTCACCGTCGACACCGCCCAGTCCTCGTCGCTGGTCGCCGTCCACATGGCCTGCGAGAGCCTGCGCCGCGGAGAGTCCACCCTCGCCCTGGCCGGCGGCGTCAACCTCAACATCGTCCCGGAGAGCACCATCGGCGCCGCCAAGTTCGGCGGCCTCTCCCCGGACGGCCGCTGCTACACCTTCGACGCCCGCGCCAACGGCTACGTCCGCGGCGAAGGCGCCGGAGTGATCGTCCTGAAACCCCTGGACCTGGCCCTGCGCGACGGCGACACCGTCCACGCCGTCATCCGCGGCAGCGCTGTCAACAACGACGGCGCCACCCCCGGCCTCACCACCCCCAGCGCCCGCGCCCAGGAGCAGGTCGTCCGCGAAGCCCTCGCCACGGCAGGCGTCGCCGCCGAAGACGTCCAGTACGTCGAACTCCACGGCACCGGAACACCCGTCGGCGACCCCGTGGAGGCCGCGGCCCTCGGCGCGGTCTTCGGCCCGGCCCGGCCCGGCACGGCCCCGCTGACCGTCGGCTCCGTGAAGACCGGCATCGGCCATCTGGAAGGCGCCGCGGGCATCGCCGGACTGCTGAAGACCGTCCTCGGCATCCGCCACGGCCGGATCCCGGGCAACCTCCACTTCGACATGCCCAACCCCCACATCCCGCTCGCCGAGCTCAATCTGCGGGTCCCCACCGCCGACTCCCCCTGGCCCCGGCCGGACCGGCCGCTGATCGCAGGAGTCTCCTCCTTCGGCATGGGCGGCACCAACTGCCATATCGTCCTCGCGGAAGCCCCCGCCCCGGCACCCGCACCCGAGGCCGGCACCGTCGGGACGGTCGACACCCGCCCCCTGCCCTGGGTGGTGTCCGCACGGAGCCGGAAGGCCCTGCGCGCCCAGGCCCGGCGCCTGCGGGCCTTCCTGGCCGACCACCCCGGCACCGCTCCGGAAGCGGTGGCACACGCCCTGGCCACCACCCGTACCGCCTTCACCCACCGGGCCGCGATCACCGGCACCGGCCCGACCGCCCTCCTCGACGGCCTGACCGCGATCGCGGCGAGCAACGACGACACGCCCGGTGTCGTGTACGGGGTCGTACGGGAACCGGCCGCGCCCGCTTTCGTCTTCGCCGGACAGGGGGCGCAGCGGCCCGGCATGGGCCGTGAGCTGTACGAGGCGTTCCCCGCCTTCGCCCGCGCCCTCGACGAGGTGGCGGCGGCCGTCGACGAGGCCCGCGGCGACTCCCTCAAGGCCGTGATGTGGGGCTCCGACGCCGCGGTGCTGGAACGGACCGAGTACGCCCAGCCCGCCCTGTTCGCGTTCGAGGTGGCCCTCTACCGGCTCTGGGAATCCTGGGGCGTGGTGCCCCGTTGGGTCGCCGGACACTCCGTCGGAGAGCTCGGGGCCGCCCACGCCGCCGGAGTCCTCACCCTGCGCGACGCCGCCGCGCTCGTCGTCGCACGCGGCAGGCTGATGCAGCAACTGCCCACGGGCGGGGCGATGGTGTCCGCCGCCGCCGACGAGGAGACCGTCACCGCGGCGGTCGCCGAGGCCGGCGGAGAGGCCGATATCGCAGCCGTGAACGGACCGCGTTCGGTCGTGGTCTCGGGCCCGGAGGCCGCCGTCGCGGACGTGACCGCCCTGTTGACCGCGCGCGGTGTCCGCTGCCGCGCACTGAAGGTGTCGCACGCCTTCCACTCCCGGCTGATGGAACCCGCGCTGGACGAGTTCGCCGGACATATCGCGGCGGTACGGTTCGGAGCGCCGCGCATCCCGCTGATCTCCACGGTCCTGGGCCGGGAGGTGACCGCGGATGAGCTGACCGATCCCGGGTACTGGCTGGGCCAGGCCCGGCACGCGGTGCGGTTCCACGACGCGGCAGTGGCCCTCCGGGACGCCGGAGCCGGTGCGTACATCGAGATCGGCCCCGACTCGACCCTCACCGGGCTCCTGGCCCGGGGCGCCGGGGCGGACGCGGTACGGATCGCCTCCCTGCGCAAGGACCGGCCGGAGGCGCAGACCGTGACGCAGGCCCTGGCCGCGCTCTGGGCCACGGCGGGTGCGCCCGTGGACTGGGACGCTGTCGTGGCGCGCCCCGCGGTCCGTACGGAACTGCCCACCTACGCCTTCCAGCGCAGGCGTCACTGGCCGGATGCCGTGCCGGGTGCCGGAACGGATGGCGTGCAGGGCGCCGGGCCCGCCGTTGTTCCGGCTGTTGAAACGGCCGTCGTGTCGGCTGCGGAGCCGGAGCCGGAGGGGGGTCGTCCGGAACCGTCCGCTGCCGTCGCTGAGCCCCGTACGGCCGCGGATTCTGCCGAGCCCGCAGAGGGCACGGAGGGCAGGGCCGGTGGGCTCGCCGGACGACTGCGCGGACTCCCCGAGGACGAGCAGGAACGCCGGCTCCTTGAGCTGGTCCGTACCCACGCCGCGATCACCCTGGGACATGTCGGACCCCGGTCCGTCGACCCCGCGCTCACCTTCGAGGAGCTGGGATTCGACTCCCTCAGCGGAGTCGAGTTCGCCGACCGGCTCGCCTCCGCCACCGGACTGCGCCTGACCGCGGGGCTCGTCTACGACTATCCGACGGCCGACGCCCTCACCCGACGGCTGCGGGAGCAGCTCCTCGGCACCGCGGCCCCCGCACGCCCCCGTACCGCCGCCTCGGCCGCCGCCGTGGCCGACGAACCCATCGCCATCGTCTCCATGGCCTGCCACTACCCCGGAGGTGTCGACTCCCCGGAAGACCTGTGGCGTCTCGTCGCCGAGGAGCGCGACGTCATCTCCGGGTTCCCCGAGAACCGTGGCTGGCGCACCGACGAGCTGTACCACCCGGTCCCCGGCGAACCCGGCCGTACCTACACCCGCCACGGCGGCTTCCTCCACGACGCCGACCTCTTCGACCCGGAGTTCTTCGGAATCTCCCCGCGCGAAGCCGCCGCCATGGACCCCCAGCAGCGACTCCTCCTCACGACCTCCTGGGAGCTGCTGGAGCGCGCCGGTATCGTCCCCGCCGACCTGCACGGCACCGGCGTCGGCGTCTACGTGGGCGCGATGTCCCAGGACTACGGCCCCAGGCTCCATGAGTCCGCCGACGGCCTGGAGGGCTATCTGCTCACCGGCAACACCGTCAGCGTCGCCTCCGGCCGGATCGCCTACGCCCTCGGACTGACCGGTCCGGCGGTGACGGTGGATACGGCGTGCTCGTCGTCGTTGGTGGCGTTGCATCTGGCGGTTCAGGCGCTGCGGCAGGGCGAGTGCGATATGGCGATCGCCGGTGGGGTCGCCGTCATGGCGAGTCCCGGCATGTTCGTCGAATTCGCCCGCCAGCGCGGACTCTCCCCCGACGGTCGTTGCAAGGCGTTTGCGGAGGGGGCGGATGGGACGGGGTGGAGTGAGGGTGTGGGGTTGTTGTTGGTGGAGCGGTTGTCGGATGCGGTGCGGTTGGGTCATCGGGTGTTGGGTGTGGTGCGGGGTTCTGCGGTGAATCAGGATGGTGCGTCGAATGGGTTGACGGCGCCGAATGGTCCGTCTCAGGAGCGGGTGATTCGGGCGGCGTTGTTGTCGGGTGGTTTGGTGGGTGGGGATGTGGATGTGGTGGAGGGGCATGGGACGGGGACGGGGTTGGGGGATCCGATTGAGGCGGGGGCGTTGTTGGGTGTGTATGGGGTTGATCGTGGGGTGGGGGGTGTGCCGTTGTGGTTGGGGTCGTTGAAGTCGAATGTGGGGCATGCGCAGGCGGCTGCGGGTGTGGGTGGGGTGATGAAGATGGTGTTGGCGATGGAGCGTGGTGTGGTGCCGCGGACGTTGCATGTGGGGGTGCCGTCGTCGTTGGTGGATTGGGAGTCGGGTGGGGTGCGGTTGGCGGTTGAGGCGGTGGGGTGGCCTGAGGTGGGTCGGGTGCGGCGGGCGGGTGTGTCGTCGTTCGGGATCAGCGGGACGAATGCGCATGTGATCGTGGAGCAGGCTCCTGCTGAACTGCGGTCTCCCCGGCTGGAGCTGGACGGTGACCGTTCCTCCGGTGCTGATGAGTCGGTGGAGACGGCGCCGACGGGTGGTTCGGGTGTGGTGCCGTGGGTGGTGTCGGGGCGGAGTGAGGGGGCGTTGCGGGCGCAGGCGGGCCGGTTGCGGACGGCCCTGGTGTCCGGGAGTGCGGTGGATGCGGGTCCGGGTGGGGTGGCGCGGTCGCTGGTGACGACTCGTACGGTCTTCGACCACCGGGCCGTGGTGGTGGGCTCGAATCGCGCCGCCCTGGTGGAGGGACTCGACGCCCTCGCCTCGGGCAACGGCTCACCCCACCTCGTCCAGGGCACCGCAGCGGACCGCGGCGGAGTCGCCTTCGTCTTCCCCGGCCAGGGCAGTCAGTGGCTCGGCATGGCCGTCGAACTCCTCGACGACAGCGAGGTGTTCCGTACCAGCATCGACGCCTGCGAACACGCCCTCGCCCGGTACGTCGACTGGTCCCTCACGGACGTACTGCGCGGCGCCGAACACGCCCCCACCCTCGACCGTGTCGACGTGGTCCAGCCCGTGCTCTTCGCCGTCATGGTCTCCCTGGCCGAGGTATGGAAGTCGGTCGGCGTCCGGCCCACCGCGGTCGTCGGCCACTCCCAGGGCGAGATCGCCGCCGCCTTCGTGGCCGGGGCCCTGAGCCTGGAAGATGCCGCCAAGGTCGTTGCGCTCCGCAGCATCGCCATCGGCGCGCTCGCAGGTCAGGGCGGAATGGCTGCGGTACCGCTGCCCCCCGACGAGGTCGCGGCCCGGCTCGCACCCTGGGGAGACCGGCTCTCGGTCGCCGCGGTCAACGGCCCGGCGGCCACCGTCGTCGCCGGGGACGCGGAGGCGCTCGACTCCTTCGTCGCCGCCTGCACGGCCGACGACGTCCGGGCCCGGACCATCGCCGTCGACTACGCCTCCCACTCTCCCCATGTGGAGGCCGTCCGCGAGGAACTGCTGCAGCTCCTCGACGGCCTGGAGCCGCGCTCCGCCGATATCGCCTTCTATTCGACGCTCGAAGGACGGCCCGTCGACACGGCCGCCCTCGACGCCTCCTACTGGTACCGCAATCTGCGCGGCGCCGTACGGCTCGACCGGGCCGTGAAGGCTCTCGCGGACGACGGCTACCGCACGTTCATCGAGGCCAGCCCCCACCCCGTGCTCACCATGGCGATCGGTGACACCCTCGACGAAGCGCTCCGTGACGAGGGACCGCGGGACCTGGCCGACCGGCCCGTCGTCACCGGCTCCCTCCGGCGGGACGAAGGAGGCTGGAACCGCTTCCTGACCAGCGTCGCCACCGTCTTCGCGGGCGGTCTCCCCGTCGACTGGGAAGCCGTACCCGGCCTGGCGGGCCCCGCTCCCGCCGTCGACCTGCCGACGTACGCCTTCCAGCAGCAGCGCTACTGGATCAACCCCCCGGTGGCCACCGGGGGCATCGGCGACACCGGACTCACCTCCACCGGCCATCCTCTCCTGGCCGCCTCCGTCCCCCTCGCCGACGACGGACTCCTGCTGACCGGCGCGCTCTCCCTGCGCACCCATCCGTGGCTCGCGGACCACGCGGTGGCCGGGACCGTCCTGCTGCCGGGCACCGCCTTCGTCGAGCTGGCACTGCATGCTGCCGAAACGGTCGGCGGGGCACGGGTGGACGACCTCACCCTGGAAGCACCTCTCGTGCTGGCGCGCGACGGGGAGGTCCGACTTCAGCTGACGGTCGGTGCTCCGGATGGGACCGGAGCCCGGCCGCTCCGATTCCACGCCCGGCCGACGGCGGGCGGCGGTGACGAGACGGACACCCCCTGGACCCGGCACGCGACCGCCCGGCTCGTCCCGGCCGGCCCCGCGCCCGCCGTCCCCGATCCCGATGGCACGGCTTTCGGGAGCTGGCCTCCCGCGGCAGCCGAACCCGTCGATATCGCGGACCTGTACCCCCGCCTCACCGAGTACGGCTACGAGTACGGGCCGGAGTTCCAGGGCCTGACCGCGCTGTGGGAGCGTGACGGCGAGCTGTACGCGGAGGTTCGCCTCAGCGAGGAACAGACCGCCGAGGCCGGGCGGTACGGAGTCCACCCCGCGCTGCTCGACGCCGTCCTCCACGCCGTCGTCGGACGCCCCCGGACGGGCGCGGAAGCCGACGGGCCGCTGCTGCCGTTCGTCTGGTCGGGGCTGCGCATGCTGACCACCGGAGCATCGGCGGTGCGGGCCCGGATCACCACCGTTGCTCCCGACACCGTGAGCATCGCCCTCACCGCCCCGACCGGTGAACCCGTTGCGGAGATCGGTTCGCTCGCGCTCCGGCCGATTGCCGACGCCGATCTGCGCGCCGTGGCACGGGCCGTGGACGGCCGGGACTCCCTCTTTGGTGTGGAGTGGCGTGGGGTGGGTGTGTCGGTGGGTGGTTTGGGTGGTGGTGGGGTTGAGGGGTTTGTGGTGGTGGAGTGTGTGGTGCCGGTGGGGTTGGGTGTGGTGGAGGGTTTGCGGGTGGTTTTGGGTGGTGTGTTGGGTGGGGTGCGTGGTGTGTTGGAGGGTGGTGGTGGGGTTGTTGTGGTGACGCGTGGTGGTGTGGGTGTGGGGGGTGTGGTGGTGGATCCGGTGGTGTCGGGTGTGTGGGGTTTGGTGCGGTCGGTGGAGGCGGAGTTTCCGGGGCGGGTGGTGCTGGTTGATGTGGATGTGGATGGGGATGAGGGTGTGGTGGGGGATGGTTTGGGTGGGTTGGTGTCGTGGGCGGTGGGTGTGGGGGAGTGGCAGGTGGTGGTGCGGGGTGGTGAGGTTTTGGTTCCGCGTTTGGTGAGGGTGGGTTCGGGGTCGGGTTCGGGTTCTGGTGTTTCGTTTGGGTCGGGGTGGGTGTTGGTGTCGGGTGGGACGGGTGGTTTGGGTGGTGTGGTGGCGCGGCGGTTGGTGGAGGGGTTTGGGGTGCGTCGGTTGGTGTTGGTGAGTCGTCGGGGGTTGGGTGCTCCGGGGGCGGTGGGGTTGCGGGATGAGTTGGTGGGGTTGGGGGCTGAGGTGTTGGTGGTGGGGTGTGATGTGGGTGATCGGGTGGGGTTGCGGGGTGTGGTGGAGGGGTTGCCGGGCGGTGGGTTGTCGGGTGTGGTGCATGTGGCGGGTGTGTTGGATGACGTGACGGTGGGTGGGTTGTCGGTGGAGCGGTTGGAGGGGGTGTTGCGGGCGAAGGCGGATGCGGGGTGGTTTTTGCATGAGGTGGCGTGTGAGGTGGGGGTGGAGGCGTTTGTGGTGTTTTCGTCGGTGGCGGGTGTGGTGGGGACGGCGGGTCAGGCGGGGTATGCGGCGGCGAATGGGTTTGTTGATGGGTTGGTGGAGTTGCGGCGTGGGTTGGGGTTGCCGGGGGTGTCGTTGCGGTGGGGGTTGTGGGAGCAGGCGACCGGCATGACCGACCACCTCACCGACACCGATGTGGCACGGATGTCCCGGACCGGAGTGGCCCCCATGCCGACCGAACAGGGGCTGGCGCTGTTCGAGACCGCGCTGGCGCACGGCGATCCGTTGCCCGTTCCGGCCCGACTGGACCTCGCCGCCCTGCGCAGGCGCGCTGCAACCGAGGGCGTACCGCCCCTCTTCCGGGAGCTGGTACGGGCTCCGGCCCGCCGGGCGCTGCCGTCCGCGGCGGGCTCCGGACCGAGCTGGGCCGAGGAGATGGCCGCGCGGCCGGCGGACCGGCGGGAACAGGCGGTGCTGGAGCTCGTCAGGGCCGAGGTCGCAACCGTACTCGGCCATGCCGACAACGGCGCTTCGGTCCCACTGGACCGGGCCTTCAAAGAACTCGGTTTTGATTCGCTGACGGCGGTGGAGTTGCGGAATCGGCTGGGTGTGGTGACGGGGCTGGAATTGCCGTCGACGGTGGTTTTTGACTATCCGAGTCCGGTGTCGTTGGCGGGCTTTTTGCTGGAAGGTGTGGGTGGTGCCGGCGGGTCGGCCGCGGTTGCGGTGGTCGGTGATAACCGGGTTTCGGTGGGGGTGTTGGATGAGCCGGTGGTGATTGTGGGGATGGCGTGCCGTTTTCCGGGTGGGGTGGATTCGCCGGAGGATTTGTGGGATTTGTTGATGGCTGAGGGTGAGGTGGTGGGGGAGTTTCCGCGGGATCGTGGGTGGGATTTGGATCGGTTGTTTGATGATGATCCGGATCATGCGGGGACGTCGTATGCGCGGCGTGGTGGTTTTCTTTATGGTGCGGCTGATTTTGATGCCGAGTTTTTCGGGATGAGTCCGCGGGAGGCGTTGGCGACGGATCCGCAGCAGCGGTTGTTGCTGGAGACGTCGTGGGAGGTGTTCGAGCGGGCGGGGATCGACCCGAGGTCGATGCGCGGCAGCCGGACCGGTGTCTTCACCGGGGTCATGTACAACGACTACGCCTCACGGGTCCAGGAGGTCCCCGAGGAGCTGGAGGGCTACCTCCGCAACGGCAGCTACAGCAGTGTGGCCTCCGGCCGGGTGGCCTACACCCTTGGTCTCGAAGGCCCCGCTGTCTCGGTCGATACGGCGTGCTCGTCGTCGTTGGTGGCGTTGCATCTGGCGGTGCAGGCGCTGCGGCAGGGCGAGTGCGATATGGCGATCGCCGGTGGGGTGACGGTGATGTCCACCCCGAACACCTTCATCGAGTTCAGCCGTCAGCACGGACTCTCGGTGGACGGCCGCTGCAAGGCATTCGCCGACTCCGCCGACGGAACCGCGTTCTCCGAAGGCGTGGGGTTGTTGTTGGTGGAGCGGTTGTCGGATGCGGTGCGGTTGGGTCATCGGGTGTTGGGTGTGGTGCGGGGTTCTGCGGTGAATCAGGATGGTGCGTCGAATGGGTTGACGGCGCCGAATGGTCCGTCTCAGGAGCGGGTGATTCGGGCGGCGTTGTTGTCGGGTGGTTTGGTGGGTGGGGATGTGGATGTGGTGGAGGGGCATGGGACGGGGACGGGGTTGGGGGATCCGATTGAGGCGGGGGCGTTGTTGGGTGTGTATGGGGTTGATCGTGGGGTGGGGGGTGTGCCGTTGTGGTTGGGGTCGTTGAAGTCGAATGTGGGGCATGCGCAGGCGGCTGCGGGTGTGGGTGGGGTGATGAAGATGGTGTTGGCGATGGAGCGTGGTGTGGTGCCGCGGACGTTGCATGTGGGGGTGCCGTCGTCGTTGGTGGACTGGGAGTCGGGTGGGGTGCGGTTGGCGGTTGAGGCGGTGGGGTGGCCTGAGGTGGGTCGGGTGCGGCGGGCGGGTGTGTCGTCGTTCGGGATCAGCGGGACGAACGCCCACGTCATTGTCGAGCAGCCCCCTGTCGAACTCCGGGCTCCCCGGCTGGAGGCGGACAGTGGCCGTTCCTCTGGTCTGGTGCCGTGGGTGGTGTCGGGGCGGAGTGAGAGGGCGTTGCGGGCGCAGGCGGGCCGGTTGCGGACGGCCCTGGTGTCCGGGGGTGCGGTCGACGCGGATCCGGGTGCGGTGGCGCGGTCGCTGGTGACGACTCGTACGGTCTTCGACCACCGGGCCGTGGTGGTGGGCTCGGATCGCGCCGCCCTGGTGGAGGGACTCGACGCCCTTGCCTCGGGCATCGGCTCACCCCACCTCGTCCAGGGAAACTCCGGAGAACTCGGCAAGGTCGCCTTTGTGTTTTCTGGTCAGGGGAGTCAGCGGTTGGGGATGGGTCGGGAGTTGTATGAGGTGTTTCCGGTGTTTGCTGGGGTGTTTGATGAGGTGTTGGGTGTGTTGGGTTTGGGGTTGCGTGAGGTGATGTGGGGTGGGGATGAGGGGTTGTTGGGGCGGACGGAGTTTACGCAGCCGGCGTTGTTTGCTTTTGAGGTGGCGTTGTTTCGGTTGTTGGAGTCGTGGGGTGTGGTGCCGGATGTGGTGGTGGGTCATTCGGTGGGTGAGGTGGTGGCGGCTTTTGTGGCGGGGGTGTTGTCGTTGGAGGATGCGGGGCGTTTGGTGGTGGCTCGGGCGGGGTTGTTGGGTGGGTTGCCTGGTGGTGGGGGGATGGTGTCGGTGGGGGTTTCGGAGGGTGTGGCGTTGGAGGCGGTTGCGGGGTGGGATCGGGTGTCGGTGGCTGCGGTGAATGGTGTGGATCGGGTGGTGTTGTCGGGTCCGGTGGGGGATGTGGGTCGGGTGGTGGAGGGTTTGGGTGTGGAGGGGCGTTGGTTGGGGGTGTCGCATGCGTTTCATTCGCCGTTGGTGGAGCCGGTGTTGGGGGAGTTTGGTCGGGTGGTGGAGGGGTTGGTGTTGGGTGAGCCGGTGGTTCCGGTGGTGTCGAATGTGACGGGTGGGGTGGCGGGGGTGGGGTTGTTGTCGGATCCGGGGTATTGGGTGCGGCATGTGCGGGAGACGGTGCGTTTTCATGAGGGGGTGGAGGCGTTGCGGGGGTTGGGTGTGTCGACGGTGGTGGAGGTGGGTCCGGGGGCGTCGTTGTCGTCGTTGGTGGATGGGGTGGCGTTGTTGCGGCGGGGTCGTGGTGAGGTGGAGTCGTTGGTGGAGGGTGTGGGGCGGGTGTTTGTCCGGGGTGGTGGGGTGGACTGGCCGGTGGTGCTTGATGCGCTGAACGCCGGAACGAGTGCTGACACCGAAACTGGCACTGAAGGTGGTTCCGGTAGTGCCGGTGGTGGGGTGGTGGATTTGCCGACGTATGCGTTTCAGCGGGAGCGGTTCTGGCTGGATGCGGGTCGGCGGGTGGGGGATGCGGGTGGTCTGGGGTTGGTGGATGCGGGGCATGGGCTGTTGGGTGCGCGGGTGGAGATGGCGGGTGGTGCGGGGTGGTTGTTCACGGGGCGGGTGGGTCGTGATTCTCATCCCTGGCTGGTGGATCATGCGGTGGCGGGGACGGTGGTGCTGCCGGGGACGGCGTTCCTGGAGCTTGCGCTGGTCGCGGGTGAACAGCTCGGCCTGGCGGAGGTGCGGGAACTCACCCTGGAAACCCCCCTCGCCCTCCCCGACCACACCCCCACCACACTCCAAGTCGTCGTGGAATCGGCGGACGAGACCGGTCTGTGCGCGGTCAACATCTACTCGCAGCAGAACGACGGAGCCGACTGGGTCCGGCATGCCACCGGGTCGCTCGCCCCGGCAGGGGAGGAGGCACGTCCCGCCCTGTCGATGGCCGATGCCGTCTGGCCGCCGGCCGGTGCCGTCCCGATCCCGGTCGACGAGGCGTACGCCTGGCTGGCGGACCGCGGGTACGAGTACGGCCCGGCGTTCCAGGGGCTCCGCGCCGCCTGGCGTCTGGGGGTCGAGGTCCTGGCCGAGGTACGGCCTCCCCGCTCCCCTGCAGACACCGAACGTTTTGTCATCCACCCCGCTCTCTTCGACGCGGCGCTGCATCCGCTGGCTCTGGACCAGGTCGACGGCGTGAGCGCACCCAGCGGGCGCGTGGTACTGCCCTTCTCCTGGTCGGGCGTACGCGTGCACCGCTCCGGCGGCCTGGACGGACTGAGGGTCCGGCTGACCCCCACTGCCACGGGCACGGTCCGGCTCGCCCTCGGGGACGGGTCCGGTGAGCCGGTCGCGTCGGTTGCCGCACTCACCGTCCGGGACACCGAGCCCGCGCGCCTTCTCGACGGAGCGGGTCGCCACCCCGATCTGTTCGGTGTGGAGTGGCGTGGGGTGGGTGTGTCGGTGGGTGGTTTGGGTGGTGGTGGGGTTGAGGGGTTTGTGGTGGTGGAGTGTGTGGTGCCGGTGGGGTTGGGTGTGGTGGAGGGTTTGCGGGTGGTTTTGGGTGGTGTGTTGGGTGGGGTGCGTGGTGTGTTGGAGGGTGGTGGTGGGGTTGTTGTGGTGACGCGTGGTGGTGTGGGTGTGGGGGGTGTGGTGGTGGATCCGGTGGTGTCGGGTGTGTGGGGTTTGGTGCGGTCGGTGGAGGCGGAGTTTCCGGGGCGGGTGGTGCTGGTTGATGTGGATGTGGATGGGGATGAGGGTGTGGTGGGGGATGGTTTGGGTGGGTTGGTGTCGTGGGCGGTGGGTGTGGGGGAGTGGCAGGTGGTGGTGCGGGGTGGTGAGGTTTTGGTTCCGCGTTTGGTGAGGGTGGGTTCGGGTTCTGTTGGTTCGGGTTCTGTTGGTTCAGATGTTGTTTCTGGTGGTGGTGTTTCGTTTGGGTCGGGGTGGGTGTTGGTGTCGGGTGGGACGGGTGGTTTGGGTGGTGTGGTGGCGCGGCGGTTGGTGGAGGGGTTTGGGGTGCGTCGGTTGGTGTTGGTGAGTCGTCGGGGGTTGGGTGCTCCGGGGGCGGTGGGGTTGCGGGATGAGTTGGTGGGGTTGGGGGCTGAGGTGTTGGTGGTGGGGTGTGATGTGGGTGATCGGGTGGGGTTGCGGGGTGTGGTGGAGGGGTTGCCGGGTGGGTTGTCGGGTGTGGTGCATGTGGCGGGTGTGTTGGATGACGTGACGGTGGGTGGGTTGTCGGTGGAGCGGTTGGAGGGGGTGTTGCGGGCGAAGGCGGATGCGGGGTGGTTTTTGCATGAGGTGGCGTGTGAGGTGGGGGTGGAGGCGTTTGTGGTGTTTTCGTCGGTGGCGGGTGTGGTGGGGACGGCGGGTCAGGCGGGGTATGCGGCGGCGAATGGGTTTGTTGATGGGTTGGTGGAGTTGCGGCGTGGGTTGGGGTTGCCGGGGGTGTCGTTGCGGTGGGGGTTGTGGGAGCAGGCGACCGGCATGACCGACCACCTCACCGAGACGGACAGGGCGCGATTGCGCCGTACGGGAATCGACCCGCTGCCCACGGAGGACGCGCTCACCCTCTTCGAGCTCGGTCTCCGCTCGGGTCGTGCGGAGGTCGTTCCGGTACGGCTCAACTTGCCCGCCCTCCGCGAACGAGGCGCCGAGCTGCCCGTGATCCTGCGCGAACTGGTCCGCACCCCGCACCCGAAGGAGGAGTCCCGGCCCGGAGCTGCGGGCTTCCGGCGGCAACTCGCTGACCTCGACGAGGACGGCCGGCGCAGACTCCTGCTGGAGACCGTCCGGACGGAGACCGCATCCGTCCTCGGCTATTCCGGGGCGGCCGATATCAACGCCGAGAGCGACTTCCAGCACCTCGGTTTTGATTCGCTGACGGCGGTGGAGTTGCGGAATCGGCTGGGTGTGGTGACGGGGCTGGAATTGCCGTCGACGGTGGCTTTTGACTATCCGAGCCCGGCCTCGTTGGCGGGCTTCCTGCTGGAGAGTATGGATGGAGGTGACGGGTCGGCGGCGGTTGTGGTGGTCGGTGATAACCGGGTTTCGGTGGGGGTGTTGGATGAGCCGGTGGTGATTGTGGGGATGGCGTGCCGTTTTCCGGGTGGGGTGGATTCGCCGGAGGATTTGTGGGATTTGTTGATGGCTGAGGGTGAGGTGGTGGGGGAGTTTCCGCGGGATCGTGGGTGGGATTTGGATCGGTTGTTTGATGATGATCCGGATCGTGCGGGGACGTCGTATGCGCGGCGTGGTGGTTTTCTTTATGGTGCGGCTGATTTTGATGCCGAGTTTTTCGGGATGAGTCCGCGGGAGGCGTTGGCGACGGATCCGCAGCAGCGGTTGTTGCTGGAGACGTCGTGGGAGGTGTTCGAGCGGGCGGGGATCGACCCGAGGTCGATGCGTGGCAGCCGGACCGGTGTCTTCGCCGGCGTCATGTACAACGACTACGCCTCACGACTGCACACCATGCCGGAGGACCTGGAGGGCTATCTGCTCAACGGAAGCGCCGGAAGTGTGGCCTCGGGCCGGGTGGCCTACACCCTGGGTCTCGAAGGTCCGGCGGTGACGGTGGATACGGCGTGCTCGTCGTCGTTGGTGGCGTTGCATCTGGCGGTGCAGGCGCTGCGGCAGGGCGAGTGCGATATGGCGATCGCCGGTGGGGTGACGGTGATGTCCACTCCGAATACCTTTATCGAGTTCAGCCGTCAACGGGGTTTGGCACCTGATGGTCGTTGCAAGGCGTTTGCGGAGGGGGCGGATGGGACGGGGTGGAGTGAGGGTGTGGGGTTGTTGTTGGTGGAGCGGTTGTCGGATGCGGTGCGGTTGGGTCATCGGGTGTTGGGTGTGGTGCGGGGTTCTGCGGTGAATCAGGATGGTGCGTCGAATGGGTTGACGGCGCCGAATGGTCCGTCTCAGGAGCGGGTGATTCGGGCGGCGTTGTTGTCGGGTGGTTTGGTGGGTGGGGATGTGGATGTGGTGGAGGGGCATGGGACGGGGACGGGGTTGGGGGATCCGATTGAGGCGGGGGCGTTGTTGGGTGTGTATGGGGTTGATCGTGGGGTGGGGGGTGTGCCGTTGTGGTTGGGGTCGTTGAAGTCGAATGTGGGGCATGCGCAGGCGGCTGCGGGTGTGGGTGGGGTGATGAAGATGGTGTTGGCGATGGAGCGTGGTGTGGTGCCGCGGACGTTGCATGTGGGGGTGCCGTCGTCGTTGGTGGACTGGGAGTCGGGTGGGGTGCGGCTGGCGGTTGAGGCGGTGGGGTGGCCTGAGGTGGGCCGGGTGCGGCGGGCGGGTGTGTCGTCGTTCGGGATCAGCGGGACGAATGCGCATGTGATCGTGGAGCAGGCTCCTGCTGAACTGCGGCCGGTGTCGGCGGGTGTGGGTGTTGATGCGGTGTCGGCGGGTGGTTCGGGTGTGGTGCCGTGGGTGGTGTCGGGGCGGAGTGAGGGGGCGTTGCGGGCGCAGGCGGGCCGGTTGCGGACGGCCCTGGTGTCCGGGGGTGCGGTGGATGCGGGTCCGGGTGCGGTGGCGCGGTCGCTGGTGACGACCCGTACCGCCTTCGACCACCGGGCCGTGGTGGTCGGCCGTGACCGTGAGGAGCTGATCGGCAGGCTGGATGCGGTGGCATCCGGTGATGCGGTGGTCGAACAGCCGACGAAGGGGGGCCTGGCCTTTGTGTTTTCTGGTCAGGGGAGTCAGCGGTTGGGGATGGGTCGGGAGTTGTATGAGGTGTTTCCGGTGTTTGCTGGGGTGCTTGATGAGGTGTTGGGTGTGTTGGGTTTGGGGTTGCGTGAGGTGATGTGGGGTGGGGATGAGGGGTTGTTGGGGCGGACGGAGTTTACGCAGCCGGCGTTGTTTGCTTTTGAGGTGGCGTTGTTTCGGTTGTTGGAGTCGTGGGGTGTGGTGCCGGATGTGGTGGTGGGTCATTCGGTGGGTGAGGTGGTGGCGGCTTTTGTGGCGGGGGTGTTGTCGTTGGAGGATGCGGGGCGTTTGGTGGTGGCTCGGGCGGGGTTGTTGGGTGGGTTGCCTGGTGGTGGGGGGATGGTGTCGGTGGGGGTTTCGGAGGGTGTGGCGTTGGAGGCGGTTGCGGGGTGGGATCGGGTGTCGGTGGCTGCGGTGAATGGTGTGGATCGGGTGGTGTTGTCGGGTCCGGTGGGGGATGTGGGTCGGGTGGTGGAGGGTTTGGGTGTGGAGGGGCGTTGGTTGGGGGTGTCGCATGCGTTTCATTCGCCGTTGGTGGAGCCGGTGTTGGGGGAGTTTGGTCGGGTGGTGGAGGGGTTGGTGTTGGGTGAGCCGGTGGTTCCGGTGGTGTCGAATGTGACGGGTGGGGTGGCGGGGGTGGGGTTGTTGTCGGATCCGGGGTATTGGGTGCGGCATGTGCGGGAGACGGTGCGTTTTCATGAGGGGGTGGAGGCGTTGCGGGGGTTGGGTGTGTCGACGGTGGTGGAGGTGGGTCCGGGGGCGTCGTTGTCGTCGTTGGTGGATGGGGTGGCGTTGTTGCGGCGGGGTCGTGGTGAGGTGGAGTCGTTGGTGGAGGGTGTGGGGCGGGTGTTTGTCCGGGGTGGTGGGGTGGACTGGCCGGTGGTGCTCGATGCGCTGAACGCCGGAACGAGTGCTGACACCGAAACTGGCACTGACGGTGGTTCCGGTGGTTCCGGTAGTGCCGGTGGTGGGGTGGTGGATTTGCCGACGTATGCGTTTCAGCGGGAGCGGTTCTGGCTGGATGCGGGTCGGCGGGTGGGGGATGCGGGTGGTCTGGGGTTGGTGGATGCGGGGCATGGGCTGCTGGGTGCGCGGGTGGAGATGGCTGGTGGTGCGGGGTGGTTGTTCACGGGGCGGGTGGGTCGTGATTCTCATCCCTGGCTGGTGGATCATGCGGTGGCGGGGACGGTGGTGCTGCCGGGGACGGCGTTCCTGGAGCTTGCGCTGGTCGCGGGTGAACAGCTCGGCCTGGCGGAGGTGCGGGAACTCACCCTGGAAACCCCCCTCGCCCTCCCCGACCACACCCCCACCACACTCCAGGTCACCGTTGCCGAAGCCGACGAGAACGGGCTCCACGAGATCGTGGTCTACGCCCGCCCGGACGAGGCGGCCGAAGGCCGCGGTGGCCTGCCGTGGATCCGCCACGCCCACGGATATCTGACCGCGGCCGAACCCCCGCCGCTCCCCGCCGCAGCCGCTTCGGCCCCGACGGACGCGGCACCCCTGTCCCCGGACGCCCTCTACGCACGGCTCGACGGCCTCGGCTACGGCTATGGTCCGGCGTTCCAGGGCCTCAGCGCCGCCCGGCACGGCTCCGACGGCACACTCTTCGCCGAAGTGGAGCCCCCCGCCGCTACGACGGGCGACCCCGGCCGCTACCTGGTGCACCCGGCACTCCTGGACGCCGCGCTCCATGTCCTCGGACACGGTTCGGACGACCGGCTGAAACTGCCGTTCTCCTGGTCGGGAGTGCGGCTGTACGACGGCGACGCCACGGCCGGGCTGCAGGTCCGGTTCGTCCCCGCAGGACAGGACGGATACGGCCTGGTCGCAACCGACCCGGACGGTCGGCCCGTACTGACGGCGGACGTCCTGAGCCTGCGCCCCCTCGACCCGGGGCAACTGGCGGGACTCATGTCCGCGGCGGGCGCGGGCGGGGACTCCCTCTACGAAGTCGCATGGGTCCCCGCCGGCCCGCCCACCCCGGACCCGGCCGCTCCGGCCCTCGCCGTACTCGGCCACGGGGACCTCCCGGCCTCCCTCGCCGTACCCGGGCAGCCCCGGTACCGGGATCCGGCGGCCCTCGCTGCCGCCACGGCCGAAGGCACCCCCGCGCCCGACGGAGCGATCGCCGTTTTCACCGGCGCCGCGGAACCCGGCTCCGGACCGCTGGAGGAGGCCCACCGGTCCGCGCGCGACGCGCTCGCCCTCGTACAGCAGTGGTCGGCGGCCGACCTGCCTCCCACGACCAGGCTGATCGTGGTGACGTACGGCGCCGTGGCGGCCGGTCCCGATGACGGCGTACCCGGGCTCGGCACCTCACCGGTGGGGGGACTGCTGCGGTCCGCCCAGTCCGAACACCCCGGCCGCTTCGTCCTGCTGGACCTTCCGCACCCCGGCACCCCCGGGCCGGAGCCGACACTGCCCAACGGGACCTTCGGTGCGGTTCTGAACAGCGGAGCCGACGACCGGTTCGCCGTGCGGGAAGGACGGTTGCTCGTTCCCCGGCTCGCCCGCCTCCGGCCGCCCCGGAGCGCGGAGGGGCCGAAGTTCGACACCGGCCGGACCGCCCTGATCACCGGCGGCACCGGACAGCTGGGCCGCGCGCTGGCACGGCATCTGGTCACCCACCACGGTATCCGCCATGTGCTGCTCACCAGCCGCCGCGGCCCGGACGCCGACGGAGCCCGCGAACTGCGGACCGAACTGGCCGAAGCGGGTGCCGAGGTCACCTTCGCCGCCTGCGACGCGGCGGACCGGGACGCCCTGGCCCGGCTGCTGGCGTCGATCCCGTCCGACCGTCCGCCGGGGATCGTCGTCCACGCTGCGGGAATCACCGACGACGGCCTGGTGGGGTCGCTGACCGGCGAGCGGACGGCCGCAGTCCTGCGGCCGAAGGCGGACGCCGCCTGGAACCTCCATGAACTCACCCTGGAGCACGCACCGGAAGCGTTCGTGCTCTACTCCTCCTTCGCCGGGATACTCGGCAACCCCGGGCAGGCCGCCTATGCGTCGGCCAACACCTTCCTCGACGCGCTCGCTGCCCACCGGCGGGCCATCGGACTGCCCGGCACCTCGCTGGCGTGGGGCCTGTGGGAAGGGGACAGCTCCCTCACCGCGGGCCTCAACCGGGCCGATCTGGCCCGGCTGGAACGGAGCGGTGTCGCCGCCCTCGACCCGGCCCGGGGTGTCGAACTGTTCGACGAGGCGCTGGCCGCCGGCCGACCCCTCGCCGTACCCGTCCGTCTCGACCTGCCCTCCCTGCGCACCCGGGCCGTGACGGGGGAGGAGGTGCCGCCGCTCTACCGGGAGCTCGTACGGTCCACCCCGACGCGCCGGGCCCCGGCCCGCCCGCGCACCCCGGACGTCGTCGGCAGGCTCGCCGCCGCCCAGGACGAGACCGGGCGCCTGCGGATCGTCCGCGAGGTGGTACGCGGTGAAGTGGCGGCGATCCTCGGCTTCACGGAACCGGGCGCACTGGACATGGACCGGGGACTCCTCGACCTGGGCTTCGACTCCCTGACGGCCGTGGAACTGCGGAACCGGCTGAACGCCCTCACCGGCCGGCAGCTGTCCACCACCCTCGTCTTCGACCATCCGACCTCCGAAGCGCTCTCCCGGCATCTGCTCGCCGAACTGTCCACCCCGGATACCCCGGACACCCCGAACACTTCGGCCACCCCGCACACCACCCGGGAAGCCCCCGGCGCCGGGCCCGGGCTCGCATCCGCGCTGGAGGCGCTCGACGCCGTACTGCCGCAGGCAACGGCCGACGACGGCCTCCGGGACCGGCTGCGGGACCATCTCGAACGGCTGCTGGGAGAGCTGTCGTCCGCCTCGCCCGAGGCCGGACTGGGCAGCAGGCTGGAGACCGCGTCCGACGACGAGATCTTCGACTTCATCGACCAGGAGCTGAGTTGACGAACCCCCACCAGTAGGTAGATGTGGCGCAGATCACATCTGCTTAGGTAATTTCCTGGATGCCGAATCGTACGGGCGTTCTGCGACGCTCGGTGTTACAGATTCCGTATGAGGTATTGCGGGCCGAACGGGGGCCCGGGATCACCGAAACAGGGGGACAAGTGAAGTTCGAGATGCTCGGGAACCTACGCATGCGTGACGGGGAACGTTATCTGGAACCCAGGGCCAGGAAAGTGGGGATTCTGCTGGCGGCTCTCCTGCTGAGGGCGAATCAGGTGGTCTCCATTGACCGGCTCGTCCTGGAAATCTGGGGCGAAAGGCCACCCAGGCGCGCCACGGCGGCGCTCCATGTCTATGTATCGCAACTGCGCAAGCTGATTCCGCCCGACGGGACATCGGGACATCCGATCGTCACGCGCTCCCCCGGATACCTCATCCGGGTGAACCCCGGAGAGTTGGACGTGGACGTGTTCCGGGAGCTGCTCGACCGGGGTCGGCGGCTGATGCGGACCGGCGACTACCACGGCGCCATCGCGGCGTTCGAGCAGGCCCAGGCGTTTCCGCGAGGTGACGAACCGGCCCGGCTGGGCGACGGGCCGATCGTCAGCGGATTCGCCACCTGGCTGGCGGAGGCGCGGCTGGAGATGCTGGAGACGACGACGGAATGCCGGCTCATGCTCGACCACCACCATGAGCTGGTGCCCGGTCTCCACGCCCTGCTGAGGGAATATCCGCTCCACGAGGCGTTCTACCGCCAGCTGATGCTCGCCCTCTACCGCTGCGACCGGCGCGCCGACGCACTCCAGACCTATCGGAAGGCCCGGACCCTGCTCCAGAACGAAATCGGTCTTGAGCCCTGTGCCTCCCTGAGGGAACTGCACCACGCAATTCTGCACGACGATGCGGAGAGAATGCGGCTCAGCCCGGTCGGCTGAACCCCCTTCCTCGGTATCCTGCCGCGGCCCGTGATCCCCCGGGGCCGTAGCGGTTCGGATGATGCGGCGGAAATTCCGCCGGTGCTCCCGGGCGCCGGCGGAATTTCTTGTTCGGGCCCAGGCGGCCCGCCGCCGACCGCATCAATCCGTGAACGTGCCCCGCCGGTTCCGGAATCGGACGAGCGGACGGCCCGGCGCATGGGTGTCCAGATGGACGACCCGGGCCACGACGATGCGGCGGTCGCCCGTACGGTGCTCGGCCTCCAGGGAGCACTCCAGCCAGGCCAGCGCACCGTCGAGCACGGGCGCGCCGTGCGGGGAGCGGGACCAGCCCGGCGCCGGGAAACCGCCGTCCGGGCCCGCCGCGGTGGTGTGCTGCTCCGCCAGGACGTTGACGCACCAGTACCGGCGGTCGCGGACCCGCGGCCAGACGGGGTGGGCGTGGTCGACGCTGAGGAGTATCAGCGGCGGGTCGAGCGCCACCGAGGTGAACGAGCTGGTCGTGAATCCGAAAGGCCGGCCGGTCCGTGGATCGGTCGCGGCGACGACCGTGACTCCGGTCGCGAAAGCAGCGAACACCTCGCGGAGACCGCTCTCGTGAGGGAGGGTGCTGCGGTGCGCGCCGAAGGGTGCCATATCGGATGCGGTCATCGGCGACCTCCGGCAGACGTCGTGGTGCAGCCGTCGGCTGCGGACGGCACTCAGTATACGGAGGGAGCCTCCGCTTGGGAAGGCGGCCGGACGGTTCGGCGGAAACCGTCCCGGCCCGGGGCGCCCTTCAGTCGGCCCTGGCCAGGATCCGTACCAGAGAGGCCCGTGAGGTGATGTCGAGCTTGCGGTAGATGCGGTTGAGATGGCTGTCCACTGTGCGGGGGCTCAACGACAGCCGCTGGGCGACCTCCTTGGTCTTCAGCCCCATACCGGCCAGCACGGCGACCTCCCGTTCCCTGCTGCTGAGGCCGGTGAGGGGATGCGGCGGGGCCGTTGCGCCGGTGGAGGGCCGCGGACCCGGCTCCGTCACGGCCGGGGGGCGGACCGCGCGGGCCGGGAAGGGGGGCGGCCAGGATTCGCCGCACCGCCGGGCCAGGGCGTCGGCCAGCGTCAGCAGGGACGTCCTCCTGCCGTGGTCGCCCGCTTCCCCGGCGCAGTAGGCCGCCAGATGCAGCGCCCGCGCCTGCCACCAGACCATCCCCGCCTCCGAGAAGTGCCGCGCCGCCGACAGATACAGGGTGACGGCGAGCGACGGGGTGGTGCGCAGCACATGGGCGCGGGCCATCTCGCCGTGGGCCGCGGCGTGCCGCAGACCGGTGAACGCCCGGGCCGCCGTCCGCGCCCGGTCGGCGTACTCCCGGGCGGACCGGTCGCCGGTGGCGACGGCGCAGCAGGTCAGCACCTCGTAGGCCTCGGCCCGCAGGGAGGCGGGCAGTTCGGGGAGTTCGGGGCCGTTGCCCGTGGTCAGCAGCAGGGCCATGGCGTGCTCCGGCTCGCCCCGCAGTCGCGCCGCGTCGGCCAGGCGCAGTGCGGTGATGCTCCCGAGCCCGCTGCTGTACCAGGACAGGGATGCCTCGGCCTCCGCCGCGAGGGCCTCGGCGCGGGGGTCGTCCCGGCCGTGGAGAGCCGCCAGGCACCAGGCCTCCACGGCCGTGGCCACGGCCTGCACCTGGCCCGGTGCGCAGGGTCGGACCGCGGTACGGGCCTCTGCTGCGGTCTGCAGCGCCGTGTGCAGCCGGCCGCTGAGCCCGTAGGCGTACGCCAGTCCGGTCAGTAGGAACGGTTCGGAGTGGCCGGAGGGGGACGTCCGGGCCAGGGGCAGTCCGCGCCGGAAGTGTTCCTCCGCGGCCCGGGCGTTGCCGAGCAGCGCGAGGGCCCAGCCCGCTACGGCCGGATACTCGGGCCGTAGCGCCGGCTCCTCGTTGTGAGGGGTGCCAAGGGTGCCAAGGGCGTCAAGGGCGCCGAGCGCCGCCGTCGCCCGTCCGGTGGCCTCGGCGACCCCGCCCGCGTCCCGGTCCATCGCCCGGTGCAGCGCGGTCCGGGCGAGTGCCCCGGCTTCGGTCACCCGGTCGCCGTGGGCCCGGGCCAGCGCCAGCGCCGTTTCGGCGGCGTGCGGCGCACCGGGCCGTCCTTCGTGGAGGTCGAGCAGGTCGAGCTGGAGGATCAGGGGGGCCCGTTCGGCGGAGCCGGTTTCACGGGCCCGGGCCAGATCGGCCGTCAGCAGACCGCGGGCCCGGTCGAAATCGCCCAGCAGCGTATGCATCCAGGCGCAGCCGATCACCACCGAGAGGCGTTCGGGCCCGGCGAGGGAACCGGCCCTCAGCAGCAGCTCGTCCAGGAGATCGCGGTTGTCGGCCAGGCCGCCCGTGGTCGCCAGCAGCCTCGTGACCCTGATCAGCAGATCCCGGTGGAGGGCGGTGCCCTGGAACTGCCGGGGCATGATGCGCAGGGCCAGCCGGAGCCAGTGTGCGGCGGCCTCCGGACCGGCGGGCAGCGCCTCGCGCGCCGCACGGGTCAGGGTCTCCAGGTCCGAGGTGCAGCCTTCGGGCAGGGAGCGTTCGATATGGCGGGCGACGACGGCCGCCGGGGTGCCGTCGCAGGACAGGGCGTTCATCGCGCGGCGGTGCGCGCGCATCCGCCAGCACGGATCGGCCCGGTTGTAGACGAGGCGGCGCAGTCCGGCGTTCCTGAAGGCGAACTGTGCGCCGCCGGAGTCCGTGGCGCGGAAGATGTCCCGGCCGGCCAGCTGCGAACCCGCGCGGCACACCTCGTCGTACGTCAGCTCGGCCACCGCGGCCACCGCGGGCAGGTCGAAGCGCTCTCCGATGACGGCGGCGGTCGCCGCCACCAGCGCATGGGTGCTGCCCAGGGTGGCGATATCGCCGATGAGAGCGGCGGCGATGTCGTCCGGTACGGGGCCGTCGTCCACGAGACCCCGGATCCGGGGGTTCATCGCGTCGGCGAGCGCCAGCCGCAGCAGGGTCGGATTGCCCTCGCCCGCGCGGTGCACCGGAGGCAGCCGCTCGTCGGCCGGGGCGAGACCGAGCAGCCGGGCGGACTGGACCCGGGACAGCGGCGGCAGTTCTTCGCGGTGCCCGGAACCGACGGCGGCCGCATGGAGCAGGGCCTGGCGTAACCGGGGGTGCGTCTGCCGGGGGCGGTGTGCGATCACGACGGTCAGGGGAGCGCTCAGCGGGGTACGCAGCAGATCCTCCACCAATTGGGCGGAGGACGGGTCCGCCCAGTGGAAGTCGTCCAGGAGAAGCGCGGTGTCCTGGTGGACGAACTCCGCGAAGAGTTCCCGCATGGCCTGCGGCGTCATGACGCGCAGCGCGGGCAGGAAGCCGTAGGTGACGGGCTCCGGTGCGGTGGCCTGACGGAGCGGCCGCAGCGACGACGCTCCGCCGAGGGGCGTGAACGGCACCGGCGACGGCTGGGTGAAGGCCTGGAGCAGCGCGTGGAACGGCATCTCCCGCTCCGCGGGCGCGGACCGGGCCCTGAGCACGGTCAGCCCGCGCCCGTCCGCGTGCCGCGCCAGCTCGCCCAGGAGCGTGGACTTGCCCGAGCCGGGCTCCCCGAGGACCTCCAGGACGGTACTGCGTTGCGCCGGGCGGCGGTCGAACGCTTCGAGAAGCCGTTTCAGCTCCGCTGATCTCAGGTTCTGTGGCTGTGGCGGGTGGAGTGTCCTCGGTTCCGGCATGGCCTGACTGGTCCCCTTCCGCTGCGTGACGCCGGTCGACGGCTGCCGTTGGAGTGGGGGAGGCGCGGGCGGCGGACACTCCCGGCTCCGACGGGCGGGCCGTCGGTCGGTGCGACCCCGTTCGGACTGCGGTCCCCGGGTGGCGACAGGTGTGCCAAACCCCCTCCACAAGAGGCCGATCGGGCTGGAACGGTTCGCCCCCGGCTTGATGTCGGTGGCGGAAACGTCTTCAGGGTAACGCGGAATTGTTGCGAATCGGAGGAGTCCTCCGTATCGTAGTTCATGAAACACACAGGGGGTTCACCAAGGCTGCGCAGGCAGGCGCTGCCCGGTGAGAGCCCGGGTTTTTGGGTGTCGGCAGTCCGGCTTCGGCGGGCCCGCCGCTCCTTGTGCCGGACTGCGGCCGGGCCGGAGCGCCCGGACCGCACCCCACCTTCCGGGTTTCGCCTTCCGGATTTCCGAGTTCCGACGCTGCCCCGCGCGAAACCGGCCTGTTCCCCTGGCCGTTCCGCCCCTGCTCCCTCTCTGGTCCCGCTGTTTCCCTGCTGTTCCGCCTTGTGCTCCCGTGACGTGCTGTGATTTCCCGTGATTCCCGCAACTCCCGTGACTCCCGTGACTCCTTCTTCGGCCCTGGAGGCATCCCCCGTGACCGGTTCGCCGTCCGTCCCGCTCTCCGTCCTCGACCTGTCCCCGGTCTGGTCCGGTTCGACTCCCGCGCAGGCGCTGCGCGAAACCCTCGACCTGGCGCGCGCCGTCGAGGAACTCGGCTACCACCGCTACTGGCTGACGGAGCACCACAACGCCCCGGGAGTCGCCAGCTCGTCGCCGCCCGTCCTGATCGGGCAGATCGCCGGAGTCACCCGCTCCATCCGGGTGGGGGCCGGGGGAGTGATGCTGCCGAACCACCCCCCGCTCGTCGTCGCGGAGCAGTTCGGCACCCTCGAAGCCCTCCACCCCGGACGGATCGACCTGGGACTCGGCCGCGCCCCGGGCACCGACCCCGCCACCGCCCAGGCGCTGCGGCGCAACGCCGGCCCCATGGCGGCGGAGGAGTTCCCCCAGCAGATAGTCGAGCTGGCCCAGTACTTCACCCCCGAGAGCGCCGGGGCGCCCGCCCGGATCAGCGCCGTACCCGCCGCCGGAAACGCCCCCGCCATGTGGCTGCTGGGCTCCAGCCCCAGCAGCGCCCGCCTCGCCGCGGCGCTCGGCCTCCCCTTCGCCTACGCCTACCACTTCAATGCCCAGCTCGCGGTGCCCGCACTGCGCGTCTACCGCGAGGAGTTCCGGCCCTCCGGACTGCTGGACCGCCCCCACAGCATCGTCGCCGCCTTCGTGATAGCCGCCCCCACCGACGCGGAGGCCCTCAGGCTGGCCGCCCCCATAAGGCTGGCCACCGCCATGTCGATGCGCGATCCACGGCAGACGGAGTACCGCACCACGGACGAGGCGGGCGCCTACCGGTTCAGCGACGGCGAACGCCGCCTCGTCGACGGCCATCTCGGCCGGCAGTTCATCGGCGGCCCCGACTCACTGGCGCCCCGGCTGGAAGAGCTGCTCGCGGACACCGGCGCCGACGAGCTGATGGCCATGACGGTCATCGAGGACTACTCCGCCCGCGTGGCCAGCTACGAGATCCTCCGCGACCTGGCCGCCGATCTGAAGCTCGTCACCCACCGAAAGGCGTCCGAAGGCGCCCTCTGACGTCCGCGCCCCCCCGCCGTCGCGCGGCCGGGCCCTGCGCGAACGAGGTACCGCTCGACTGCTTTCCCGGGCTGCGGTACGCATCCGGCTTCCGGCCCCGGAAGGCCGGGGCCTTCGTCCGCGCGCCCGGGCAACCGCCCGTACCGCACGCCTGGTTGTCACCTCGGAGCGCCGCACCCGGGAAGGGCCTGCCCCCCCGGGTCGGCCATCACGGGGCGATGCCCCCCGCCGCCCGAGTCCGCCGCACCGGCTGCGGGCGGTGGCGGCGTTCGGCTTCGACACAGCGCAGGGCGTCCATCATCAGCTCGAAGACCCGCTCACCCTGCTCGGCGCCGGTGGCGGACTGCTCCACCGACCAGGCCACCGCATTGACCATGGTGACCGCGTCGCCGATGGTCACATCGCCGCGCACCGTGCCCTCGTGCTGGGCCCGGTGCAGCAGCGCCGTGGCCGCCTGGAGCATCGAGCCGCAGGTGGCGGCCACGCCGGAGTTCTCGTCCAGCAGATCCACCATCAGAGCGGCCGAGAGCCCCCGGTAGCGGGTGGCGTGGTCGCGCAGGGCCCGCATCCACTCGGCCAGTGCGGCGGCGGAGTCCTCGGCCGTGATCAGCTCCTCGGCCCTGATCTCCAGGGCGTCGATGCCGCCGCGCAGCATGGCCTCCAGCAGCGCCTTGCGGGTGGGGAAATGGCGGTAGAGCGTGCCGATGCCGACGCCCGCCCGGCGGGCGACCTCCTCCAGGGAGGCATCGGCCCCCGACTCGCCGAACACGCCTTCGGCGGCGGCGAGCAGTCGCTGGTAGTTGCGGTGGGCATCGGAACGCATCGCACGGTGGGGATCGGCACTTCTGGGCATAGCGGCTCCTGGCGGGTTGTCATACGGAGGCGTCCTCCGTATTCTAGGTGGAGGAGCCCTCCTCTTAGCCTAGCGGGCCCCTGTTACGCCATATGAACGGCTTCCGGCCCGAGGGCTGCCTCCCTCGCGCCGCACCCCTGTCGCGTCACTCGCACCGATGTGCCCGATGAGCGCAGGACATCTCACTTTGTCATCCATGCGAAGAATAGCCCTTCTGGAGGCTGTTGTGACGAGCTCGTCACCCCCCTCGCAGCCGGCGAGTTCCACGTCCCGGAACCCCTCCATCGCGCTGCTGCTGATCGTCACCTGCCAGCTCATGGTGATCCTCGACGCGACCATCGTCAACGTTGCCCTGCCCGAGATGCAGCGGGCCCTGGACTTCTCGGAAGCCGGTCTGTCCTGGGTGCTCAACGCCTATGCCCTCGCGTTCGGCGGACTGCTGCTCCTCGGTGGCCGCGCCGGGGACATCCTGGGGCGGCGCCGGGTCTTCCTCGCCGGTGTCCTGGTGTTCACCGTGGCCTCGCTGATCGGCGGTCTCGCCAACTCGGACGAACTGCTGCTGGTGTCCCGCGCCGCCCAGGGTGTCGGCGCCGCCTTCGCGGCCCCCGGGACCCTGGCGCTGATCGCCACCACCTTCGAGGAGGGCCCCGCCCGTACCCGTGCCGTGGGTGTCTACGGCGCGGTCTCCGGATCGGGCGCCGCCATCGGACTGGTGCTGGGAGGTGTCCTCACCGACTGGCTGTCCTGGCGCTGGGTGATGTTCGTCAATGTGCCCTTCGGTCTGCTCCTGCTGCTGCTCGTCCCCGTCTACATCAAGGAGACGGACCGGATCCGCGGCAGCCGCTTCGACATCACGGGCGCCCTGACCTCCACGGTCGGTATGACACTCCTGGTGTACGGCTTCATCCGTGCGGCCGAGGACGGCTGGAGCGACGGACTGGCCCTCGGCTCCTTCGCCGTGGCCGTCGTCCTGCTGGTCTGGTTCCTGATCTGGGAGTCCCGCGCGAACCAGCCCATCCTGCCGCTGAGCCTGTTCGCGGACCGCGACCGGTCGATCATGTTCGCCGGGATGCTGCTGCTCTCCGGCACGATGACCGGAATGTTCTTCTTCCTCACCCAGTTCGTGCAGAAGGTGCTCGACTTCAGCCCGCTGAAGGCCGGGTTCGCCTTCGTACCCGTCGCGCTGGCCCTGATGATCGCGGCCGGAGTCGTCACCAAACAGCTGGCCCAGGTGGGTGCCAAGACGTTCATGCTGGTGGGTGTGGTCCTGGTCGGCGCCGGTATGGCCTGGCTGGCCCAGATCGACGCCGGCAGCAGCTATCTCGGCGGACTGCTCGGCCCCATGCTCCTGTTCGGCGTGGGCGTCGGCTTCTTCACCGTGCCGCTGACGGTGGTCGCCGTCTCCGGCGTCCCGCCGCACGAGTCGGGCGCCGCTTCCAGCACCCTCAACGCCATGCAGCAGGTCGGCGGTTCCCTGGGGCTCGCGGTGCTGGTCACCGTGTTCACCAACGCCGCCCGGGACGCCGCCGCGGACCCGCCGGCCGGACTCGACCCCGCGGGAATCGCGAACTACAGCCTGGCCGAGGGCAGTTCGCTGGCGTTCTGGGTGGGCCTCGGCTTCTCCGTAGCCGCACTCCTCGCCGTCACTCTGGTCCGGGCCGGGTCCGCTGCGCCCCCGGCGCCGGTGGCCGCGCCCGCCTCCGATCCCGAATCCGGCGCGGCCGAATCGGGCGCCAAGGGTCAGGGCGCCGTAGAGACGCACTGACCGGACCCCGCAGACAGCGGTCGGCCTTCGCGGCGCTGGGGCGCCGCGAACCCCCGGGGCCGTCCGCCCGTGCCGACGGCCTCTCCGCGAAGATGCGGAGAGGCCGTCGGTCGCTATGTGCCGGATCAGCCGGCGCCGGGACCGGGGGACTCCAGTCCGCTGACGGCCCGGGCCAGGTGCTCGTTCGCGCTGCCCAGCCCGAGCAGTTCACCGAAGAGCTCCCGCAGCGGACCGACCCGCTCCAGCGGATGCAGCAGGGCCGACTGGGCCCGGGTCACGGTGATGATCCGCCGCCCCACCGGATGCCGCTCCGCGTGGTACGAGTCGAGCAGCCCCTCGGAGGCTTCGCCCCGGACCGCGGCGGCCAGCGTCCCGCCCAGGCTCACCGCGTCCGCCAGCGCGGCGCCGAGCGCGAGCCCGCCCAGCGGATAGTGCGTATGCGCGGCGTCCCCGGCGAGGAACACCCGGCCCGAGCGGTAGGCGTCGGCGAGAGCGGTCCGGTCGTCGTAGCGGACCGGCGGCCGGTACAGGCCCTCCACCTTCGGCTCCGAGCCGGTCAGCGCGGCCACTGCCGCGGTCAGTTCGTCCCTCGTCGGCGCCCCGTCCGGGGCCCGCCTGCCGAACTCGGTGGTCATCAGCCGTACCTTACGGGGCCCGACCGGCACCCCCATGTACAGACCGGCGGCCGAGAACGCGGCCCCGAGGTGTTCGGGCGCCAGCGCCGCCGGATCGGCCTCCGCGTCCGCGACGAGCCCCGAAACCGTCGGAGCCGTACGGGTGACGCCGATCCCGGCGGCCCGCCGCACCACGCTCTCCGGACCGTCCGCCCCCACCAGGAACAGGGCGCGGACGACCTGAGGCTCCCCGTCCGGGCCGCGTACCTCCACCGCCACGCCCTCGCCGTCCTGCTCCAGCCCGAGCACCTCGTGGCCGCGGCGGACGACCGCTCCCCGCGCGGCCGCATGCTCCGCGAGCACGGCCTCCAGCCTCGACTGCGGCAGCAGCACCGGATCCGGCGGCCGGGGCCGTACCCGGTCCAGATCCACCCACAGCAGTCCGAAGTGCACCCGCGGCAGGGGTACGGCCTCCCGGCGCAGCGTCTCCATCAGACCCAGCCGCTCCAGGGTCAGCACGACGGAACCGTTCAGCGCCACACCCGGGGAGACCCGGGCCTCGGCGTCCCGCTCCAGCACCAGGGCCCGTACCCCCGACCCTGCCAGTTCGGCGGCGAGCAGCAGACCGGCCGGACCGGCGCCCACCACGACGACATCGGCGTCGTACGCCGTTCGCAGGTTCACCGGGCTCACCGGGCTCACCGGGTCGATCGGGCTCATGCCGTCCGCCCTTCGGCACCGTCGTGGGAACCGGGTTCGCCCAGCCAGGTGGTCAGCGCGGTCCGGAGCAGGGGATCGTGGGGGTCGTGTCCGGCATGGGCGATATGGCCGTCGGGGCGGATCAGCAGGCTGGTGGCGTCGAGCCCGGGCACCGGCCGGGCGACGACGGTACGCAGCCGGTCGCCCCAGCCCGCGGTCGGCGGGGGAGCGGTGTCCGGGTCGAGGTGCAGCAGCACCGCCCGCCCCGGGTGCAGGGCGGCGGCGATCCCGTCCGGACCGTCGCCGTCCGCGGTCACCAGGGGGAGGTCCGGCACCCGCAGCCCCAGCAGCTCGTGCGCGGACCCGTCCGCGTAGGGCATGGCGTACCGGAATCCGGTGCCGGTGACCATCTCCAGGAGGTAGCGGTTGACCTCGGGCAGTGCGGCCAGTTCACCGAAGAGCTCCCGCAGCGGACCGACCGAGTCCAGCGGGTGCATCAGCGCGATCTGCGCCTGGGTGTTCATGCAGACCTGGCGGCCCACCGGATGACGTTCGTCGTGGTACGAGTCGAGCAGCCCGTCGGGGGCGTCGCCGCGGACCGCGGCGGCCAGCTTCCAGCCCAGGTTGACCGCGTCCTGGACGCCGGTGTTCAGGCCCTGGCCGCCGATCGGATAGTGCACATGGGCGGCGTCCCCGGCGAGGAACACCCGGCCGATGCGGTACTGCTCCGCGATCCGGGTCGCATTGCCGAACCGGGACCGCCACAGCGTCGTGTCGAACTCGCGCTCGCTGCCGGTGAGCCGTTTGACGGCGGCCCTCAGTTCGTCGTCCGTCACCGGGGTGCCCGCGGGCGGGGGTTCGACGTCGAACTCGGTCGTCATCAGCCGCAGTTTGGTGCCGCCTTCCAGGGGAACCTCCGCGTACAGCCCGCCGGGGTAGAGGTTCACCCGGTAGTCCGCGGTGCCACCCGGCGGTACGGCCAGATCGCCCAGGACGCCGTAGAAGGACGAGCCGGTGCCGGGGAACGCGAAGCCCGTCAGTTTCCGTACCGCGCTGTGTCCTCCGTCGGCCCCCACCAGATAGGCGCCCGCCAGCGCGTATTCGCCCTCCGGGCCGCGCACCCGGACCGTGACCTCCTCCTCCGACTGGTCCACGCCGATCACTTCGTGGCCGCGCCGGATCTCGGTGCCGAGTTCGACGGCCCACTCCTCCAGCACCTGTTCGGTCCGCCACTGGGGCACCGCCAGGGTGTAGGCGTCGTCACCGGTCTCGGACAGGTCCAGCCAGAACAGGGAGAAGTGGAGCCGGGGCCAGACCGGGGTGTCCGGGGTACGGAAGCGGTGTCCCGCACCGCGCTGGTGGAGCACCTCCACCGTACGGGCGTGCAGGCCCATGCCCCGGGACTCGCCCCGGGGGACGGGGTCGCGCTCCAGCAGCACCACGGGCACTCCCGCGATCCGGAGTTCGGCCGCGAGGGTAAGGCCGGTGGGGCCCGCACCGACGACGATGACAGGAGAGGTCACGATTGCTGCCTTTCTGTGCTTTTTGTGCGTTCTGTGGTCTCTGTGGTTTCTCTGGTCTCTTCCGGGCTTCCGGATGCTGCGGGGTCTCCGTCCCGGCCGGTACCGGCACGGACGAGCGTCGACAGGGCAGCCGTGAGCAGGGCGCCCACCAGGGCCCTGGGGGTGGGGTGGTCGTAGACGGCCTTCGGCGACAGCGTCAGACCCGTGGCCGTCCCGATCCGGTCGCGCAGTTCGAGTGCGGTGAACGAGGAGAAGCCCGCCTCGATGAAGCCGTCGTCGACACCGAGGTCCTCAGGGCGGTTCAGCCCCAGGATGTCGGCGGCGTTCACCCGGACCAGCCCCATCAGCAGCGCCTCACGGCCCGGCCCGTCGGCGGCGGCGAACCGGCCGCGGAACACCGCCGAACGGTCCGAGCCTTCCGCGTCTCCCGCGTCTCCTGAGCCCCCCGAGCCTCCCGAGTCTCCCGAGCCGTCGGCTGCTCCGGGGGACTCGGCGGAGTCCGCCGCGGGCACGGCCGCCAGCAGCAGCACCCCGCCGTCCGACACCGGGACCCCGCCCAGCAGGGCCAGTGCCGGGCCGGGCCGCACCTGGAACGCGGACTCCGCGCCGGCCTCCGGCCCCTCCCCCCAGGCGATCACTCCCGCGGCTCCGCCGGACGCACGCCGCCACAGGGCGAGGGAGTGCACGAAGGCCGCCGTCTCCGCCGCCGCCCGGTCCCCGCCGCCCGGTACCGCTCCGGCCGCCGAGGTGAACGCGACGAAGGCCGTCCCGTCACGCTCCGCCGCGATCCCGTACGCCACCAGCGCGGCCCGGCACGCCGCGTCGCCCGCGTCCCGCCGGGCATGGACCACGGCCCGCAGGGGCAGCCCGGCCGGAAGGCCCGCCACCGCTCCGGCCATGGCGGCCGCATCGGCGGAGTCGTACCCGCCGGGCACCACCCCGGCCCCCGCCGCGGACAACTCGGCCACCAGCGCGGCCACCTCGGGCCCGGCCGGATCCGCACAGTCGGCGAGCAGAAGCTCCGTCACGCCTTCGGCGACCATCCGGCGCGCGGCGTGCGCCGCGAGCCCGACCGCCCCGCCGGTGACCAGCGCGGCCGCCGGACCCGGCACGGGAGGCTCGGCCCGGGCCACCGGCCGTGGTACGGCACGCACCCGGCGCACATGGACACCGGACGCCCGCAGCGCCACCTGCCGTTCCCGGGGGGACCCCGCCGGTCCGCCGCCCAGGACGGTCGCCAGCCGCCGCCGGAACCGCTCGTCCAGTACGCCGGGGTCGGCCGGTACGTCGACCAGGCCTCCCCACTGGTCCGGGAAACCGCCCGCCAGCGCGTCCGCCGCTCCCCAGAGCCTGGCCTGCAACGGCAGACCCGGCCCCGGATCGGCCCGGCCGTCCTCCGCCACCGGGAAGGCACCGCAGGTCAGATGCCACACCTGGGCGGCCCAGCCCAGTGAACGGACCGCCGTCAGCAGGGCCTCGGCCGCCTCCGGCCCGTACCCGGCGACCGCTCCCTCCGGCGTGTGGAGCCCGTCCAGCAGCGCCAGCAGCGACACCGCCCCGGCGGGCGGCCCGCCCTCGGCCCCGGCGGACCGCCGCAGGGCGCGCGCCAGCGGTTCCGCCTCGGCGCCCGCCGGTTCCCAGGACAGGGGTACGGGACGGAGCCCGCGCTCCTCCAAGGCGGCCACCACCGCCTCCACCAGCGGGCCGCGTTCGTGCCCGGCTGGAATCAGCACCGGCCACCAGCCCGGTGCCGGTGCGGGTTCCGGTCCGCCCGGCTCACCGGACCGCTGCCAGTCCCACCGGAACCACCGTCGCTCCTCCCGGCGCCAGGCGGCGAGCGCGGGCAGCAGCTCCGCGAGCGCCGGATCCGCCTCGTCCGGCAGACCGACCAGGCCCGCCAGCGCGGCCGGGTCCTCGCCGTCGACCGCCGCCCACCAGCTCTCCTCCGAGGGCGACGAGGTGACGGGCGGCGCCGGATCGGGGTCCAGCCAGTACGAGCGGTGCTGGAAGGCGTACGTCGGCAGATCCACCTCCCGCGCCCCGGTGCCCGCCGAAATCTTCCGCCAGTCCACGTCCAGCCCGTGGACGAAGAGCCGCGCCAGGGCCCCGAGCGCCGATTCCGCTTCGGGCCGGTCCCGCCGCAGCAGGGGCACGAACGGCCGCTCGGGCGCCCCGGGCCCGCCCGCCGGCACGGACTCCCGCGCCATCGGGATGCAGACCGCGTCCGGCCCCAGCTCGACGAAGACGCCGACGCCCCGGGAGTCCAGGGTGCGCACCCCGTCGAGGAAGCGGACCGGGTCCCGCACCTGGCGCACCCAGTAGTCGGGGGACGCCAGCAGCCCGGGATCGGCCAGTCCGCCGGTGACCGACGACACCAGGGGGATCCTCGGTGCCCGGACGGCGAGTCCCTTCGCGATCTGCCGGAAGTCCTCCAGCACGGGGTCCATGTGCGGGGAGTGGAACGCATGGCTCACCCGGAGGCGCCGGGTTCTGCGGCCCAGCTCCGCCCACCGGGCGGCGACCTCTTCGACCGCGTCCGCGTCCCCCGAGATCACCGTGGAGGCCGGGCCGTTGACCGCCGCGATCGCGACTCTGTCCTCCAGCCCCCGCAGAGACGCCAGGACCTGCTGCTCGGGCGCGCGCACGGACACCATGGCGCCCGTCGCCGGCGCCTGCTCCATCAGCCTGCCGCGGGCGGCGACCAGCGCACAGGCGTCGTCGAGACCGAGGGCCCCGGCGGCATGGGCCGCGGCGATCTCCCCGACCGAATGCCCGAGCAGGATCTCGGGCACCACTCCGGCCTGCAGAAGCAGACGGTGGAGAGCGGTCTGGAGGGCGAAGAGGGCGGGCTGCGCGTACTGGGTACGGGTGAGGAGAGCGTCGTCGCCGGGGTCGTCGGTGAACATCACCTCGCGCAGGGGGCGCGGGAGATGGGGGTCGAGACGGTCACAGACGTCGTCGAGTGCGTCCGCGAAGACGGGGAAAACGGAGTGCAGTTCACGCCCCATGCCGGGGCGCTGACTGCCCTGACCCGAGAAGAGGAACGCCGTGACTCCGCCCGGGGGCCGTGCGGGCCCCTCGTACACACCGGGCGCGCTCTCCCCGCGCGCCAGCGCGGCGAGCCTCTCCCGCAGTACGGCGGCGCTGCCGCCGGTCACCGCGGCCCGCCGGTTCAGCGGCGCACGGGTGACGGCGAGCGAATGCCCGACGTCCTCCGGGCGCAGCTCCGGCGAGGCCTCCAGATACTCGGCCAGACGCGCGGCCTGCGCTCGGAGGGCGGATTCGGAGCGGGCGGTGAGCAGCCACGGGAGGGGTGGGGTGGTACGGGGGTGGGTGGGGGGTTCGGGTTTTTCGGTGGGGGGTTGTTCGAGGATGAGGTGGGCGTTGGTGCCGCTGATGCCGAAGGAGGAGACGGCGGCGCGTCGGGGTCGGTCGGTGTCGGGCCAGTTCTGGGTGGTGGTGAGGAGTTGGAGGGAGCCGTTCCAGGGGGTGTGGGGGGTGGGTTCGTCGATATGGAGGGTTTCCGGTAGTTGTCCGTGGTGCATGGCCATGGTCATTTTGATGAGGCTTGCGATGCCTGCGGCGGCTTGGGTGTGGCCGATGTTGGATTTGATGCTGCCGAGGTAGAGGGGTTGGTGGGTGGGGCGGTTGGTGCCGTAGGTGTGGTGGAGGGCTTGGGCTTCGATGGGGTCACCGAGGGTGGTTCCGGTGCCGTGGGCTTCGACGGCGTCGATGTCGGTGGGGGTGAGGCCTGCGTTGTGGAGTGCCTGGCGGATGACGCGTTCCTGTGCGGGGCCGTTGGGTGAGGTGAGCCCGTTCGACGCGCCGTCCTGGTTGATGGCGGAGCCCCGGATCACCGACAGGATCCGGCGCCCGTGGCGACGGGCGTCCGAGAGGCGTTCGAGGACGACGACTCCGACACCCTCGCCCCAGCCGGTGCCGTCCGCGGCCGCGGCGAAGGACTTGCACCGCCCGTCGGACGCCAGCCCCCGCTGCTCGCTGAACTCGGTGAAGATGGCAGGGGTGGCCATGACGGTGACACCCCCGGCGAGCGCGAGGGTGCATTCGCCGCGGCGCAGGGCCTGGGCCGCGAGGTGGATCGCGACGAGGGACGAGGAGCAGGCGGTGTCGACGGTGACCGCCGGTCCCTCCAACCCGAGGGTGTAGGCCACCCGCCCCGACGCCACACTTCCGGCACTGCCGTTCCCCACGAAGCCCTCGTAGCCGCGCGGCGCCGGATAGAGCCGGGCGCCGTAATCGCCGTACATCACTCCGGTGTAGGTGCCGGTGGGGGTGGAGTGGAGGGTGGTGGGGTCGATGCGGGCGTGTTCGAGGGCTTCCCAGGTGGTTTCGAGGAGGAGGCGTTGTTGGGGGTCGGTGGCGAGGGCTTCGCGGGGGCTGATGTTGAAGAAGGCGGGGTCGAAGGCGGGGGCGTCGTAGAGGAAGCCGCCGTGGCGGACGTAGGTGGTGCCGGGGTGGTCGGGGTCGGGGTGGTAGAGGGTGTCGAGGTTCCAGCCGCGGTCGGTGGGGAAGTCGCCTATGGCGTCGGTGCCGTTGGCGACGAGGTTCCAGAGGTCGTCGGGGTTGCGGATGCCGCCGGGGTAGCGGCAGCCGATCCCGATCACCGCGACCGGCTCCCGCTCCGCCTCCCGTACCTCCGACAGCTCCCGCTGCTTGTCCGCGAGTTCCGCCGTCACCCACTTGAGATAGGTGACCAGTTCCTCGTCCGTGGTCCTCTCCGGTTCCGTCATGGGGTCCGGCCTCCTAGGTCGCCTCTTTCGGATCTTGCCGGGCTCCCTCGTCCGGCGCCCGGGCCGCGCCTCATCGGCGGGCCCGTCCGAGCTGGGTGTCGATAAAGCTGAGCAACTCGTCGCGGGACGCCGACCGGATCGAATCCCCGACGTCCACGACCTCCGTCGGGGGTACTCCGTCCGGGGCGGCAGCACCGTCCGGCGGGGCCTCCCAACGGTTCGTCAGATCCCGTAGCTTCTGCGAGACCCGGTCCCGCAGGGGCGCCTCCAGGGCCGTCGCAACCAGCGTCTCTTCGATCCGGTCCAGCTCGGCCAGGAGCGCGGCGGCGGGATCGGTCTCCTCCGGGGCGATCTGCGAACGGAGGAACGCACTGATCGCGAGCGGTGTGGGATGGTCGAACACCAGCGTCGCGGGCAGTTTCAGACCGGCCTGTGCACCGAGACGGTTGCGCAGTTCGACGGCGGTCAGGGAGTCGAACCCCAGCTCCTTGAGCGGACGGTCCCGGGGTACCGAATCGGGCGAGGCATGACCGAGCACCCGTGCTGCTTCGGCCCGTACCAGCCGGAGGACGAACCCGTCCCGCTCCTCCTCGGGCAGGGCTCCCAGCGTCTGTGCCAGCGGTACGGGTCCTGCGGTGCCGTTCCCGGCCGCCGGGGCAGCCGTCCGTACCAGTGAACGCAGCACTGCCGGTACGGTCCCCGCGGCCGGCGCACCGTCGGACGGTGAGAGGGCCGCCGGGTCCAGCCTGGCGCCGACCACCAGGGGGCCGCCTCCGGCCAGGGCACGGTCGAACATCCGCAGACCGGTGCCGGTCGGCAGGGCGGCGACACCGCCCCGGGCGATCCGGGCCAGATCGGTCCCGTCGAGCTTCCCCGTCAGCCCGCTCGCCTCCTCCCACCGGCCCCAGGCGACGGAGGTCGCCGGAAGACCGAGCGCCCGGCGGTGGTGCGCCAGCGCGTCGAGGAAGGTGTTCGCCGCCGCATAGTTGCCCTGCCCCGGAGCACCGATCACCCCGGCCGCCGACGAGAACAGCACGAACGCGCGGAGGTCCAGCTCCCGGGTCAGCTCGTGGAGGTGCCAGGCCGCGTCGACCTTCGCCCGGAAGACGCTGTCCAGCCGCTCGGGCGTCAGCCCTTCGACCACGGTGTCGTCGAGGGTTCCGGCGGCGTGGACGACGGCGGTGAGGGGGTGTTCGGTGGGGATGGTGGTGAGGAGGTGGTGGAGGGCTTGGGGGTCGGCGGTGTCGCAGGCGGTGATGGTGATGTGGGCGCCGAGTCGGGTGAGTTCTGTGTGGAGGTTTTGGGCGGTGGGGCTGTCGGGTCCGGTGCGGCTGACGAGGTGGAGGTGGGTGATGTGGTGTTCGGTGACGAGGTGGCGGGCGAGAAGGCTGCCGAGGGTGCCGGTACCGCCCGTGATCAGCACCGTCCCGGATCCGAAGAGGGTCTCCGTGGGGCTCTCCGTGTCCAGTGGTTCGGTCACCCGGCTCAGCCGGGGTACCCGTACGGCTCCGGTACGGACGGCCAGCTGGTCCTCACCCGTGGCCACGGCGCCTGCCAGGGCCCGGGCGGACTCCTCCGTACCGTCCGTGTCCACCACGGCGAACTGCTGCGGATGCTCGGTGAGGGCACTGCGGAGAAGACCCCAGACAGGGGCCTCGGCCAGGGCGGGAACATCCTCGTCGGGCCCGGTCGCGACCGCGCTCCGGGTGGCCACGACCAGCCTGCTGTCCCGGGCCCACGGCGCGGACAGCCAGCCCTGGAGCAGGTTCAGTACGGCTCCGGCGGCGGCGCGCGAGGCCGGGACCACACCGTGCCTTCCGGCTCCGGCGCTTTCTGACCAGGTGCTTTCGGCCCCGGTCAGAACGGTGTCCGGGACGGTGGCCCCCTGCTCCACGGCACGGCCGAGCGCCGCCAAGTCGGGGTAGTGAGCGGCCACGACGTCCGCCGACGCCAGGGCCGAGCGAAGTTGCTCCGTACCGGGACCGACGACGGCCCAGTTCAGATCCTGCGCGGTATCGCTGTCGACGGACTGCTCCGGTACGACCCAGTCGACGCGGTGGAGCGGATCGCTGTCCACACCGATCAGCCGGGCGAGTTGGGCGGGGGTGACCGGACGGACGGAGAGGGATTCGATCAGGGCGACCGGCCGGTTCCCGGTGTCGAACATCTCCACCCGGACCGTTTCGGGGCCGGTCGTGCTGATCCGTACCCGCAGCTCGGTGACGCCCTCCTGGTAGATCGTCACTCCGCTCCAGGAGAACGGCAGACGTGCCCGGTCGCTGTGGAGAAGCGGGAGGAGGTGGAGGGTGGTGTCGAGGAGTGTGGGGTGGAGGGTGTGGTGGTGGGGTGTGGTGTGGGTGGTGGGGTGTTGTTGGGTGTGGGCGTAGAGGGTGCCGTTGGGGTGTTGGTGGGCTTGGGTGAGTCCTTGGAGGGTGGGTCCGTAGGTGTATCCGTGGGTGTGGAGGGTGGGGTAGTGGTGGGTGAGGTTGAGGGGTGTGGTGTGGGGTGGTGGCCAGGTGGTGGGGGGTGTGGGGGGTGGTGTGGTGGTGGGTGTGGGGGTGAGGGTGGCGGTGGCGTGGTGGGTCCAGGGGGTGGTGTGGGGGTTGGTGGTGGTGTGGATGGTGAGGGTGCGGTGGCCTTGGGGGTTGGGGGGTGTGAGGTGTGCTTGGAGGTGGGTGGGTTGGTGGGGGTGGGTGGGTGTGGGGGTGTGGAGGGTGAGTTCGTTGATGTGGGGGGTGTGGTGTTGGGTGCCGATGTGGTGGGCGAGTTCGAGGTGGGTGGTGCCGGGGAGGAGGGGTGTGTTGAGGATGGTGTGGTGGGTGGTCCAGGGGTGGGTGTGGGGGTGATGGTTCCGGTGTAGAGGTGGTGGTCGGTGGCGAGGGTGGTTTTGGTGGTGAGGATGGGGTGGGGGTTGGGTTGGGTGGTGGGGGTTGTGGGGGTGGTGGGTGGTGTGGGGGTGAGCCAGTAGGTGTGGTGTTGGAAGGGGTAGGTGGGGAGGGGTGTGTGGGGTGTCGGGGTCTGGGTGCCGGTGCCGGTGCCGGTGGCGGTGCCTGTGTTGGTGTGGGTGGGGTGCCAGGTGGTGGGGGTGCCGTGGGTCCAGGTGTGGGCGAGGTTGGTGAGGTAGGTGGTGTGGTTGGGGTGTTTGCGGTGGAGGGTGTGGGTGGTGATGGTTGTGGGGTGGGTGTCGTGGATGGCGGGGGTGAGGATGGGGTGGGGGCTGATTTCGATGGTGTGGAGGGGTTGGCTCGGGTGGTGGGTGGTGAGGTGGGTGAGGGCTTGGTGGAAGTGGACGGGGTGGCGGAGGTTGTCGTACCAGTAGGTGGGGTTGAGAGGGGTGTGGGGGGTGAGGAGGGTTCCGGTGAGGGTGGAGTAGAAGGGGATGGAGGGGTGCTCCGGCACCACCCCCTCCAGAGCGCTGATCAGTCGCTCCCGCAGGACTTCGATGTGCGGGGTGTGGGATGCGTAGCCGACGTTGATGATCCGGGCGTGGTGGCCCTGTTCGCGTACTTCGGCCACCAAGGCCTCCAGGGCCGTCGCGTCACCCGCGACGACGGTGGTGGTGGGACCGTTGTAGGCGGCCGTGTGCAGATCTCCGAAGCCTTTGAGCAGCGGTTCGATCCGGTCGGCCGGGAGCGCGACCGAGGCCATGCCGCCGGGCGGCGCGTCCGTGGCGAGGAGCCGGGAGCGTACGGCGGCGATTTTTGCGGCGTCGTGGAGGGTGAGGGCGCCGGCGATGTGGGCTGCGGCGATTTCGCCCTGGGAGTGGCCGATGACGGCGTCGGGGTGGATGCCGTGGTGTTGCCAGAGGCGGGCGAGGGAGACCATGACGGCGAAGAGTGCGGGTTGGACGACGTCGGTGCGGTCGAGGTCGGGTGCAGTGTCGGTGGTGTTGATGAGGTCGAGGAGTGACCAGTCGGTGTGGGGCGCGAGGGCGTGGTGGCAGGCGGTGAGATGTTCCGCGAAGACCGGCTGGGTGTCGAGGAGTTCGCGGGCCATGCCGGGCCACTGGGAGCCCTGGCCCGGGAAGACGAAAACGGTCAGCGGACGTGACGCCGCTGTCCCCCTGACCACATTCGCCGCCTCACCACCCCGGCCCAGGACGCCGAGGGCCTCGTGGAATTCCTCCCGGGACGCCCCCAGGACCACCGCGCGCTCGGTGAACTCCGCACGGGTCTCGGCCAGTGCCGCTCCGATGCGGGCCAGATCCGGTTCCGGGGCCGAGGCCACCAGACGCCGGAGCTGACGGGCCCGCGCCCTGAGCGCCCCCTCGTCGTGGGCCGACAGGACCCACGGAACGCTGTGGGCGAGCGGCGCCGGTCCCGCGGGCCCGTCGGCTGCCGGTTCGGGTTCTTCGGTGGGGGGTTGTTCGAGGATGAGGTGGGCGTTGGTGCCGCTGATGCCGAAGGAGGAGACGGCGGCGCGTCGCGGTCGGCCGGTGTCGGGCCAGTCCTGCGCGGTGGTGAGGAGTTGGAGGGATCCGTCCCAGGACGAGTGGGGGGTGGGTTCGTCGATATGGAGGGTCTGAGGGAGCAGGCCGTGGTGCATGGCCATGGTCAATTTGATGAGGCTGGCGATGCCCGCGGCGGCCTGCGTGTGGCCGATATTGGATTTGATACTGCCCAGGTAGAGAGGCCGGTCGGCGGGCCGGTCGGTGCCGTAGGTGTGGTGGAGGGCCTGGGCTTCGATGGGGTCACCGAGGGTGGTTCCCGTGCCGTGGGCTTCGACGGCGTCGACATCGGCGGGGGTCAGTCCCGCACTCTCCAGTGCCTGGCGGATGACCCGCTCCTGCGCGGGGCCGTTGGGTGAGGTGAGCCCGTTCGACGCACCGTCCTGGTTGATCGCGGAACCCCGGATCACCGCAAGCACCGGATGACCGTTCCGCCGGGCGTCGGACAGCTTCTCCAGCACCACCATGCCCACGCCCTCCGCGAGGCTGGTGCCGTCGGCGGCGGCCGCGAACGGCTTGCAGCGCGCGTCCGGCGCCAGCCCGCCCTGCCGGCTGAACTCGACGAACACGTTCGGCTCCGCCATCACCACCGCACCGCCCGCCAGCGCCAGGGTGCACTCGCCGCGCCGCAGCGCCTGCACGGCCAGGTGGATCGCGACCAGCGACGACGAACAGGCCGTGTCCACCGTCACGGCCGGGCCTTCGAGCCCGAGCGTGTAGGCGATCCGACCGGACAGCACACTGCCCGTGCTGCCCGTGATCAGATATCCCTCGACCCCTTCGGGCACCGCCGTCAGACCGTGCCCGTAATCGGTGAACGTCGCCCCCACGAACACCCCCGTCGCACTGCCGCGCAGCCGGTCGGCATTGAGGGTGGCCCGCTCCAGCGCCTCCCAGGACGTCTCCAGCAGCAGCCGCTGCTGGGGGTCCATGGCCAGCGCCTCCCGGGGGCTGATCCCGAACACTCCGGCGTCGAACCGGTCCGCGTCGTGGAGGAAGCCGCCCTCCCGCACATAGGACGTGCCGGGGTGCTCCGGATCCGGGTCGTACAACTCGTCCAGCAGCCAGCCGCGCCCGGTGGGGAACGAGGTGATGGCGTCCCTGCCCTCCGAGACGAGCTGCCACAGCGCCTCGGGGGAGTCCGCCCCGCCCGGATACCGGCAGCCGATGCCGACCACCGCGACCGGCTCCCGCGCCGCCGACTCCACCTCCTGCAGACGGCGGCGGGTCTGCTGGAGATCGCCGGTCGCCCGCTTCAGATAGTCGAAGAGCTTCTGTTCTTCCGTCATGGGAGCCTCATTCGTCCTCATGCGCCGTCGAGGTGGGGTCGGGGGTGGGGTGGGGGTCGGATCGCGGGCCCCGCCGGTCCCGTACGGATCGACGGGGCCCTGCGGGCGTTCGGTGGCGGCGGCTCAGGCGCGCCCCAGCTCCCGGTCGAGCAGGGCGAAGACGTCCTCGTGGGTCGCGCCGTCCAGGTCCGCGTCCGGGGACCGGCCACGCCGGTCCCCGGCCGCCGCCTCCAGCCGCCCGAGCAGGGACCGCAGCCCGGGCAGAACGGACTCGACGGCTCCGTCCGCGGCGTCCGGTCCGGCGAGGGCCCTCTCCAGCGCGGCCAGCGCCTCGGAGTGCGGCTCACCCGAACTGCCGGAATCAGCGGAACTGCCGGAGCCGGCCCGGGCGTCGAGGAATCCGGCGAGGGCCCGTGGGGTGGGATGGTCGAACGCCAGGGTCGCGGGCAGCTGGAGCCCGGTCGCGGCCCCCAGCCGGTTGCGCAGTTCGACGGCCGTCACGGAGTCCAGACCTGCCTCCTTCAGGGCCCGCCCGCCGTCCAGTTCGGCGGCTTCCCCGTACCCCAGGACGGCCGCTGCCGTCCGCCGCACGAGGTCCTCCAGCAGCAACCGCCGGGCCCGGCCGGTGGCGGCGGCCAGCCGGCCGGCGAAACCACCGTCCACCGGCCCGGTGCCGCCGTCCCCGGCATCGCCACCGGCACCGGTGTCCACCGTCCCCGCCGCCTCGGGCACGTCCTCGAAGAGCGGGCTCGGCCGGACCGCGGTGAACGCCGTGTGGAAACGGCCCCAGTCGATGTTCGCGACCGCGACGGCCGTCTCCCCGTGGGTCAGCACCTGCTCCAGCGCAGCCGTGGCCAGCAGCGGGTCCATCGCCGGTACACCGTGCCGGTTCAGGAGGGCGCTCACCGCCCGCTTCTCGGCCATCCCGCCGCCGCCCCAGGCGCCCCAGGCGACGGAGACGGCAGTGAGTCCCCGCTCCCGGCGCCACAGGGCGAACGCGTCCAGGAAGGCGTTGCCGGGCGCGTAGTTCCCCTGACCGGCCGCGGCGAACATGCCGGAGGTGGACGAGAACAGCACGAACGCGTCCAGGTCCAGCCCCTCCGTGAGCGTGTGCAGATGACGGGCGGTGTCCACCTTGACCCGCAGGGTCCGCTCCAGACGTTCGGCGTCGAGTCGGTCCACGGGCCCGTCGTCGAGGACCGCGGCGGTGTGCATCACCGCGGTCAGCGGTTCGTCTCCGGATATCCCGTCGAGCAGCCGCTCCAGCGCATCCCGGTCCGAGACGTCGCAGGCGGCGAACGTCACCCGACTGCCCAGCGCTGCCAGTTCGGCGCCCAGCTCCGCCGCGCCCGGAGCCTCTTCACCGCGCCGGGACGCCAGTACCAGGTGCGGGACACCGCTCCGGGCCAGCCAGCGCGCCACATGCCCGCCCACCGCGCCGGTCCCGCCGGTGACGAGCACCGTGCCGCGGGGACGGTAGCCGGGCCCGGGGGCCGCACCGGCCGCGGGGGCCCGGACCACCCGCCGGCCCAGCAGACCGGACGCCCGCAGCGCCATCTGGTCGTCCCGGCCCGGCGCCCCCAGCGCCCGTATCAGCAGCTCGCCCGCGGCACCGTCCGCCCGGTCCGCGGCCAGATCCACCAGCCCGCCCCAGCGCGCGTGGTGCTCCTGCGCCACCACCCGGCCGAGCCCCCACACCAGCGACTGGTCCGGTGCGGGCAGCGGCTCGCCCGGGGAGGCGGCCACCGCGCCCCGGGTGACGCACCACAACGGTGCGGCCACAGCGAGATCGCCCAGCGCCTGTACCAGGGAGACCGTCAGGGCGAGACCGCGTGGCGTCGACGGCAGCCCGGGGTCCCGCGTCTCGTCCAGCCCGGCGAGCGACAGCACACCGCCGAGAGCGTCCGCACCTTCGCCGACGGCCGCCCGTACGCGTTCCGCGACCGCCGCCCGCCCGGTGCCGTCCGCGCCGATCCGGACCGTGACCACCCGCACGCCGGACCGCTCCAGCGCGGACCGGCAGGCGTCGGCGTACGGCTTCGCCTCCGGTACGTCGGGTTCGACCAGCAGCCAGTCCCCGTCGACCCGGCGCGTGGCCGCGGCGCCCGCGAGCGGCTTCCACACCACCCGGTAGCGCCAGCGGTCCACCGCCCCCGCCTCGGCGGAATGCCGCTGCCAGGCGGACAGCGCGGGCAGCACCGCCGTCAGCGGCGCGTCCTCGGCCACCCCCAGCAGCCCGGCCAGCGCCGAGGCGTCCGGATCCGCCACGGCCGACCAGAACGGCCCGTCCGCGACGGCCGGGGCAGCGACGGTTCCGTGCGGAGCGTGGTGCGCAAACCAGTACGACCGGTGCTGGAAGGCGTACGTCGGCAGCTCCACCGTCCGGTACGGCCCACCCGCGTACGCCCGCTCCCAGTCGACCCGGACACCCCGGACATGCGCCTCAGCCAGCGACCGCAGAAAGCGCGACCGGTCGCCTTCGTCACGCCGCAGGGTCCCGAGCACGGCACCCGCGCCGTCCGCCACGCAGTCGTCGAGGGTGCCGCTGAGCCCGAGACCCAGCACGGGGTGCGGGCTGATCTCCAGAAACGTGTGGTGTCCGCGGCCCGCGAGGGCCCGTACCGTGTCCGCCAGCCGTACCGGCTCCCGCAGATTCCGGAACCAGTACTCCGGGGTCAGCTCCGCGGTGTCCAGCCGGGCCCCGGTGACGGTCGACCAGAACGCGATCCGCGCGGCCCGCGGCGCGATCCCCGCCAGCCCGCCCACGACGTCCGCGCGCACCTCGTCCACATGCGCCGAATGCGAGGCGTAGTCCACCTGGACCCGGCGCGCCCGCAGGTCCGCTCCGGCGCAGACAGCCAGCAGCTCGTCCAGCGCTTCGCCGTCGCCGGAGACGATGACGGACGCGGGACCGTTGACGGCGGCGACCGACAGCCGGCCCTCCCAGGGGGCGAGGAGCCCCGCCACCCGCTGCTCGCCCGCCGCCACGGACACCATGCCGCCGCGGCCCACCAGCCGGGTCAGGACCAGACTGCGGGAGGCCACGATCCGGGCCGCGTCCTCCAGGGACAGCGCCCCCGCCACATAGGCGGCGGCGATCTCCCCCTGCGAATGCCCGACGACCGCCGCCGGTTCGACCCCCGACGCCCGCCACAGCCCGGCCAGGGAGACCATGACCGCGAACAGCAGGGGCTGCACCACGTCGACACGCTCCAGCGAAGGCTGCCCCGGCTCACCCCGCAGCACCCCGCCGGGCGACCAGTCCAGATGCGGCAGAAGCGCCCGCTCCACGGCCTCGAACTCCTCCCGGAACACGGCCGACTCCGCCAGCAGCTTCAGCCCCATCCCCGCCCACTGGCTGCCCTGACCCGGGAAGACGAAGACCGTCTTCCCCGGTGCCCTGGGCTCCGCCGTCAGCACCCCGGCAGCGGACTCCCCCGCGGCCAGGGCGGCGAGCCCGGCCAACTGCTCCTCACGGTCCCGGCCGGTGACGGACGCCCGGTGACCCAGCGCGCCACGGGTCACGGCGAGGGAGTACCCGATGTCCGCGGGGTGTTCGCCGTCCGCGGCGGAGAGCCGCTCGTGCAGGGTACGGGCCTGATCGCGCAGCGCGTCCGGGGAAGCGGCCGACACCAGCCACGGGAGGGGTGTGGCGGTACGGGGGTGGGTGGGGGTTCGGGCTCTTCGGTGGGGGGTTGTTCGAGGATGAGGTGGGCGTTGGTGCCGCTGATGCCGAAGGAGGAGACGGCGGCGCGTCGGGGTCGGTCGGTGTCGGGCCAGTTCTGGGTGGTGGTGAGGAGTTGGAGGGAGCCGTCCCAGGGGGTGTGGGGGGTGGGTTCGTCGATGTGGAGGCTTTCCGGTAGTTGTCCGTGGTGCATGGCCATGGTCATTTTGATGAGGCTTGCGATGCCTGCGGCGGCTTGGGTGTGGCCGATGTTGGATTTGATGCTGCCGAGGTAGAGGGGTTGGTGGGTGGGCCGGTCGGTGCCGTAGGTGTGGTGGAGGGCTTGGGCTTCGATGGGGTCGCCGAGGGTGGTTCCGGTGCCGTGGGCTTCGACGGCGTCGATATCGGCAGGGGTCAGCCCTGCGTTGTGGAGCGCCTGGCGGATCACCCGCTCCTGCGCGGGGCCGTTGGGTGAGGTGAGCCCGTTCGACGCGCCGTCCTGGTTGATCGCGGAACCCCGGATCACCGCCAGAATCCGGCGCCCGTTCCGCTGAGCGTCCGACAGCCGCTCCAGCACCACCACACCCACACCCTCGGCAAACCCCGTCCCGTCGGCGCCCGCCGCGAACGGCTTGCACCGCCCGTCCGGCGCCAGCCCGCCCTGCCTGCTGAACTCCGTGAACAGACTCGGCTTCGCCATCACCGTCGCACCCCCGGCGAGCGCGAGGGCGCATTCGCCGCGGCGCAGGGCCTGGGCCGCCAGATGGACGGCGACGAGGGACGAGGAGCAGGCGGTGTCGACGGTGACCGCCGGTCCCTCAAGACCGAGGGTGTAGGCCACCCGCCCCGACGCCACACTCGTCGTGTTGCCCGCGAGGAAGAAACCCTCGGACTCCCCACAGGGCTCACCCGCCCGCGGCGAATACTCCTGCGAAATCACTCCGGTGTAGGTGCCGGTGGGGGTGGAGTGGAGGGTGGTGGGGTCGATGCGGGCGTGTTCGAGGGCTTCCCAGGTGGTTTCGAGGAGGAGGCGTTGTTGGGGGTCGGTGGCGAGGGCTTCGCGGGGGCTGATGTTGAAGAAGGCGGGGTCGAAGGCGGGGGCGTCGTAGAGGAAGCCGCCGTGCCGCACATGGGTGGTGCCGGGGTGGTCGGGGTCGGGGTGGTAGAGGGTGTCGAGGTTCCAGCCGCGGTCGGTGGGGAAGCCGCCGATGGCGTCGGTGCCGTCGGCGACGAGGTTCCAGAGGTCGTCGGGGTTGCGGATGCCGCCGGGGTAGCGGCAGCCGATCCCGATCACCGCGACCGGCTCCCGCTCCGCCTCCTCCGCGTCGCGCAGCTTCTGATTGGCCTGCCGCAACTCGGCCGTGGCACGCCGGAGGTACTCACGGAGCCTGCCGGAGTTCTCCGCCTTCTCCGTCTGCCCCGTGCCTTCGGTCCGCCCGGCGTGCCCCGCCCGTCCCGCGTTCTCCACGTCGTCCATATGCGATCGACTCCTCGGTTACGTCCGTGGTCCGGCCGGTCAGGCCGTGCCGAATTCGTGGTCCAGCGCCTCGAACAGATCGTCGTCGGAGGCCGATGAGAGATCGTCCGCCCGCTCGGCGGGGCGGGTGCGCTCCTGCCAGTCGCGCAGCAGCTGCCGTAGCCGCTCCTCGACACCGTCCGGGTCTTCGGGGGACCGGGAGGACAGCGCGAAGAGCGTGCGCGCGAGCCCTTCGATCTCCGCCAGTACGGGCGCTCCCGCCTCCCGTACCGCCCCCTCCTCCACAGCCGTGGCGGCAATCCGGGAACGGACGTGCTCCGCCAGGGCCTGCGGCGTGGGATGGTCGAACACCAGCGTCGACGCCAACGCAAGACCGGTTGCCGCACCGAGCCGATTGCGCAGCTCCACGGCGGTCAGCGAGTCGAAGCCCAGATCCTTGAACGCCTCCTCGGCCGGTACGGCATCGGACCCCCGATGCCCCAGAACGACGGCCACCTGTTCCCGGATCAGCTCCAGTACGACATCGTCCGCCTCGGCCTCCGTCAGCCCGGCCAGCCGCTCGGACAGCGAAGGGCCGGCCCCGGGCTCCGGACCCGGCCGGGACCCGCCCACGGGAGCGGCGGGATCCGTCCGTACCAGCGAACGCAGCACCACCGGAACCCCGCCGATGCCGTTTCCGGCCGCGAACGCCCCGGCGTCGATCCGGGCCGCGACAAGCACCGGCTCCGCCGACCTCAGCGCCGCATCGAACATCGCCAGGCCATCCGCCGACGACAGGGGCCGCAGCCCGCCCCGGCCCAGCCGCCGTACATCACCCTCCGTCAGATGGCCCGTCATCCCACTGGAGTCCTCCCACAGACCCCACACCACGGACGAAGCCGGAAGACCGGCCCGGGACCGCTGCCGGGCCAGCGCGTCCAGGAACGCGTTCCCGGCCGCGTAGTTCGCCTGACCGGGCCCGCCCAGCGTGCCCGCGGCCGAAGAGAACAGCACGAACGCCGCGAGATCCGCACCGGCCGTCAACTCGTGCAGATGCCACGCCGCATCCACCTTCGACCGGAGCACCGTGTCGAGCTGCTCCTCCGTCATCGACGTCACCGTCGCATCGCTGAGCACCCCGGCGGCGTGGACGACGGCGGTGAGGGGGTGTTCGGTGGGGATGGTGGTGAGGAGGTGGTGGAGTGCTTGGGGGTCGGCGGTGTCGCAGGCGGTGATGGTGATGTGAGCGCCGAGTCGGGTGAGTTCGGTGTGGAGGTTTTGGGCGGTGGGGGTGTCGGGTCCGGTGCGGCTGACGAGGTGGAGGTGGGTGATGTGGTGTTCGGTGACGAGGTGGCGGGCGAGAAGGCTGCCGAGCGTGCCGGTACCTCCCGTGATCAGCACCGTCCCCTGAGGGTCCAGCGGCCGCGGCACCCGCAGTGCCACCTTCCCGACGTGCCGCGCCTGGCCCAGATGGCGGAACGCCTCCAAGGCACTCGCCGCAGGCCAGGCAGTGACCGGCAGTGGCTGCAGGGCACCCGTGTCGAACAGCGCCAGGATCTCCGCCAGCATCTCCCGGATCCGCTCAGGACCGGCCTCCACCATGTCGAACTGCCGGTACCGGACCCCGGGATTCTGCCGCGCCGTCTCCTCCGCGTCACGGACGTCCAGCTTGCCCATCTCGACGAAACGGCCGCCGCGCGGCAGCAGCCGCAGCGACGCGTCGACGAACTCCCCGGCCAGCGAGTTGAGGACGACGTCCATGCCGCGGCCGCCGGTGGCCGCCAGGAACGCGTCGGCGAACTCCGTGTCCCGCGACGACGCGATCCGCTCCGGCGGCAGCCCGGCCTGCCGGAGCAGCTCCCACTTGCCACGGCTCGCCGTCCCGTACACCTCGGCACCCCAGTGGCGCGCCAACTGCATCGCGGCCAGTCCCACCCCGCCGGCCGCGGCGTGGATCAGCACCGATTCGCCCGCGCCGAGCGCCGCCAGATCGGCCAGCCCGTAGTAGGCGGTCAGATACACCACGGGAACCACCGCGGCCTGCGGGAACGACCAGCCCTCCGGAATCCGCGCCACCAGCCGGCGGTCGGTCACCGCCACCGGGCCGACACCGCCGGGGAACAGCCCGAACACCCGGTCGCCGGGCCGCAGGTCCGTCACATCGGAGCCGACCTCCCGGACCACGCCCGCGGCCTCGCTGCCGATCGGCGCGTTGCCCGGATACATGTCCAGCGCGATCAGGACGTCCCGGAAGTTCAGTCCGGCCGCGCGGACGGAGACCCGGATCTGCCCCGGCTCCAGTTCCGCGCCGGCCGCGGTCGACGGCCTCAGCGCCAGATTCTCCAGCGTGCCCCGGGGCCGGGCGTCGAGCACCCAGGCATCCGCATCGGGACCGTCCGGCACGGTCAGGGCGTCGCCGTCCGCTGCGGGCGCCAGCCTGGGGACGAACAAGGCGCCCTCCCGTACGGCGAGCTGCGGCTCGTCGGCGTCCCGGATCGCGGCGACAGCCGCGGGCAGTGCCCTCAGCGAATCCCCGGAGCCGTCCAGGTCGAGCAGGGCGAAGGCACCCGGATGTTCGGCCTGTGCCGAACGCAGCAGACCCCAGAGAGCGGCTTCGCCCGGGTCGGTGACCGTCTCGCCGGGGCGGGCCGCCACCGCGCCCCCGGTCGTCACGGCCAGTACCGTCGCGGCCAGCCGTTCGTCGGCCGTCCAGGCCTGGAGCAGCTCCAGCGTCCGGTGCGCGAGAGCGCGTACCGCGTCGGGCACGGAAACGGTCCCGGACGGCGGTACGGGCGAGGGGAGGGCCAGCACTGTATCGGGTACGGGCGCGCCCGTATCGAGGGCATCGGTCAGATCCGCCGGATCCGGGTAGACGTCAACCCGGCCGCCCGACGAGGCCAGCGCCCGGCGCAGCGGCTCGCCGCGATCCGCGGGACCGATGATCGCGTACCGCCGGGCCCGCACCGTGCCCCGGGCCGGGGGCAGCGCCTCCCAGTCCAGCCGGTAGAGCCCGTCCCCGGCTCCGTCCGAGGCGCCGAGCGTACGCGCGAGCCGGGCCCGGGAGACCGTACGGACGCTCAACTCCTCGGCATACAGCACCGGGGCGCCGGAGGTGTCCGTGAGCCAGAGCGACACCGAATCGTCGTCACGCGGAATGCACTGCACCCGTAGCTCGGTGACACCGGTGGCGAAGAACTGCACGTTCTTCCAGGCGAACGGGATCCGGATCAGCTCCGGGTCCGGTTCGGGACCGCTGAGCGGGAGGAGGTGGAGGGTGGTGTCGAGGAGTGTGGGGTGGAGGGTGTGGTGGTGGTTTGTGGTGTGGGTGGTGGGGTGTTGTTGGGTGTGGGCGTAGAGGGTGCCGTTGGGGTGTTGGTGGGCTTGGGTGAGTCCTTGGAGGGTGGGTCCGTAGGTGTATCCGTGGGTGTGGAGGGTGGGGTAGTGGTGGGTGAGGTTGAGGGGTGTGGTGTGGGGTGGTGGCCAGGTGGTGGGGGTGTGGGTGGTGGTGTGGTGGTGGGTGTGGGGGTGAGGGTGGCGGTGGCGTGGTGGGTCCAGGGGGTGGTGTGGGGGTTGGTGGTGGTGTGGATGGTGAGGGTGCGGTGGCCTTGGGGGTTGGGGGGTGTGAGGTGTGCTTGGAGGTGGGTGGGTTGGTGGGGGTGGGTGGGTGTGGGGGTGTGGAGGGTGAGTTCGTTGATGTGGGGGGTGTGGTGTTGGGTGCCGATGTGGTGGGCGAGTTCGAGGTGGGTGGTGCCGGGGAGGAGGGGTGTGTTGAGGATGGTGTGGTGGGTGGTCCAGGGGTGGGTGTGGGGGTGATGGTTCCGGTGTAGAGGTGGTGGTCGGTGGCGAGGGTGGTTTTGGTGGTGAGGATGGGGTGGGGGTTGGGTTGGGTGGTGGGGGTTGTGGGGGTGGTGGGTGGTGTGGGGGTGAGCCAGTAGGTGTGGTGTTGGAAGGGGTAGGTGGGGAGGGGGGTGTGGGGTGTCGGGGTGTGGGTGCTGGTGCTGGTGCTGGTGCTGGCTGTTCCGGTGTGGGTGGGGTGCCAGGTGGTGGGGGTGCCGTGGGTCCAGGTGTGGGCGAGGTTGGTGAGGTAGGTGGTGTGGTTGGGGTGTTTGCGGTGGAGGGTGTGGGTGGTGGTGGTTGTGGGGTGGGTGTCGTGGATGGCGGGGGTGAGGATGGGGTGGGGGCTGATTTCGATGGTGTGGAGGGGTTGGCTTGGGTGGTGGGTGGTGAGGTGGGTGAGGGCTTGGTGGAAGTGGACGGGGTGGCGGAGGTTGTCGTACCAGTAGGTGGGGTTGAGGGGGGTGTGGGGGGTGAGGAGGGTTCCGGTGAGGGTGGAGTAGAACGGGATGGAGGGGTGCTCCGGCACCACCCCCTCCAGCAGGTGCAGCAGCTCGTCGCGGATCCCGTCGACATGAGGTGAGTGGGACGCGTAGTCCACCGGAATGGTGCGCGCCCGGATCCGGTCCGCCTTGCACGCCTCCACGAAGTCCGCGACGGCCCCGGCATCCCCGGATACCACGGTGGAGACCGGGCTGTTCGTAGCCGCGACGGACAGGGCGGACCCGTACGGGAGCAGCCGCTCGGCCACCTCTTCGGCCGGGAGAGGTACGGACGCCATCCCTCCCGTACCCGCCAGGGAAGTGAGGGCCTTGCTGCGCAGAGCGGCGATTTTTGCGGCGTCGTGGAGGGTGAGGGCGCCGGCGATGTGGGCTGCGGCGATTTCGCCCTGGGAGTGGCCGATGACGGCGTCGGGGTGGATGCCGTGGTGTTGCCAGAGGCGGGCGAGGGAGACCATGACGGCGAAGAGTGCGGGTTGGACGACGTCGGTGCGGTCGAGGTCGGGTGCGGTGTCGGTGGTGTTGATGAGGTCCAGGAGTGACCAGTCGGTGTGGGGCGCGAGGGCGTGGTGGCAGGCGGTGAGATGTTCCGCGAAGACCGGCTGGGTGTCGAGGAGTTCGCGGGCCATTCCGGGCCACTGGGAGCCCTGGCCCGGGAAGACGAACACGGTCAGCGGACGTGACGCCGCGGTCCCCCTGACCACATTCGCCGCCTCACCACCCCGGCCCACCACCCCCAGCCCGGTGAGGAGTTCCGCCCGGTCCTCGCCCACGACGACGGCACGGTGCGGCAGTTGCGCCCGGGACACCGCGAGCGACCGGCTGACCGCTGCGATGTCCGTGTCCGGATCGTCGGCCAGCATGGTCTGGAGCCGTACGGCGACTTCCCGCAGTGCGCCTTCCGACTGCGCGGAGAACATCCACGGCACCGCCGCCACCGGATCCGCCGGTTCGGGTTCTTCGGTGGGGGGTTGTTCGAGGATGAGGTGGGCGTTGGTGCCGCTGATGCCGAAGGAGGAGACGGCGGCGCGTCGCGGTCGGCCGGTGTCGGGCCAGTCCTGCGCGGTGGTGAGGAGTTGGAGGGAGCCGTCCCAGGGGGTGTGCGGACTGGGTTCGTCGATATGGAGGGTCTCCGGCAGGCGCCCGTGGTGCATGGCCATGGTCATTTTGATGAGGCTTGCGATGCCCGCGGCGGCCTGCGTGTGGCCGATATTGGATTTGATACTGCCCAGGTAGAGAGGCCGGTCGGCGGGCCGGTCGGTGCCGTAGGTGTGGTGGAGGGCCTGGGCTTCGATGGGGTCGCCGAGGGTGGTTCCCGTGCCGTGGGCTTCGACGGCGTCGACATCGGCGGGGGTCAGTCCCGCACTCTCCAGTGCCTGGCGGATGACGCGTTCCTGCGCGGGGCCGTTGGGTGAGGTGAGGCCGTTCGACGCACCGTCCTGGTTGATCGCGGAACCCCGGATCACCGCCAGCACCGGATGACCGTTCCGGCGTGCCTCCGAGAGGCGTTCGAGGACGACGACTCCGACCCCCTCGCCCCAGCCGGTGCCGTCGGCGGCCGCCGCGAAGGGTTTGCACCGTCCGTCGGGCGCCAGCCCCCGCTGCCGGCTGAACTCGATGAAAGTCGCCGGGGTGGCCATGACGGTGACACCCCCCGCGAGGGCGAGGGTGCATTCGCCGCGACGCAGCGCCTGGGCCGCGAGGTGGATCGCGACCAGCGACGACGAACAGGCCGTGTCCACCGACACCGCCGGACCTTCAAGACCGAGGGCGTAGGCCACGCGGCCGGACGCGACGCTGCCCGCACTGCCGTAGCCGAGATACCCCTCGACCTCCTCCGGTGTCTCGGCCGGGAACAGCATCCGTGAGGCGTAGTCGTTGTACATGACCCCGGCGAAGACTCCGGTACGGCTGCCGCGCAGGGCCGCCGGGTTGATCCCGGCGCGTTCGATCGCCTCCCAGGAGGTCTCCAGCAGCAGCCGCTGCTGCGGGTCGGTGGCCAGGGCCTCGCGCGGGCTCATCCCGAAGAACTCGGCGTCGAACCGGTGCGCGTCGTAGAGGAACCCGCCCTCGCGTACATACGTGTGCCCGGTCCGGTCCGGATCGGGGTCGTACAGCCGCTCCGTGTCCCAGCCCCGGTCGGCGGGGAAGGCGCCGACCGCGTCGATGCCCTCCGAGACGAGCCGCCACAGCGCCTCGGGGGAGTCCGCCCCGCCCGGATACCGGCAGCCGATGCCGACCACCGCGATCGGCTCGTCGTCGGCCGGAAGCGCGGTCGCGGCCGGTCTGCCGGAGCCGGAGGGGACGGTCGACGGCGCGCCGGAGAGCCGGGCGGCGAGTTCGGCGGCGAGCGCCGCCACGGTCGGACGGTCGAAGACCAGGGTCGCCGGGAGCTGGAGACCCGTCGTCTCGTTGAGCCGGTTGCGGAGTTCGAGGGCGGTCAGGGAATCGAAGCCGAGTTCGCTGAGAGCCCGCTCGGTGTCGATGGCCTGGGGATCCGTATGGCCCAGCACTTCGGCCACCTGTCCCCGTACGAGGTCGATCAGGGCGGCTGGCCGGTCCGCCGGGTCCAGCGGGGCCAGGGACGCTGCTGCCGGGGTGCCGTTCCCGGCCGCCCTGCGGCGCGGCGGCCCGACGAGACCGCGCAGCAGCGGCCCCCCGGTGTCCGGCGCGGTCGCGCGGAGGGCCGCGAGGTCGAGCCGTACCGGCACCGCGAGGGGTACGTCCGCCGACAGGGCGGCGTCGAACAGCGCCAGCGCGGTCCGCGTCGGCAGAGGCAGTACGCCCGACCGCCGGGCGCGCTGCCGGTCCGCCGCCGACAGCCCGCCGGTCATCGCGCTGCGTTCGGCCCAGGGGCCCCAGGCCAGGGAGGTTCCGGGCAGTCCGGCGGCCCGGCGCTCGGCCGCCAGCGCGTCGAGGAAGGCGTTGGCGGCCGCATAGCCGGCCTGACCCGCGTTGCCCACGACGCCCGCGAGCGACGAGAACAGGACGAACGCCGTCAGTTCGGCGTCCGCGGTCAGTTCGTGAAGATGCCAGGCGCTGTCCGCCTTGGCGCGGAGCACGGTGTCGAACCGCTCGGGGGTGAGGCTTTCGAACACGCCGTCGTCGAGGACGCCCGCCGTATGCACCACGGCCCCCAGCGGCGGCCGCCCCGCGCGGTCCCGGAGCAGTGCGGCGACGGCGTCCCGGTCGGCCGTGTCGCAGGCGACGAGCGCGGTGTCGGCGCCCAGCGCGGCCAGCTCCGCGAGCAGTTCGGCGGCGCCCTCCGCGGCCGGGCCGCTGCGGCTGGTCAGCAGCAGATGCCGGACACCGTGCTCCGTGACCAGATGACGGGCCACCAGACCGCCGAGCGTTCCGGTGCCGCCGGTGACGAGGACCGTACGGTCCGGATCGAATACGGGTCCGGGACCGGTGCCGTGGACCGAGGGGGCGACCCTGGCCAGCCGCGGCACCCGGACGGTGCCGCCGCGCAGGGCCAGTTGCGGTTCCCCGGTGCGCAGGGCGGCGCCGAGCACCGCCCGGGACGCCGGTGTCCCGTCGTCGTCGACGAGAACGATCCGGCCGGGGTGCTCGCTCTGGACGGAGCGGAGCATCCCCCACAGCGGCGCCGACGCCAGGTCGGCACCGGACCCGGGCGCCTCGTGGCCCGTCCGTACAGCCAGGCCGGTGAGGAGTGTCAGCGTGCTGTCCCCGCGGCGGTCGTCCGCGAGCCACCCCCCGACGAAGGCGAGGATCCGGCCGACGGCCGTCCGCACCCGCCCGGGCAGGGTGCCGTCGCCGGACACCCCGGGCACAGGAGGGACGGCCACCACCAGATCGGGCAGCGGCACTCCGGGCGGCGCCGCGGCCAGGACATCCCGGTCCACGACGGAGAGGTCCACGACGGCGGGCGGTGCCTCGCCCGATGCCTCCGGTACGCCGTCCAGGGACGGCCAGCGCACCTCGTACAGCGGCCCGGCGGAGCCGGAACCGGCCGTGATGCGCTCGACGGGGACGTCGTGCAGCGCCAGCGATGCGACCTCGGCCACCGGCCGCCCTTCGCCGTCCGCCAGCTCCAGGGTCCAGGTGCCGTCGCCGCTGCCGTGCGGCCCGATCCGTACCCGCAGCGCGGTCGCGCCGTCGGCCCGCAGGGTCACACCCGACCAGGAGAACGGCAGGCGTACGCGATCCGGCCGCTCCTCCCCGGCGCCCCCGGCAGCCTCGTCCAGGAAGAGGGGGTGCAGCGCGGCGTCCAGCAGGGCCGGATGCAGGGCAAACCGTCCGGCGCGGTCGCGGGCCTCCTCCGGCAGCCGGACCTCGGCATAGAGGGTGCGGCCCGAACGCCAGACGGCGTGCAGACCCCGGAACGACGGCCCGTAGCCGTACCCCCGTTCGGGCAGCCGCTCGTACAGCCCGGACACCTCGACGGGAACCGCGCCCGGCGGCGGCCACTCCACGGGAACACCACCGGTGCCGGGAGCGGGAGCGGGAGTGGGTACGGCGCCGGGCGGGGCGAGCGTGCCCGCGGCATGACGGTCCCACAGGGCTTCGCCGCCCTCGGGGTGCGCATGGACGGTGAACGCCCGGCGGCCCTTCCCGTCGGCGGGCTCCAGCAGGAGCTGGATCCGGCAGCCCTCCTCCGGTACGGCCAGGGGCGCCTCCAGGACCAGTTCCTCGACCGTGCCGCAGCCGGCGCCCGCACCGGCGTGCAGGGCCAGTTCGACGAGGGCGGCACCGGGGAGGACCGGGGTGCCCGCCACCGTATGGTCCGCCAGCCACGGCAGCGCCCCGGGCGTCAGCCTGCCCGTGAACACCTGACGTCCGCCGTCGGCCAGCGACAACTCCCCGCGGAGCAGCGGATGCCCGGCACTGCGCAGACCCGCCGCGGCGAGATCCGCGGGCTCGTCGGCCTCCAGCCAGTACGAGGTGCGCTGGAAGGGGTACGTCGGCAGGGAAACCGAAGGTGCCCCCACGCCGCCGGACGCGGAAGGAGGGCCGGAGGGCGCCGGGACCAGGACGGCCGTTTCGACGGGCACACCGCTCGTGTGCAGCCGGGCGACCGCGGTCACGGCCGCCGTCGCCTCCGGCAGACGCCGGTCGAGTACGGCCGTCACCACGGCCGTATCGCCCACGGCGGGCCCGGCGAGCGCCGTCAGCGTGTTGTCCGGGCCCAGTTCGACCCAGGCGGTCACCCCGTCCTCCCGCAGGGCCGTCACCGCCTGGTGGAACCGGACCGTCTCCCGGGCCTGCCGGACCCAGTACTCCGGCGACGCCAGCTCCTCGAACGCCGCCGGCCGCCCGGTGAGGGTCGAGACCAGCGGGACGGCGGGCGGCCGGAACCGTATCTCCGCCGCGACCGCCCGCAGCTCGTCCAGGACCGGGTCCATCAGCGCCGAGTGGAAGGCCCGCGCGACGGCCAGCCTGCGGGTCCGGTGACCCGACTCCGCCAGGTGGAGCGCCAGGGCGTCGACGGCGGACTCGTCCCCGGACACCACGGTCGCCTCCGGGCCGTTCACGGCCGCCAGCCAGACCCCGCCCGCCCACGGCCCGTCGTCGAGAAGCGCCGCCACCGCCTCCTCCCCGGCGCGTACGGAGAGCATGGCGCCGCCCGCGGGAAGCCCGTCCATCAGCCTGCCGCGGGCGGCGACCAGCGCACAGGCGTCGTCGAGGCCGATCAGCCCGGCGGCACGGGCCGCCGCGATCTCCCCGACCGAGTGGCCCGCCACCCGGTCCGGCCGGACACCCCACGAGCCCAGCAGCCGGTGCAGCGCGGTCTGCAGGGCGAAGAGGGCGGGCTGCGTGTACAGGGTGCGGGAGAGCAGGGGGTCCTCGCCCGGATCACCGGCGAACATCACCTCGCGCAGCGGCCGCGGGAGGTGCGGGTCGAGGCGTCCGCAGACATCGTCGAGGGCATCGGCGAAAACGGGGAACGCGGCATGGAGTTCGCGTCCCATGCCCGGGCGCTGACTGCCCTGGCCCGAGAAGAGGAACACGATCCGGTGCTCACCCGCGAAGGCCGTACCGCGCACCGCCCCCGGCGCGCGCTCACCGCGGGCCAGCGCGTCCAGCGCCGCGCCGATCTCCTGCCGGGACCCGCCGACGACGGCCGCGCGACGGACGAACGACGGACGCGTCGCCGCCAGCGCATGGGCGACGGAGGCGTCGTCCGGTCCGGGACGGGCGTCGAGATGGGCCCGGAGCCGGGCGGCCTGGGCGCGCAGAGCCGGTTCGGTACGGGCACTGAGCAGCCACGGTACGGGCACCGCGGTACCCGGCGGTTCAGAGTTCCGGGGGTCTGCCGGGTCTGCGGGATCCGCCGCATCGGTGGTCGCCGGGGGCTGTTCGACGATGAGATGGGCGTTGGTGCCGCTGATGCCGAAGGAGGAGACCGCGGCCCGTCGGGGCCGGTCGGTATCGGGCCAGGGCCGGGCGGCGGTGAGGAGTTGGAGGGAACCGTCCCAGGAGGAGTGGGGGGTGGGCTCGTCGATATGGAGGGTCCTGGGGAGCTCTCCGTACCGCATCGCCATGATCATCTTGATGAGGCTTGCGATGCCCGCGGCGGCCTGCGTGTGGCCGATATTGGATTTGATGCTGCCCAGGTAGAGGGGTTGGCCGGTGGGTCGTTCGGTGCCGTAGGTGCGGTGGAGGGCCCCGGCTTCAATGGGGTCGCCGAGGGTGGTTCCGGTGCCGTGGGCCTCGACCGCGTCGACATCGGCGGGCGTCAGACCCGCACTGTCCAGCGCCTGCCGGATCACCCGCTCCTGGCTGGGGCCGTTGGGCGCGGTCAGCTGACTGCTGGCACCGTCCTGGTTGATCGCGGAACCCCGGATCACCGCCAGCACCGGATGACCGTTCCGCCGGGCGTCGGACAGCTTCTCCAGCACCACCATGCCGACGCCCTCCGCCCAGCCGGTGCCGTCTGCGGCGGCCGCGAAGGGCTTGCACCGTCCGTCGGGCGCCAGCCCCCGCTGCCGGCTGAACTCGACGAAGGTGTTCGGGGTGGCCATGACGGTGACCCCGCCCGCCAGCGCCAGGGTGCATTCCCCGCGCCGCAGGGCCTGGGCCGCGAGGTGGATCGCGACCAGCGACGACGAACAGGCCGTGTCCACCGACACCGCCGGACCCTCAAGACCCAGCGTGTAGGCCACCCGGCCCGAGGCGATGCTCCCCGCGCTCCCGGCCCCGATGTACCCCTCGAAGCCCTGCGGTGGCCGGGTGATCCGTGAGGCGTAGTCGTTGTACATGACCCCGGCGAAGACTCCGGTACGGCTGCCGCGCAGGGCCACCGGGTTGATCCCGGCGCGTTCGACCGCCTCCCAGGAGGTCTCCAGCAGCAGCCGCTGCTGCGGGTCGGTGGCCAGGGCCTCGCGCGGGCTCATCCCGAAGAACTCGGCGTCGAACCGGTGCGCGTCGTAGAGGAACCCGCCCTCCCGGGCGTAGGAGGTGCCGGGATGGTCGGGGTCCGGATGGTAGAGGGCGTCGAGATCCCAGCCGCGGTCGGCCGGGAAACCGCCGACGGCGTCCGTCTCGTCACGGACCAACTGCCACAGCGCCTCGGGGGAGTCCGCCCCGCCCGGATACCGGCAGCCGATACCGACCACCGCGATCGGCTCATGACGCTCGGACTCGTACTCCCGCAGGCGCAGACGGGCCTGGTGGAGATCGGCGGTCACCCGCCTGAGGTAGTCGCGGAGCTTGTCCTCGTTGGCCATACGGACACTGCCCTCCGGATCGGGGAAGGACCGGCACTGCCCTCGGGAAACAGGGGGCGGCCGGGGCGGGAGGAACGGCGGCCCGCCGGGGGCGCGATACGCCCGGGGGCCACGCAACCACCCTCGTGTCCTGGGCCAACGCTCCTCTAAAGAACGGCTACCGACGCGGCTAGCGCGTTGCCCGACCCCTGGGGCCGTTCGCCGGTGGCGTGCGACGGCCGGGCCCGGGCAGGCAGAGACCGGCGCCCACCGGTGCGGAGCATACGGAGGTTGCGCCGCCCCGGTGGGCGCCCGGGGTCCCGCCGGTGCGGAGCAACTGCCGGTAGCCCCGTTTCGGGCCGGTCAGCCGGTCCGTGCCGCCCACCGGCTGCGGAGCCGGGCCGTACGCCAGAGCGCGGAGACCACGGCCCGCCGGGCGCTCCGCTCACCGCGCATCCGCAGCAGCGACAGCACCATCCACAACGGGGTGTCTCCCGCGTGCCGGGGCGAGCCGTGCACATCGTCGTTCTCCACCACGTCGAGCCGCCGCACCTGACGCCTCAGCAGCGCCGCCTCGCCCGGCGGCACGATCTCGTCACGACGGCTCACCAGATAACCGACGGGTATGTCGATGGCCGCCAGCTCGGCGTCGGACAGGGCCCAGTCCCGCAGCCGGCCGGGCACCTCGGCGGGCGGCAGACGGGTGAGATGCGCCAGGGTGTTCACGGTGACGGCCGGTACGGTCCCGCCGGGCAGCGCCTCGGTGAAGAACTTCCGGACCGGTGCCCCGGCCGTGGCCACCCCGCGCAGCCGCCCGTCGTCGAGGGCGCAGCGCAGCGCGAGATGGCCGCTGAAGCTGAGCGCCACCGCGTACGTCCGGTCCACCTGGGCCCGGTCGGCCACCGAATCCAGCACCCGCGAGAACATCGCGGGGCTCTCCGGCCCGTACACCAGGGTGTTCTCGCCCGCTCCGGGCAGCTCGGTGACCACTCCGGCCATCCCGAGCCGCGCCACCCGGGTCAGCACCGGCGCCCACTGCTCCTTGGTGCTCACGATGCCGCCCGTGAACAGCAGAAGGGGACGGGGCTCCCGCGCGGAGAGCCCGGCGGTCCAGCAGCGGACCGTGCCCCCGGGGAGTTCGACGGAGTGCGGTTCGATGGGGGTGCCGTCGCGCCGCCAGCTGTCGAACGCCGCGGCGGCCCGCTCCAGGGCGCGGGCCCTGGCCGGGCCGTCGACGTACGGGAAGCGGGCCATGGTGAAGGCGCGGCAGGCGTCCAGCGGCTGCCCCGCGGCCTCCGCCGCCTCACCGGCGCGGAACCATTCGTACGCCCAGGAACCGGGCCCCTCCGGATCGTCGGTCCTGATCCGGGCCATGACATCGGCGTGGACCGCGGGCGGGATCCGCTGCGCCTTGGCATGGACCGCGACGTACTGCTTCAGCTCCGCGAGGTCGTTGGCGGGCGGTGGTACGGGCCGGGCATCCGGTACGGGGCCGGGGCCGGCCGGATCGGTGCGGGGTGCGCTGTGTTCGGTCACGTTCTGCTCCCGGGTGTCGTCAGGTCCGGTCCGGCCGTGCGGCCGGGGCTTCGGCGCCGGTCGCACGGGACGCACTGCTTCCGGTGGCCCGTACGGCGGCTTCCGTCCCGTTCGCCCCGGCCACCGTGTCCGTCGCCTCGTCGCCCGCGAAACCCTCCAGCCCCTCCTTGACGGCGGCCAGCAGATCGGTCGCCTCGGCGCCGTCGATCACGCGGTGGTCGAAGGTGAGGTTCAGCCGCAGCACCGGGGCCACGGTCACCGCTCCGCTACGGACCACCGGCCGGTCCAGGATCCGGCCCACCCCGAGGGTCACCGTGGTGCCGCCGACCGAGTGGAAGCCGTCGACCGGACCGTGGCCCAGGGAGCTGACGGAGAAGGTTCCGCTGCGCCGGTCCCGGCCCGCCAGCCGGCGGGTCGCCACGTGGTACGCCAGCGGGGCCACCAGCGCGGGCAGCCGGTGCAGCCTGCGGACCCCCGCGAACTCCGGCAGGGTGTCCGGGTCGCCGTCCCTGACCCGGTCGATCTGCCGCTGAATCGTGTCCAGCGTCGCCCGTTCCAGCCCGGGGATCACCGTGGCCAGCACCACGCGCCGCCCGCCGAGCGTCCGGTCCAGGGCCAGCTTGCCCGCGACGGAGTCGTAGCGTGCCAGCCGCGGCCAGATCCGGCCCCGTACCGCCGCATTGGCTTCGGGACGGGCGGCCAGCGCCCGGCCCGCCGCGTGGAGCACATAGGCGACGGGGGAGTAGCGGCGCCCCGCGTCCCGTGCCGTGAGCCGGTGGCGCCGGACGGCGGTCATATCGACCTCGGTGTCCAGATGGACCGGCGCGAAGTCCCGGACGGCGTTGAGGAAGTAGACGGTATGGCGGCGCTCACGCGCCACCCGGGTCGCGGCCATGACGTCACTCCCTCTCCAGGGCGAAACCGGATTTGATCCACTTGCTGGACTCGATGGCGATGCCCAGCGCGCGTTCCCCGGGCGCCATCAGCGGCAGCACCTCCTCCAACTGCAGAAACGGGAGGCCGTTGCCGTTGTTGCCGCTGCGGGTGACACAGCTGATCTCCCGCGCCCGGCCGCCTCCGCCGAGCGCCGTCATGATCGTCCCGGTCATCCGGGTCGACAGCTGGGGCGGCAGCAGATAGTCCAGTTCGTCCGCCTCCCAGCCCAGATCGGCGAGGAGTTCGCCGTACACCTCGACCGCCATCTCCGGGACGAGCCGCTCGATGGCCTTGTAGTCCTCCGTCACCGACGGCAGGCCGCGGTCGCGCTCGTTGGGGCCGAACCAGGCCAGGGTCTGCCCGGGCTCCCGGCCCAGTCCGACCAGCCGGGTACGGACCCGGCGCAGCGTCACCGCCCCCGGCACGGGCAGCGTCGTCAGGACCACCGCACCCGCGCCGTCCCCGAACAGCACCGCGTTGATCATCTCCTCGGGTGGCATCGTCCGCAGATCGGCCGTGAGGTCGAAGGCCCTGGCGCAGACGTCGCCGCCGATCACCAGGGCGGTCCGGTGGTCCCCGGCACGCAGCAGCTGCGCCGCCACGCTCATCGCCTGGAGGGCACCCGTACAACCGGACTGGAGCTGGAAGACGGGCAGATCGTCGATGCCCAGCCGGTCGGCGACGACACTGGCGGTGGTGGGCATCAGCAGATCGGGGGTCGCGGTGCCCAGGACCAGCAGATCGACCGCGCCCGGATCCAGCCCGGCGGCTTCGAGGGCCTGCCGTCCGGCGGACTCGCCGAGGTCCGCGAGGGTGCAGAGCGGTTCGTCGGTCTCCAGGTCGATGGAGAGATGCCGGGTGCGGGTGCCGATGAAGACGTCGACCCACTCCTGCCAGGAGGGGCTCATGCCGAACCGGCGGGCGAGGGCGGCATTGTCCACCGGCGGCCCCGGCAGGGCCGTTGCCGCCGACAGGACGCGGACCTGCCGGTCGTCGGACGTGGGGGCTGCGGACGGCATGGGCTGACCTCTCTGATGCGGACACGGACTCGTGCGTCGGACTCGTGCGTCGGACTCGGGCCCCGGCTCGGCCGCGGTAGAGCTCCGGCCCGGGGTGGTTCGGTGGACGTCAGGGGACCAGGGGCTCCCGCCATGCGTGTTCCGCCCGCGGTACGGCGTCCAGCAGTTCACGGGTCCAGGCGGTCCGCGGACGCAGCAGTACGTCGTCGGCCGCGCCCTCCTCCACCACGGCACCGTCCCGCATGACCAGCACCCGGTCGCTGAGATGGTGGATCACGCCGATGTCGTGCGAGATGAACACCATGGCCACATCGGTCGACGCCTGGATGTCCGCGAACAGGTCGAGCACCTGGGCCTGTACGGAGACGTCCAGAGCCGAAACGGGTTCGTCGCAGACCAGGACCGCGGGCCCGGGCGCCAGCGCCCGGGCGACGGCCACCCGCTGCCGCTGGCCGCCGGAGAGGTCGCGGGGGCGGCGGTGCAGCACCGCATCGTCGAGGCCCACCTGCCGCAGCACCTCCCGCACCTGCCCTTCGCGCTCCTTCGCCCGCCCCGGACGGCTGACGCCCGCGACGTCGAACGCCTCCCCGACCACCTGCCGCACGGTCCAGCGGGGGTCGAGGGCACCGAAGGGATCCTGGTGCACCAGCTGGATGCTTCGCCGCCGCCCGCGGCGCTCGCGCTCCCGGAGCCCGCTCCAGGGCTCGCCGAGGAACGTCACCCGGCCGCCGTCCGGTTCCAGCAGCCCCATCAGGATCCGCGCCACGGTGCTCTTGCCCGAACCGGACTCCCCGAGGACGCCCAGCGTCTCACCGGCGGACAGGGTGAACGACACCCCGCGCACGGCCTGCCGCCGCCCTCCGCCGGGCAGGGGGAAGGACGCGTTCAGCGCCTCCGCGGTCAGCACCTCGGCCCGGCCGCCGCCGGACGGTGCCGGCCGGCGTGCGACGGTCACCGGCTCCGGCCACGGCTCGCCGGTGCGGGGGCAGCGCACCAGCGGACCCTCGTCGCCCCGCAGCCGGACCAGCGGCGGCTCTCCGGCACGGCACTGCTCCACGGCGAGGGAGCAGCGGTCCGCGTATCCGCAGGCTTCGCCGGGAACGGCGGTGTCCAGCGCGGTGTCCTGCGCGGTGCGGGACGACAGCCGGGTGCCGCGGGTGCCCGATCCGGGCACCGCGCGCAGCAGATCCCGGGTGTACGGGTGGGCGGGGGCGCGCAGCAGGTGCCGGGCCGGCCCTTCCTCGACGACCACACCGCGGTGCATCACCGCGACCCGGTCCGCCAGCCTGGCGACCACCGCCAGATCGTGGCTGATCAGCAGCACCCCGGCGCCGTTGTCCCGGCGTTCGGCCAGCAGGTCCAGGATGCGGGCCTGCACGGTAGCGTCCAGGGCCGTGGTCGGCTCGTCGGCGACGATCAGCCCGGGACCGGCGGCCAGTGCCGCCGCGATCAGCGCACGCTGCCGCAGACCGCCCGACAGCTCGTGCGGATACTGGCGGGCCCGGATCGCGGGCTCCGGCACCCCCACCTTCTCCAGCAGTCCGACGGCCCGGTCCGGCCGGTCCCGGCGGCCGGCCAGCCGGTGCGTGCGCAGCGCCTCCGTCACCTCGGTGCCCACGCGGCGCAGCGGGTCCAGCGATACCAGCGCGTCCTGCGGCACCAGGCCCGCGTGCCGGCCGCGCAGCGTCCGCCAACCGCGCTCGTCCAGCTCCCGTACGTCCCGGCCCGACAGCTCGTGCCGGTCGGCCGTCACCCGCGCCGCCGGACCCGCGAGGCCCAGCAGGGCCCGCCCGGTCACGGTCTTGCCCGAGCCGGACTCGCCGACCACGGCCAGGCATTCACCGGCCGCCAGGGTGAGGTCCACCCCGCGTACGGCCGCGACCGCCCGGCCGCCCGCCGGGGCCGGGAACGACACCCGCAGCCCCCGTACCACGAGCAGCGGCGCCGTGCCCTGCCCGTCCTCGTCAGTGCGTCCCACGGGGACCCGTCCCTTCCACTCGGGCCCGGGCGGCCCCGCCCAGGACGTGAATCGCCGCCACCGTCAGCGTGATCAGCAGCCCGGGACAGACGGCGGCCGTCCACGCGGCGTCCAGATAATTGCGGCCCTCCGCGAGCATCGCCCCCCACTCGGGGGTCGGCGGCTGGGGGCCCAGGCCCAGGAAGCTGAGGGCCGATCCGGAGAGGATCGCCGTACCGACGTTCAGCGTGGCGAAGACCAGGACCGGCGGCATCGCGTTGGGCAGCAGATGGCGGCGGTACACCGCCGAGGGCCGCACCCCCAGCCCCAGGGACGCCGTCACATAGTCGGCGTTCCGCACCGTCAGCGCCTGGGCCCGGGCCAGCCGGATGAAGCCGGGGGTCATGGAGAGGCCGATCGCGATCGTCGCGTTGCGGGTGCCGGGGCCGAGGGTCGCCACGACCAGCAGCGCCAGCAGCAGCCCGGGGAAGGCCAGCAGCACATCGTTGACGCGCATGATCGCCTCGTCGACGGCCCGGGGCGAGGTGGCCGCCAGTACGCCGAGGAGGATGCCCGTCACCGCGGCCAGCGCGGTGGCACCCAGACCGAGCAGTAGGGAGAGCCGGGTGCCGTGGACGAGCCGGCTGAACACGTCCCGGCCCAGTTCGTCCGTGCCCAGCAGATGCGAGCCCGAAGGACCCCGGAGGGCGCTGATCGGGTCCACCGCGTGGGGCGCGTGGGTGGCGAACAGCCCCGGCCAGACGGCGGCGAGGGCCAGCAGGACCAGCAGGGCGGCGGCGACCGTGGCCCCGGCGTGCGGGACCCGGATCCGGCGGCGGCGCTCCGGGGCCGCCGTACGCACGGCGGCGGGCTCGGCGCCGGTACCGGTGATCGCGGTGGTCATGCGACCGCCTCCTTCAGCCGTGGGTCGATCACCGGATACAGCCAGTCGACGAGGATGTTGACGACGACGAACAGGGCGGCGGACGCGATCACCAGCCCCGTCACCACGGGCAGGTCACGGCTGTTGACGGCGGCCGTCATCAGCCGACCGAGACCCTGACGGCTGAAGACCGTCTCGATGATCACGGTGCCGCTGAGCAGGGCCCCGATGGTCCAGCCCGACAGGGTGACCAGGGGTACCAGCGAATGCCGCAGCGCGTGCCGGAGCCTGAGATCGGTCTCCGTGGCGCCCCGGGCCCGGGACGCCAGTGCGTACGGCTGGCCGAGGGAGTGCTCCATCGACTCCCGCAGCACCTGTGCGAACACCCCGACCAGGGACAGTGCCAGGGTCACCGCGGGCAGCACCAGCGCCCGGACACCCTCGCCGCCCGCCGCCGGGAAGAGCTGCCAGCGGAAGGACAGCAGGGCGAGCAGCAGCACACCCACCCAGAAGGCGGGGGTGGAGACGAGTACCAGCTCGACCGCGGCCGAGAGCCGCCGCAGCCCGGGGCGGCGGCCCGCGGTGGCCACCGCGAGCGGCAGGGCGAAGGCGCAGCCCAGCGCGAAGCCGGTCAGCGCGAGCCAGAGGGTGGGCGCCGCCTGTTCGGAGATCAGTTCCGTGACCGGCCGCTGGAGTTGGTACGAGGTCCCCAGATCGCCGGTGAGGAGCCGGCCCAGGAACGACGCGTACTGCGCCGCCAGCGGCCGGTCCAGCCCCAGGTCCTTTCTGACCTCGGCCACCGCGGCCGGTGAGGTCGCCGTGCCGCCGAGCATGACCTCGGCCGGATCGCCCGGCGTCAGATGCAGGGCGGCGAACGCCGCGGACGCCGCGCCCAGCACCACGAGCACGCCCAGCAGCAGCCGCCGGGCCAGCCATCTCAGCAGTGGGTTCACGAGTCCTCCCGCAGGGCGTCCTGGAAGACGGGGTAGCCGCTGGGGTCCCAGCGCAGTCCGCGCAGGTCCGAGACGTATCCGACGGTGGTGGCCGGTACGTACACCGGAACGGCCAGCGCCCGGTCGAGGACGTACCGCTGGGCGTTCTCGTAGGCCGTGGCCCTGACCGCCGCGTCGGGGCTGGTGATCGCCCGGTCCAGCCAGCCGTCGAGTGCCGGATCGGCGATGCGGAACAGGTTCGACCCGCCCTTCTCGGCGGTCTTTCCGGAACCGAAGTAGTGGCGCAGGATGTCGGGTTCGGCCCGGGTGAAGCTGAACGCGAGAACGTCGGCGTCGCCCGAACCGGCCCGGGTGGCGAACTGCCCGGGGTCCAGCCTGGTGTAGCGGAGCTCGAATCCCGCCCGGCGGGCCTCGGCCTGGATGCCCTGCCCCATCACGTCCCGGCCGTCGCGGGCCAGGAAGTCGCTGTAGGGCCAGAACAGGGAGAGGCGCTTGCCGTCCTTGACGCGGTAGCCGTCGCCGTCGCGGTCCTTCCAGCCCGCCGCGTCCAGCAGCCGGGCGGCCTCCTCCGGATCGTCCTTCCAGGGTGTCCCGGCGGCGTGGTGCACGGTGGTGGGGGAGAGCGGTCCGAAGGCCCGGGTGCGCTGCCCGTGGTAGACGGCGTCCACCAGCTCGTTCAGCCGGATCGCCTTCGTCAGCGCCCGGCGCACCCGGACGTCCGCCAGCGGTCCCCGGTTGGGGTTGAGGAACAGCGTCCACGGCAGTCCGGGATTGTCGGTGCGCTGGACCTCGTAGCCGCTGGAGCGCCGCAGCGCGGCGACGTTCCGCGGCGGCACGTTGTCCACCGCGTCCGCCTGACCGCTGGTCAGCAGCCCCAGCCGGACGGACTGCTCGGCGACGAAGAGGTACGTGATCTCCGCGATCCGCGGCGGCGCGCTGCGGCCCCCGGGGCCGGGCCCCCACCGGTAGTCGGGGTTGCGGCGCAGCGTGATGCTGTGCTTGCGCGACCAGGAGACCAGCTCGTACGGGCCGGATCCGACCGGACGGGTGCACAGCTCACCTGCCGGTTTCGCCAGGGCCCGGGGCGACTGGATGCCCAGATAGGCGGTGCTGAGGGCCTGGAGGAACGCCGCGTTGGGCCGGCCCAGTTCGACGCGGGCCGTCAGCTCGTCCACCACCACGGTCCGCCGGTAGCCCTCCAGCAGGCTCGCCGCGTACATGGACCGGGTCTTGGGATTCACCGCGTGGTCGAGGGTCGCCCGTACCGCCGATGCGCCGAGCCGGGTCCCGTCGTGGAAACGCACCCCCGGACGGAGCCGGAAGGTGTACGCGAGACCGTCGGCCGACCTGGTCCACCGCTCGGCGAGCCACGGGTGGAAGGTGCCGCCGCGGTCCATGGAGATCAGCGAGTCATGGGTGTTGCGGACCAGGGCGGCGGTGGCGTCGAGCGGGCTGACCTGCGGATCGAGGCAGTCCGGTTCGGTTTCGACGGCATAGACGAGGGTGTCGGCCGACCGGGCCGCACCGGCCGGGAGACCGCATCCGGAGACCGCCGCCGCGAGCACCAGACACCCGATGAGGACCCGTCTCCACGGGCCGCCCGCTGAACCACTGCTGAACACTCCCACCTCCCACTGCCGTGCACCCTTGCCAACCGAGCGTCACAAACCGGGCCTGGACCGGGCTAAGGGCGCTCTAAAGCGGGATCGGCCCGTGTGAACGGGACATTGAAAAGCGGAGGGTGCCTACGTATCGTGGCTGTGGAGGGGCCGCCGGAGCCCCGGGCCCGCGGCCGGTGCCGCTTCTTCCGCCCGCCGCCCAGCCGCAGTCGAACAGCCGTTGAAGTGCCGTCGAGTTGCCGTGGAAAAGTCGTCGATACCGTGAACGAGGTCGTGGCCATGTCCGATGAACCGCCCCCCGGCACCGCACGGGCGACGAAGACCGCGTCCGCCGCGGACCACGCCCACTACCGCACCGTCCTCGGCCACTTCGCCACCGGAGTGGTGGCCGTCGTCGGACGCGATACGGCGACCGGCGAGCCGGTCGGCATGGTCGCCAACTCCTTCGTGCTGGCCTCGGCCTCCCCGCCGCTGATCTCCTTCTGCATGGCCCGCACCAGTTCCTCCTGGCCCCGGATGCGCGGCAGCGGGCGCATCGGAGTCGTCGTCCTCAGCGAGGCGCAGCGCGCCGTGAGCGCCGGACTGGCGGGCCGGGGCCGCGACAAGTTCCGGAATCTGGAGTGGACGGAATCGCCCAGCGGTCTGCCCGTCCCGGTGGGCGGGCTTGCGGAACTGGAGTGCGAGGTCGCCGCCGAACTCCCGGCCGGGGACCACGAGATAGTGCTCTGCCGGGTGGTACGGACGGAGCTGCTGCCCTGCGACGAGGGCCCGCTGCTGAGCTACCGCGGCGGCTACGGCGCCTTCGGTACGGAACAGGGCGGCGCGGCCGCGGATCCCGCGGGCTGAGCGGCCGCACCGCGCCGGAGGTCCCGCCGTCCGGCACGGCGGGACCGCCTCATTCGGCGATGTACGTCTCGTGGCTCCACCGGAACACGCGCAGGGTCCGCCCGTCCCGCTCCAGCGACTCCGCCGTGGGCACGAAGTGGTCGTAGTGATTGCCGTGCAGCAGTTTGAGGGTCAGGTCCGGATCGTCGACCGTCACCACTTGGCCCTCCGCCTGCCCCTCCGCCCACGAGGCGTGCGGGCTGCCCCGGAGAACGGCGTTTCCGGTGCTCCTGCCGTCCACGGACGTCTCGGTCTCCATGAATGCCTCACTCTCTCGGTCACTGTTCCGGCGGAGGTGGTCGTACGGTCCCTGCGGGCCGCCCGGGCAACGACGGCGCGGTGTCAGTCCGCGAGCCCCGGCGCGAGGCCGGCCAGCACGGGGCGGAGCAGCCCGAAGAGATGGTCCGGCGAGTCCCGCAGGAACAGATGCCCGCCGGGTACGGTGTGCCGCTCGCCGGGCACCGAGCTGTGCCGGGCCCAGCCCGTCATCGTCCCGGCGCCGACCAGGGAGTCGGAGGCGCCCGCGAAGACATGGATCGGGAACGGCAGTCGCCCGGGGCCGTCCGCGTCCGGCGGACGGTGGCTGTTGCACAGGTCCAGATCGTCGCGGAGCACCGACACGGCGGCATCGACCCAGTCCGGGTACCGGAGCAGCTCCTCGGAGATACCGCCCGCGTCGAGCAGCCAGCGCACCAGCCGCTGCTGCGACATGTCCCGGGTGGCGGCGGAGACCGGCGGCACATCAGGCGGATTGCACGCCCCCGCGAGCAGCGCCTCCGGCAGCCGCCGGCCCGCCGCGGCCCGGACGGCCGAGAGCTGCCAGGCCACCAGCGCGCCCATGCTGTGCCCGTACAGTGCGTACGGCACCCGCAGATACGGGTCGAGCTGTACGTTCAACTCCCCTACCAGCGTGGCCATATCGGTGAACCGGGGCTCACGCACCCGGCGCTCCCGGCCGGGCAACTGCACCGGCAGGACCGCGACCGACGGTCCCAGCGCCCGCTGCCAGTCACGGAAAATGGAGGCACCACCGCCCGCGTGGTGCAGACAGAACAGTCTCAGCGGCGCGTCCGGCACCGCTTCCGGGCGGACCGCCAGATACGGGGTCCGGAAGTCCTCACGCGTGTGGGGACCGATACCGCCGTGCGTCATCGCAGCTCCGATCGTCCGGTCCGGCGGCGGGCGGCACGGGCCCGGTCCGGGCCGCGACCGGGTATCCACCGGCCTGCCCCTGAAGGCTCGGCCCCCGGACCAAACGACCGCTTAACCCCGGCTGAAAGTACGGACACGGGCCGAGGCCCCGGTGTCCTGCGGCGCAGCGCCCCCGCCCGCCGCCGGACCGTACGGCCGCGGGGAAGGGTGCCGCGATCCGGCCCCCCGGATCATCACCGCGGGAAGGGGGCGACAGCGTTCCCGCCTCTCGGCGATCATCGGGTATGACCAGATCACCGGGCCCTTCCCGCCGTTCGCTGATAGCCGCCGTCGGCGCCGGAACGCTGCTCACCGGCGCCGGTACCCGGGCCGCCGTCGCCGCACCGGCCCCGCAACCCGCCACCGTGCCCGTCGAGGAGGCGGTGGGCAGCTCCCGTACCTCCGTCACCGTCGCCGCCCACGACCCCGCGGTCTACACCCGCGCCGCCCTCGGCCCGCTCACCGTCACCCCTGTGACCGGGACGCCCGGCCGGACCGAGGTCGCCTTCGGGGACGAACCGCTCGCCGTCCTCACCCACGGCTCCCGCACGGTGCTGCTCACCGGCCCCGAGCGGACCTTCCGCGAGGACAAGCGGGCCTTCGACGACACCTTCCGGCGGACCGTCGCACCGGGCGGCTGGGGCCTGTCGCCCGGCGGCGGTGCCTGGGACACCGCCAACGGCACCACGGCCGACTACGAGGTCACCCCCGGAGCCGGGATCGTCCGCATCCCCGCGACCAGTTCCGTGAGCCGCCACGCCACGCTCAAGGACGAACAGGTCGCCGACCTCGACGCCGTCATCACCGGGCATTTCGCACAGGACCCCTCCGACGCGGCCCGCTCGTTCGCCCTCACCTTCGGCTACACGGGCCCGACCGACCACTTCCGGGCCCGGCTCTCCTTCGCCGCCGGCGGCGCGGTCACCCTCCATCTGGAGAGAGCCGTCAGCGCCACCTCCGTGACCCAACTCGTGACCCCCGCACCCGTCGCGACCGGCAATCCGGCGGGCTCCTCGTGGTGCATCCGGGTCAACCGCACCGGAGGACGCATCCAGGCCCGCGCCTGGCGCGCCGACCTCACCGAGGGCTCCGCCTGGCAGACCACCGTCGATGACCAGCCGCCCGCCCCGGGCCGGATCGGGGTCCGCGCCGCCGCCGACAGCACAGCCCTCGCCGCCGAACTGCGTATCTCCCGGATCCGGATCCTCACCGCGACCTGGGCCGTACCGGTCACGGTGGTCCACCGCTCCTGGGTCCGGGTGCTCCCCGAACCCTTCACCGGGACCTGGACCGCGGGGGTGGAGCAGCAGATCCGCGGCTGGCTGGGGTCGACCGCACCCGACGCCCTCGCCTACGGCTTCCAGTTCCTGCCCGGCGCGCCCCGGGTCACCTCGTACCGCTCCGGACCACCGGAGCACGGCGCCCCCGTGCTCGGCGAATCCGATTATGGGCCGCCCCTCACCGGCGGCGCGCGCGAGGAAGGCGCCGACTTCCACGAATACATGGGCGTGAACTGGACCTTCGCCCGGGTTCCGGCCGGCTCCCTGACGAAGACGGCCGAACCCCGCTTCCTGGGCGCCCTGGACTGCTCCGGCTACATCCGGATGGTCTACGGCTACCACCTGGGGGTCCCGCTCGCCCACGAGAGCGACCACACGTCCCCCGGGCTGCTGCCCCGGACCGCGAAGAACCAGGCGGCCCGGGCCCCGGGCACCCGGATCGCCCACTCCGCCTCGGCATCACCCCCGCCGCTGACCGCACTCCAGGTGGGCGATCTCGTCTTCTTCGACGCGGAGGGCGCCCCGGAGGACGGCATCGACCACGTCGGGATCCATCTGGGCCGGGACACCGCGGGCGTACCGAGGTTCCTCTCCAGTCGCAAGACGCCCAACGGGCCGACCGCGGCGGATCTCGGCGGCGCTTCCACGCTGACCGGCACCGGCACCTACGCGACCAAGCTGCGGACGGTCCACCGCCTCTGACATTCCCGGGCACGGAATCCTCCCGCGCGGGCGCCCCGTCCGCGCGGGAGCCCGTAGGTCAGTCCGGGACGATGCCGCAGAGCACGGCGAGAACCGCGAGCCGGATCCGGTTGTCCCGCCCCGTCTTCGCCATCAGGCTCGCCACATGCGTCTTCACCGTGGTCACCCCCATGTGCAGCCGGTCGGAGATCTCCTTGTTGGTGAGACCCGCCCCGATCAGCCCGAGCACCTCGCGCTCGCGCGGAGTCACCGCCGGAAGCTCCGGGGGCGCGGACGGACCGGAGGGCGCCGGGGCCGTCACCGCCCGGTCGACGAGCCGGGCCAGGGCGTCCCGGCTGAACGGGGCCTCCCCGTGCGCCGCCCGGCGTACGGCGTCCAGGATCTCCCCCGGCGGGGTGTCCTTGACCAGGAAGCCGCAGGCCCCTGCCGCGAGCGCCGGATACAGATGCTCGTCGTCGTCGAAGGTGGTGAGCGCGACGACCCGGACGGCCGGGCGGTCGGCGAGGATCCGGCGGGTGGCCGTGATGCCGTCCGTACCCGGCATCCGCAGGTCCATCAGGACCACGTCGGGGGCGAGCCGGGCGGCCAGCCGGACCGCCTCCGCACCGTCCGCGGCCTCCCCGGCCAGCTCGATACCGGGAGCCTGCTCGAACAGCATCCGCAGCCCCATCCGTACCAACTGCTGGTCGTCGACGGCGAGAACCCGGATCACGGTCGGGGCTCCGGCACCGGCGCCGGGGCGGGCAGAACGGCCGTCAGCCGCCAGCCCCCGTCCGCGGGGCCCGCGTCGAGCGTGCCGCCGAGCAGCGCGACCCGCTCCCGCATGCCGACCAGACCATGACCGCCGCCCGGGTCGGGAGCCTGCGGCCCGGGCCGTCCGGCTCCGCCGTCGTCCCGGAGCGTCAGCCGTACGGTCCCCCCGTCCATCCGTACCGCCAGATCGGCCCGCGCCGAAGAACCCGCGTGCCGCGCGACGTTCGCCAGGCCCTCCTGGGCCAGCCGCAGCACGGCCAGGGCCCGGACCGCGTCCAGCCCGGCGACGGCGGGATCCACCGACGCCGTCACCGTGGGCCCCGCCCGTCCGGCCCGTGCCGCGACCGCCGCCAGCACCGCGGGCAGGGCCCCGTCCGAGACCAGGGAAGCCGTCCCCGGCTCCGTGCCGGGGGCCCGCAGCACGGCCACGAGCCTCCGCAGATCGGTCAGCGCCGCCCGGCCGGAGCTGTGCAGATCGTCGAGTACGTCGGTGACCCGGGGGTCCGGGACCGTACCCCCGCCGGGGCCTGCCGCCGCGTCCGTGACGACATGCCGCGCCACCCCCACGCGCAGCACCATCGACGACACATGATGGGCCACGAGATCGTGCAGCTCGCGGGCGATGGCCGCGCGCTCCGCCGCCCGGGCGGCCACGGCCTCCTGCTCCGCCCGCAGCGCCCGCCGCGCAGCCTGCTCCCGTGCGTGCGCCGCGGCCTCCCGGGACATCCGGACGTAGGACCCCAGGAAGAACGGCAGTCCGGCGACCACCGCCGCCTTGAAGAGCACCGGTGCCAGATCGCCCGGCAGGCCCCCGAACCGGTTCAGTACGACGGCCAGAGCCAGCACCCCACAGCCCACCGCGGGTGCCCGCCCCCGCCCTCGTACCGCCACCTCGAACAGCGTGATCGCCGCCAGCACCTTCAGCGAAGGAACGACCCCCGCGCCCAGCGTGTGTGCCGTAACCAGCAGCGCCGACTGCGCCACCAGCGCGGTCAGGGCCCAGCGCCACCCGGCCAGGCAGAGCAGCAGACCGACAGCTGCCAGCGCCCGGTCACCGCCCCCCGGCGGCTGCCGCACCAGCACGAAGTCGGTGGCCAGAGCGGCCGTGTACACCAGGGCACGCACACCCCGGCGGCGGTCGTCGAACACCAGGTCGGTCCATGGCCGGTTCACCCGCTCCACGATAGGGCCGTGACCGGGCTCCGCGGCTCCTGCCGCGGGAGGAGGCCGGATCCTCCTCCCGGCCGCGGGAAGGGCCCTGCGGCAGGATCCGCGGATCGCGCCGCACCCGCGAGGGTGGACGCCATGGAGAAGCACAGCAGCGCACATCCAGGCCGCCGCGCCCTGCTCGGCACGGCCGCCGCTCTCGGTATCGCGGGCGTCACCGCAACCGGTGCCCATGCGGCCGGACCGGCCCCGAAGCCCGCCCCGGACCGGCGGTTCCGCGGGAGTTCGGTCCTCATCACCGGAGGCACCTCGGGCATCGGCCGCGCGACGGCGATCGCCTTCGCCGCCGCCGGGGCGTCCGTCGGATTCTGCGGCCGCCGCACCGACGCCGGCCGCCGGGTCGAACGCGAGATCACCGACGCCGGGGGAGAGGCCTTCTACGTCCGGGCCGACGTCCGCAGCGCCGAGGAGACACAGGACTTCACGGACCGGGTCGCCGCCCGCTACGGCGGCATCGACATCGCCTTCAACAACGCGGGGATCGGCGGCAGCCGACTCCTCCACGAGCTGACCGTCCAGGAGTGGGACGACATCCAGGACACCAATGTGCGAGGGGTGTTCCTCGCACTCAAATACCAGATACCGCACATGCTCCGGGCGGGCCGCGGCGTGATCGTCTGCACCTCGTCGGTGGCCGCCGAACGCGGCCGCCCCGACGGCGCCGCCTACGCCGCGAGCAAACGGGCCATCGAGAGCCTGGTGAAGTGCGCGGCCCTGGCGTACGGGCCGAAGGGCATCAGGATCAACGCCCTGCTGCCCGGCCCCACCGATACCGCCATGGTCCGTCCGCCGGGCATTCCCGACGCCGAGTGGGCCCGTCTGAAGGCGGCCTTCGGTCCGCTGAACGTGGAGGGACTCCAGCGGATGGCGGAGCCCGAGGAGATCGCCCGCTCCGTACTCGGGCTGGCCTCCCCGGACTTCCCCTATATGACGGGCGCCTCGGTCCTGGTGGACGGCGGCGTCAGCGCGGGCCGCAAGCTGATCATCCCCACCGGGCCCTGACCCCACCGGGCCCTGACCCCACCGGCCCTGACACGACCGGGGAGTGCTGCCCGGCACGGATACCGGCCGGGACGCCACCGGTGCCGACCGGACGGCCGCCGCCCCGCCACGGGGGACGGGGCGGCGGCCGCCGTCGCTCAGCTCGCCTTCGTCAGCGCATCCGCGGCGACCGGCCGGTCCGCCGGACGGCCCCGCCCGTCCGACGTCAGCGCTGCCAGCCCCACCAGATCGTCGGCCTGGGCGTCCGGGACGTCCCGGTCGAAGCCCGACAGCGCCCGGAACCGCAGCGACACCGCCCCGAGGAGCAGGATCCCGGCGGCAAGCAGCAGATACAGCAGCCCGATGCCCCGCCCGTCGCCCGTGCCGAGGACCGCGCCCACCGTTCCGGCCAGTGCTCCGTCGGCCGCCATCAGCGGCTCCAGGAAAGCGGTCCCCAGCGGGGCGATCAGCAGGAAGCCCACCGGCAGCGTCGACCAGGCCACCAGCTGGTTCAGGGCCATCACCCGGCCGTGGAACCGCTGCGGGACCTTCACCTGCACGATCGTCAGATAGATGCCGTTGAGCAGCGACAGCGAAGCCGCCATGCCGAACACCCCGGCACCCGCCACGAGCAGATCGGGCCGCAGCCCCGTCAGCGCGGAGAACAGTGCCAGGACCGGGATCACCAGCAGCATGCCGCGCATCCTGCGGTGCCGCGGACCGCCCCAGATGCCCATCGCCAGACCGCCGACGACCGCACCGACACCGCCCGCCAGGGAGACCGTCGCCACCGAACCCAGACCGGAGAAGCCGAGGACGAGCGGCGACACCAGCTGGAACAGCACCGGCAGGAAGAGGTTGAGGACGGCGAAGAAGATCAGCATCGCCCGGAACCCGCGCTGCCCGGTCACCAGCCGGAACCCGGCCACGATCTCCTGCCGGAGCGTTTCGCGCCGCCGCGCGCCCAGCGTCCGCGGGAACCGTACGGTACTCAGGACCAGGGCCGCGATCGCATAGCTGACGACGTCCAGCAGCAGCACCCAGCCGAGCCCGATCGCGGCCAGCAGGCCGACCGCCGCCAGCGGGGCGACGACCTGCGCGATACCGCCGGAGATCTGGACGACGCCGTTGGCATGGCCCAGATACCGCTTCGGTACGAGCTGCGGGATCGCCGACTGGAACGCCAGCCGCTGCCCCGTCAGGGAGACCGACAGCAGCGCCATCAGCGCCCCGACGTGCCAGGCCCGCAACTCGCCCAGCGCATAGAGCAGGGCGAGCAGCGCCTCCGTCGTACCGGAGACCGCCGTGCAGACCAGCATCACCCGGCGCCGGTCGATCCGGTCCACCAGACTGCCCAGGACCGGCGCGGCCAGCAGTCCGGGCACGATGCCCAGCACCGCGAAGAGACCGAACCAGGCCACCGAATCGGTCGATAGGAAGATCCACAGCGGCAGCGCGAACTCGGTCAGCGCCGAACCCGTCTGCGACACCATCTGCGATGCCGCGACCGCGACGAACCGCCGCGTGTCCTGCCGGGTCGCGGTCGCGGACGTCGGCGCCGATGCCGAATCCGGCTCCGGGCCGGGATCCGCATCCTCGCGGTGCACCCCGTCCAGCCACCAGGTGGCATCCTCCGGCCGGTCCTGCCGGCCGAGGCGCGCCGGTTCCGCACCGGCGACCGCGGGATGGACGGAGGTGACGATCTCGGCCAGCTCGGCCGCCCGGTGCTTGAGGAAGTAGTGGCCGCCCTCGTCCAGTACGGCGACGGCCGTCGTCGTCCCCAGGAAGCCCCACTCCCGGAACCGCTCCCGGTGGAACTCGGTCCCCGGGTCGGCCGAGCCGATCACCGAGACCACCGGTGTCGACAGTCCGTCGGCCGGGGCCGCCAGCCGCTCCGTGAAGTACGCCTCCGCCGCCCGCGAGTCCGCGCGGACGTTCGCCACGATCGTCGCCAGCTGCTCGGGTTCAAGGCCTTCCAGATCCGCGCCCATGGAACGCAGCCAGTTCAGATGCAGCCGGCCGCTGCGCCGCCGGTCCAGCCAGGAGGACCGGGACAGCAGACCGAGCAGCCCCTCCGTGGGCCGGGCGAACGGGAAGATCCCGCCCAGATAGACGGCCGCCGGTTCCCGCCCCGCGGCGGCCAGCAGCCGGGCCAGCTCCACGGCGAGGGCCGCGCCCACCCCGCAGTGCCCGTACACCGCGACCGGCCCCGGCACCCCGGCCAGCACCTCGTCCGCGCACCTCCGGGCCACCTCCTCCAGCGGCAGCGAATCCTCCGACATGCCCAGGTCGTGCCCGGGGACGGCGACCGCGTGCAGGGCGACACCGGGCGGCAGGGCGTCCGCGAGCGGCTGGTAGACGACGGCACTGCCACCGCCGTACGGCAGACACACCAGCGACAGGGTGACAGCGTCCGCGGACTGCCGGGGGGTCAGTTCGTGCAGCAGCCTGCGCGGCCCCCGCTCCTCGTCCGACCGGTCGGCCAGAGCGGCGAGAGCGGCCGGCGTACGCTCCTGGAAGACGTCCATCAGAGTGATCCGCGCCTCGCCGCCGAGCGCCCGCCGCAGCGCCGCCACCATCCGCATCGCCAGCAGGGAGTGGCCGCCCAGACCGAAGAAGTCGTCGTGGACACCGACCCGTTCCAGGCCGAGCAGCTCGGCCCAGACGGCGGTCACCGCCTCCTCCGCCGGGGTGCGGGGCGCCACGTACTCCGCGCCCTCCCCCGCTTCCGGCGCGCCCGGTTCGGGCAGCGCCCGCCGGTCCACCTTGCCGTGGGCCTGCCGCGGCAGCTCCGGCAGTACGACGAAGCGCGACGGGATCAGATAGTCCGGCAGCCGCCGCGCCAGCAGCGCCCGCAGCTCCGCGACCGGCGGCGGTGCGGCGCCTTCGGCCGGCACCAGATAGCCGACGAGCACCGGCTCACCGGCGGGCCCCCGGGCCGCAGCCACGGCCTCCGCGGTTCCGGGCAGCTGCCGGAGATGGGCCTCCACCTCACCGAGCTCGACCCGGTAGCCGCGGATCTTGACCTGGTCGTCGCCGCGGCCGAGGAACTCGACGGTGCCGTCCGGCCGGTGCCGGGCGAGGTCCCCGGTCCGGTACATCCGGGGTTCCTCCTGCGTCCCTTCGGCGAAGGGGTCCGGCCGGAACCGTTCGGCGGTCAGCTCCGGCAGCCCGAGATAGCCGCGGGCCAGCCGGTCGCCGCCGATCCACAGCTCCCCGGTCACCCCCGGCGGCACCGGCTCGCCGCAGGGGTCCAGCAGATACACCCGGGCCCCCGGCATCGGCCGCCCGATCGGCGTGGTGGGCCCTTCGGCGGGCCGCTCCGGATCGACCAGCAGGGTCGTGACGCCCACGGTGGCCTCGGTCGGGCCGTAGTGGTTGACCACCCGGCAGCCGGTCCGCGCCGCCGTCGCGGCCAGCGCACGGCTCCACTCCCAGCCCGACGCCTCCCCGCCGAGGATCAGCAGCCGGCGCGGCAGCAGCAGCCCCGGATCGTCCACCTCGGCCGTGAGCGCCGCCAGATGGGACGGCGTCAGCTTCACACAGTCGATCCGCTCGGCGGCGAGATACCCGGCCAGCTCGGGACCCGGGGTGCGCGGCGCCAGCAGATGCAGGGCGCCGCCCGTGGTCAGCGACAGATAGAGCGTCGTCAGACCGAAGTCGAAGGCCAGCGACTGGAGCAGGGCGTAGCGCGCCCCGTCCCCGAGACCCGCCTCCGCGAACCGCTGCCGCACACCGGCCAGATAGGTCAGCACCTGACGGTGCTGCACCGCGACCCCCTTGGGCCGGCCCGTGGACCCGGAGGTGTAGATGACGTACGCCAGATCGTCCGGACCGGCTCCCCCCTCGGGCGGACCGGCGGGGGCCGCCGCCTGCTCCGCCGCCAGTTCGTCCAGAAGCAGTACGGGGGCGTCCGCCCCGTCCAGCAGCTCCCGGTGGGCCGAGGTGGTCAGCAGCACGACGGGCGCCGCATCGGTCAGCATGTGCCCGAGGCGTTCGGCGGGCTGCTCCGGGTCCAGCGGTACGTACGCCGCCCCCGACTTCAGCACGGCCAGCAGCGCGACGGCCTGGTCGAGCCCCTGGTCGAGACAGACCCCGACCAGTGCGCCGGGCCGCGACCCGGCGGCCCGCAGCACCTGCGCCAGCCGGTTCGCGCGCCCGTCGAGCGCGGCGTAGTCCAGCGCCCGGCCGGAGTGCACCAGCGCGGTCGCCCCGGGGGTACGGGCGGCCTGCGCGGCGACGGCATCGGCAAGGGTCGCCGCGACCGGGACCGCGCTGCCGCTGTCGTTCCATTCGTACAGCACCCGGCGGCGCTCCTCGGGCGACAGCATGCCGAGCGTGCCCGCGGGAGCGGACGGATCGGCCGCGGCCCCGGACAGGATCCGCTGCCAGTGCCCCGCTAGCCGGGCGACGGTGTCCGCGTCCCACAGATCGGTACGGTAGGTGAGGAACGCTTCGAGGCCCTCGTCGGTCTCGGTGCAGTACAGCCCCAGGTCCAGATGGACACCGCTGCCCTCGAAGGGGAACGTCCGCCACTGGACGTCACGCGGCCGGACGGTCTGCGCCCGGTGGTTCTGGAGCGCGAAGGACACCTGGTAGAGGGGCGGCCTGCTGACGTCCCGCGGCAGGTCGAGGGCCTCCACCAGCTTCTCGAACGGCGTGTCCTGGTGCTGCTGGGCCCCGAGGGCCGCACTCCGGACCCGGGACAGGACGGTCGCGAAGTCCGGCAGGGCATCCGCACCGCCGCCGGGGGAGGCGCCGGTCCCGGTCCCGGTCCCGGCCGACGTACCGCTGCCGCTGCTGCTCAGATCGGCCCGCATCGGCAGGACCGTGCTGAACAGACCGATCAGCCCCTCCGTCTCCTCCGTCGGACGGCCCGCGAACGGGGTGCCCACGGCGAAGTCCCGCTGCCCCGACCACCGCCCGAGGACGATCTGGAAGGCGGCGAGCAGCGTCATGTAGAGCGTCGCGCCCCGGTCCCGGGACAGGGCCCGCGCCGCCTCGTGGACCGCAGGGTCGACCCGGAAGGCGTACGTCGCCCCCCGCGGACCCGGTACGGCCGGGCGCGGCCGGTCCGTGGGCAGCTCCAGGGGCGCCACCCCGGTCATCGCCTCGCACCAGTAGCGCAGCCCCGCGGCCGCCCCGGGCCGCTCCTGCCGCTCCCGCTGCCAGTGCGCGTAGTCGCCGTACCCGACGGGCAGCGGCGGCAGCACGGGCCGCTCACCCGACGTCAGCGCCTGGTAGCCGGAGAGGAGTTCGTCGAGGAGGATCCCCGCGGACCAGCCGTCGCCGGTGAGATGGTGCTGGCACACCACCAGCACATGGTCGTCGTCGGCGAGCCGCAGCAGCAGGGCCCGGACCAGCGGCCCCTCCTCCACGGCGAACGGCCGGTCGACCTCCGCCTCCACCGCCGCCCGCGCGGCGGACTCCCGCTCCCCGGGCGGCAGACCGCTCAGGTCCCGGGTCTCCCAGGGCACGGCGAACTCCTCCGCCGGAACGGTCTCCACCCGGGGCGTACCGTCCTCGTCCGCCGGGTAGGCGCTGCGCAGCACCGGATGCCGGACGGTCACCAGCCGCAGCGCCTCGGCCAGCGCCCCCGGCTCCAGCGGGCCGGTCAGCCGCCCTGCCGTGGGCAGCACATAGGCGGCGGTCCCGGGCGTGAGCTGCTCCACGAACCAGAGCCGCTCCTGGGCGGGCGAGAGCGGTACGGGCACACCGGCCGGCAGCGGGGCGACGGACGGGGGCCGCCCGGCCGCCGCGGGCCGCTCGCGCAGCTTCCGGGCGAGCAGGGCGCGCTGCTCGGGGCTGAGGACCCGGCGCGGCCGGTCCACGGTCAGCGGGGCGTTGGTCTCGCGCTCCATCACTGCTCCCCGGCGAGCAGCTCGACGGTGACGGCGTCGGCGATCGCGGCGACCGTCGGCTCCTCGTAGAACACATGGAGCGGCACCTCGGCTCCGATGCGGTCACGGATCCGGGCGGCCACCCGGGTGATCGTCAGCGAGTGCGCGCCGAGGTCGAAGACATCGTCGTCGAGGCCGATCGACGGCAGCCCGAGGACCTCGCACCAGACGGCGGCGACCTCGGTGGTGATCTCGTCCCAGGGCTCGTCCGCCCCGGCCCCGGGCGCCTCGTCCCCGGGTGTTTCGCGGACGGGTTCGGGAAGGGCCCGCCGGTCGGTCTTCCCGTTCGGTGTCAACGGCAGCGAGGGCAGGGCGTGCACGGCCCCGGGCAGCATGGCATCGGGCAGCGTGAGGGCGAGGAAGGCCCGCAGCTCGGACAGGGTGGGAACGGGAACGCCCGGCCGCCACACCGGGTAGACGGCGAGCACCTGCCCGCCCGGATCGTCGGCGCTGCCGCGGACGGCGGCGGCGGCCGCCGCCACCGACGGATGCTCCTGGACCCTCGTCTCCACTTCGCCCAGCTCGATGCGGTGGCCGCGCAGTTTGACCTGGTCGTCGATCCGGCCCAGGCAGAGCAGGCTGCCGTCCGGCCGGATCCGGGCCAGATCGCCCGTGCGGTACAGCCGCAGACCGGCGACCGGGTCGGTGACGAACCGCGCGGCGGTCAGCTCCGGGCGGCCGCGGTAGCCGCGGGCCAGCCCCGCCCCGCCGATCGCCAGTTCGCCGGTGACCCCGTGCGGTACGGGGTGTCCGCCCGGATCCAGCACCAGCACGGCCGTCCCGGCGATGGGCTTCCCCACCGTCACCGCGGTGGGCCCGGCGGGTACTTCCGCGGCGGTGGACCAGATCGTGGTCTCGGTCGGCCCGTACACGTTCCACAGCCGTCCGACCCGCTCGCGCAGCGCGCGGGCGAGGGGCAGCGGCAGGGCCTCGCCTCCGCTGAGCGCGGTGAGCCCCGGCGCGGTGAGTCCGGCGTCGAGCATCAGCCGCCAGCTCGACGGGGTGGCTTGGAGATGGGTGACGCCGTGCTTCCCTGCCAGTCCGGTCAGCGCCCGGCCGTCGCGGGTCTGCTCCTCGCCCGCGACCACCACCCGGCCGCCGGTGATCAGCGGCAGCAGCAGCTCCAGCGCGGAGATGTCGAAGGAGAGAGAGGTGACGGCGAGCCAGACGTCGCCGGGGGCCGAGTCCAGCAGATCGCGGAAGGCCAGCAGCAGATGGGCCAGCGCGCCGTGCGGCACCTCGACGCCCTTGGGGCGGCCGGTGGAGCCCGAGGTGTAGATGAGATAGGCGAGGTCGGCGGGGGACGGGGCGGCGGCCGGGGAGACCTCGGCCGCGGGCGTGGTGAAGAGATCGTCCAGCAGCAGGGTCCGGCCGTGACCGGCGACCCGGTCCGCCGTCCGCCGCTGCGCGAGGGCGAGCGGCGCACCGGCGTCCCCGAGCACGAAGGCCACGCGCTCCGCCGGATACGCCGGGTCGACCGGAAGATGGGCGCCCCCGGCCCACTGGACGGCGAGTACGGCGGCCACCGCCTCGGCCGACCGCTCGGCGCAGACGGCCACCACGGTGCCCGGCCCCACCCCGGCCGCCGTCAGCCGGGCGGCGAGCCCGCCGACCGCGGCCGCCAGCTCCGCATAGGTGATGTCGCGGCCGTCGGCGGTGAGCGCGATCCGGTCCCGGTGTACGGCGAAGGCGTCGGCCAGCAGCGCGGGCAGGGTGGCCCCGGCCGCTTCGGCGGCGGGCACGGGGCCGTGCAGCGGCGCCGATTCGGACTCGTCGAGGAACGGCAGATCGGCCAGCGGGGTTCCGGGCGCCGCCACGATCGCGGCGAGCAGCCTCCGCAGATGGTCCGCGATCCGTTCGGCGGCGGCGGGGGAGAGCAGCTCCGTACGGTGCATCAGGAGGACCCCGAAGCGGTCGGGCCCGTCCAGCAGATGAAGCCGGAAGGCGCCCCGGGCAGTCCCGGGGAACAGTACCCAGTCGATGGTGCTCCGCACCCCCGCGAAGTCGACCGGCGCGATCCGGCGGCGGTAGGTGACGGTGACCGGCGCGGCCGTCACCGCGGGCCGCGCCGACCGGACCGCCCGTGCCAGGGGTACGTCCCGGTGCGGAGAGCAGGCCCGCACCTCGGCCCGTACCGTACGGGCGAACTCACCGAACGGGAGGGCCGGGTCCGGGGCGGTGACCACCGGCAGCTCGTTGGCGTACATCCCGATCCGGCCGGTGTCGTCCGGGCCCCGGGTGCCCAGGCCGACGGCGGTCGCCGGGCGCTCGTTGCCGTACCGCAGCAGCAGGGTCTGGACGGCCGTCAGCAGCAGTTCGAAGAAGGTGACACCGAGCTTCTCGGCGGTGACGGCCAGTTCGGCGCGGAGTTCCGGGTCGAGGTCGAAGGCGGCGGCCGCGCCCGGCCCGACCCCGTCCTGGGAGCCGTCGCCCGCCCCTTCGGCCAGTCCGGGCAGTGCCACGGCCGGAGCGGGCAGCGGCCGGTCCGACCAGTGGGCGGTCGCGGCGGCGAGCTCCGCCTCGCCGAGGTCGGCGGGGACGGCGGCGGGCGCGGGCAGCGGTTCGGGGGCCGGTCCGGCGCCGGTGCGGTGGGCGTAGGCGGTGGACAGATCGCCCAGGAGGAGGTCGGTGGAGGTGCCGTCGAAGACGAGGTGGTGCGCCACCACCAGCAGGGTCGCGCTCCGGTCGCCGGTGCGCAGCAGCACGAACCGGGCCGGGGGACCGGCCTCAAGGTCGAACGGCGCGGCGCACTCCCCGGCCAGCTCGGCCTCCAGCCGCTCCGGATCGCACCGGCGTACGGCGAGTTCGGGTATCGGACCGGGCACCAGGACGGGCACGCCGTCCTCGTCGCGGACCGTCTGCGACAGCGCCGGATGCCGGGCCGTGAGGTCGGCGACGGCGGCGGCGAGCGCCGGGATGTCGAGGGAGCCTTCGAAGCGCACGGCGAACGGCATGTGGTGGATGGCGCCGAGGGGCGCGAGCCGCTCGTTGATCCAGAGGCCGTGCTGGGCGGGTCTGACGGGAATGCTGGTCACGGGGGGTCCTTGGACTGGTCGGGAGAATCGGTCGGTGGGGGGCACGAGAGCGGGGCGGGAGAGGCCCCTCGGCGGTCGGAGCCCGGCACAGGCCGGGGGACGGTCGGGACAGGGCGGTGGGGCGGTGCGGCAGCGGCCGTTGAGCTGGACGGGAACCGGACGGGGGTACGGGGACGGAGCCCGGCCTTCCCGGGGGCATGCGCCCGGCGGCCGGCGACCGGCGACCGGGTGGCCCCGGTCGCCGGCACGGCATACCGCGACTGCGGCCCGGCAACGGGTTCGGGAGGGCGGGCCGGATCCGGCGCCACTGGCGGATCCGGGCCGTCGTGCGGGAGGTGCGCGGTGGAACGGGGGAGGTGCGGAGGTGCCGGGTGCGGGAGGTGCGCGGTGGAACGGGGAGGTGCGGAGGTGCCGGGTGCGGGGTGGAGGGGGTTACGCGCCCGCGGCGGTCAGCGCGGTCGTGAAGTCCTCGGACAGGGCGGCGATCACGGTCTCGTCGAAGGCGAGGGCGTTGTACTGGATCCAGCAGTGGAGGGCGCCGTCCGGCTGCTCCACCGCCGTCAGTTCGGGGACTCCGAGGTCGCCGCCGGGCAGCGGCCACGGCACGGTGGTGCCGCGAGGCAGCTCCCAGGGCTCGCAGAGCAGGCCCGGGAGATGGGCGTCGGCGGCCCAGTTCTCGTACCGCAGCCAGGCCGGGAAGGCCACCACCGACGGTTTGAACTCGGCGTACGGATACATCTGGTGGTCCAGTGCGCCGGTCGCCGCCCGCCGGACCCGCTCCGCCAGCTCGGCGAAGCCGGGACCGCCGGAACAGTCCACCCGCAGCAGCAGCGACTGCACCAGACAGCCCACGGCCCGCTCCGCCTCCGGGCGGATCCGTCCCGGCACCGGGGTCATCAGCACCAGATCGGACTGCCCGCTGCGGTCCGCCAGCAGCCCGCTCCAGAGCGCGGCGACGGCCATGAACGGGGTCACGCCCAGCTCCCCCGCCCGCTTGCGCAGCCGGGCGGCCGGATCGGCGCCGACGGTGAACGGGCGCGCGACGGTGTGCACATGGTCGACCGCGCGGCGGCCCGGGAACGGGTCGACGGCGGACGGGGCGCCGGCCAGCGCGGCGGCGAAGTGCCGCCGCCCGGCCGCCCAGCGGTCGTTCGCCCAGCGCACCAGGTCCCCGTACGGCAGGGGCTGTTCGGGGAGCCTCGGGGTGCGGCCGCGGCGCAGGGCGTCGTAGGCGAGCCCCAGTTCGTGCAGCAGCACACCGACCGACCAGCCGTCGGAGACCATGTGATGGACCGCCAGCAGGACGATGTGGTCGTCCGGGGCGCGGGAGACCACCAGCAGCCGGGCCGTCGGATCGGCCGCCAGATCGCTGAGCCGGTCCCGCTCGTCGATCAGCAGCCCGTTCACCTCGTCGTTGCTCGCGCCCGGCACCGAGCGGAGGGTGATCCGCGCGTTCGGCTCCCCGTCCAGGACGGTCCGCACCAGCCCGGGTACGGGGCCGGGGACGGGCACGAAGCGGGTGCGCAGCGCCGGGTGGCGCCGGACGAGTTCGGTGAGGGACCGGCCGAGTGCCTCGGTGTCGAGCCGGTCGGTCACCCGGAAGAGGGCGGTGACGGCTCCGACGTCCCGGCCGGACTCCTCGGCCATCCAGTCTAGGAAATTCTCCTGCTGGCTGGTGAGGGGGATCTCGTGGGCCTGCTCCCGCAGCGCGCGGAGGAAGGACGGGATCGCCGGCTCCTCCGCTCCCTCGCCACCGGCTGCCTCAAAGGTGGGAGCCGCGGCCGTCTCGTCCAGCCACGCTGCCTGCGCCCGCAGCGACGGCCGCCCGAAGACCACGGCCGCACCCGCCTCGACCCCGAACCGCCCGGAGACGGCCGCAGCCAGCTGGACGGCGCGGAAGGAGTCGCCGCCGAGGGCGAAGAACTCGTCGGCGACGGTCCGCACCGGGCGTCCCAGCACCTCGTGCCAGAGCCCGGCGAGCCGGATCTCGGTCTCGGTACGCGGCTCCGGTGCCGAAGGCTCCGCCTCCCCGGGGGCGTCCGGCGTCTCGAACAGCTCCCGGAGCCGGTACTTGACGACCTTCCCCGTGGCGTTGCGCGGCAGGTCACCGGCGAGCAGGATCCGTACCGGCAGCTCCGCCCTGGCCAGTCTGCCGCTCAGGAACAGCCGCAGACCGTCGAGGTCGACACCGTCCGCCGCGGGCACCACCACGGCCACCGGCACCGAGCCCATCACCGGGTGCGGCACACCGAGCGCCGCCGCGTCGGCGACGTCCGGGTGTTCGTGCAGGGCGTCTTCGATCCGGAGCGTGGAGACCTTCAGCGCACCCGACTTGATGACGTCGCTCTCCCGGTCGACGAGATGCAGATAGCCCTCCGCGTCCAGCCGCCCGAGGTCTCCCATCCGTACCCAGCCGTCCCGGAAGACCCCGGCCGAAGCGGCGGCGTCGCCGACGTAGCCCCGCTGCGGCCCGTGCTGCCGCAGCCATACCTCCCCGGTCTCCCCGGCCGGTACGGTGGCGCCGTCCGCACCGAGGATCCGCAGATCACCGGGGCTCGCGGGGCGGCCGACGGAACCCGGCCTGCCCGGGTCGACCACCATGGACACCTGGGCGGGCGAGGACTCGGCCGAGGTGTAGACATTGACCACCGTGGCCCCGGGCAGCGCTTCGGTCAGCTGCCGGGCGACGGGTGCGGGCAGTGCGGCGGCCGACGAGCTGAACAGCAGCACACCGGAGAAGTCACGGCGGCGGATCACCCCGGAGTTCAGCAGTTCGATCGCCATCGACGGAACGACGAAGACGGTACCGGTCCGCAGCTCCTCGACGGCGCGGCCGAACTCCTCGGCGTCGAAACGCGGCAGCGCCACGACGGCCGGAGCCCCGGTGAGGGCGGTCATCACCATCATCTGGCCCGCGTTGGTGCCGATCGGGAAGGCGTGCAGGGCGTGCCGGGAGTGGGCGTACGGACGCGGACGGGGATTCAGGGGCTGACCCGCCGTCAGACTTGCATGGGAGGCCATGACTCCCTTGGAACGTCCGGTCGTTCCCGAGGTCCCCACAACCTGGGCCGGGTCCCCGGGCGCCGGACGGTGCGGAGCCTCCCCGGCGGACCCGGCGGCCTCGACCGCATCCAGGGTGTGATCCGTGACCCCGGGCAGGGCGGGCAGAACGGACCCCCGCAGCAGCGCGACGGCTCCGCACAGGCCGGTGATCCGCAGCGCCTCGGAGTCGGCCGCGTCGGCGCGGAGCGGCAGCCCGGCCGCGCCCGCGTAGTGGAGGGCCAGGAACGCCACCGCGTACCGGTCCCACTCGTCCTCGGTGAACCGCAGGGCCACCAGATCCCCGGGCCGCACCCCGGCGTCCGCCAGCCCCCGGGCGGCCCGAACGGCCCGATCACGCCAGGAACCGTAGCTCAGGATGCCCCCGCCGATGACCTGGATCGCGATCGCGTCGGGCTGTTTCGCGGCCCGGGCGTCAAGCAGATCCGGGACGGTGAGCGGAGCGGGCGGTGCGTTGATGATGCCCTCCAAGTTCGTTGACCTGCACGGGAGTTAACTCGGCAGGTGCGGTGACACGGAGACGGTCATGGGCATAGCGCGCGGTTGTCGCCTTGGGTATGGTCTGGACCATTGGCGGGGTACGGCGAAGGATAGCGCGCCACTGTCGTACTTGTGTCGCAATGATGGAGAGTTCGTGGACATCGGTGGGGATCGGGTACGGACGCGGTGACCCCGCAAGCCCCGGTCACTCCGGAGAAACCCCTCGTCAGAGTGGGTGCACCAAGAGCACACGCACCAAACCGGAGTAGCTGAAGTTTCTCCGGCCGCTCCACTGCCGCGTTCCTGTCCTTTTTCGGACACCGGAGCGTTTCATCGGGTCCGCCGACCCCGACTGCGCCGTATGCCGTACGCCCCGTATGCCCCCGGCATCACGGGCCGGTACGCCTCCGGCCGGGTCCGGCCGTATCCGCCCCTCTTCCGTCCGGCCCGCCCGGACCCCCGACCATCCCGGCCCGGGCGCACTGCCGTTCCCGGGCAAGCCAGGAGGAAGTACAGATGCAGTACGCGGGAATCGCCTGGACCGCCGACGGTTACGAGGTCGAGATCGTCGACGACACGGGGGAGCGGGCCCAGGCCCCCACGCGCTGGGGCGCCGAGCGGGTGACCGAGCTGACGGACTGGCTGGAGCGGACCGGCCGGGAGTCGGGGGAGCCGCTCGCGGTCGTGGTCGAAAGCACCAACGGGCTGGTCGACGGGTTGTTCACGGCCGCCGGACTCGACGTCCACCGCGCCGACCCCTGGGTGCTGCCCGAGCGCCCCGACTTCGGCTCCGTACCCGCACGGTCCCTGGCCGACCGGGCGAGACGCGGCCTGGCCGGACTCTCACCGCTGACCGCCGAGGGCGGCGGGCAGACCGGCCGGGACGACGACTACCACGACGGTATCCGGCGCAGCGCCGACGCCGAGGCCGAACTGACCCGGGCGGGGCGGTGCTTCCGGCACGGTCCGCGCGACCGCCGGGAGATCGCCCTCACCTTCGACGACGGCCCGGACCCCGCGCACACCCGGGAGGTCCTCGACCTCCTCGCCCGCTACGGCGTCCACGCCACCTTCTTCTGCGTCGGTCTGCATGTGAACGCCCTCCCCGACGAGGTGCGGCGGATCGTCGACGCGGGCCACAGCCTCGGCAACCACACCTGGTCCCATCCCTTCCTGCCGGATCTCACCGCCCGGCAGTTCCGGCTCCAGATCGACCGGACCGCCGATGCCTTCGACCGGGCGGTGGGCACCGTGCCCACGGTCTTCCGCCCGCCCTACGGCTGCCGCACCCCCGAGATGCTGAGCGAACTCCTGGCCGGCGGACCCGCGCTGGCGCTCTGGGACGTCGACTCGTGGGACTGGGCCAGGCCGGGCCCCGAGAAGATCACCCGGACCGTGCTCGACCATGTGCTGCCCGGTTCCATGATCCTGATGCACGACGGCGGCGGTGACCGCCGCCAGAGCGTCCTGGCCCTGCCCGCGGTGCTCGAAGGGCTGCTGGAGCAGGACTACCGCTTCGTCTCCGCCGATACCCTCGCGTCCCGGGCCGCCACCCACTGACGAACCCGGCCGACCCGGCCGACACGGCCGACGACACCGGCGGGCGGCGCCCGGCTTCGAACGGGCGCCGCCCGCCGCCGGGCCGTATCACTGCTGCGGTGCCCGATAGGTGCGGCCGCCCCGCCGCGGCAGCGCCGACGGTACGTCGTCCGGACCCGCCACTGTCTCGGCGGCCAGGTGCAGTTGGGCCCGTACGGTCACCGACGCGGGGTCGAGATCGAGGAGGTCGCCGCATTCGGCCAGCCAGTTGCCCAACGTCGTACGGTGCACACCGAGTTCGGCGGCCGCGGGAGCCGTCCGGCCGCGGTGTCCCAGCCAGAGGCGCAGGGCGATCCGGAGCCGGGTGTCGAGCGGAGCCAGCAGGGCGGCGGCCCAGTCACGGGCCTCCTCGGCGCCGAGCAGAGCGGCGGGCAGCGCGGGCGCCGCCACCGGCCTCAGTGCCGAGGCCGGGGCCGGGGCGGCGGACGCCCGTACCGCCAGCAGCAGTTGGGCCGCGATCGTGGGGTGCCCGAGATCGGCCGCGAGCAGGGGGCCGATCTCGCGCAGCCTGGCGCGGACCGTGCCCTCCGACAGTCCGACGGCCGGGGCGGCGGCCTGTGCCGATCCCGTGCGCAGCCAGGCCGCGAGGATCCTGCGCCGCTCCCGGTCGAGGGGCTGGAGGACCGCCGCCGACCAGACGGCGAGCCGGCCTGCGGGCACGATCCGGAGCAGATCGTGCTCGCCCAGGCCCGTCGCCGCCGCCAGCCGGCCGCCCGCCGGGGCGGGATGCGCCCGGCCCGCCTCGGCCCAGGCGGCCGGGACCAGGTCCAGCGCCACCGGCGGCGCCGCGCCGCCCGTCAGCCGGTACTGCTCCGCGATCCGGGTGACCACGCCGTGCGCGGGATGGGGGTCGCCGGGAGCGTCGTGGAGGGCGAGTACCGTCAGTTCGGTGTCCTCCGCGCACACCAGGACCCGGGTGCGCTCGACGCCCGGCCGGAGCGCGCGCCACAGCGCCTGGTGCGCGGTGCGGGCAGTGGTTCCGGTGAGACGGTAGACCGTGGCATGGGTGGCGTCCGTACCGCCGAGGACATCGAAGGCGGCCCGGTGGTGACCGTCCCGCAGCAGCCGCAGCACCGCACGGTGCAGCCGCTGTTCGGCCGCCCGGGTCTCGTCCGCCCGCCGGGCCTGGACCCGCAGCAGATCCGCGACGGTCGCGGCGATCAGCTCCGTACGCTCGACCGGTGTACCGCGCCCGGGGGAGACCACCAGGACCGCCCCGGCCACCGGGCGGACCGTCAGATGCGGATGGGCGCGGGGGTGCGCGGCGCCCCGGACGCCCGAGGGCGCCGCGCTGGCGGGCGTGCTGTGCACCGCGCCCGCCAGGGGATCCACCAGCACGGCCCAGCCGCCGGTCAGCGCCGCGGCCTCGGCGATCAGCAGCGCCGACGAGTGGGCGGCCGCATGGATGAGCCGCCGTACCGCCGTACGGTCCTGCGGTCCCTCGGCCGGGACCGGGGCCGGGGTCACGGGCCCCGGCCGCCCCGCACCGCCTGCGGTCACGGGATGCGTGCCACGCCGCCCCAGCCGGCGCGCTCGGTGAGCCGTCCGGTGGTGGCGTCGGGCCGCCAGTCCGGCCAGCAGACGAATCCGGGTTCGACCGGCTCAAGACCGTCGAAGAAGGCCCGGGTGACCTCCGGCTCGCGGAAGATGTACGGGATGGCCCCGGAGTTGTTGTACTCCTCCTGCACCAGCCGGTGCTCCTCGTCCGACGCGGTCGAGTGGCTGAGCGACAGATAGCTCCCCGGAGGCAGCCGGTCCACCAGCCGGCGCACCAGCCCCAGGGCGTCGGGCCACTCCACGATATGCCCCAGCACATCGTTGATCACCAGGGCGACGGGCCGGGTCAGGTCCAGCGTCCTGGCCGCGCCCGCCAGGACGGCGTCCGTATCGCGCATATCCGCCAGGACGTAGTCCATCGCCCCCTCGCTGGTGCTGCGGCCCATCGCGTGCACATGCAGCAGCACCAGCGGATCGTGGTCGACGTAGACCACCCGGGAATCGGGCGCGATCCGCTGGGCCACCTCGTGGGTGTTGTTGGCGGTCGGCAGCCCGGCGCCGACGTCGAGGAACTGCCGTACCCCGGCCTCGCGGGCCAGCCAGGTGACCGTACGGACCAGGAAGCCCCGCGACTCCTGGGCGAAGGGCTCGATCAGCGGGTACTTCGCCCGGTAGGCGTCGCCCGCCGCCTTGTCCGCGTCGAACCAGTCCTTGCCGCCCAGCCAGTAGTTCCACACCCGGGCGCTGTGGGCGACGGAGGTGTCGATCCGCGGGGGCTGTTCGGTCGGTTCGCTCATACCAGTGCCTCTTTCGACGTGTCGGGATGGAGCGCGGTGGCGCAGGAGTAGTCGAGCAGTCGGCGGTAGGTCACCACGGCCGGGTCGGCCTTCCAGACGTCGGCGGTGCCGGGGAGCCCGCCCTCGCGGACCACGTGGTCGGGGATCCCCGGCACCTCGACCCGGAAGAACGTCAGCGCGGGAATCCCGGTCAGGGCGTGCGGCGGCCGGTCGAGCGGATGGACCTGGAGCGTCACGTCCGGCTGGTCGGCGGCGGCCCGCAGGGCCGCGAGCTGCTCGGTCATCACCCCGCTGCCGCCGACCTCCGTCCGGAGCGCGGCGGCCGTCATCAGCGCCCAGACCCGGGTCCGCTGCTCCCGCAGCCTCTCCCGGCGCTCGACCAGCAGCTCCGCCCGCCGGTCCCGCTGGGCGGGGGAGAGATCGGGGCGCAGGACGTCGTCGACGGCACGGGCGTACGCCGGAGTGCGCAGCAGGGCCGGCACCAGCGCCGGATCCCAGCTCCGGACGATCCGGGCCGCCGACTCCACGCTCATCAGATCCAACTGCCAGGGGTCCATGACGGACCGCCAGGGATGCCACCAGCCGGGCCGGTTGGCGGCGGCCAGCTGCCCGAGGATCTCCCGGGTCTCGGCCGGGGTCGCGCCGTAGGCCGTCAGCAGGGTGCGGACCTGCCCGTCGTCGAGGGAGGTCTGCGCCTGTTCGATCCGGCGGACCGTCGCGGGATGGGCCCCGAGCGCCCGGGCCGCCTGCTCCCTGGAGAGCCCCGCGGCCTCGCGCAGCACCGTCAGCCGGGTGGCCAGCACGAGGTGCGCCACGGTCCGGCCGGATCGCTCCCGGGCCATGCGCACCTCCCCGTCGACACTTCCCGCAATCTGCGGCCAGTGCATACCTTGTCGCTTGCAATCTACGCGCGCAAGGCTTTGTATGGCCACGTTCACGCTGTCGGGAAACGGGCCGCAGGCCCGGCCGTGAGCAGGTGAACGGAGCCGAGGGGCCCTACGGGGGTGGGCCCCTCGGCTGTTCCGTCGGGGGGCCGTCGGCGGGACGGCGGCGCGCTCCGCGCGGCGAGTTGTTCCGCTCTCCGCGCCAACCCGGGCATCGGCGGACGCACTTCGCGCCCGGCGCCCGGGATCCGTACCGCGCGCCCGCATTCCGCCCGATACGTCCCCCGTCCCACGCCCGGCTGTTTCCGTGTACGGCGGCGGGCCCGCGTGCTCCACGAGGTCCGTGCTCCGCGGGTCCGTGCGCGCCCCGGCGCGGGAGGGTGCCCTCCCGCGTGGCGGGGCGCGGTGGGGGTCCCTGCGGGCCCGGCCCCTGGGAAGGGCGGCGGGCGCGGGCCGAGAGGGCGGAGGCGCGGACCGCGATCCGGGCCCCACTACCCCCTAGGGGCATTCCGGACATGTCATTGAATATTCCTCATATCCCCCGGGCGTTTTGTTCTGGGACGTACATCACATACGACGCCTCTTAGTGGTTTTCCGCCACTGAGGTTTCCCTGTGGGTTGCCCTGCGGGTGCGATGCGGCGCCCGGCGCCGGGAGCTCTTCCACTATCCGGCTTAGCAGCGAGCTCGTTGCTAGCGCTCCCCGTCACCGCTAAGAATCTGCCCACGCCGCCACCGGAGCGCTCCGCTCCCGTCCCCGTGTGCGGCTTCCCCATCCGAAGGGCTCCCCGGTATGTCCGTACTCAGCACGCGCACCACCCGGCCCCGCCGCCGGGCCTGGGCCGGAGGGCTCACCGCCGCCGGCACCCTGGCCGTCACGCTCGCCCTCGCCGTCCCCGGCACCGCCTCCGCCGCCCCTGCCTCCGCTCCCGCGGCGGCGCCGCAGGCCGCTCCCGCCGCCTACGCCGGCACCCTCAACGGCTGGATCATCGAGGCGCTCGACGTGATGCGCCTCAACGGCATCCCCGGTACGTACGAGGGACTGCACCGCAACATCATGCGCGAGTCCAGCGGCAACCCGCTGGCCGTCAACAACTGGGACATCAACGCGGTCAACGGCACCCCGTCCAAGGGGCTGCTCCAGGTGATCGACCCGACGTTCCGCGCCTACTGGGTCGCGGGCACCCCGAACGACCCCTTCCACCCGGTCGCCAACATCGTCGCCGCCGCCAACTACGCGGCCGACCGCTACGGCTCCATCGACAACGTCTTCGGCCCCTACTGAGCCGGAGGGCAGGACCGGCCGTCGCCGGGGGTGCGCACCGATGCGCGCCCCCGGCGACGGCCCGTCCGCCGTCCGGAACCGGCAACGCCGGTTCCGGACGCCGGGCCGGACGGAGCAACGCCGTGCACCGCCACCCCGGGACCCCCGACGCGCTCCCGGGGGCGGGGTGTTCACCTTCGGCACCCGGTCCGGGCGCCCCGGCGGGGCCGGCGGCGGAGGCGCCGTACGAAAACGCCATACGCCTGTAACACTCCGCCACCGGTACCACCGCGTACGCCTGTCTGCCTGCGGTGATCGTCCGCCCGGTGCGCGCCCCGGCACGCCGTTCCCAGGCGGTCCGGGGGAGTTCGGGGCGGTCCCCTCTTGTGCAATCGCCGCCGTCGCGCCAGGGTGTGGTGCTGACGGCAGGAGTTGACATGTTCCTGACCGTCTCTGGGTGTGTGACACATCCGTGGAGCCGCACAACGATCCACCCGCACCACCCCCCACCAGCGCACCACCGACGAGGAGGATCCCTCTGATGGCAGTGACGCAGTACCACGGCCGACGTGACACCGGCCGTTCCCGGCGGACGTTCTCTCCCCTCGGCGCCGCCCTCGCGGCCGCCCTGACCCTCGGTTTCGTGACCGCGCTGCCCGCAGCCGCGGCACCCGAACCGCGCGAGGGCAGGATCGTCGACGCCGGAACGCCCAACGCGGTCAAGGACAGCTATATCGTCACCCTCCGCGACAGCCGGGTCCGTTCGGCCTCCGCCGAGGGCCGCGCGCTCGCGAAGCAGTACGGCGCGGTCGTCAAGCGCACCTACACCAAGGCCATCAACGGTTACGCGGTCAACCTCTCCGAGCGGCAGGCGAAGAGACTGGCCGCCGACCCCCGGGTGGCGTCCGTCGCCCAGGACCAGACCGTCAGCATCCAGGCCACCCAGGTCAACCCGCCCTCATGGGGTCTCGACCGGATCGACCAGCCCAGGCTGCCGCTGAACCAGCGCTACACCTATCCGGACTCGGCCGGTGCGGGCGTCAGCGCCTACATCATCGACACCGGGGTCCGGATCTCCCACAGCGACTTCGGCGGCCGCGCCGTCAACGGCTACGACGCCGTGGACAACGACAACGTCGCCCAGGACGGCAACGGCCACGGCACGCACGTCGCCGGCACGGTCGCAGGCACCGCCCACGGTGTCGCCAAGCGGGCCCGGATCGTCGCCGTTCGCGTGCTCAACAACGCCGGGTCCGGCACCATCGCGGGCGTCGTCGCAGGGGTCGACTGGGTCGCCCGCAACGCCGTCAAGCCCGCCGTGGCGAACCTGAGCCTCGGCGGCGGGGCGAACACCACCCTCGACAACGCCGTCCGCGGAGTCGTCAACGCCGGAGTCACCGTCGCGGTCGCCGCGGGCAACAGCAACCTCGACGCGATCAACTTCTCCCCGGCACGTGTCGGTGAGGCGCTCACGGTCGGCTCGACGACCATCACGGATGCCCGCTCCGGCTTCTCCAACTACGGCGCGATACTCGACCTCTTCGCGCCCGGCACCAACATCACCTCCGCCTGGCACACCAGCGACACGGCCGTCAACACCATCTCGGGTACGTCGATGGCCGCGCCCCACGTCGCGGGCGCCGCGGCGCTCCACCTCGGCAACAACCCGACCGCGCCGCCCGCGCAGGTCGGCAACGCCCTGGTGGCGGCGGCCACTCCCGGAGTGGTCATCAACCCGGGCCCGGGCTCGCCCAACCGGCTGCTGCGGGTGAACTGACCCGTCACGGCCGCGGGTGAACCGACCCGCGACCGTGGTCGCCCGGCCGTCCTCCGGGACGGCCGCCGATCACCGCCCCACCCGAACGCGACGGCCGGAGGCACCCGCCTCCGGCCGTCGCCGTCCGGGGCGGGCCATCACGGGATAGCTGTCGTTCTCCTCCCGCCGTATCGGATGATCATGCACGGGAAGCCGGGCGGTCCGGCGCCCCGCCCGCCCGGGCCCGCGCCCGGCCGGTCCGCGCATCGCCGACACGGAACCAGAAGGAGAACGGCAGATGTCTCAGAACAACCGGACGGACCCCCGCGGCCGGGACGGCGGGCTCAGCCGCCGCGCGGCACTGTTCGCCGGGACCGCCGCCGCTGCCGTCCCCACGGTCGCCCTGGGCGCGGGCACCGCACACGCCGCGAACCCCGCCGGGGCCCCCGGCAGCGGGCGCGGCTGGATCGACGTGACCGAGGCACCGTACAACGCCCTGGGCGACGACGCCGCCGACGACGGGCCCGCGCTCCAGGCGGCCTTCGACGCCGCGGAGGAGGGCGACACGGTCTATCTGCCGCGCGGGAAGTACAAGACGAAGCGGACCCTGGTCCTCTCCACGGCCAATGTCACCGTCCGCGGCGCCCACGCGGGCCGGTGGCCCTACGAAACCGCGGCGCCCTCCTGCATCAAGCCCTTCTCGGGCCAGTTCACCGGCGATGTCCTCATCCGCATACCGGACAAGGAGAAGGGCGTCCCGGGCCGCCCCGCGCTCGCCGCCGACCCCGACGGCATCCGGCTGGTCGACCTGGCGTTCAACGGAGTCTCCGCGCCGGGAGTCGGCGGGCTCCTCGCTGAAGGCGTCGTCCGCGACCTGCGGATCGACCGCTGCACCTTCTGGCAGTTCTACGGGCACGCCGTCCACACCAAGCCCCATGTCCGCGCCGACGGCAACACCTACTTCTCCAAGGGCTGGCGGCTCAACGAGGTCACCTGCTGGAACATCAAGGACGCCGACGCGGCCACCCCCAGTTACGGCTTCCACCTAGACAGCCTCACCGACGCGCAGCTGACCGACTGTCTGGCCGGGGAGTGCAACACGGGCTACTACCACGTCGCCCCCGGCGACACCACGTACACCAACTGCCGCAGCGTCTTCAATCGTCTCCACGGCTTCCGCCTCCAGCGGTACAGCGACGGCATCGTCTACAACGCCTGCTCCACCGACCGCAACGGCGGCGACGGCTGGCATCTGACCGCCAAGGGCGCCGCCAACCGGCCCGTGCTGTTCTCCGGCTGCTACGCCCGCCGCGACGGACGGTACGGCGACACCGCCAACAAGTCCGCCGGACTGCGGGTCCTGGGCGAGGCGACCGCCCCGCATCCGCCGGTGATCGTCAGCGGCTTCGTCGCCGTCACCGGAAAGAACGACCGCGGCAGCAGCGGGACCGACCGGGTCTCCCCGGACTACGGCATCCGCATCGGCCACGCGCCGGTCGTCACGGCGCACCCGTCGCCGTCCGGGCCGCGTCCGCGCAGCCCAGCAGCAGCGCCGCGGGCTCGTCGCGGCCCGCCGCCGCCAACGCGTCCGCGGGACTGGTCCGGGTCCTGCTGCGGCATGTCCCGCCGGTCAGCGCCGGGCGGCCGCAGCCCGCGGAACCACCGGCTCGAACGGATCCGCCGCTCCCGTCCAGCGATGCAGCACCGCGCGTCCCTTCTGAAGCGTGACGCCGCCCGAGGTCTCCGTCCCCGTCTCGGCGACATAGTGGGTCCCGTCGCCGACGGGGACGAGGCCGTACTGGCCCCCGCCCCGCCGGCCGTGGATCCCGCTGGGGAGATGGAGCAGCCCCGTCGGCTCCAGCCTCAGCAGATTCCCCGGCCGGGGCACGGCCTGACCGCGGATCAGCCCTGGCCGGGCGGGCACGGCGCCGTCGACGACGAAGAGGGTGTAGTTCGGGAAGGCCGGCTTCTTCCCCTTGTAGACCGCCAGCAGCCAGTTCCGGGTCGCCGGATCCCAGGCCAGGTTCTGCACCCCGTACGTCGTATTGCCGGTGTGGACGAAGTAGCGGCCGGTGTACGAGTCCGGGCCGCTGCGGTGCGGATCGGCCCCGCCCGGCGGCCGCTCGTACCGGGCCCAGTCGGTGGTGTCGTACTGGAGCAGGATCTGGTGGTCGTTGTCCGACCGGGCCGTGTTGGAGTAGATCCCGTACGCCACGGTCAGCCGCAGGCCGTCGCCCGGTCCGAGGGCGGGACCGAAGGCGACCCCGTCGATACCGCTCGTCCCGTACCGGTGGTCGGGCGTATTGCCGGTGTTGCCGTCGAAGACCCCGTCACCGTTCATATCGGCGGTGTAGTCGTCGGCGACCTGCTGGAGATGGACGGTCGTCATCACCCCGGAGGTCCGGGCGTCCATGTTCATCCGGGTGATCCGGCCGGGGTCGAAGACGGCGATGTAGAAGGCGTTCCCCGCCTTGTGCTCCAGGGATCCGTACACCCGCCCGTCGCCGGGGTGGAGGTCGAGGTCCCCCAGATGGCCGGAGATGCCGGTGACCGAGCCGGTCGGCCGCCCGCCGAGATCCGTCTTCACCAGCCGGTCGGTGTACGAGAAGTACATCGCGCCACGGGCCCGGTCCAGGGCCATCCCCTGGAGATGGCCGGACCGCCAGGCACCGCCGTCGATCACCGCGGGCAGCGGCTGCGCCCGCCCGGCCGGGGCGGCGGCCGGTCCCAGGTCCCCTGCCGTACCCCGGCCGGTCAGCAGCGCCGAGGTGAGGACGGTGACGGCCAGCAGGGCGGGGAGTCGCAAGCGTACGTACAGCCGCATGAATCCTCCGGAATCGTGGCTCTCGAACGGACGAACCGGCAGAGGGACGAAGGGGCGGACGAAGGGGGATACCGGAACGCCTGTGTGTCGAGGGTCCATCAGGGCTCCGGAACCCGCACCGGCTGCTGGGCCGGGGCGGTGATCAGCGCCCCGGGGGACCGGCTTCGCTCCACCGCGCCCGGACCCGGGCGAGTTCGGCGCGGTAGCGGGCGTACCCCTCTTCGTACCGGGCGGCGTTCCCGGGGTCCGGCTCGACGGTCCGGTGGGCCGACGGCGGCGCGCCGGAGAAGACCGGGGACGGGGAGGAGGTGTCCAGCGCACTGCGCGCGACCGCCGCCACGCCCAGCGCGCCGACCTGTTCGGCCAGCGGGATCCGGACCGGCCTGCCGAGCACATCGGCGATCAGCCGGGCCCACATCACCGAGCGGGTGCCCCCGCCGCACAGCGCCAGGGTGCCGCTGAGTCCCGCGGTCTCCAGACAGTGCCGGGCGGCGTACGCGATGGCCTCGCACACCGCGCGGACGGCGTCGGCCGGACCGGTGGCCAAGCTCAGCCCGTCGAGCCTGCCGTGCGCCGCGGGCTCCACGAACGGGGCCCGCTCGCCCGCTTCGGACAGGAACGGCAGGGCACGGACCCCCCGCGCCCCGGGCGGGCTCGCGGCGAGCAGCGTGTCCACCGCGTCCGTACCCGCGCCGACCAGCGCGAGCACCCACTCCAGCGCCGCGGTGCCGACCATCGCGGGCATGGCCCGCAGCCACCGTCCGGGCGCCGGGGTGCAGAGCCACATTCCGGCGGGCTCCGCCGCCGGGTCGAGGTCGACCCGGTCCGTCAGCACCTGGCAGGCCAGGGTCGTCCCGAGGATCAGCAGCCCGTCGCCCGGCTCCCGTACCCCGCTGCCCACGGCACAGGCCGGCAGGTCGTACGGGCCCGCGACCACGGGCAGGCCCTCGGCGAGGCCGAGCAGCGAGGCGCCCCGCGCGTCGAGACCGAGGACCGTCCCCGGGGCGGCGGGCTCCGGCAGCAGCCCGGCCCGCTCGGCGATCCCGCAGGCGGCCAGCGCGTCGGGGGCGTACGTCCGGGTGCGGGGGTCGAGGAACGGGAGCGTGGCGTCGGAGGCGTCCAGACAGACCCGGCCCGTCAGCCGCTCCGCGACGGTGTCCACGCAGTATCCGGCGGTGGCGGCCCGGGCGAGGCTCTCCGGCTCGTGCTCCTGGAGCCAGTGCAGCAGGGGGCCGTGGCAGCCGGGGAACATCCCGGATCCGGTGGACGCGTACGCCCGACGGATCGTGCCGTCCGTCAGCCAGCGGGTCACCAGCTCCGAAGCGCGCGCGTCCAGCCAGGAGATCGCGGGCCGCACCGGCCGCCCGGCCCCGTCCCGCAGCCACAGCCCGTCGCCCTGGCCGGTCAGGGCCAGCGCCTCCGGGGGGCGTCCGGCCGCCGACACCACCTGGCGCACCACCGACCGGACGCTCGCCACGACGTCGTCGGGGTCCTGCTCCACCCGGCCGCCGGGCAGCCGGTCCAGCCGTGAGGGCCGGGCCGCCGACGCCAGCGGCGTCCCCTCCTCGTCGAAGAGGACGGCCTTGGTGACCGACGTGCCGATGTCGACTCCGAGGACCGTACTCACGGCCGGCCCCCTTCCCCGCCCGGCCGCGCGGGACGACGGAACCGTCCGGTCCGCGGCCCCCGGGGCGCGCCCGGTCCGGCGGCCGCGGTCATGACCGGTCCGCCACGAGGACCTCCGGGTTGGCCGGATGGGCCAGTGGCTCGCCGCGGGCGAAACGCCCCACCTCGGCCGCCGTGATCGCCGCCGCCCGATGGGCCGTCTGCCGGGTGGCGCCCGCCAGATGAGGGGTCGTGATGACGTTCGGGGCGTCCCGCAGCGGCCAGTCGCCGGGCGGCGGCTCGACGTCGTACACATCGAGGGCGAGGGCGCCGAGCGCGCCGCTGCGCAACAGGTCCGGCAGCGGGGCGTGGTCGAGCAGCCCGCCGCGCGCCGAGTTGACCAGGACCGCGCCGCGCGGCAGCAGACCGAGCCGCCGGGCGTCGATCAGACCGCGGGTCTCCTCGGTGAGCCGGGCGTGCAGACTCACCACCGAACTGCGGCGCAGCAGCGCGTCCAGCTCGACCGGCTCCACACCGTCGGCCGCCGCGGCGACCGGATCCGTGTACGGGTCGGCGACCAGCACCCGGGCGCCGAAGGCCAGCAGGACCCGGGCCACGATCCGGCCGATGGCGCCGTAGCCGACCAGACCCACCGTGGCACCGGCGAGTTCGGTGCCGCCCTCCTCGTACGCGTACAGATCGCCACGCCACCGGCCGGCCTTCAGCTCGGCGTCCGCCGTGCCGATCCGGCGCATCGCGGCGAGCATCAGCCCCACGGCGAACTCGGCCGCCGCGGCGGCGTTGCGGCCGGGGGCGAAGCTGACCGCGACACCGTGCCGGGTGGCGGCGGCGAGGTCGACGTTGACCGGACCGCCCCGGGAGACCGCGACCAGCCGCAGCCCGGGAGCCGCCGCGAACACCCGCCCGGTGAACGGCGCCATCTGCGTGACACAGACCGACACCCCGGACAGGGCCCCGATCAGCTCCTCCTCCGTGCCGCTCGCCTCCTGGACACCGCCGACGGAACCGAAGGGCTCATACGGCCAGGGCAGGGTCAGCTCGGTGACCTCCGGGCTCTCGCCGCCGGTCCCCGGCAGTTCCCGGGAGAGGGCGGTACGGATCAGATCGGGGCGGACGAAATGGTCACCGGCGGCGAGGATGCGCATGAACACCGTTCCTTCTGCGGGGCAGGCGGAGCAGAACGAGAGCGGAGAAGCCATGACCCCGGCCCGGCCGGGGCCCTCTTGAGGACCGGGCCGGCTCCGTCCCGGGGACCCGGGCCCGTTTGAGAGATCGTCTGTTAAATTTAACAGCGGTGATGTGGAGCGGCAACGACCCTTCGCCCGCCGCTGCCCGTGGCGGTCGCCGTCTCCTTCCCGCTGTCGTGCGTCCCCCGACGAGTCCTCAGATCTGCCGGGTTTTTATTGTTCTTGTTGTTCTTGTTGTTTCCTGTGGTGTTTTCCGGATCCGGCCGCCGGTCCGCCCCTGGGTAAGGAGCCCCGATGACCTCCCGCCTCCTCCTCGTCCGGCACGGCGAGACCGAGTGGCACGCGGAGAACCGTTACGCCGGAACCTCGGACGTCGCCCTCACCCCGAAGGGCCGGGCCCAGGGGGCCGCCCTCGGCCGGTGGGCGGTACGGGCCGGGGTGGACGCCGTCGCCGCCTCCCCGCTCGGCCGCGCCCGGCTCACCGCGGAGCCCGCCGCCGACGCCCTCGGGCTCCGTACGGAGATCGTGGCAGAGCTGCGGGAGATCGACTTCGGCTGGGGCGAGGGCCGGACCATCGCGGAGATGGCCACCGAGGACCCGGAAGCGGTACGGCGCTTCCGCGAGGACGCCGGAACGGGCGGCTTCCCCGGTTCGGAACCCCTGCCCGCCGCGGCCGCCCGCGCCACCGCCGCGCTGCGCGCCCTGACGGAGCGCCACCCCGGGCGCACGGTCCTGGTCGTGGCCCACAGCACCCTGCTGAGGATCGCCCTCTGCGCTCTGCTGGGACTGCCCCTCGGGCAGTACCGGCAGCTCTTCCCCCGCCTCGACAACGGCGCCGTCACCGAGATCCGGTTCACCGGCGCCGGCGCGGCGCTCTACTCGCTCAACGTCCCCACCACGCCCTGAACGTCCCGCCGGCCGGGGCGTGACCGGCTCCGGCACCCGCCCGACGGAGGCCGCCCGCCCATGACCGAGAGACCCATGACCCGGAGACCCATGACCGAGAGACCTGTGACGAAGAGACCCATGGCCGGGAACTCCGCCGAAGAGCGTCGGCGGTTCATCGCCGGCCATGTGACGGAGCACGGCACCGCGACCGGCGCCGACCTCGCCGCGCTGACGGGCGTGAGCCTGATGACCGTCCACCGCGACCTCGACGAACTCGAACGCCGCGGGCTGCTGAGGCGTATCCGGGGCGGCGCGTCGGCCCGTCCTGCCACGGTCCTCGCAGCCGGTCTCGGCTACCGGCTCGGGGTCAACACGGCCGAGAAGGAGGCCGTGGCCAGGGCCGCGGCCGCCCGCGTCGAGCCCGGGATGTCGGTGATGCTCGACGATTCGACCACCGTCCTCGCCATGGCCCGGCTGCTGGCCGGCCGCGTACCGCTGACGGTGGTCACCAACGCCCGCCGGGTGGTGGACGTCTTCACCGAGGCGGAGGACGTCCGGCTGATCGCCCTGGGCGGCGAGTACTCCCGTACCCACGACGCCTTCCTCGGCATACCGTGCGTCGAGGCGATAGAAGCCCTCTCGGTGGACCTGGTCGCCGTCTCCGCCTCGGCCCTGGACGCCCGGATGGCCTACCACCAGGAACAGGACGTGGTGCTGGTCAAACGCGCCATGCTCAACTCGGCCGCCCGGAAGATGATGCTCGTGGACCACACCAAGACGGCGCGCACCGCACTTCACCGGGTCGGCCCGGTGGCCGCTCTCGACGAGCTGATCGTCGACGACGGGGTCGACGGCGAACTACTGGCCGGGCTCCGTGAGCACACCCGGGTGACGGTCGCACCCGTCGCGGGCTGAACCGCCCTGACGGGACCCCTTCGATGTTCGGCCGGGTGTGAATTCCACACGGCAGGGAACATGTCCTGGTCCGGGCGTGTTGCGGCACGGGACCGGACCGGACCGGACCTCGACCGCGGCAGTGTCGCGGTCCGCCGTTCCGCCGTGCGCCGAAAGGACCCCCGTACCCATGAGCAGTTCCCCGGTCGTGATCGGCGTCGACGTGGCCACCGCGGCGGTCCGGGCGCTCTGCGTCGACGGACGGGGCCGGGTGCACGGCGAGGCCCGGGAGCCGCTGCCGCCGCCGGTACGCGGACCGGGCGGCACCAGCGAACAGGACGCCCGCGCCTGGTGGCCCGCCGTCGAGGCCGCGCTCCGCCGCATCACGCACGGACTGCCCGCGCACGGCCGGGAAGTGGCCGCGGTCGCGGTCTCCGCCACCTCCGGCACGATCGTCCCCGCCGGTCCCGGCGGCCGGCTCATCGGCCCCGCCCTGATGTACGACGACCGGCGCGCCGCCGCGACCAACGCCGAGGCGCAGCGGCTCGGCGCCGCCCGCTGGGACGCCCTGGGCCTGACCGTGGGGCCGACTGCCGCCCTCGGCCGGGCCGTCGGATGTCTCCACACCCACGGCCCGGCTCTGCGCCGGGTGCTGCACACACCCGAGGTCATCGGCCGTGCCCTGACCGGCGGTCCCGTCCCGGCGGACTGGAGCCACGCCCTCAAGACCGGCTACGACCCGCGCTCCGGGCAGTGGGCCGACGAGGTCTTCGCCGCGCTCGGCTTCCCGCTCGCCCTGCTGCCCGAGGTGGGCGCGCCGGGGACCGAGGCGGGGACGGTCGGCCGGGCCGCGGCCGAGGCCACCGGACTGCCCGTGGGCTGCTCCGTACGGCTCGGGATGACCGACGGCTGCGCGGGGCAGCTCGCCACCGGGGCGGTCGAACCGGGCCAGTTCGTCGGCGTCCTGGGCACGACGTACGTCCTCAAGGGGGTGTCCACCGCCCTGGTCCGCGATCCGGCCGGTGCCCTCTACAGCCACCGCCACCCCGACGGCTGGTGGCTGCCCGGCGGGGCGTCGAACACCGGCGGCGAGGCCATCGCCCCGCTGCCCGCGCCGCGGATCGCGGCCCTGGACCGGGCGGCCCGGAAGCGGGGCCCGGCCTCGTACGTCCGCTATCCGCTGCGCCGGGAAGGGGAGCGGTTCCCCTTTGTCGCGCCCGCCGCGCGGGGATTCGCGCTGGGTACGCCCGAGGACGAGGCCGACGCCCACCGTGCCGCGCTGGAAGGAGTCGCCTTCGTCGAACGGCTGGCGGTCGAACGGGTCCGGGACCTGGGCGTCCCGGTCTCCGGCCCGCTCTTCGCGGCGGGCGGCGGCAGCCGCAGCCCGGTGTGGAACGCGATCCGGGCCACCGTCCTCGACCGGCCGGTCCGGGTCGCCGAACGGGCGGAGACGGCATTCGGCGCCGCGCTCCTGGCCGCTTCGGGCACCCTCCATGCCTCCCTCGCCGCCTGCGCCGCCGCCATGACCGGCGGCCCCGGGGCACCGGCCGTGACCGAACCGGTCCCGGCCGAACGGGCTGCCCTGGACGATGCCTACGGCCGGTTCGTCACCGAACTGGGCCGCCGCGGCTGGCTGGACGGCGCCTGATCTCCGTCCCGGGTGGCTGCCGGGCGCCTCGGCAGGCGCCCGGCAGCCGCCGCCCGGGTTTCGGAGCGGTCAGAACTGGACGTCGGAGCAGGTGTAGAAGGCGTTGTCGGTATCGGCGACGGTCCAGACGCCGACGATCAGATGGCGGCCCGACTTCTGGGGGAGCACGCCGGAGTGGGTGACCGTCGCTCCGGGGCGTGCGCCGCCGAAGGGCACGGTCAGGAACGGCTGCGGCTCCAGATCGGCCCGGGTCAGCTTCTTCGTGGGGTTGTAGCCGTCCTTGGTGACGAAGTACCGGAAGTCCGTGGTGGCGTGCTTGGCGGTGATCCGCCAGACGAAGGTGTGCTCCCGGCCGGCCGTCAGCCGGGTGGTGGGCCAGGCGCCGCCGCGCGGATCGTCCAGTTCGGAGAAGCGTCCGTTGCCACCGGCGCAGATCGTGCCGTCGGCGGGCCCGCGCTGCGGGAAGCCCTTGAGGCCCTCGACGCTCCACGGCTCCCATTCGATCTGGCCGCAGTCGAGCACCGTACCGATACCGCAGAGCTGCTGGCGGCTGACGGGGGAGTCGACATAGCCGTGGCCCTGGGCGCTGCCCGAGGCGGTGAACAGGGTGACGCCCGCCAGTCCGACGGCGAGCAGCGACGCGGTGAATCTGTTGCGCATGCTGTGCTCCATGAGTGGGGGGATGGAGTGGGTGGGGGTGCCGCATGCGGTCGGGTCGTCTGCTGCGGGTGCTGCCGGGTTCTGGTGCCTCCGGCGCCGCAGCGGACTCCCCGGGGCGATGCCGGGCGCGCTGCCGGGTGTCCCGGTCCCGCCGGGAACAGTGCGCGGGGCAATCATGGAGAGAACTAGGTCTAGACCAACTCGGAGAGTAGCGCTCTCCGTTGGGCGTGTCCACCGTCCGGCGCTCGGATAGCGGACGACGCTCCCGGCGGCCGATCAGGCGCCGTTGACGACCCCTGGCACGCATGTCAACGTGCACGACACAACTAACCGTACGGAGTCCCGTCGACACGGCGGGCAACAGGGAGGGTCCGTCATGAGCACTCGTATCCGCAGACCGGGGATCGTTACGGCGGTCGCGCTCACCGTCTCCGGGGCGCTCCTCGCCGCCGGTGCCGTCGGCCAGGCGCAGGCCGCCCCGTCCGGCGCACCGGCATCAACGGCCACCGTCCTCGCGGCGCAGGCCGACCCCACGCCGGACGAGCAGCAGAAGCTGCGGGAGATCGCGGCCTCCATCTGGACCCCGGAGCTGGCCGCCGGGTGGAACATGAACGCCGACGTGGCCGATGTCCTCTCGCAGGCGACCGACCGCATCATCCAGTGTTCCGCCGCCTACGCCCTGGTGCCCAAGCCCCCCGGCTTCCGCCCCGGCCTCGGCTATCTCGTCTCGTACTGGAAGAACATCCGGGACTACTTCCTGGCGGTGCGCGGCGACCGCCAGTACAAGGCCTGCGTGGTGTCGACCGCGGCCTACTACCGCTCCATCATCGAGATGGCGTCGGCGGGCATCTGACGCCGGGGGCGTACGGCGGGCCGCCGTACGCCCCTCCCGTTCCCGCCGCGGCCCCGGCGCCGTTGACCCGACCGGTCGACGCCGGGCCCGGACGCGGCGGCGGCCCCGGCGCGGCGCACGGCAATCCGGCCCCGGATTCCTAAAGTGGCAGCGGCACTTCCCGTCACCCCGTGGCCGCGCACCCGAGAGACGACCCCGGCCCGGCGCGCCCCCGTCCCGGAAGCACGAGGGCGCACCATGGTGAAGCAGCGCGACGCCGCGCAGTCATCCGGCAATCCGGGGCTGCGCCGGGACATCGGGCTGATCGGTCTGATCTGGACGTCCGAAGGGTCCATCATCGGCTCCGGCTGGCTGTTCGGCGCCCTCTTCGCGGCCCAGGCCGCCGGGACCGCGGCGCTGCTGTCCTGGGTGATCGGCGCCGTCGCCATCATCATCCTGGCCTTCGTCCATGCCGAACTCGGCGCCGCCTACCCCGTCGCGGGCGGTACCGCACGCTTTCCGCACTATGCCTTCGGCAGCGCGGCGGGCGCCTCCTTCGGCTGGTTCTCCTGGCTCCAGGCGGTGGCCACCGCCCCCATCGAGGTGATGGCGTCCCTCAACTATCTGAGCGTCCACGCGGACTGGGTGCAGAAGGGCGAGAACCAGCTCACCGCCGCGGGCTACGGCCTGGCGGTCGCCTTCATGGCCTTCTTCGTCGTCGTCAACTTCTTCGGCATCCGCTGGCTGGCCCATACCAACAGCGTGGCGACCTGGTGGAAAGTGGCCATTCCGGTACTGACGATCGCCGCTCTGGCGGCGACCGCCTTCCACGGCGAGAACTTCGGCCACGGAGGCTTCGCCCCCTTCGGTGCCCAGGGCGTCCTCTCCGCCATCAGTACCAGCGGCATCATCTTCGCGTTCCTCGGCTTCGAGCAGGCCGACCAGTTGGCGGGGGAGAGCCGCAATCCGGCCCGTGACATCCCGCTGGCGGTCATCGGCTCCATCTTCCTCGGCGTGCTGATCTATGTGGCGCTCCAGGTGGTGTTCATCGGAGCGCTGCCGCCGGACGCCTTCGTCCACGGCTGGGGGGATCTGGCCTTCGCCGACAAGGCGGGCCCCTTCGCCGGGCTCGCCGCCTCCGTCGGGCTGAGCTGGCTGGCCGCGCTGATCTACATCGACGCGGTGATCTCCCCGACCGGTACGGGCCTGATCTACACGACCGCCGCTTCCCGGGTCTCGTACGGACTCTCCCGCAACGGCTACGTCCCGGTCCTCTTCGAGCGCACGACCCGGCGCGGGGTGCCCTGGTTCAGCCTGCTGTTCGCGTTCATCGTCGGGCTGATCGTCTTTCTGCCCTTCCCCACCTGGCAGAAGCTGGTCGGCTTCGTCACCTCGGCGAGTGTGCTGATGTACGCGGGCGCACCGCTGGCCCTGGGGTGTCTGCGCCGACAGGACCCGGACCGGCACCGCCCCTACCGGCTGCCCGCCGGGCACTTCTGGTCGCCGGTCGCCTTCGTCGTCGCCAATCTGATCATCTACTGGTCGGGCTGGGACACGCTGTGGCGGCTCGGCGTGGCGATCGTCATCGGCTATGTCCTGCTCGGCGCGTCGGCCGCCCTCAAGCTCAACCCCCGCAGCCCGCACCCGGACTGGTGGCCGGCCCAGTGGCTGCCGGTCTATCTGCTCGGTCTGGGGGTGATCTCCTGGCAGGGCGGCTTCTGCAGTACGGGACCGGCTTCGACGGCCGTCTGCGGTGCCACCGGCGCGATTCCGCTCTGGTGGGACATCGCCGTCGTGGCCGCCTTCAGTCTGGGGATCTACTACTGGGCCCAGGCGGTCAGGCTGCCCGCGGAGGAGACCCAGGAGTACATCGGCTCGGTCGAGGTGGTCCCGGAGCACTGACCGGGGGACCGCCCGGCGCTCCCGTGCACCGGACACCGCCGCAAGGCCGCAGCGGAGTTCAGTCGCCGACGAGATCGTCCGGCGCCGAGCGCGCCAGCCGGGCGAGGGTTGCCAGGGCCCGCGGCAGGATCTGCGCCGGGGGCGAGGCGAGCCCGATGCGTACCGCGTTCACCGCGCGGTGCCCGGCGACCGCGAACGCCGAAGCCGGGACCACTCCGATGCCCTGCAGCGCCGCGGCGGCGACGAAGACGTCCGATCGCCAGCTGCCCGGCAGCTCCCACCAGCAGTGGTAGGAGCGCGGTTCGGTACGGAGGGTGAAGCCCGCCAGCTCGCGGCGGGCGATCTCCTGCCGCTCCACGGCCTGCCGCTGCTTCGCCAGCACCAGCGCCCGTACCGTGCCGTCCCGCTGCCAGCGGGAGGCCGCCTCCAGGGCGAACCCCATGGGCAGGCTGCCGCCCGAGCGCAGGGCGACCGCCACATCGGCCTGCAGCGCGGGAGGCACCACCGCGTAGCCCAGGTTGAGACCCGGCGCGATCCGCTTGGAGAGGCTGTCGACCAGAACGGTCACCTCGGGCGCGAGCGCGGCCAGCGGCGGAACGTCGTCGCGGAGAAAGGCCCAGACGGTGTCCTCCAGTACCGGGATCCCCAGCCGGACCACCACCTCGGCGAGTGCGGCGCGGCGCTGCGGCGACATGGTCAGACTGAGCGGATTGTGGAGCGTCGGCTGCGTGTAGACGGCGTGCAGCGGCCCGCCGCGCCGGGCCTGTTCGACCGCCTCCGGCACCAGCCCGTCCTCGTCCACGGCGAGCGGGACGACGGTGGCGCCGACCCGGGCCGCCAGGGACTTCACGGCCGGATACGTCACCTCCTCCACCCCCAGCCGGCCGCCAGGCGGCACCAGCGCGGCCAGTACGGCGGCGATCGCCTGACGTCCGTTGCCCGCGAACAGCACCCGTGCCGGATCGGGCCGCCAGCCGCCCCGGACCAGCAGATCGGCGGCGGCCTCCCGGGCGGACTCGGTCCCGGCGGCACCGCACGGCCGCAGCGCGGAGTCCAGCGCCCCCGGCCGGACCATCGTCCCCAGCCCCCGCGCCAGCAGATCCGACTGCTCCGGCACCACCGGATAGTTCAGCCCCATGTCGACCGGGCTGCGGCCGCCCTCGGTCAGCGCGGGGGAGGCCGTATCGGGCGCGGCGCGTACGAACGTGCCGCGGCCCACCTCGCCCACGGTCAGCCCGCGCCGGGCCAGTTCCCGGTAGACGCGGCCCGCGGTGGAGGCGGCGATACCGCGCTGCCGGGCGAAGTCCCGCAGCGGCGGAAGCCGGTCGCCCGGCCGCAGCCCGCCCGCCCTGATCTCCTCGGTCACCGTATCCGCGACGCTCTGATAGTCCGTCAACTCCCGCTCCCTTCCGTGCGATGTGTACCGGGCCGGAGGGGCGCGGGCAAGATGGTCTTTGTCCGCATCCAATCACGTGATTGCACCGAGGGCAATGCCGGAGATTGCACCGATTGGCTGGGCGTCCTAGACTCGGCTGCGTCCGGTGTCCCGTACACGGGACGGCGGGGCTCGCGACCGTGCCGGGTGGGGACCCGGCCGCGGGGCGGGCGGCGTGGCCATGAGGAAGGAACCCGTGGTTTCCATGAGCGCGACCCCCCTGACGCGGGCGATCCCGGACTCCCTGCCCCTGCCGCGGTGCCGCCGCTGCGACTTCGCCGACCGGCCCTTCGAGCGGGAGACCGCCGGTGCGGTACTGCGGGCGTACGCGGCCCGCTGGCAGCGCGTACTGGCCGACCCGCGGACGACGTCCCGTCCCGTCGGGGCGCTCGCCTGGTCCCCGCTGGAACACGCCTGCCACGTACGGGACATGTGCCTGCTCTTCCATCAGCGGCTCGACGCGACGCTCGGGACCGGCCGCGGACCGCTGCCGGATCCCGCGGTCTCCGGCGGGCATCTGCCCGGGCTCTACCGCGACGAGGATCCGCGGCGGGTCGCCGGCGAACTGGGCCGGGCCGCCCGGGCGCTGGCCCTGAGGCTGGCCGCGCTCACCGCCGCCGACTGGGACCACGACGATCCCCGGTTCCCCGGCGAGCGGCTCACCGTGGACTTCTTCACCCGCCATCTGCTCCACGACATCGCCCACGACCTCGGAGAGGTGCTGCGCGCGGGTGACGGCGGGAACGCCCCGGCGCGGTAGCGGCTCCGCTTCCGGGGCGTCTCCACCGGTGTCCGGAAAAGCCCGGCCCGCCGCCGGGGCGTGGGCCCGCCCCGGCGGCAGTCACCGCTCCGTACCCCCGTTCCGTGCCGTACGGGTACGGGTGCGGAGCGCGGGCGTCACGCCTTGCGGCCGACCCCGCCCAGCGCGATGACCTCGCCGTCGGTGACCGTGTCCGGCGCCGGGCGCCACTGCGACAGCGGTACGACACCCGGCTCCAGCAGCTCCAGCTCCTCGAAGAACCCGGCCACCTCCGCCGGGCTCCGCAGGAAGTACGGCGCGGCCCCGCTGGCGTTGTACTGCCGGGTGGCCTCGGCGTTGCCCGCATGGGTGTTCACACTGTCGTTGAAGACCAGATAGCTCCCCGACGGCAGGGCGTCCATCAGCGTCCCCACGATCGACCGGGCCTCCTCGTACGTGGAGACGTGGCCGATCACCTGCATCAGCGTCAGCGCCACCGGACGGCTGAGGTCCAGAATGTCCCTGGCCTTGCCGAGGATCGCCACCGGATCGTGCAGATCGGCGTCGATGTAGTCCGTGGCGCCCTCGGGGGTGCTCACCAGCAGCGCCCGGGCGTGCGCCAGGACCAGCGGGTCGTTGTCCACGTACACGATCCGGGACGAGGGCGCGGCCCGCTGGGCTATCTGATGGGTGTTGTCGGCCGTCGGCAGACCGGTGCCGATGTCGAGGAACTGACGGATCCCCACCTCGCGCGCGAGATAGGTCACCGTACGGGCGAGGAACGCCCGGGAGTCCCGCGCCAGGTCCACGATCCCGGGGAACGACTGCCGGAACTCCTCCCCGACCTCCTGGTCGACGGGGTAGTTGTCCTTGCCGCCCAGCCAGTAGTTCCAGACCCGGGCCGAATGCGGGGCCCCGGTGTCGAACTCGGGATGCCGCGACCTGTCCGTCCCACTGTCCGGCGTATCGGCTGTCATAGAGGTGAACCTCCCGGCTCGTCGTGCGATCTCGTTCTGCGCGGTTCAACCTAGTGCCGCTCCGGCGGTCGGTTGACAGCGGGTGGCCGTACGGCCCCGGGGGCGGACCGTCCCGGTCCCGCCGGGCCATCCGTCCGTCCGGGCGCCCCGGCCGGTCCGGCCGGTCCGGTCCGGGCCGCCGCATGATCTGCCCGGCCCCCCGACGTCCCGGCCGTGTTCCCGGCCCGCGGCGTCGCCCGTTCGGCCCCGGCGGCGCGCGGCCCGGCCGCCCCCGCGCTCGAATGGGCAGACGACCGCGTTCGGGAGGTGGACCGTGCCCGGGAAGTGGACCGCGCCCGGCGCCCCGCCGGACGACTGCCTCGCCCGCAACGAGTGGATCTGCGGCGCCTATCTCTCCACCCGCCGCGAGATCCTCCAGGACGCCGTACTCCAGCACCTCCAGCTCACCGCCGTCTCCGTGGCGCTGGCCGTCGTCGTCGCCGTACCGCTCGCCGTCGCCGCCCGCACCGCGCGCTGGGCCGCGGGACCGGTCCTCGCCCTCACCACGATCCTCTACACCATCCCGTCCCTCGCCATGTTCTCCCTGCTGCTCCCGGTGTACGGGCTCTCCGCCTCCCTGGTCATCGCCGGGCTGGTGCTGTACTCGCTGACCCTGCTGGTACGGAACATCCTCGCCGGGCTGCGCGCCGTCCCCGAAGAGACCCGGCAGGCCGCGCGGGGCCTGGGCTACGGACCGCTCAGACTCCTTCTCACCGTCGAACTCCCGCTCGCGCTGCCCGCCGCCATGGCCGGACTGCGGATCGCCACCGTCTCCGCGATCTCCCTGGTCACCATCGGCGCGATCGTCGGCTACGGAGGTCTCGGCAACCTCATCTACGCCGGGATGAACACCTACTTCAAGGCCCAGGTCCTCACCGCGTCCGTACTCTGCGTCGTCATCGCCGTCGCCGCCGATCTGCTGCTCCTCCTCGCCCAGCGACTCGCCACCCCCTGGGCCAAGCACCAGGGCGGAGCCGAGTGAACACCCTCTCCCAGGCCTGGTCCTGGCTGACCAGCGCCGACAACTGGTCCGGCGACGGCGGCATCACCCAGCGGCTGACCGAGCACATCGTCCTCACCGTCGTCTGCCTCGTCCTGAGCTGTCTGATCGCCCTCCCGGTCGCCCTCGTCCTCGGCCACCTCGGGCGCGGGGGCGCGCTCGCCGTCAATATCGCCAACGCCGGGCGTGCCGTGCCCACCTTCGCCGTCCTCGTACTGCTGCTGCTCAGCCCGGTCGGCAACTTCGGCGAGGGGCCCACGGTCATCGCCCTCGTCCTGTTCGCCGTGCCACCGCTGCTCACCAACGCGTACGTCGGCATGCGCGGCGTCGACCGGGACGTCGTCGCGGCCGCCCGCGGCATGGGCATGACGGGCAGCCAGCTGCTGCGCGGCGTCGAGCTGCCCCTCGCGCTGCCGCTGATCCTCACCGGTGTGCGGATCGCCGCCGTACAGCTCGTGGCCACCGCGACCATCGCCGCCCTCGCGGGCGGCGGCGGACTGGGCCGGATCATCACCGCGGGCTTCAATCTGGCCTCCACCCCGCAGGTCGTCGCGGGCGCCGTCCTGGTCGCCGCGCTCGCCCTGCTGGTGGAGGGCGTCTGCGTGCTCGGAGAGCGGCTCGTCCCGGCCGGTGCACGACAGGCGGAGCACCGATGAACCGCCGCCCCTTCGCCACCGCCCTCCTCCTGCTGACAGTGCTCACCGGCTGCACCACCGGACCGTCGCTGGAACACCGGGGAGACATCACCGCACCCCCCGGCAACAGCCGCGACCTGACCGTCGGCTCGGCCGGCTTCACCGAGAGCGACCTGCTCGCCCAGATGTACGCACTGCTCCTCCGGCACGCCGGCTACCGGGCCACCGTCCTCTCCGTCACCAACCGGGAGCTGTACGAACCGGCACTGGAGAGCGGCCGCATCGACGTCGTACCCGAATACGCGGCGACCTTCGCCGACTGGCTGAACGCCAAGACCAACGGACCCGACGCACCCACCGTCGGCTCACCCGACCTGACGAAGACCATGACCGAGCTGCGCCGACTGGCCGCACCCCGCGGACTGACCGTCCTCGACCCCGGCCGCGCCGTCGACCAGAACGCCTTCGCCGTGACCCGCGCCTACGCCGCCGAGCACCACCTCAAAACCCTCAGCGACCTGGGGCGCTCGGGGCTCCCGGTACGGCTCGCCGCGGGCGACGAATGCGTCCGGCGACCCTACTGCGAACCCGGGCTGCGCAAGACGTACGGCATCGACATCGTCGCCGTCGACCCCAAGGGAGTCGGCACCACCCAGGCCAAACAGGCGGTCGAGAGCGGCCGCGACCAGATGGTGCTCACCACGACCACCGACGCTACGCTCGACCAGTTCGGACTGGTCCTGCTCGCCGACGACCGGCACCTCCAGAACGCCGACTACATCGTGCCTGTCGTCAACCGCGCCCGCGCGGGCGGCCCCGGTGTCGTCCGGGCCCTCGACCCCCTCAACACCGTCCTGACCACCGCCGATCTGGCGTCGATGAACAAACAGGTCGACAGCTGGCGCCGGCTCCCCGAGGACGTGGCCCGCGCCTATCTGCAGTCGAAGGGCCTCCTGTGAACCGGAGGCGTGCTTACCCCGCGACCGGGGGAGCAGGAGTCGCATGGAGCTGTTCGAGCCGCCGCCGGAGCACCCGCAGCGCGCCCCGCTGACGGCCCGGCACCCGCTGCCGCAGGGCGACCAGCCGCGGCGCGGCGGCCCGGGCCCGCTCCGCGTCCGCGATCTGCTCCCACTGGTGGTGCGCCCGGTCGACCGCGCCCTCCACATCGGGGTCGTCAGCCGTCTGCTGCCGGGTGAGCCGGGCCTCGGCCGCGGCCATCCACAGCTCGCAGCTCAGCGCCGGATCGCCCGCGAGCCGGGCCAGATCGGCGCGGACCTCCAGCCAGTGCACCGCCTGGAGGGAACCGGGGCCGTACGCGCGCAGCTCACGCTGCTCCCAGGCCGCGGCGACGGCCGCCGCCTCGCCGTGCCGTCCCGCCTGCGCCGCCGCCAGAATCGCCGGATGCGGGTCCTCCACGGGCGCCGGAGCCGGAGCGGCCTGCGGGGGTACGGCCGCGGGGAAGGGCATCGCCGGGGCCGGGGCCAGGAACAGCGCACCCGCCGCATCCGACTGCAGCGCCGCCTGCTCGTGCAGCGCGGCGGGATCCGGCCGCGCGCCGCTGCGCCAGATCGCGGCACACGCCGCCAGATACGACGGTACGGCCGCCTCCCGGCGGTCCGGGGGCGGTGCCACCCGCCCGTAGAGCCGGATCGCGGAACCCAGCGCCAGCAGCCGGGGCCCCTCGTCGGTCAGCCGCCGCCAGACTTCGGGGGCGGTGACGAGGTCGACGACGACGGTCGTCGTCCCGGGGCGGCGGATCGTCAGTTCGGAGGCCAGCCAGTGCCACGGCAGCGCTGTGTAGCGCAGCGTGTGGGGCGTCGTCCGGGCGAGCGCCAGATGCGGCAGGTGCTGTCGGCGGTCGAGCTGGAGCTGCCCGGCGACGTACAGGAACAGCGGGCCCTCCGCCGTCGCGGCGGCCCGGATGCGCGTCAGTACCGTCTGCGGGTCCAGCGGGTCCGCCAGCTCGACGACCGTGGCCGCCCGTGTCCCCGTCAGCGCGCTCGGCGGCACCGCGGCCAGCGCGGGCAGCACCGCCCCGGCGTCCACCAGACGCCCCTTCCCGACCGGCGCCGCCGCGATGAGCAGCGCGGTCCCCGGCGCGGTCGTTTCCCCACCCGTGATCAGCACACCAGCACCGTAGCCCAAACCGGTGACCCCCTCGTCCCGGTCCGCCACCACGGGCGGCCCGCCGCCCGGGTCCGCCTCGCCGCATGCGTCAGGCGTCCGCCACCGAGTCGAAGTCGACGTCCTCCCGCGCCACGCCCTTCGCCTCCGCGTCCACCGAACGGCGCAGCGCCTCGTGGAGCTTGGCCGGGGTCAGCACACCGGCGAAGAGGTCGCCGTCCAGGACCGCGACCCAGCCCGCGTCGTGCTGGAGCATCTCCCCGAACGCCTTCTTCAGCGGGGCACCCAGCGGAACCCAGGCCTCCATCCGCCGGGTCAGTTCGCCGACCGTGCCGCCGTCCCCGGCGATGGAGAGGGCGTCCGCGGCGACCCAGCCGCGCAGTTCACCGCCGGGGCCCAGCACCACGGCCCAGCGCGCGCCCTCGGTACGCAGCCGGGCGGCGGCCGTGTCCGCCCGCTCGTCGAGCCGGGCCACGGGAGGCTGTTCGAGGTCACCGGCTTCGATACGGGTGACCGAGAGCCGCTTCAGCCCCCGGTCCGCGCCGACGAACCGGGCCACCTCGTCGGTGGCGGGAGCGCCGAGCACCGCCGCCGGGGTGTCGTACTGGGCGATATGCCCCTGCCCGTAGACCGCGATCCGGTCACCCATCCGGACCGCCTCCTCGATATCGTGCGTGACCAGGAGGACCGTCTTGCGCACCGTCGCCTGCAGGGACAGGAACTCGTTCTGGAGGCGTTCGCGGACCACCGGGTCGACCGCGCCGAACGGCTCGTCCATCAGCAGCACCGGGGGATCGGCGGCGAGCGCGCGGGCCACCCCGACCCGCTGGCGCTGACCGCCGGAGAGCTGGGCCGGATAGCGGGAGCCGTAGACCTCGGGGTCGAGCCCGACCAGGTCGAGCAGTTCCGCCGCCCGGGCCCGGGCCCGGGCCTTCTTCCAGCCGAGGAGCGCGGGGACGGTGGCGGTGTTGTCGAGGACCGTACGGTGGGGGAAGAGCCCGGCCTGCTGGATGACGTAGCCGATCCGGCGGCGCAGCCGCACCGGGTCGACGGTCGAAATGTCCTCGCCGCCGACGGTGATTCGGCCTGACGTGGGCTCGATGAGCCGGTTGACCATCATCATCGTGGTCGTCTTCCCGCAGCCCGACGGGCCCACGAGGGTGACGAGTTCGCCCTCGGCCACCTCGAACGAGAGGCCGTCGACGGCGGTCGTGCCGTCCGGGTACACCTTGGCGACCTGCTCGAACCGGATCATGCCCTCACGCTAGAAGGGGGACCGGGGGCCCGCACACGGTCGGCGACCGTCCGGGGGCGGCCGCCGGTGGGCACCGTGCACCGCCCGCACCACAGGGCACCCGGTGCCCCGGGGGCGCAGCCACCCGCCATTTTTGTCATGACCCTTGCAAGGGTGGCGCGGTGCTGCTTCCATCCGGGTTAGGAAACTTTCCTAACCATCCCGGGATCCCCACGAACCCCCACGAAGCAGGAACACGGGAGACACCATGAAACCCTCGGGCCACTCCTGGCGCAGTCTGGGCTGTATCGGGGCGGTCACCGCCGCCCTGCTCCTCGGTCTCGCGGCCGCCCCTTCGGGCACCGCCGGCGGACCGGACACCGCGGTCGCCGCCGAGGCCGGGAACGCCGCCTCCGCCGAACGCCCGGCGGACACCCGCCCGGCGAAGGCCGCCGAACCGCCCGCGGGCACACCCGCCGCGGTCAACGGACAGCTCAGGGTCTGCGGCACCAAGCTCTGCAACGAGCGCGGCAGGCCGGTCCAGTTGCGCGGCATGTCCACCCACGGACTCCAGTGGTATCCCCAGTGCGCCACCGGCGGAGCGCTCGACGCCCTGGCCCGGGACTGGAAGGCCGATGTCGTACGCCTCTCCCTGTACGTCCAGGAAGGCGGCTACGAGACCGACCCGCGCCGCTTCACCGACCTCGTCAGCGGACTGATCGACCAGGCCTCGGAGCGCGGACTGTACGCCGTCGTCGACTGGCACATGCTCACCCCCGGGGACCCCCACTACAACCTCGCCCGGGCGAAGACCTTCTTCACCGAGATCGCCCGCCGCCACGGCCACCGCGAGAACCTGCTCTACGAGATCGCGAACGAGCCCAGCGGAGTCTCCTGGCCCCGTATCAAGAGCTACGCCGAGCAGCTGATCCCGGTCATCCGGCGGGTGGACGCCGAGACCCCCGTGCTCATCGGCACCCGGGCCTGGTCGTCCCTCGGCGTCTCCGAGAGCTCCGACGAGTCCGAGGTCGTCGCCGACCCCGTGAACGCCGCGAACATCATGTACACCTTCCACTTCTACGCCGCCTCGCACCGGGAGGAGTACTACGCGGCCCTGTCGCGCGCCGCGAACCGGATCCCGCTGTTCGTCACCGAGTTCGGCACCCAGAACTACGCGGGCGAGGGCGCCGACGACTTCGCCATGGCCGGGCGCTACCTCGACCTGCTGGCCGAGAAGAAGATCAGCTGGATCAACTGGAACTACTCCGACGACCACCGCTCCGGAGCCGTGTTCAAACAGGGCACCTGCGACCGCGGCGGGCCCTGGGCCGGGACGTCGTCCCTCAAAGAGGCCGGGAAGTGGATCCGCAGCCGGATGAGGACCCCGGACGACTTCGGCACCTCCTGACCCCCGCTCCGCCGACCGGCCCCCTCCGTACGGCCGAGGCCGCCGCTGCTCCGCCGCGGGCGACCCACGCCCGCCCATGGGAGACCCGTGTGATCCCATGGGCGGGCGTGACCTCGGAAGAACACACGGCAGGAGCCCCAGTGACCCGCTACCACCAGCCCGGCGCCGTCCTCACGGACCACCGGTTCCTCGTCCCTCTGGACCACACGGACCCGGACGGGGCGCAACTGGAGCTCTTCGGCCGGGAGATCGTCGCCCCCGGGCGCGCCGGTGACGAGCTGCCCTGGCTGGTCTATCTCGAAGGCGGGCCCGGTTTCGGCGCCCGCCGTCTCTGGGGCCGCCAGGCCTGGCTGGGCCGGGCCCTGGAGGAGTACCGCGTCCTCCTTCTCGACCAGCGCGGAACCGGCGCCTCCAGCCCGCGGAACCGGCAGTCGCTCGCCGCCCTCGGCTCCCCCTCGGCCCAGGCCGACCACCTCGCCCTCTTCCGCGCCGACAGCATCGTGCGCGACTGCGAGACGGTACGCACCCGGCTCACCGGCGGCGCCCCCTGGAGCGTCCTCGGCCAGAGCTTCGGCGGTTTCTGTGCCACCCACTACCTCGGCACCGCCCCGGAAGGACTCCGGGAGGTGTTCATCACCGGTGGACTGCCGTCCCTCCACCACCATGTGGACGACGTCTACCGGGCCGCCTACTCGCGCGTTCAGCGCAAGGTGGAGGCCCACTACGACCGCTACCCGATGGACGTGGACCGGGCCCGCCGTATCGCGGCCCATCTCGCCGAGCACCGCACCGTACTGCCCGGCGGCTACGTCCTGACCCCGGAGGCCTTCCAGTCCCTCGGTCTGATGCTCGGCACGTCCGACGGCAGCCACCGCCTCCACTATCTGCTGGAGGACGCCTTCATCCGGGCCGGTGACCGCTTCGAACTCTCCGACGCCTTCCAGGAGTCGGCCCTCGCCGCCCTCTCCTTCGCGGGCCACCCCCTCTATGCACTGCTCCACGAGGCCTGCTACGGGGGCCAGGGCGGCCGCCCCACCGCCTGGGGCGCCGAACGGGTCCGCGCCGAGTTCCCGCAGTTCGACGCCCGTACGGCCCTCGACGGCGATACGCCCCTGCTGTTCACGGGCGAGACCATCCACCCCTGGCACTTCGAGACCGACCCCGCCCTGAGCCCCCTGCGCGAGGCCGCCGAACTGCTCGCCCACCGCGCCGACTGGCCCGCGCTCTTCGACCCCGCCCGGCTCGCCGCCAACGAGGTCCCCGTCGCGGCCGTCGTCTACCACGACGACATGTACGTCGACACCGCCCACTCCCTGGAGACGGCGCGTGCCGTCCGCGGGCTGCGCACCTGGGTGACCGACGAGTACGAGCACGACGGCCTGCGGACCGGACCGGCCGTACTCGACCGGCTGATCGGCCTGGTCCGCGGCGAGATCTGAGCCGTACCCCGCAGGCCCGGGCGGGGCGGGCCCGGCGACGTATCCTGCGATCATGACCGACGCCACGGACCACCCCACACAGCTCGCGCCGATGCCCGACGACTGGCAGCGGGCCCTGGCGGTCGTCGCCCACCCCGACGACCTCGAATACGGCTGTGCCGCCGCGATCGCCGGATGGACCGACGGCGGCCGTGAGATCGCCTACCTCCTCGCCACCCGCGGGGAGGCCGGCATCGACACCCTGCCGCCCGCCGAAGCCGCCCCGCTGCGCGAACGCGAGCAGCGGGCGAGCGCCGCGGTCGTCGGGGTGACGGCCGTCGAGTTCCTCGACCACCGCGACGGTGTCGTCGAGTACGGCACCGCGCTGCGCCGCGACATCGCCGCCGCCATCCGCCGCCACCGGCCCGAGCTGGTCATCACGCTCAACCACCGGGACACCTGGGGCGGCACGGTGTGGAACACCCCCGACCACCGGGCGGTCGGCCGGGCCACCCTCGACGCCGCGGCCGACGCGGGCAACCGGTGGATCTTCCCCGAACTCGTCGAGGAGCAGGGCCTCGAACCGTGGGACGGCGTCCGCTGGGTCGCCGTCGCCGGTTCCACCAGTCCCACGCACGCGGTGGACGCGGGCCCCGGCCTCGAACGCTCCGTCGCCTCCCTGCTGGAGCACCGCACCTATATCGAGGTGCTCACCGACCAGAACCCGGAGGAGTACTGCCGCGGCTTCCTCACCGGGATCGCCGAGACCACGGCCGCCCGCTTCGGCGGCCGCCCGGCCGTCGCCTTCGAACTCTTCTCCCGCTGACCCCGCCCGGCGACCGCGAGCCGCCGGGCGCCTGCACCGGTCAGACGACGGTCACCGGATGCCGTACCACGGCGTCGAAGAGATACCCCTGGGTGTTGTGGACCGTCCGGTCGGGCTGGGTGTTCCCGGCCCGGTCGGTGGTCCGCGCCAGCACCGCTCCCGGGCCCGTCCGCTCCGGCCGCCAGGGAAACGTCCAGCGCGTCAGACCGCCCCGGGCGGGCGGATCGCAGAGCCGCGCCGCCGCCCAGGTGGCTCCGGAGTCGGTGCTCACCTCCACCCGGTGCACGGGGGCGTGGGCGGACCAGGCCCGCCCCGTGATCCGGTGCCGCCGCCCCGCCTCCAGGGCCGCCCCGGACTCCAGCTCCACCAGGCTCTTCACGGTCTGCCGGGACAGCGGCGGCGACCCCTCCACCGGATGGGCCGCCCCGAACAGCCGGTAGAAGCGGGTATCCCACGGCGAGGACTGCGGCGCCTCGGCGACCTCGATGTCGCCGACCCACTTCACCGACGCGATACCGATCCACGACGGCACGATCAGCCGCACCGGGAATCCGTGGTCAGGGGGGAGCGGCTCCCCGTTCATTTCGTACGCGAGGATCACGTCGTCGACGGCCTTCGCGATCGGCAGCGGGCGCCGCACCCGGCCCAGGTCCACCCCGTCGACGGCGAACGGGTCGTCGAGTCCGCGCGGCATCACCGATACCGCCGACGGCGACACCCCGGCCAGTTCCAGTACGTCCCGCAGCCGCGCCCCGCGCCAGCGTGCCGCCCCCACCGCGCCGAGCGTCCACGGCGTACCGCTCACCCGCTCGCCCTGCTGGCTGGTGAAGAAGCTGCGGCCGTTGCCCGCGCACTCCACCACGGCGGTCCTGGTCACGGAGGGCAGGGAACGCAACTGCCCGTAGCCGAAGTCCACCGGCCGCCCGCCGCGCAGCCCACTGCCCCAGAGCGTCAGCTTCCAGTCCCGTTCGTCGATGACGGGCGTGGAGGTGTGGTTGCGGACGAAGAAGCGGTCGGCGGGGGTGAGCGTCCCGGTGCCGCGTAAGGCATCCTGACGGGTTTCGGCGTTCGTTCCCCGCAGGGTGAACACTTCGGGCGGCAGCGGTTTGACGATCCCCGGCGCGGCGGCAGCCGGGGCGGCGGACCCCAGGGCCAAGGGCGCGGAGAGCGGTGCGGCGGCGAGCAGCCTGAGGAGATCACGGCGGTGGAGAGCAGGGGACACGGAGGCCTCCGGACGGCTTTGGACGGCGAAGAGCGCACGGAGACACCCCGGGAACGGGGCGGGTGCGCGGAAAGCAGCGAAGACACAGAGGGGCTTCGCAGTGATGGTTCTCGTCAGCTGCGACAACAGAGCCGCGAGCGGCACAGGGCGGTGTCCTGGGCTCTGGGGGGCTCCGGCGCGACGACCATGCCCGGATCCTAGACCGCATCCGGCGCCGTACGGTACCCCCGCCCGCCCGGACCGATCTGCCGGATTGACAAACGGCCTTGCTGCTTCTGCAATGGACTCATGACAGATGGACAGCGGCACGGGGACCGGAGCACGGCGGCGGACGACGATGGCGGGACGGACGGGATCGGTGCCGTACTCGACGAGGTGGGCCCGAGGCTGCGGCGGATCCGGCGGGAGCGCGGCGCCACCCTCGAAGCGCTCTCCGAGGCCACCGGCATCTCCGTCTCCACCCTCTCGCGGCTGGAGTCCGGGCAGCGCCGGCCGAGCCTGGAGCTCCTGCTGCCGCTCGCCCGTGCCCACAAGCTGCCGCTGGACGAACTGGTCGGGGCGCCGCCGGTCGGTGACCCCCGGGTGCGTACGCAGCCGATCGTCCGCGACGGCCGGACGATGCTGCCGCTGACCCGCAGGCCCGGCGGCCTCCAGGCGTACAAACTGATCCAGCAGCCGGGCCCCGGCGAACCGGACCCCCGGACCCACGAGGGCTACGAGTGGCTGTACGTCCTCTCCGGCCGGCTCAGGCTCGTCCTCGGTGACCACGACATCGAACTGGGCCCGGGGGAGGCGGCGGAGTTCGACACCCGCGTCCCCCACTGGTTCGGCACGGCGGGCGACGCCCCTGTGGAGTTCCTGAGCCTCTTCGGCCCCCAGGGCGAACGCATGCACGTCCGCGCCCGGCCCCGCCGGGGGGAGTGAGGCCCGGTCAGCGCCCGGTCGGGGGCAGCTTGAGATCCGTGCAGCCGTGCCGTGCGACCGCGCGCTCCGCGAACGCCCGGAAGGCGGGCGGGCCGAAACGTTCGCCGGTCGCCCGGCCGTCCGGCGCCGTCCGTGCCTCCGGCGGCAGATATCCGGTGAACGTGCTCCGCACCGCGTCCCCGGGGCACCGGGCGCTGCCCCACAGCCATGAGCCGTCCGCTCCGGCATCTCCGGAGCGACCGGTGAAGTCCCCGCCGCTCCGCTGCGCCGCGGCGAGGCCGAAGCGGGCCCGGAAGACATAGGCGCCGTCGAAGTCCGCGGATGTGACGGTGCACCCCTCCATCAGGCCGCCCCCGCCCGGTGGGGTCTCGTGGACGGTGTCCAGCCGTCGGTCGCGGGCGAAGGGCAGCCCGGCGCACGCCCCGTCCGCCTGCCCGACCGGTTCCGCGGCGGGTACGGGGGGAAGCGCGGTCAGCGCCTCGCCCGCGCGTGGCTCGCAGTCCCATCGCCCGGCGGCCTCGACAGCCGTCGCGGTCGCGAACCGGGCCCAGAACAGATCGGAATCCGCCCAGCCGCCGAGCCGGTGCTCGTCCTGTTCCTCACGGGATCGGTAGGAGTTCACCGAGACCGCGATCCGGTCCTCGCTGTTCCGGCAGCCGACCACGATCACCGTGAGGTCGCCGTCCGACGACCCCTGCCAGCCGCCGCCGACCGGAGCGGGCGACCGCTTGCCGCGGAAGTCGGGAACGACCCGCGCGACACGCTCCTCCTCGCCTTCGCGCAGTCGCGCCACGACCACCTGCAGCCTCCGGGACTGCAGTCCGCAGGCCCAGGCGTCCTGACGCAGTCGACGGTCGTTCTCCAGCATCGTGCCCACCGGCAGTCCCTCGAACAGCGGGCCCTCCCGATGGGCGAGCAGTCCACCGCAGAAGGAGTCCATCGCGTCCTCGAACCGCCAGCGGGCGCCGGTGTCGCTCTCCCGCCACCAGATCCAGCCCGCCACGAGCACCGGTACCAGCACCGCCACGGTCCATGGAACCACCTTGCCCCAGACCGGCTGTGGCATCCGTATCGCCCGTCGCACCTGTCCACCCCCTGTCGTCAACGGCCGGACCGTCCGCCCGTGCCCGCACCGGAGCGGGACCTCCCGCCCCGGGACCGGCACAGGGTACGGGGCACCCGTACCGGGTCCGAGGCGGCGCGCGCCGGGTGCGCGGGCCAGGCGTGTGGCCCCGGTCACAACGCCGCGGGAGGGGTGTCCCGGTTTCAGGAGGCCCCGGTGCCCCGTGGCCTGTACATGATGTTTAATTGCGAGGAATTCGCAACAACGGTTGATCTTCATTAGGGGTGTGGGTACCGTGTCCGCTCCATCGGCCCGCGTGGCCCGTTCCGGCCACCGGATACACCGGGCGGCGGCCGTCGCCCTGGCGGCTGCGCTCACCGCGGGAGCCACCGCCTGCTCGAATCCGGGCAGCGGCTCCGCGGGCGGCGCCAAGGATTCGGCCGTCGTCGGCATCGCCACCGAGCCCGAGAGCCTCAGCCCCCTCCTCGGCTTCGGCAAGGACGGCAACTCCAAGATCTTCGACGGGCTGCTCGCCATGGGCCCCGACATGCAGCTGAAGCCCGCGCTCGCCGCCGCCCTCCCGAAGGTGAGCCCCGACGGGCTGACGTACACCTACACCCTGCGCAAGGGCGTCACCTTCAGCGACGGCAAGCCGTTCACCGCCGAGGACGTCGTCTTCACCTACAAGACCGTCCTCGACCCGAAGACCAACAACGCCTCCCGGTCCGAGCTGGACGCCGTCAAGGACGTCACGGCTCCCGGCGGCGACACGGTCGTCTTCACCCTCAAGTACCCCTACGCGCCCTTCGCCCAGCGCACCGTCCACCCGATCGTGCCCCGGCACGTGCTCGTCGGACAGGACGTGAACACCGGCCCCTTCACCACCCGGCCCGTGGGCACCGGCCCGTACCTCCTCAGCTCCTGGTCCAAGGGCGAGAAGCTCACCTTCAAGGCGAACCCCTCCTACTGGGGCGGCGCGCCCGCGGTGAAGAAGTTCACCATGGCGGTCATCAAGGACGACGACGTCCGGGCCACCCGGCTGCGCGCCGGCGACCTCGACGGCGCCATCCTCCCGCCCAACCTGGCCGAGGGCTTCAAGGGCGACAAGTCCAGGAAGACGCACGCGGCCACCACGTACGACTACCGCACCGTGACCCTGCCCACCGGCAACAAGGTCACCGGCGACCTCGCCGTCCGCCGGGCGCTCGACGTCGCCGTCGACCGCAAGGCCATGGTCGACAAGATCCTCGAAGGCGCCGGGAAGCCCGCCTACGGCCCCGTCCCCACCGACAGCGAGTGGTTCGCCAAGGGCACCGAACGCACCCACGACCTCGACCGGGCGAAGCAGATCCTCGACGAAGCGGGCTGGAAGCCGGGCGGCGACGGGATCCGGGTGAAGGACGGCGTCCGCGCCGAGTTCCCGCTCTGGTACCCCTCCGGCGACAAGCTCCGCCAGGACCACGCCCTCGCCTACGCCTCCGACGCGAAGAAGGCGGGCATCTCCGTCAAGACCCAGGCCGGCACCTGGGAGGTCATCGAACCGCGGATGAAGCAGGACGCGGTCCTGGCCGGCGGCGGCTCGCCCGGCGACCCCGACTTCGACCAGTACCTGCTGCTCACCTCCTCCCTCGCGGGCGACGGCTTCAACAACATGGCCTGGTACGACAACCCGGCGGTGGACCAGGCCCTGGTCAAGGGGCGGCAGAGCGGCGACAAGGCCGTCCGCAAGTCCGCGTACGAGACCGTCCAGCGCGAACTCGTGAAGAACCCCGGCTACACCTTCCTCACCCACATCGACCATCTGTACGTCGTCAACGACAAGTGGGACGGACTGAGCACCCAGGTCGAGCCGCACGAGCACGGTCTGGCCTCCGGCCCCTGGTGGAACGTCGAGGACTGGACGCCGAAGAAGTGACCGGCGCCCTCACCGAGGGGACCGGGGAGAAGGCGGCGCCCCGCACCGGGCGCCGCCTGCCCTGGGGCCCGATGGCCCGCATGGCGGGCCGCCGGGCCCTCTTCGCGTTCCCGGTCCTCCTGATCGTCACCTTCGGCGTGTTCGCCGTCGCCGCGGCATCGCCCTTCGACCCGGTCAAGGCGTACACCGGCACCGCGGGAATGACCGCGACCCAGGAGGATCTCGACCGCATCCGCGCCAATCTCGGCGTCGACGAACCGCTCGTCAGCCGCTGGTGGAACTGGCTGACCGCGGCGCTCCAGGGCGACCTCGGGGACTCCAGCGTGCTCCGCCAGCCGGTCGCCGACGCCATCGGTGAACGCGTCGGCTGGTCCGTCCTCCTCGCCGTGACCGCCTTCGCCCTCGCCGTCGTCCTCGGTACGGTGCTCGGCGTACTCGCCGCCCGCAGCCGCGGCGGTCTGCTGGACCGCACGGTCAGCTCCGCCGCCTACACCCTGGAAGCCGCGCCCGCGTTCTGGCTGGGCCTCCTCGTCATCTGGGTCTTCGCCCTCCGGCTCGGCGCACTGCCCGCGGGCGGGCTCACCGACACCGGAAGCGACACCGTCACCTTCGGCCAGGTCGCCACGCATCTCGTGCTGCCCGCCACGGTCCTCGGCATCACCCAGATGCCGTGGTTCTTCCTCTACGTACGCCAGGGGGTCGGCGACGCCCTCGACGAGGACCCGGTCCGCGGCGCCCGCGCCCGGGGCATCAGCGAACGGACCGTGCTGCTGCACCACGCCCTGCGCTCCGGGATGCTGCCCATGCTCACCCTGATCGGCTCCCGGGTACCCGAACTGATCACCGGGGCGCTGCTGGTGGAGACCGTCTTCAGCTGGCCCGGGATCGCCGCCGCCACCGTCTCGGCGGCCACCTCCGTCGACTTCCCGCTGCTGGCCGCGCTCACCGTGCTGGCGACGGCAGCGGTGCTGATCGGCAATCTCCTCTCCGATCTGCTGTACGGACTGGCCGACCCGAGAGTGGGCTTCGATGGCTGACGTCGTATGGCGTTCCCGTGGACGCACCCGCCGCTCCACCCGCACCGTCCGGGTCACCGTATCGGCGGTGATCGTCGCGGCCGTCGTCCTGGCGGTCCTGATCGTGCCGCCGGTCGTCCAGCTCGACGAACAGGCGGTCGACCTCTCGCAGAAGCTCCAGCCGCCGTCCCTCGCGCATCCCTTCGGCACCGACGACGTCGGCCGGGACCTGCTGCTGCGCTCGGTGTACGGCCTGAGGATCTCCCTGCTCGTCGGACTCGTCGCCGCGCTGGTGGCCACGGTCGTCGGAACTCTGGTGGGCGCAGCGGCGGCCACCTTCGGCGGCTGGGTGGACCGGGTCGTGATGCGCCTGGTCGACACCTTCTCGTCCGTACCGCACCTGCTGCTCGGCATCTTCGTCGTCGCCATGTTCCGGCCCGGGGTCTGGCCGGTCATCGCCTCGGTGGCCGTCACACACTGGCTGTCGACGGCACGCATCGTCCGCTCGGAGGTGCTGTCGCTGCGCTCGCGCCCGTACATCGACGCGGCGATCTCCGGCGGAGCCTCCCGCCTGCGGGTCACCGGCCGCCATCTGGTGCCCGCGGTACTCCCGCAGGCGGGCCTGGCGGCCGTGCTGATGGTCCCGCATGCGATGTGGCACGAGTCCGCGCTCTCCTTCCTGGGCCTGGGCCTGCCGAGCCACCAGGCCAGCCTCGGCAATCTGATCCAGACCGCGCGGGGTTCGCTGCTGGCGGGCGACTGGTGGCCGACGCTCTTCCCCGGCCTGTTCCTGATCATCCCGACGCTCGCCATCGCCGGCCTCGCCGGAGCCTGGCGGGAACGGATGAACCCGCGACGCCGATCGGAGTTGATGCTGTGAGCGACGCACGCGCGGCCGCCGGGTCGCAGTCGGCGGCGATGGGTGCACCTCTGAGCCGCGGGGGCGGAGAAGCGAACGGAAGGGGCGCTGTGAGCGACGCACGCGCGGCCGCCGGGTCGCAGTCGGCGGCGATGGGTGCACCTCTGAGCCGCGGGGGCGGAGAAGCGAACGGAAGGGGCGCTGTGAGCGACGTGAGCGATCTGGCCGACCTGGGCGATGCCCGCGCGGCCGCCCGGGTGTCCGTGGCCGCCGCCCGGACCGGCAGCGAGGGCACGGCGTCCCCGGTGCTCTCCGTACGCGATCTCTCCGTACGGTTCCGGATGCGCGGCGGCCGTCATGTCGCCGCCGTCAGCGGTGCGAGTTTCGACCTGGCGGCGGGGGAGTGCCTGGCCCTGGTCGGTGAGAGCGGCTGCGGCAAGTCCGTACTGGCGTCGGCGCTGCTGGGGCTGCTGCCGGGCAATGCGCAGACCGCCGGTACCGCCACCGTCGCCGGGACCGAGCTGCTCGGTGCCGACGAGCACACCCTGGCGCTTACCGTACGGGGGCGGCTGGTCGGTCTCGTACCGCAGTCACCGGCCGCGCACCTCACCCCCGTCCGGACCGTCGGCGCCCAGATCGAAGAGACCCTGCGGGAGCTGACCGGTCTCTCCCGCAAGGCGGCCCGTTCGGCCGCCGTCGCTGCGGCCGAACGCGCCGCGTTCCCCGCGGACCATCTGGACCGCTATCCCCATGAGCTGTCCGGAGGGCTCGCTCAGCGCGCCGCCACCGCGCTCGCCCTGATCGGTGACGCCCCTCTGCTGCTCGCTGACGAGCCGACCACCGGCCTCGACCGCGATCTGGTCAACCGGACCGCGGACGAACTGCGCCGCCACACCGACGACGGCCGGGCCCTGCTGATGATCACCCATGATCTGGCGGCGGCCGAGCGGATCGCTGACCGGGTCGCCGTGATGTACGCGGGCCGGATCGTCGAACTGACCGGTGCCCGTGGTTTCTTCGGTGAGTCCGGGCCCCGCCATCCGTACGCCCGTGGACTGCTGAACGCCCTGCCCGAGCGCGACTTCACCGCCGTCCCGGGGCTGCCGCCCGAGCTGAGTGACCTGCCCGAGGGCTGCGCCTTCGCCGCCCGCTGCGACCGGGCCGGGGAACGCTGTGCCGTCCGGCCCGCGTTCACGGACGGTGTCGCCTGCCACCACCCGGTGACGCCGGCGGCCGCCCGGGCCGCTTCGACGAAGGACGTGCACCGTGCTTGAACTGACCTCGGTCACCGCGGGGTACGAGCGGGGTGTCGCGGTCGTCCGTGATGTGTCGCTCACCCTCGCGCCCGGCGAGGCCGTCGGGCTGCTGGGCCCGAGCGGCTGCGGAAAGTCCACCCTCGCCCGGGTCGCCGCGCTGCTGCACCGGCCCTGGTCCGGCGGGGTCGTCGTCGACGGCGTGCCCGTCCGGGGCTGGCGGTACGGCGCCCCGCGCGAACTGCGCACCGCGATCGGCGTCGTGTTCCAGCAGCCCCGGCTCTCCGCCGATCCCCGGCTGACCCTCCAGGACCTGATCGCTGAGCCGCTGCGGGCGACCGGCCGCCGGGCCGAGGCGGCGGGCCGCACCGCGGAACTGGCCGCCGAGGTGGGGCTGACGGACGATCTGCTGCGCCGCCGTCCGCACGAGGTGAGCGACGGACAGTTGCAGCGGGCGTGTCTGGCCCGCGCCCTCGTGCTCCGCCCCCGGTGGCTGGTCTGCGACGAGATGACCGCGATGCTCGACGCGTCGACCACCGCCGCGCTGGTGGCGGTCGTCGAAACCTACCGCCGCGGGACCGGTGCCGGTCTGCTGGCCGTCGGACACGACAGGGTGCTGCTGGAGCGCTGGTGCGACCGGACCGTGCACTGGGACGAGGTGGCTCCGGCCGGTGCCGCTCGCGGTGCTCAGCGCCCGACGGGCGTCTGAACTCCGCCGGTAACTCCGCTCCGGCCGCCCAACCACCCGTCCGGCGGACACGCCGGAAGGCTGTACGGACCCTTCGCTACGCCAGACTGGCCGACGAAAGCCGCAAATTGGGCGCGGCGGAGGAGGTTGGTGATGGTCGTCTCGATGTCGGTGCTGCTGCTTCTGGTGATCCTGGCAGTGGTCTTCCTGCGCAACGGCGGGTTGAAGTTCTCCCACGCCATCGTCTGCGCCCTGCTCGGCTTCTTCCTCGCGGGCACCAGCATGGCGCCCACGATCCACGAGGGCGTCGCGGCGACGGCGGAGGTCGTGAGCGGCCTTCAGCCGTAACAGGGCAGTGGGCAGGGCCCGGACCGGGTCCCGGAGCGGCGCCGACTCCGCTCCGGGAGCCCGGCCCGGTGACGGCGGCCGCCCGGAGGTGGTGGGCGGCCGCCGACTCGCACCATCCCCTGGCGCTGTCCGCCCGGAGCGGAACTGCGCCCGCCGGGGCCGTGTTCCTTCCCCGGCAGGTACCGGCTGCCGGACGAGCGGCCAGTGAACCCACCGGGAGGTTGCGACGACGTTGCGTCCGCCCGCCGCCCCGGAACCGACTCCGCCGACACCGCCGGACCTGCCGGACCCGGCGGGCCGGGTTTCCGTCGATGGTGAAGCCGCGCCGACGCGCAGGGAATGATTACGGCCATGCACGGCCGGATCGGGAAGTGCGAGTTGCGCTTGTCGCCGGAGAAGCGGTTATGATCACGGCATGATTACGGAGCGGCCCGCCATTGGTATGCCGCGGTCCTCGGAATTACGGGGACCGTGGCATCTGGTGTGGCTCGCACTCCTTGTCCTCGGGCTGGTGTTCACCCATGGAGTGAACCGGGAAAGCCCCTTCGCGCATATCGCCGGTGCCGCCGCCACGGCGGATACCCCCGGCCACTTCCCACCCGCGGCGACAGTGGAACGCGCCGCGACTGCGGCCCCCCTGGCACCCCGACCGGCCGCGGTCCCCTTCGGTGCGCACGCCGGTCTCTCCGCGCATTCCGACGGTTCGGCCCACCCCGCCGAGCGGTGCATGCCCGGCCAGCCGCAGCTCAACAGCGGTACGGCCGGGCCTGGTTCGGGCCCACCGCCGCCCGGCGCCGTCACCGCCCGGACCACGCGCGCCGTCGCAGGCGACAGCATCGACGACCGCGCCGCCGCACCCCGCTGCGCTCCCGTGACGGGCATCCTGCGGATCTAGGACTTGTCCGGGCCCACTGACGTCCCGGCCCGCCCTCCTTTTCCCTCCGCCCTTTTCGCGCAGTCGGCGATACGGTGCAACGCGCCCGGATTCCCCTTTCGACCGTGATGGTTCGGCCCTGCCCGAAATCACCGGCGAACAACGGGAATTGCACTGCCGAAGTATCGAACCGCCCACTGCCGATAAAGATTCGCCGCCAGGTGGAAAAACCTCTTCCCTTTCCTCGGTGATTCCCCCTGCCGGTTTCCTCTGCCGGAAAGCGCTGCCCATGGTGGCAGCCGCCGCGCAGCCCGTCCGTTTCGCGTCTCCCCGGCCCGTCTCCGCCTGCCGCTCCCGCATGCCCGTCACCGGTTTCCCGAACACCGGTCGGCATGCACCCGCGGCCGCCGGCCCGCCGGGGTGCCCGCAGCGCCCGTAACCCCCGTGGTTCGACGAACGAGAGCACACAACGATGACCACCTCCCCGCCCTTCGGCACCAGCCGCCCCACCCGTACCGCTGCACACTCCGGCCCCGCCGCCCGCACCGCACTCTCCGGGCTGGTCGGCAACACCCCTCTTCTGCGGGTCACCGAGCCCTTCACCACCGGCGACCGCGGCTTCTGGGCCAAGCTGGAGGGCTTCAACCCCGGCGGCATCAAGGACCGGCCGGGGCTCTACATGGTCGAACGCGCACATGCCCGGGGCGAGCTGCGCCCCGGCGGCCGGATCATCGAGTCCACCAGCGGCACCCTCGGTCTCGGACTCGCCCTCGCCGGCCTCGTCTACGGCCACCCGGTCACCCTGGTGACCGACCCCGGTCTGGAACCGTCCATGACCCGGCTGCTGACCGCCTACGGAGCCGAGGTCGACATGGTCCGCGAACCGCACCCCACCGGCGGCTGGCAGCAGGCCCGCCGCGACCGGGTCGCCCAGCTGACCGGTGAGCACCCCGGCTCCTGGTGCCCCGACCAGTACAACAACCCCGACAACACCACCGCCTACACCCCCCTCGCCCTGGAGATCGCCGCCGAACTCGGCCAGGTCGACGTCCTGGTCTGCAGCGTCGGCACCGGCGGCCATTCGGCCGGAATCTCCCGGGTGCTGCGCCAGCTCTATCCCGGGCTGCGCCTGGTCGGCGTGGACACCGTCGGCTCCACCATCTTCGGACAGCAGGCCGGACCCCGGCTGATGCGCGGACTGGGCTCCAGCATCTACCCCCGCAACGTCGCCTACGCGAACTTCTCCGAAGTCCACTGGGTGAACCCCGCGGAGGCGGTATGGGCCTGCCGCACCCTGGCCGCCTCCCACTACGCCACCGGCGGCTGGAGCGTCGGCGCGGTCGCCCTGGTCGCCGGATGGCTGGCCCGCACCCTGTCGCCCCACACCCGGATCGCCGCCGTCTTCCCCGACGGGCCCCAGCGCTATCTCGGCACCGTCTACGACGACGACTACTGCGCCGCGAACGGGCTGCTCGGCAGTCCGCCCGCCGCGGAACCCGACGTCGTGGCACGGCCCGACGAGCCGGTCACCCGCTGGACCCGCTGCGGCACGGTCGTCGACCCGCTCGCCCTCACCGGCGGGAGCGCGAACCGGTGACGGGCACCCTCGGTGCCTTCCGGAGCCACGAACGCAGCGTCCGGCTGCTGATGGTCAACCAGTTCACCATCAACCTGGGCTTCTACATGCTGATGCCCTATCTGGCCGTCCACCTCTCCGGCTCCCTCGGGCTCGCGGGCTGGGTCGTCGGACTGGTCCTCGGCGTCCGCAACTTCAGCCAGCAGGGCATGTTCCTCGTCGGCGGCGCCCTCGCGGACCGCTACGGCTACAAACCGCTCATCGTCGCGGGGTGTCTGCTGCGGACCGTGGGCTTCGCCGCCCTCGGATTCGTCGACTCACTGCCCGCGCTGCTCGCGGCCTCCGCGGCGACCGGGCTGGCCGGAGCCCTGTTCAACCCCGCGGTACGGGCCTATGTCGCGGCGGACGCGGGCGAGCGCAGGGTGGAGGCGTTCGCCCTCTTCAACGTCTTCTACCAGGCGGGCATTCTGCTCGGCCCCCTGGTCGGGATGGTCCTGACGGGCGTCGACTTCCAGCTGACCTGCCTGGTGGCAGCCGGAGTGTTCGCCGTACTGAGCGCGGTGCAGATCCGCTCGCTGCCCGCCCGGCGGGGCGCCGCGGCCGAGCCCGCCACCGGGAAGGATCCCGGCGGAGGATGGCGCACGGTGCTCACCAACCGGCCCTTCCTGCTCTTCTCGGCCGCCATGACCGGTTCCTACGTCCTGACCTTCCAGGTGTATCTGGCGCTGCCGCTGGAAGTGAGGCGACTCGGCGGCGACGGAACCTCCGGCACGGTGTCGGTGGCACTTCTCTTCGCCGTCTCCGGGCTCTCGACGATCCTGTTCCAGCGCCGGGTCACCGACTGGTGCCGGGCGCGTACGGAGCCGGGCCGGGCGCTCGTCCTGGGGCTGCTGGTCATGGGCGCGGCCTTCGTCCCCCTGGCGGCGGCGACCGCGCTGCCCCTGCCCGAGGGTGGCCCGGGGCGGACCGCGCTCGCCGTCGTCCCGCCCGTGCTGGCCGCACTGCTGCTGGCCCTGGGCACGATGATCGCGTACCCCTTCGAAATGGACACCGTCGTCCGGCTCGGCGGGGAGCGGCGCGTCGCCACCCACTACGGTCTCTACAACACCGTCTGCGGAATCGGGATCACCGTAGGCAATCTGCTGACCGGCGCGGCCTTGGACACGGCGCGCGACGCGGGGCTCCCGGCCCTGCCGTGGACGGTGCTGACCGCGCTCGGCCTGCTCTGTGCCCTGGCCCTGCACACCCTGCACCGTACGGGACGCCTCACCGCCCCCGTACCGGCCGCCGCCCCCGGCTGACCGGCCCGGCACCGGACCGTGCGCTGCCCGTCGACCACCCGGCGGTTGCTCGTTGGTTACTCGTCGATCCCGAAGGCCGGCGGGTAGTGGACGGTTCCGGCCGGCGCGGGGCGGCCCGGGTCGAGGGTCAGGGCCATCATCGCCTCGTCCGGCACCTCGAACGGGGCGCGGATACCGAGGGTGGAGGCCGGGACGAAGCCGAACCGCGGATAGTACGAGGGGTGTCCGAGGACCACGACGGTGTTCTCGCCGAGGTCCCGGGCGGCGTCCAGCGCGGCCCGGACGGCCGCCGCCCCCGCGCCCTGCCGCTGGTACGAGGGGCTGACCGCGCAGGGCGCGAGGGCGAGAGCCGGTTCCGTCCCGACCCGGCAGCGGGTGAGCAGGGCATGCCCGGCGACCCGGCCGCCCTCCGCCACCGACAGCAGGGAGAGACCGTCGATCCACGCCTCCGGATCGGCCCGCAGGGCCTCGACGAGATCGGCCTCCAAGGCGGTCGGGAACGCGGCGAGGTTGATCTCACGGACGGCCGCGATATCGTCGGCGGTCTCCGGGCGGGTGGTCCATGCGGTCATGTAGGGGATTCCGTTCTCAGGGCTTACGGGCTTACGGGCGGATGCGCGGCGACCGGTCGGCGGGCCATCGGCGGAACCGGGTGGATTCGGGGCGGACCGGGCCGTCGCGGGCGGAAGCGCCGCCACGCTAACACGCTGCGCCGTCCGGCCCCGGGGAATACCCGCCCGCCCTGCCCGCGGCCCGTACCGCACCCGGGCCCGGCGGGATCACCCGTATGGCAGACTCCCGCCCATGCAACCGGATTTCGCGCTCCTCCGGGAGCTGGTCGCCACGGTCCCCGGCATCACGGTCGAGCCGGGCAGGGGCAAGACGGAAGACGCGATCCGGGCCGCGGAGTCCGTCGTCGGACCGCTCTGCCCGGCCTACCGCTGGTGGCTGGCGGAGTACGGCGAGGGCAGTCTCCACCGGGCCGGGGTGGGGACCGTGGCGCCCCTCCACTGGATCGGGGCGATCGACGTCCTCGACGGGTGGGAGGGCGGGGACCGGCTCTGGTTCCACCGGGCGGGCGACGGCGGCGACACCTACGGCTTCGAACTCGGCTCCGGCGACGGCCCGGAGCTTCCGGTCGTCCGGCGCGACCACTTCACCGGCGAAGAGGAGCGGTTCGCCGACTCCTTCGCCGGGTTCCTGACGGTGTGGACGGCGCTCGCCTGCGGTCTGGGGGACGGACCGAACCCCTCGGTCGCCCGGCTCTGGCGGACGACCCCCGGCGCCGTCCTGCCCGACGGAACCGTCGTCTACGGGCCCGCTCTCCTCAAGGACCGCAACGAGGCCCACGAGATGCAGCGCCGGGCGCCGCACTGGGTCCTCGTCGGTGACGACGGCCGCGGTACGGGGCTGTTCATGCGCCGGCACGGCCGGGACCGCACCACGGTCCACCGGCTCCCGGCCGACGACGCCGCGAACGACATCGGGGAGCGCGGCGAATTCGTCACGGACGATCTGTACGGCTGGATCGAAGCGGCCCGGGAGCCCTCCTAGGCTCCCGGGGAGATAGGGCCGACGACCCCGGACGGACCGGCGTCAAGCCCGGAAAACCCCAACAAATCATCATATGGTAGTCGGATGAGCCCTCGTGCGCCCGGTCACCGGCCCGCTCCGCGGCACCGCCCCGGCTATCTCGCCGCAGCCGCGGTCTTCGCCGTGGGCATGGCCGGGACGACCCTGCCCACCCCGCTCTACGGCCTCTACCGCGAGGAGATCGGCTTCTCCGAACTGACGGTCACACTCGTCTTCGCCACCTACGCGGTCGGTGTGATCCTCACCCTCCTCCTGGCGGGCAACCACTCCGACCGGGCGGGCCGGCGGCCCGTCCTGCTCGTCGCCCTGCTGTGCGGTGCCGCCAGCGCGGTCTGCTTCCTCCTGGAGAACGGGCTGCCGCTGCTCTACACGGGCCGGGTGTTCTCCGGCCTCTCGGCCGGACTGCTGAGCGGAGCCGCCACCGTCACCGTCATGGAACTGGCCGCCCCCGAGGACCGTTCCCGAGCCGGATTCGCCGCGACCGCGGCCAATATGGGCGGTCTCGGCTGCGGCCCCCTGATCGCCGGATTCCTCGCCGAGTACGCGCCCGCGCCGCTGACCCTGCCGTTCCTCGTCCATCTCGTCCTGCTGGCCCTCGCGGGCGCGGTGGTCCTCGCCCTGCCCGAGACCGTGGCGGATCCGCGGCCCCGGTCCCGGCTCCGGCCGCAGGGCCTGTACGTACCCGCCGCGGTGCGGGCCGTCTTCGTCCCCGCCGCGGTCGCCGCCTTCGCGGGCTTCTCCCTCCTCGGACTGTTCACCGCCGTCGCACCGAGCTTCCTCGCCGAAACCCTGGGGGAGCACAACCTCGCGATCACCGGAACCGTGGTGTTCGGCGTGTTCCTGGCATCCACCGCGGGGCAGTCGGTCACCGGCCGGTTCCCGGCGAGCACCGCACTGCCGCTGGGCTGCGCCGTGCTGGTCGCCGGACTGCTGCTGGTGGGCGCCTCGCTGGCGGTGCGCTCCCTCGCCCTGCTCGTCGCCGGAGGGCTGTGCGGAGGATTCGGGCAGGGCCTCGCGTTCCGTTCCGGACTCGCGGCCGTCAGCGCCGCGGCACCCCCCGCCCATCGCGCCGCGACCGTCTCCTCCTTCTTCGTCGTCGCCTACACCGGCATCTCACTGCCCGTCATCGGGGTCGGGGCGCTGGCGGTCGCGCTCGGAGTACGGGACGCGGGACTGATCTTCGCGGCCTGCGCGACGGTGGTCGCCCTCGGCACCGGACTCTGGCTGTACCGCAGACGTGCGGAGATCGCGACGCACTGACGGACGGCCCGTACCGGACACCGCCCCACCCCGGCAGCGGGATTGCCCGCGCGGGGGATGCAGAGCAGATACAGATACGGGTACGGACCACCCGCCGCCCTGAGTATCCGCACTCAGGCCGCGGCCCCGGCACACCGCGCATGATCGGGGGACACACCGTTCACCGAGGCCGGAGGCCCCCGTCATGCTCAGTCCGCTGTCAGGTGCTCTGCTGCCCGCCGTGGGCAGGCTCTCGGTCACCGCCGACCCGGCCGCCGTCCTGGCCCCCGGCAGCATCGTCGTCGCCAACCACACCTCCCTCGCCGACCCGGCCGTGGTGCTCGCCGCACTGCGCCGCCACGGCGCGGAGCCCGTGGTGCTGGCCGCCGCCGGACTGTGGCGGATACCCGTCCTGGGCAGCCTCCTCCGCCGCGGTGGACATATCCGCGTCCACCGGCACGACCGCCGCGCCGCCCGGGCGCTCGACGACGCGGCCGCCGCACTGGAACGCGGCCGGCTGGTCCTCGTCTACCCCGAGGGCGGCATCGCGGCCCGCCCCGGCGCCGGGGAGGAGCCCCCGGGCGTCTTCCGCACCGGTCCGGCCCGGCTGGCCGCGCTGACCGGGGCCGCCGTCGTCCCCGTCGGCCAGGCGGGCGCCCGCCGCATCACCTCCGGATCCCCGGCCCGGCAACTCGCGGGCCTGGCCACCGCACCGCTGCGCCGCCCCCGGCTGCACGTCCACATCGGAGCACCGTTCGTACCGGACCGGGACCCCGCCCGGGGTACGGCGCAGACCCGCGCGGCCGTCACCGGCGCCTGGCGCACGGCCGCCGCCTGCCTCGGTGAACCGGCCGCTCCCACCGCGGACGCCCTCGCCCGGTGACCGCCGGCGGCCCGTGCCCGCCTCCGGAGGCAGGCCGCGGGCCCCGCGCTCCGGCGGGCCCTGGACTCGGCCCTGGACTCGGCACTCCCCGCCGGGCGGCGCGCGGCCGAATGCTTCGGCGTCCGGTGGACACCAGTTCTACGCTGCGGTCATGACGCGCTACGGGGAAGCGGGACGTGTCGGCCGGATCCGGGACGCCGCGGTGCGCGCGGCCGCCGAGGCGAACGGCGTGGACGAGTTCTTCGACGGGGTGATGCAGGCCGTTCACCCGGTGCTCGGGTCCGACGTCTGGGCCGGGATCACCGTCGACCCGGTCACCCTGATGAACACCGGAGGCCACTACCGGCACGCCGTCCCGGTCCGCTATCTCCCGCGCATGCTGGACATCGAGTACCGCGAAGGCGATGTCAACGGGCTGCCCCAACTGGCCCGGGGCGCCGTACCGGTGGGCGTACTCGGCGAGGCCGTCGGCGGTGTGCGGGACCGCAGCCCCCGCTACCGCGACATCATCCGGCCCCTGGGTCTCACCGACGAGGTACGGATCCTGCTGAGCGACCGGTACGGAGTCTGGGGCGCCCTGATCCTCGGCACCGGCCGGGACACCCCGCCGTACGGCCCCGAAGCGGCCGCCGTGGCCCGGGCGATCGCCCGGCCGCTCGGGGAGAGCCTGCGCAGACTCCATCTGGCCCGGCGGGCCGGTGCCGACGGCAGCACAGACGGCGTCAACGGCGTCAACGGCGTCGACGGCGCGGACGGCAGCGTCCTGGCGCTGCCCGGCGGGGGCGTCCCGGCCCCTGCGCTCGTCCTCCTGGACGACGCGTACGCCCCGGTCCAGCTCAGCCCCACCGCCGGGCTCTGGCTGGACGAGCTGCCCGCACCCGGCGAGCCCGCAGCCCGGACCGGAACCGCCGAACGGTGGGACCCGGCGCGTCGGACGGAGGGCGGGCTGCCTCCCGCCCTCTACGGAGTCGCCGCGGCGGTACGCGCGCCCGGCGCCTCCGGGTCCCTTGCCTCATGGGCGCACACCCGGACCCGGGGCCGGGTCCGGCTGCACGCCTGGCGTCTGGACGGCCAGGGCCCCGCCCGGGTCGCGGTCGCCGTCGAAGCGGCGGGCCCGGGGGAGCACATCGCGCTGATCACCGCGGCCCACGGGCTCACCGCCCGGGAGGCCGAGATCACGGCCCTGGTGCTGCAGGGCCATGCCACGGCGGACATCAGCCGGCTGACCCGGCTCTCCCCGTACACCGTCCAGGAGCATCTGACCTCGGTCTTCGACAAGACCGGAGTGCGCAGCCGCCGCGATCTGGTGGCCACCCTCTTCGCCCGGCACAGCACGCCGCGGGTCCTCGACGACGCGACGGCCGCCGACCACTGACGTACCCGACCGAGGAGGCTTCCCCCGCCCGTCAGAGCCCTCCGCCGAGACCCGCCTCCCGGGCCCGGACGATCGCCTCCGCCCGGTCGGCGGCGTGGAGCTTGGCGAGCACCGTGGACACATGGTTCCGCACCGTCTTCGGGCTCATCGCCAGCCGCCGTGCGATCGCCCTGTCGTCGAGGTTCCTGGCCATCAGGTCCAGCACGTCGTGCTCCCGTAACGTCAGCCCGCACAGGACCGGGGCGGGGCGGCGCGGATCCGGCCCGGCCAGCCGGGCGGCGACGCGCCGGCCGATACCGGGACCGAGCAGGGTCTCGCCGTTGGCGACCGCCCTGACCGCGCGCTCCACCACGGCCGCTCCCGACCCCTTGACGAGATAGCCGCGCGCGCCCGACCGCAGCGAGGCGAGAACGGAATCGTCGTCGGCGGTCACGGACACCACCAGGACGGCCGGCTGCGGCCGCAGGCGCAGCAGCCGCCGCGCGGCGTCGATCCCGGGCTCTCCCTCCGGTCCCGGACGCAGGCCCATCAGCACCACCCGGGGCCGGAACCGGCGGACCGCGGCGACGGCCTCGTCGGTGGTCGCCGCCTCGGCCACCACGGACAGGCCGCAGACGGAGCCGAGCAGTGCCGTCATCCCCATCCGGAATTCGGGATCACCGTCCACGACGACAACGGTGACCTCTGCTGTGCCGTCCATTGCGCCCCCCGGGGTCCGCCGAACCGGCCGCCCGGAGCCGGGACCGCAGGGCGTGCCGGGTCCGTCGTCCGGTGACGGCGGATACCGTCCGGGCCAGGCAGGAGGTTCTCAGAGAGGACCGGCCCGTCGTACCCCAGAAATCTGGGGCGGTACGGAAGCGGGCACCCCGACCGGGCGTTCCCGGTCGGGGTGCCCGCTTCGGCGAGGGGGACCCGGCAGTGTCAGGAGCGGGACGAGTCGCCGCCCGCCTCCTGCTCCTTGCGGCGGTCCTTCAGGCGAACCGCCTCCTTGCGGACCTCCGCCTGCGTGGCGCGCTCGCGCACCAGCCACTCCGGGGAGTCCTCCTTCAGCGCGTCGATCTGCTCGGTCGTGAGCGGGTCGGTGATCCCGCCGCGGGCGAGCCCGGAGATGGAGATCCCGAGCCGGGCGGCGACGACCGGCCGCGGATGCGGACCGTCACGGCGCAGGTCCCGCAGCCAGGCGGGCGGGTCGGCCTGGAGCGCGTTCAGCTCGTCGCGGGAAACGACCCCTTCCCGGAACTCGGCGGGGGTGGCTTCGAGGTACACGCCCAGCTTCTTCGCCGCCGTGGCGGGCTTCATGGTCTGGGCGCTCTGGTGCGACGTCATAGGGCCCAGGATATCGAGTGCGGCCCGGGGCTCTGACCACGCACGGTAATCTGGCCTTGTGACAGCCTCGGAGACAGCTTCTGCATCCTCTGCTCCCGCCGTGTTCCGGCTCGCCTGTGTTCCGGGGGCGACGCCTGCCAAATGGGTGCGGATCTGGCAGGAGCGGCTGCCGGACGTTCCGCTGGAACTCGTCCAGGTGCCGACGGACGAGGCGTCCGCCCTGCTGCGCGACGGGGGAGCGGACGCGGGTCTGGTGCGGCTGCCGGTCGACCGCACCGTCTTCAGCGCCATCCCGCTCTACACCGAGACCACGGTGGTCGTCGTCCCGAAGGACCACCTGGTGGCGGCGGTGGACGAGGTGTCCGCCGGTGAGCTGGCTGACGAGACCGTGCTGCACCCCCTCGACGACGCGCTCGACGCGCTCGACTGGGAGACCCGGCCCGGCCGCCCCGCGCTCGAACGGCCGGAGACGACGGCGGACGCCGTCGAGCTGGTGGCGGCGGGCGTGGGCCTGCTGGTGGTCCCGCAGTCGCTGGCCCGGCTGCACCACCGCCGGGACCTGACGTACCGGCCCGTCGTGGACGCCCCGCAGTCCTCCGTCGCCCTCTGCTGGCGCGAGGACGCCACCACCGACCTGGTCGAGGATCTGATCGGGATCGTCCGCGGGCGCACGGTCAACAGCAGCAGGGGCCGTCGCCCGGCCCCCGAAGAGAAGAAGACGGCCGGGAAGCCCGCCGCGAACAGCAAGGGCGGCAAGGGCGCCAAGACGGGCAGGACCGGCGGGAGCGGCAAGGCCGCGGGCGGCGGTCAGGCGCGCCGGCCGGCCCGGCCCTCGGCGAAGTCCCCGCGCGGCGGCACCGGAGGCCGCCGCCGCGGCTGACCGCCGCCGTTCCCGGAGCCGTACCACCCGCCCCCTCCGGCTTTCTGGTCCAGACCATTGACAGGGGTGCGGAGCCGGGACATTCTCCGGTGCCATGCCGAGATCCCGTGCACTGATCGCCGTGTTCGTCTCCCTGCTGGCCGCCGTGGGGCTCAGCACCCCGGCTCAAGCGGCCCCGGCCCCGTGGCCGCCGCCCGCACCGGTCGTCGACCGGGTGGAGACCCGGGACCCGGTCTTCTTCGTGACCATCGACGACGGCTGGTACCACGATCCGGCCGCCGCCCGCATACTCCTGGACCGCCGGATCCCCGCCTCCCTGTTCCTGCTGCCCGACGCCACCTCGTACGACACCGGCTACTTCCGCAATCTCGTCGACAACGGCCCGTCCCGCATCGAGAACCACAGCCTGACCCACCCCGACCTCACCGGCCTCGACGAGGCCGGGCAGCGGGCCGAACTGTGCGGTGCGCGCAGCCGTCACCTGGTCACCTTCGGTCAGGAGCCCCGGCTGACCCGGCCCCCGTACGGCGCCTTCGACGAGCGCACCCGCACCGCCGCCCGGGCCTGTGGCTCCAAGGCCGTGGTCACCTGGACCCATGACCAGACGACCTGGGGCACCCCGCCGGCGCCGCCCGCGCTGAAGGCCGGTGACATCGTGCTCCTCCACTTCACCCCGTCCCTCGCCGCCGATCTGGCCCGGGTGATGGCGGCGGCCGACAGCGCGGGTCTGAAGGCCGCGCGGCTGCGGGACTACATCCCCGACTGAGCCCCGCTGCCCGTCCCCTGTGTCCCCTGTGTCCTCTGCGCCCGGGGCCGGTCTCCGGCCGGCCCCGGGGTGTCCGCCGCACCTCCGTGGACGGGTTCGCGCCGGGGCAGCAGGCGGAGGTGCCAGGCCGCCCCGTACAGCAGCAGCCCGCCGCCGAGTCCGGTGCCCGCGCCCTTCGCCGCGTGCGTCAGCATCTCCTCGGCCGCCTCCGGCCAGGGAACCCGGGCCGTCCGGACCGGATAGTCCACGCTGTTCCCGTTGTCGGTGACGATCGGACGGCTGTAGTCGGCCACCTCCTCCCGGAGGTACGAACCGGGGCTCTCGGTCTGCGCGACGGCACCCGCCCCGGCCGCCAGGGCGAGAGCGGTGGCCGCTCCCCGGCGGACGACGCGCGGCGGCCGCGTACGGACGGCGGAGCCCCCGGTGCCGGTGCGGCGCCTGTTGCGGACGAGATGGACGGCCAGCGCCACCAGACCGGCCGCCGTGCTCAGATGCTGGAGCACCCGGGCCACCGTCAGCCCGCCCGGCACCGGATCGCGGAGGAAGTCCACCCGGGCGACCACGTATCCGTCGAAGTGGGTGAAGGAGTCCCACGCCACATGGGTGGCGATGCCGATCAGCGCCGACAGGACGAGCCAGGCTCCGGTGCGCAGCCGCTCCCCGGCGCCGGCCGCCGGCGGCTCGGGAGGCGAAGGGGCCCAGCGGGCCGGCAGCAGCGCGGAGACCGGCCCGCGCAGCAGGTAGTAGAGCGCGACCAGGGCGAGGGCGAGGGGCAGGGCCACGGTCGGCGCGTCGGTGAGGGAGTGCGTCGCGGTGGCGTTGAAGTACGGCTCGTACCAGACGTGTGAGGTGGGCCGGAAGGGCAGGGTCTGGATGAAGTAGGCGACATCGGGCGCCATCGCGCCGGCGACCAGGGCCGCGGGGACGAACGGGCGCCGCAGCAGCGGGAGGACGGCGGCCGGATGGGCCAGGGTGAACGGCACCGCGGGGCACCCCTTCGCTCGGACGGACCCGGTGCGGCCTGCGGGCGGTGAGAGACGCAGGCATGCGTCGGCCACGGCTGCCCGGACGCACCGAAGGACGGTACGTCATCGAGAGTATTCCGTTGAAGTGACTATGTCGAATGTGCGGGGCCGCTCCCTGTCCACGGGGGAGGGGCGGGGCCCGGTGCCGGGGCTGTGCGGACATCCGCCGCCACCGGCACCGTTGTTCGGTCAGGCGGTGGCGGGCGCTCCGCCCAGCCCCAGCCGCCGCCGGGCCTCCTGCACGGCGACGGCCAGCCGCTCGGTCTCCAGCGCGAGCCGCTCCCGGCCGCCGGTGGTGAGCCCGAAGACCCGGCGCGCCCGGCCGTCCACGATCTCCTCCTGCCGTACTTCGATCAGACCCTCGGTGACCAGCCGGTCCAGCGCCCCGTAGAGGGCACCGGTCCGCGGTACCACCCGCCCGTCGGTGATGCCTTTGATCTCCCGGGCGATCGCATACCCGTGCCGGGGTTCGTCCGCCAGGGCCGTCAGCACCAGCAGCGCCAGTTCCTGCATCGCCCGTTCGCTCATGCACCCCAGGGTATTCCGTGCCCGGGACCGCTGGAGCGGCCCGGCGGCGGGCGGGATCCGAGGGGCGCCGGATCAGCGGCCGACGGCCGTCTCCTGTGTCAACCAGGTCAGTTTCTCGGGGTTGCGCACCGCGTACATCTCGCTGACCAGGCCCCCTTCCATCCGGACCGCGAGGACCAAGTCCACCTGGCCGTGGCGCCGCCCGAGCAGGGCCGGCCCGCCGTTGACCCAGGCGGGTTCGAGGGTCAGGCCCTTGGCGAAGGTCTTTAGGCCGCCGGTCAGCAGGCGGCCCACCCGGTCGGCCCCCGCCACGGGCTGCGGTACGGACGGCACGAGTCCGCCGCCGTCGCTCAGGGCGACGACGTCCGGTGCCAGCAGGTTGAACAGTCCCTGGAGTTCACCCGTTTCGACGGCGTACTGGAAGGCGGCGAGCGCGGCCCGGGCCTCCGCGGGGGAGACCGCGGCGCGCGGGCGGCGGGCGGCGACCCGGGCCCGGGCCCGGTGGGCGATCTGGCGGGCCGCCGCCGGGGTCTTCCCGACGGCCTCGCCGATCTCGCCGTACGGCAGGTCGAACACCTCGCGCAGGACGAACACGGCCCGCTCGGTGGGCGTGAGCATCTCCAGCACCAGCAGCATCGCCATCGAGACGCTCTCCGCGAGCGCTGCGTCCTCGGCCACGTCGGGCGCGGTGAGCAGCGGTTCGGGCAGCCAGGGACCGGTGTACGACTCCCGGCGGCGGCGCAGCGTCCGCAGTCTGCCGAGGGCCTGACGGGCCGTGATACGCACCAGATAGGCACGCTGGTTGCGTACGGTGGCGAGGTCGACGTCCGCCCAGCGCAGCCAGGTCTCCTGGAGGACGTCCTCCGCGTCCGCCGCCGATCCGAGGATCTCGTACGCGACGGTGAAGAGCAGCTTGCGATGGGCGACGAAGACCTCGGTCGCGGGGCCCGGACGGCCGTCCTGGCTCATGGGGTGTCTCCTGTTTCTGTGCGCTCGACGGGGACGTCACGGACACGACGGTCGGGACCGCCGGAATGTGACACCCCGTCGTGTGACATGCGACACGCCGAAGCAGGTGGGGACGGTACGGCCCCGGGCAGCCCGGGGCCGTACCCGTGGGCATACGCTGCCGGTGCGCGGCCCGGCCCGGGCGGTCAGTCGTGCGGGCCCGGTCCGGCGGCGGCCGGCTGTTCGGCGAGGAGACCCGCGAAGGCCGCAACGGTCGGGTACTCCCAGGGCGCGTTGGGGTCCAGTTCGCGGCCGATGTGCTCCTCCGCGTCGGCGAGCAGGGTGATGGCCCGGACGGAGTCCAGGCCGTAGGAGGACATCGGCTCCTCGGGGTCGATCGACTCGGCCGGTACGCCGAGTTCGTCGGCCAGATAGCCGCAGAGCCACTTCTGCAGCTCGGCCCGGACGCCGTCCGTCGTGGCGTGGTGCATGGGACTCCTTCGGAGCAGGGGGCCGGCGCGGTCTCCCGGGCGCGGCCCGGGTGGCCGGGCTAGGGAGTTTCTTGTGGATCAGGCCATGCGAGCCCGGCAAGATCCACAAGAAGCGACCTAGCGGACGTCTTGGTGGAGGGAGGGCAGCCGGCCCTGGCGGAACAGCTCCCGCATCGCCGACCGGCGCACCTTGCCGCTGGTGGTCCGCAGGACGGTGCCCGGCTTCACCAGGGCGACGGTGCCGACCCGGACGCCGAACTCGCGGCCCACGGTGCGCCGGATCTCGGCCGCGAGCGCGGGCAGCCGGTCGGCCGGGACCCCGGCCACCTCGTGGGTGACCACGACGGTGGGCTCGCCGGGTTCACCGGGCCGGCCGCCGTCGCCGGAGAACACGACGCCCGTCCGGCCCAGCTCGGGGTGCTGTGCGCGCAGCTCGTACTCGATGTCCTGGGGGTAGACGTTCCGGCCGTGCACGATGATCAGGTCCTTGAGCCGTCCGTGGACGTACAGCTGTCCGCCGGCCACCACCCCGAGGTCGCCGGTGCGCAGATAGCCGCCGTCGCCGCCCGCGGTGACCGCGTCGAAGACGGCGGCGCTGTCCGTCCGACGCCAATAGCCGGGGGAGATGCTCCGGCCCCGCAGCCAGATCTCGCCCAGTCTGCCCTCCGGGAGGACTTCCGCCGTGTCGGGATCGACGATGCGGAGGTCGAACGAATCGTCCGGCAGTCCGCAGCCGACGATCTCACGGGCCGTTCCGCCCTCGGCGGTGGGCGCGAACTCGCCCCGGGCCAGCGCGCCGGCGTCGACCCGGCGGGTCACCGCGGGCCCTTCGGTGTGCCCCGAGATGTACACCGTCGACTCCGCCATGCCGTAGCAGGGGGCGAGGGCCTCGCGGCGCAGCCCGGAGACGGCGAACTTGTCGGCGAAGGCGGACAGCACCCGGGGGTCGATGGGCTCCGAACCGCAGCCCGCGAGGTGCCAGTTCGACAGGTCGAGGCCCGCCGCGTCCTCGTCGCGGACCTTCCGGGTGCTCAGCTCCAGGGCGAAGTTGGGGGCGAAGGACGAGTTGACGCCGTGCGCCTCGATCATCCGCAGCCACTGCACCGGCCGTCTGACGAACGCCGTGGGCGTCATCAGGACGGTGCTCTCGCCCCGCAGCAGCGGCCAGAGCAACTGGGTGAACAGGCCCATGTCGTGGTAGAGCGGCAGCCAGCCGCCCGCCCGGCCCCGGAAGCCGAGGGCGGCCGTGCCGACGGCGGAGTTGAAGAGGATGTGGTCGTGCCGGAGGACCACGCCCTTGGGGTCGCCCGTCGAGCCCGAGGTGTACTGGAGCACGGCCGTCGTCGACCGGTCCAGCGGCACCGGCTCCCATGCGTCCGGGTCGGCGTGGCCTTCGGGCCCGTCGCCCGCCTCGGCGGGGACCGGCGCGTTCACCGTGTCGGCCAGCCACCCCCGTACCTCCGCCAGATCGGCCGATGTGGTCAGGACGGCAGCGGCACCGGAGTCGTGGGCGATCGCGGCGAGGCGTCTGCGGTGGTGCCGGTGGCTGCCGGGCAGCGGCGCCGGGACGGCGATCATCCCGGCGTACAGACAGCCCAGCAGGGCGGCGGCGAACTCCAGCCCGTTGGGGTGCAGCAGCAGGACCCGCGAACCGCGCGGCAACCGCTCTCGCAGCCGGCCGGCGCGGGCCCGGGCCTCCCGGTCGAGCCGGGCGTACGACCAGCGCACCGCCGAACCCAGCGGATCCGCGGGATCGGTGACGAAGGCGACGGCCTCGGCGTCCGGCCGGTCCGCCGCATATCCGCGGAAGAGCGTCACCAGATCCGGTGCGTCGGTCAGATCATGAGGCGTGTCAGCCATGATGCGGTCCCTGTGGTGGTCCCTCGGCGGCGGGCGGGGCGGGGCGGACGGCATCGGTGTCGATGAGCAGCCGGTCCGGGCCCCGCAGATTCAGATTGCGCTTGTACACGACACCGCCGGGCCGCAGCCGGGGCCGGACCGGGAGCGTCGCGAAGAGTTCCAGGGCGATCGCGACCTCCAGCCGCGCCAGCCCCGCCCCCAGACAGAAATGCGGTCCGGCGGAGAACGACAGATGGGCGGGCGCGGGACCGCGGCCGATGTCGAACCGGTCCGGATCGGGAAAGACCCCGGGATCCCGGTTCGCGGCCCCCAGCAGAAGCAGCACCATGTCCCCGGGGCGGACCTCGGCGGCGCCGATCGTCCCCGCCCGGCGGGCGACCCGGGTGGTCATCTGTACCGGCGCGTCGTAGCGCAGGACCTCCTCGACGGCGGCGGGCGCCAGCGAGGGATCGGCCCGCAGCCGCTCCAGCTGGTCCGGGTGCCGCAGCAGTGCCAGCACGGCGTTGGCGATCAGGTTCACGGTCGTCTCGTGACCGGCGTTGAGGAGCAGCACACAGGTCGTCAGGATGTCGTGGTCGTCGAGCCGCTGTCCGTCCTCCTCGACCTGGAGGAGATGGGAGACGAGATCGTCCCGGGGCGCGTCGCGCCGCTGTTCGATCAGCTTGCGGAAGTACGCCACGAACGCGGCCCTGGCCCGGGCCGCGTCCGTCGTCATCCGCCCCGCGGCCGGCCCGATCGGCGGGTCCAGCGCCTCGGAGAGCTTCGCCGACCAGTCCTGGAGCAGATCGCGGTCCTCGAACGGAACGCCCAGCAGTTCGCAGATGACCCGCAGCGGCAGCGGATAGGCCAGCCCGTCGACGACCTCGAAACCACCGGGCCCGGCGGCACCCCCCACCAGCTCCGCCGCGATCTCCCGGATCCGCGGCGCGAGCCCCGCCACCTGGCGGCGGGCGAAGGCGCCCGCGACCAGCCGCCGGTAGCGGGTGTGCTCGGGCGGGTCGAGATGGAGGAAGTTCCGGGTCCGCGGCCCCTGCGGGGTGGGCGAGAGCGCGGCCCGGTCCCGCGCCGCGCTCATCGCCGGATCCCGCAGGACGGCCGACACCTGGGCGTGCCGCCCGACCACGACCAGCCCGTCGAAGGGCCGGTACGGGGAGCGTTCACGCAGTTTGCCGAGGTACGGGTACGGGTCCTCCCGGTGGCCGGGATCGGTCAGCTCGGCGATCTCCTCCGGCAGCGCGGGAGGGTCCGGCGGCACCGGTCCTCCACCGGCCCCTCCGGCGGGTCCGCTCCTCACGAGAATCCACCCCCCGTCCCGTCGTCCCTCGTGGATCAGGCCGGATCCACGGGAAGCCCCGGGGTCCGCCGGCCGCCGACAGTACGGCAGCTTCCCGGGCGGAGAAAGGCTCCGCCGATCCTGACACCGACGCACCGCGGGAGCCTGTTCAAACGCGGCGGCGACGCGGTTGAACAGGCGAACCGCGCCCGCCGGACGGTTTGTTGACGCCCCCGGGGGCCCTGGCGAAGATGGCCGATCGTAAGGGCTGTCCCGCTCGTTCCCGGCGGGCGCACGACGACAGCCACGGCACTCCCGGACCGGGCCTCGTCGCACCACGGTCCGCGGCGCCGCGCGCCCGTACCGCCGGAACCACCACACAGCCGTCCGGAGACCTGCGCGAGCGCCGCACTCCCGCCGCGTCGGGGGAGCACCGTGCGGCCCCCGGCATCGAGCGCCCCGGCCGCGTCGGCGGCCGGCTCCCGACCGGTCACGAACAGCGTTCACCCACCCGAGAGGACGGCCCGTGCCGATGCCATTCGACGGTTCCGACGGCGGACACCGGCCCACGGCGGCAGGGGGCGGGGCCCGATGACCGCCGCCGACACCGGACTCCGGGAGCTGACCGCAGCCCAGCGCGGCATCTGGTACGCCCAGCAGCTCGCGCCCGACGACACGGTCCTCAACGTCGCCGAGTATCTGGAGATCGACGGCGGAGCCGACCCCCGCCTCTTCGCCCGGGCGGTCCGCGCCGCCGTGGCGGACGTCGACGCCTACCGCCTCCGGTTCACCGTCGCCGACGGGGAGCCGCGGCAGTACACCGAACCCGCGGCGGACGTACCCGTCCAGCTCGTCGACGTCAGCGCCGAGCCCGAACCACGGGCCGCCGCGGAGGCGTGGATGCGTACGGAACTGCGCCGCCCCGTCGATCCGCGCAGCGGACCGCTCTTCGCGCTCGCCGTGCTCGTCGTGAGCGACGACACCCTGTTCTGGTACCACCGGGCCCACCATCTGATCCTGGACGGACACGGCGGCGCCCTGATCGCGGCCCGGGTCGCCGACGCCTACAGCGCCCTCCTCACGGGCGGCCGGTACACGGCGGAGGCGCCCGAACCGTCCACCGTGCTCGTCGACGCCGAACACGCCTACCGCGCCTCGCCCGACCGGGAACGGGACCGTGCCTTCTGGCTGGACACCCTCGCCGGGGCCGCGGAGCGGACCGGCCGGGACGGGCTGCGCGCGGGGCCGCCCGCCCGGGGCAGCGCCCGACTTGCGCCCGACGAATCCGAACGCCTGCGGGCCGCCGCCCGCAGTCTCGGCTGCGGGCTCGCCGGACTGGTCGTCACCGCGGCCGCCGTCCACCAGCACCGCACCACCGGAGCCCGGGACATCGTCCTGGGCGTACCCGTCCTCGGCCGCACCGGCCGCAGGGAACAGCGCATCGCCGGAATGACGTCCAACGTCATGCCCATCAGAGTGGAACTCACCCCCGGCACGACCGTCGCCGAAGCCGTCCGGCGCACCGTCCGGGCCATCGGCCGCGGACTGAGGCACCAGCGGTACCGCTACGAGGACCTGCTGCGCGAAGTGACGCCCGCGGGCGCCCCGGCCCTCTTCGACCTCAACGTCAACTTCCTCGGATACGGCTATCCGCCCCGCTTCGGCCCGGCCACGGCCACCGTGCACAACCTCACCCACGGGCCGACGGAGGACCGGCAGATCAACGTCTACGACCGGTCCGCCGACACCCGGATCCGGATCGACGCCGACGTCAACGGCGACCGGTACGCACCGGGCACCGCCGACGACCTGGTCACCGGCTTCCTGCGGGTCCTCCACCGGCTGGCGGCCGCCCCGCCCGGCGAACCCGTCGGCCGGCTCCGGCTCCGTACCGGCGGCCCGCACCCCGGACCGGAGGGCCGGGACACCACGGCAGCCCGGGTCCCTGCCCTCACCACCCCCGAACTGTTCCACGCCCGGGCCGACCGGACCCCGGACGCCCCCGCACTCGTCGCCGACGGCGAACACCTCACCTACGCCGAACTCGACGTCCGCGCCAACCGGCTGGCCCACCAGCTGACCGGGCTGGGCGCCCGCCGCGAATCCGTCGTCGCCGTCGTCATGCACCGCGGCACGGAACTCGTCACCGCACTGCTCGCCGTGGCCAAGGCGGGCGCCGCCTATCTCCCGATCGACCCCCGCCAGCCGCTGGACCGGATGGCGTACCTGCTCTCCGACAGTCGCGCCGCGCTCCTCCTCACCACCACCGACATCCTGGACGAACTGCCCGTGGACGCCGTCCAGGGGCCGCCCGCGATCGCCCTCGACGATCCCGCGGTACGGGCCGAGATCGCCGCCCGGCCCGCCGAACGGCCCGCACCCGCCACGGAACTCGCCGGACTCGCGTACGTCATCTACACCTCGGGTTCCACCGGCCGGCCCAAGGGCGTCGCCCTCACCCACGCCGGAACGGCCGCCCTGGTCGCCACCCAGGCCGCCCGGCTCGGCGCCGGACCCGGCAGCCGGATCCTCCAGTTCGCCTCCCCCGGATTCGACGCCGCCACCTGGGAAGTACTGATGGCCCTGGGCACCGGCGCCGCACTGGTCCTCGCCCCGGCCGAAGAACTCCTGCCCGGCGCCGGACTCGCCGGTGTCGTCGCCCGGCACGACGTCACCCATGCGACGCTGCCGCCCGCCGTACTCGCCGCACTCGACCCCGCCGACCTCGCACCCGTACACACCCTCGTGTCCGCGGGGGAGGCCCTCACCCCCGACCAGGTGGACCGGTGGGCACCGGGCCGCGACCTGATCAACGCCTACGGCCCCACCGAGACCACCGTCTGCGCCACCCTCTCCGGCGCGCTCCGCCCTGGCGCGGCCCCCGGGATCGGCACCCCCGTCACCGGCACCCGCGTCCATGTCCTCGACGACTTCCTGGAACCGGTGCCCCCCGGCGCCACCGGCGAACTGTACGTCGCCGGTCCGGCCCTGGCCCGCGGCTACACCGGGAACCCCGCCCTGACCGCCGAACGGTTCGTCGCCGACCCCTTCGACAGCGGCGGCCGGCTCTACCGGACCGGCGACCGGGTGCACCGGAGCCCCGACGCCGGCCTGCTGTTCGCCGGACGCACCGACGACCAGCTCAAGATCCGCGGCTTCCGCATCGAACCCGGCGAGATCGAAACGGCCCTCGCCGCCCACCCCGAGGTCACCAGGGCCGTCGTCACGGCCCGCGCAACCGGAACCGGGGAACGGCAGCTGGTGGCCTACACCACCGGCCCCGGGCGCCCCGGCGGGGAAACGCCCGACGGCACCCTGCCCGAACGGCTCCGTACCTTCCTGACCGCCCGGCTCCCCGGACATCTGGTGCCCGCCGCGATCGTCGTCCTCCCCGAACTCCCGCTGACCCACAGCGGAAAGGTCGACCGGGACGCCCTGCCCGCCCCCGAACGGGCCGCGGTGACGGGCCGCGCGGCGACCCCGCAGGAGGAGATCCTCTGCGGGGTCTTCGCCGAAGTCCTCGGCCTCGACGCCGTCGGACCCGACGAGAGCTTCTTCGAACTCGGCGGCCATTCGCTGCTCGCCACCCGCGTCGTCGCCCGGATCCGCACCGCCCTCGGCACCGAAGCCGAGATGCGGGACCTGTTCCTCCACCCGACCGCCGCCGGGCTCGCCGCCCGGCTCGGCCCGGCCGCCGCGGCCCCCGCACCCGCCCGGCCCCCGCTCGCCCCCCGGGACCGGCCCGCGCACCTGCCGCCGTCCTTCGCCCAGCGGCGGCTCCTCTTCCTCGACCGGCTCGAAGGCCGCGGCACGACCTACAACGCCCCCGTCGTCCTGCGCCTGACCGGGAAGCTCGACCACGCCGCACTGGCCGCCGCGTTCCGCGACGTCCTCGGCCGCCACGAGGCGCTGCGCACCTGCTTCCCCGTCACGGACGGCCGCCACCACCAGCGGATCGCGGACCTCGACGAGACGGCCGCAGGACCCTTCCCGGAACCGGTCGCGCCCGGGGAACTGGACGCCGCCGTCGCCCGCGCCGCCGCCTACGCCTTCGACCTGACGGCCGAACCCCCGGTCCGGGCCCGGCTGTTCGCCACCGGACCCGAGGAGCACGTCCTGGTCGTGGTGGTCCACCACATCACCGGCGACGGCTGGTCGATGGGCCCGCTCACCCGTGATCTGTCCGAGGCCTACACCGCCCGCAGCCTGGGCCGGGCACCCGACTGGCGGCCACTGCCCGTCCAGTACGCCGACTACACCCTCTGGCAGCGCGAACTCCTCGGCGACCCCGACGATCCCGCGGGGCTGATGGCCGGCCAGATCGCCTACTGGCGCGACGCCCTGGCCCGGCTGCCCGAAGAGCTCGCCCTCCCCTTCGACCGGCCGCGCCCCGACACCGCAGGCCACCGGGGACACGACGCCCCCCTCCAGGTCCCCGCCGACCTCCACGCGGACCTCACCCGGCTGGCCAGGACCGAGGGCGTCACGGTCTTCATGGTCCTCCAGGCCGCGCTCGCCGTCCTGCTGTCCCGACTGGGCGCGGGCACCGACATCCCGATCGGCTCCGCGATCGCCGGACGTACCGACGAAGCCCTGGACGACCTCGTCGGCTGTTTCGTCAACACCGTGGTCGTCCGGACCGACCTGACCGGCGACCCGCCGTTCACCGACGTTCTCGCCCGGGTCCGGGACGCCACCCTCGGCGCCTTCGCCCACCAGGACGTGCCCTTCGACAAACTCGTCGAAGAGCTCGCCCCGGCCCGCTCCGTGGCCCGCAACCCCCTCTTCCAGACCGTTCTCACCATGCAGAACACCACCGGCGCCGGACTCGACCTGCCCGGTATCGACGTCACGCCCGTCCCCGGCGCCCGCCCCGGGGTGAAGTTCGACCTCGACGTCATGGTCGTCGAAACCTTCAACGAAGGGGCCGAAGGGGCCGAAGGGGCCGAAGGGGCCGAACGGGCCGCACCCGCCGGGCTCACCGGCTCGGTGACCGCGGCCGCCGATCTCTTCGACGCCGGATTCGCCACCCTGCTCGCCCAACGCTGGATCCGCGTACTGCGGGCCGTCACCGAGAACCCGCGCCTGCGGCCGGGCGACCTCGACCTCCTCGACGCCGCCGAACGCGCCCGGGTCCTCGGCACCTGGAGCGACGGCACCCCGCCCGCACCCCACCCGACCGTGCCCGAACTGTTCCTGGCCCGGGCCGGGCAAACCCCGAACGCCGTCGCCGTCCACCACCACGGCACCCCCGTGCCGTACGCGGAACTCCGCACCCGCGCCGCAACGGTCGCCCGCTACCTGACCGGATCGGGCATCGGACCGGAGTCCGTCGTCGGACTCTGCCTGCCACCCGGCCCCGAACTCGTCGCCGCGATCCTCGGCGTCTGGCAGGCCGGCGCCGCCTACCTCCCGGTCGACGCCCGGCAGCCCGTCGAACGGACCGCGTTCATGCTCACCGACAGCCGGGCCGTCCTCCTCATCGCCCCAGAAGACGCCATCGGAGACCTCCCCGCCGGAAAGGTCCGCATCGTCCCGGCCGGGCAGGTCCTGCGGCCCGACACCCCGGCACCCACCCACCCGGCCGTCGTCCCCGAACCGCGCCCGGACCGGCTCGCGTACGTCGTCTACACCTCCGGCTCCACCGGTACGCCCAAGGGCGTCGCCGTCACCCACGACGCCCTCGCCCACTATGTCGCCGCCGCCCCCGGACGGCTCGGCTTCGGCGGCGAAGGCGCCCGGTACGCCCTGCTCCAGCCGCCGACCACCGACCTCGGCAACACCACGCTTTTCTGCTCCCTCGCCACCGGCGGCGAACTGCACATCCTCGACCCCGACACGGTCCTCGACCCCGCCGTCGTCTCCGCCTACCTCACCGAACACCGCATCGACCACCTCAAGGCCGTCCCCTCCCATCTGGCGGCCCTGACCGCCCGGTCCGGCCCCGGCGGCGTCCTGCCCGCCCGCTCACTCGTCCTCGGCGGCGAGGCGGCACCGCCCGGCCTCGTCGGGGAACTCCTCGCCGCGGCCGGGAACCGTACGATCCACAACCACTACGGCCCCACCGAAGCCACCATCGGCGCCACCACCACCGAACTCACCGCCCACGACGCCGAGAACGGCCGGATCCCCATCGGCACACCCCTCGGCGGCACCCGCACCTACGTCCTCGACGAACGGCTCCGCCCGGTACCCCCCGGTGTCCCCGGCGAGCTGTACCTCGCGGGCCCCGGACTGGCCCGCGGCTACGTCCGCAGGCCGGGCCTCACCGCAGAACGGTTCGTCGCCTGCCCCTTCACCCCCGGGGCCCGGATGTACCGGACCGGGGACCGGGCCCGGTGGGGCGCCGACGGACGGCTCCTGTTCGCGGGCCGCACCGACGACCAGGTCAAGATCCGCGGCTTCCGCATCGAGCCCGGCGAGATCGAAACCGTACTCACCGGCCATCCCGAGGTCGCCACGGCGGCCGTCACCGCCCGGCAGGACACCCCGGGGCAGCACCGCCTCGTCGCCTATCTCGTCCCCGGCGACCGCGCCGACGAGCACGGACTCGCCGACCGGGTCCGGGACCATCTGGCGCGCCGCCTGCCCGAGCACCTGGTCCCCGCGGCGGTCGTCGTCCTCGACGCCCTGCCGCTGACCCCGAGCGGAAAGCTCGACCGCGCGGCCCTGCCCGCACCCGAACGCACGGCGAGCACGGAAGCGGGCCGCGGGCCGCGGACCGTCCAGGAAGAGATCCTCTGCGCCGCCTTCGCCCGCGTCCTCGGCCTCGACACCGTCGGACCCGACGAGGACTTCTTCGCCCTCGGCGGGAACTCGCTGATCGCCGTCGGCCTGGTGGAGGACCTGCGGGCGCACGGACTGTCCGTGTCCGTACGGGCGCTCTTCCTCACCCCCACCGCCGCCGGGCTGGCCGCCGTCGCCGGCCCGCCACCCGTCGACATCCCGGAGAACCGGATACCGGAGGGCACCACCGCCCTCACCCCCGCCATGCTGCCGCTCACCGAACTCGACGAGGACGACATCGCCGCCGTCGTCGCCCGCGTCGACGGCGGAGCCGCCAACATCGCCGACGTCTACCCCCTGGCCCCGCTCCAGGAAGGCATGCTCTTCCACCATCTGGCGCGCGCCGACGACGACCCCGACGTCTATCTGCGCTCCGTGGTGCTGGAGTTCGACACCCCGGACCGGCTGGACGCCTTCCTCGGCGCCCTGCAACAGGTCGTCGACCGGCACGACATCTACCGCACCGCGATCGTCTCCGAAGGGCTCCGCGAACCCGTCCAGGTCGTGTGCCGCACGGCCCGGATCCCCGTCGAACGGACCGCACCCGACCCCGGCCGCGACCCGCTGGCCCAGCTGCTCGCCGCGGGCGCCGCACCCTTCGCCCTGGACCGCGCCCCGCTGCTGGGTGTCCTCGTCCTCGACACAGCCGGTGACGAACCCGGTGACGAACCCGGTGCCGGGCGGCGGCTCGCACTGCTCCGGATCCACCACATCGCCGGTGACCGGACCACCCTGTGGCTCCTCCTGGCGGAGATCCGCGCCTTCCTGACCGGCCGCGGCGACCGGCTCCCGGCGCCCCTCCCGTTCCGCAATCTGGTGGCACAGGCCCGGCTCGGCACCTCCGCCGCCGATCACGAACGCCACTTCGCCGCCCTGCTGGGCGATGTCACCGAACCCACCGCCGCCTTCGGAACGGGCGGCGCCACCGGCGACTGCGGTCCGCCCGCCCGCGCCGCGCTCACCGTCGACGGCGACCGGGCCCGCCGGCTGCGGGAGACGACCCGGAACCTGGGCACCAGTCCGGCCACCCTCTTCCATCTGGCCTGGGCCCGGGTCCTCGCCGCTGCAGCGGGCCGCGACGACGTCGTCTTCGGCACCGTCCTCACCGGCCGGATGAACGCCGGACCCGGCGCCGACCGGGTGCCCGGCCTCTTCCTCAACACCCTGCCCATGCGGGTCAGCGTCGGCTCCGACGGCGTGGCCGGAGCCCTGGCAGGACTCCGCCATCAGCTCGCCGGGCTGCTGGAGCACGAACACGCCCCCCTCGCCCTGGCCCAGAAGGCGAGCGGAGTCCCCGGCGGCGCCCCCCTGTTCACCACCATCCTCAACTTCCAGCACGGCCGCATGATCAGCGAATCCGGCCTCGGACTCGACGGCATCGCGGTGCTCCACGCCCGGGAACGCACCAACTACCCCGTGACGCTCATCGTCCGGGACACAGGCGACGCCTTCGACATCACCGCCGACACCACCGCAGGCGCGGACCCCGCGCTGATCCTCTCCCTGCTCGACACCTGCCTCGGAGAACTGGCCCACGCCCTGGCCGACGCCCCGGGGACCCCGTTCACCGCGGTCGGCGTGCTGGACCCGGCCGTAAGCCTGCGGATCGCCCGCTCCGGACAGGGACCCAAGACACCCGCGCCGGAGGCCGGAGTCCCCGGACTCTTCACCGCCCAGGCCGCCCGCACCCCCGAAGCCACCGCGGTGAGCAGCGACGGCACCACGATCCGCTACGGCGAACTCGCGGCCCGCGCCGCCCGTCTCGCCCACCATCTGCGCGGCCTCGGAGCCGGCCCGGAGTCCGTGGTGGCCCTCTGCCTGCCCCGCGGCATCGACCTCGTCACCGCGATCCTCGGCGTCTGGCAGGCGGGCGCCGCCTATCTGCCCCTGGACCCGGCCCACCCCACGGCCCGGATCGGACGCATGCTCACCGACAGCCGGGCAACCGCCCTCATCGGCACCACGGCCGCCCTCGACGACCTGCCGACGGGACGCATCCCCGCGCTCGCCCTCGACGCCCCGGCCGTGACCGCCGCACTCGACGCCCTCCCGGCCACCCCGCCGGACCTGCGCCCCGATCCCCGCAGCCCCGCCTACATCGTCCACACCTCCGGTTCGACGGGACGGCCCAAAGGGGTCGTCGTCACCCACGGCGCACTCGCCAACTACGTGGTCCACGTGCCGCCGAGACTCGGGTACGGCGAGCCCGGCACCCGGTACGCGCTGCTCCAGCCGCCGACCACCGACCTCGGGAACACGGTGCTCTTCGCCGCCCTGGCCACCGGCGGCGAACTGCACGTCCTGGACCGGGCGTCGGTCACCGACCCGCTCGCCGTCGCCGGACATCTGGCCCGGCACCGCATCGACTGCGTGAAGATGGTCCCCTCCCATCTGAAGGCGCTCTCCGCCGCGGGCGACCCGGCGTGGCTGCTGCCGCACCGGTCCCTGGTCCTGGGCGGCGAGGCGGCCGACGCCGACTGGGTCGCGGGCCTCGTCGCGGCGGCCGGAGACCGGCAGGTGCACAACCACTACGGGCCCACGGAGACCACCATCGGCATCGTGACCGCCCGGCTGGACGCCGCGGCCGTCGCCGCCGGAACGGTGCCCATCGGCACCCCGGTGCCCAATACGGCGGTGTACGTCCTCGACGACGCACTGAAGCCGGTGCCGCCCGGCGCGCCCGGGGAGCTGTACGCGGCCGGTGCCCAGCTCGCCCGCGGCTATGCCGGCCGGCCGGGCGCGACCGCGGAACGGTTCGTGGCCTGCCCCTTCACCCCGGGGGCCCGGATGTACCGGACCGGGGACCGGGCCCGCTGGAACGCCGAAGGGGCCCTGGAGTACCTCGGGCGGGCCGACGACCAGGTCAAGATCCGCGGCTTCCGGGTCGAGCCCGGCGAGGTCGGTGCGCTGCTCGGCGCCCATCCCGCCGTCGCACAGGCCGCGGTGACCGTACGCGACGACGGTACGGGCGACCGGAGCCTGATCGCGTACGTGGTCCCCGCCGGGCAGCAGCCCGGAGCCGTCGACGGCGGCGCGCTCGCCGTGACCCTGCGCCGGTACGCGGAGGAGAGCCTGCCGCCGTATCTGGTGCCCGCGGCGGTCGTCGTCCTCGACGCCCTGCCGCTGACCCCGGCCGGAAAGCTCGACCGCGCGGCGCTGCCCGCACCCGAACGCGCGGCGGCCGCGGGCGGCGGCCCCGAGCCCGCGAACGAGCGGGAGCGGGCCCTGTGCGCGGCGTTCGCCGAGATCCTCGGGCTGCCCGAGGCCGGTGTGCACGACGACTTCTTCGCCCTGGGCGGCCACTCCCTGCTGGCGACCCGGCTGGTCAGCCGGGTCCGGGTGGTGCTGGACGAGGAACTGCCGATTCAGGAGCTGTTCGACCGGCCCACCCCGGCCGCGCTGGCCGCCTGGCTGGCGGAGCGCGCGGCGGGCGGGTCGGGTGGCCCGGTGGCCGCCAGGCCCGTCCTGCGGCCCATGCGGACCCAGTAGCCCCGTGGGCCCGCCGTCCCCGGCGGGCCCGCACACGGAAGCCGCCGCCGGGAACGCCGATCCGGCGGCGGCTTCCGTCCGTGCGCGGGGGGCTGGACGGGGGGCCGTGCCCGGACATACGGCGGCTCCCCTGCCGCGGGGCAGGGGAGCCGGGGGCAGCCGTCGTACGGTCAGCCGCCGCACATGGCGACCAGCACGCGGCGCGTCCCGTCGAAGGGGCGGCGGCCGTGCGCGGTCAGGACGTTGTCGATGAGCAGGAGGTCACCGCCGTGCCAGTCGACGTCGACGGCGTTCTCCAGCCCGCGGTCGCGGATATGCCCTGCGTACGCGTCCGGAATCGGACTGCCGTCCGCGAACGTCACGTACTGCGGGAACTCGGCCGGCGACAGGATGTCGTACAGCTCGGCCGAGGTCTCGTCGCCCAGCCCGGCCGGATGCCACTGGTCGGCCTGGTTGAACCAGACCTCCGCACCCGTCACCGGATGCGTCGCCGTCGCGGGCCGCAGCTGCGTGACCCGCAGACCGTCCGGGCCCCAGGACCAGTCGGCCCGCGCCTCGTTCAGGAACGCCTCCACCACGGACCGGTCGTCCGTCTCGAAGGTCTCCTGCCAGCTCTTGCCGAAGCCGAACCCGTCGTGGAGGTTCTGGATGTAGAGCACACCCCCCGCGAAGGCCTCCCGGACCTCGGGGTCCAGCGACTCCAGCCAGAGCGCTCCGTCGATCACCGCTGTCGCCCCGCCGCGCTCCGCCGCCTTCTCGCAGTAGAACGCCAGCCGGGCCGGCCAGCGATGGGCGTAACTCAGCTCGTTGTGCAGGGAGATCGTGTACTGCCGCGGATACTCGGTCGAGGTGTACAGATTGCCGCGCACCCGGGTCCGGGGCGAATTGCCGTGCACATACGGCAGCCGGTCCGGAACCAGCCGGTCCAGCACCGCTTCGACGGCGTCCGGGGCGATCCCGAAGCCGCGGAACACGACAGCCTTGCGTTCGGTGAGCAGTCCGGCCAGCCCTCCGGGGCCCAGTGCGTCGAGCAGACCGACGAGGTCCGCCGTGTCCGCCTCGGCCCGGGTGATCTCGTACGGCCGCCAGACGCGGCCCGGTTCGGCGGTGTCCATCACGTCCTCCGGGAAGGAATGAGGCCGACGGCCGTCACCGGCCGCCGGCCCGGGCAGTGCCGCACGACGCGGCTACTTACTGCCGTTCATGGCTTCGATCAGGCTCTTGGGCCGCATATCGGTCCACGACTTCTCGATGTACTCCAGGCACTCCGTCCGGGGTGCCTCGCCGAAGACGGTTCTCCAGCCGTCGGGCACATCCACGAAGACCGGCCAGAGCGAATGCTGACCCTCGTCGTTGACCAGAACCAGATAGCTTGCGTCGGGATCCTCAAAGGGGTTCGGCACCACACGGTCCTTACTTCTCGGTGACAATGGACCACAGCGAAGGGCGAACCCACTGTGACACAGGACCCGGTGGCCGATCAATTGCGGAAGAACGGTTTCCCCGGGCGCCGGTAAAAACCGGAAAACGCCCGGATACAAGCCCTGTTCAACCGCGGCGGGGCGCCGGTTGAACAGCGGCGGGCCGGGACGTTGACGGGGTCGGAGCGATTGTGGTGCGTTGGTGGCACCGCGCGCGACGCGAACATCGGCGCGGACCGATCGCGAAATGATTCCGCAGCGATCTGGGCGGCAGCAGAGCGGCCGAATGAAATCCGCTTCAATTTCCGTACGGAAGGGGTCAGATGTCCGACAGTCGAGAGCGGGTATTCCTCCGCTCGAATGCGATCATCGAACCGCTGGTCGACCGGTTCTACGCCTGGATGCACATCGTCGCCCCGGCCCAGGCGTCCATGAACCTGGCCAACGTCCAGGTGCCGCTGCTGGAGTCGTACGTGCACTCGCCGCAGGTCCACATCGCGGCGAGCAACAACCCCGCGCTGCGCGGCGGCTACTTCGTCAACGTCGAGGAGGAGCGCGCGGCCGAGGTCGCCGAGCTGCTGGACACCATCAAGCGCGACCGTGCGGACATGCTCGCCTTCGCCGCCGCCATCGCCGAGGCGGACGATCTGCTCCGCCAGAACGCCACCGGCTTCGACCTCACCCCGCTGTATCCGAAGCTCCCGCCGGCCCTGAACGGCCTGGTGGAGCTGGCGTACGACACCAGCAACCAGGCCTCGGTCCATGTCATCGAGCCGCTGCTCTACCACAGCAAGGCCTTCGACCGGCGCCGCCAGTCCGTCCAGCTCTCCCTGGACGACGGCGTGGAGCGGCCGTTCATCCTCAGTACGCCCCGGCTGCCCTCGCCCGGTGTGCTGGACCTCCCGATCCCCTTCGACCACCCCGGTCTGGACGTCCTGATGCGGGCCAGGACCGGGGGTTCGACCGTCGCGGAGCTGCGCGAGGCACTGGAGCTCGACGATGCGGGCGCGGTCTTCCTGGACCGGCTCGTCGACCCGGCCCCCAGCCTCGCCCCGGACCGGCACATCGAGGGCGGCGGCCGGATCCGCTACTTCGGCCATGCGTGTCTGGTGCTCCAGAGCCCCGAGGCAGCCGTCGTCGTCGACCCGTTCATCAGCACGGACAACCGGCACGGAGACCGCTACACCCTCGACGACCTGCCGGACCACATCGACCTGGTGCTGATCACCCACGGGCACCAGGACCACATCGTGCTGGAGACGCTGCTCCAGCTCCGCTCCCGTACCGACGCAATCGTCGTCCCGCGCTCCTCCCGCGGCAACCTCTGCGACCCGTCCATCGGCCTCTATCTGAAGTCGATGGGCTTCACGGTGATCGAGGCCGACGACTTCGACGAGATACCGCTGCCCGGCGGCAACCGGGTCGTCGCCACCCCGTTCCTCGGCGAGCACTCCGACCTCGACATCCGCGCCAAGTCGACCTACGTCGTGCAACTGGCCGGACTGTCGGCGTTCATCGGCGCGGACTCGTCCGGTATCGACCCCGTGCTCTACCGGTACATCCGCTCGCACCTGGGCGGCATCGACAAGGCCTTCCTGGGCATGGAGTGCGACGGCGCCCCGCTGACGTGGCTCTACCAGGGGCTGCTGACCCGCCCCGTGACCAAGAAGATGAGCGACTCGCGCAAGCTCTCCGGCTCCAACGCGGAACAGGCCGGCGCGATCATGAAGGAGCTGGGCGCCGGTGAGGCGTACATCTACGCCATGGGCGAGGAGAGCTGGCAGGGCCACGTCATGGCGACGACGTATACGCCGGACACGTACCAGATCCAGCAGATAGAGGAGTTCCTCACCTGGTGCAAGGCCGAGGACATCACCGCCGAGCATCTGTTCAACAAGCGGGAATGGCGCTGGTAGGAGAGCACGGAGGATGGCCTTTCTGCACACCAACGGAATCCGGCTCGCGTACCGGCGCACGGGCGAGGGTCCGCCGGTCCTGCTCGTCATGGGCTCCGGCGCGGCCGGATACGTCTGGAACCTTCATCAGACCCCGGCCCTGCACCGGGCCGGATACTCCACGGTCACCTTCGACAACCGGGGCGTCCCGCCGTCGGACGCCCCGCCGGGCAAGTACACCCTGGCCCAACTGGTCGCCGATACGGCCGGGCTGATCGAACAGCTCGGTCTGGCGCCCTGCCGGATCGTGGGCACCTCCCTGGGGGCGCTGATCGCCCAGCAACTGGCGGTCGGGGCACCCCGGCTGGTCCACTCGGCGGTCCTCATGGCCACCCGCGGCCGGTCCGACGTGCTGCGCCGGGCCCAGTCGGCGGCGGACCGGGCCCTGCGCGAGAGCGGGATCAGCCTGCCGGCGAAGTACCAGGCGCTCCACTCGGTCCAGCAGATGCTCTCCCGGAAGACCCTCGACGACGACGCCGCGGTGGCGTCCTGGCTGGAGGTCTTCGAGCTGGCCGGCGGATCGGACACCGTGGCCGCGGGCCAGGAGTGGATCGACACCGATCAGGACCGCCGCCGGGAACTCCGTACGATCACGGCGCCCTGCCGGGTCATCACTTTCTCCGACGACCTCATCACACCCCCGCACTTCGGGGCCGAGGTGGCGGACGCGATCCCCGGCTGCGATCTCGTGGAGATACCGGACTGCGGGCATCTGGGCCATCTGGAGCGTCCGGAGCAGGTCAACGCGGCGATCGTGGAATTCCTCAACAAGCACTGACAAGCACTGACGAGCACTGACGAGCACAGCGAACGGAGTCGGCCCGGCCCCGCGGGGCCGGGCCGACTCCGTTCGCTGTGCTCCTCGGCCCCCTGCCGCACCGGCGGCCCGGTCAGCGGTGTGTGTCGCCCGCCGGTGCCGGGTCGGCGGATGCCGCCCCGTCGTGGGTCCTGCCGCCCGCGAACTGGGTGCGGAACAGCTCGGCGTAGAGACCGCCGGCGGCCAGCAGTTCGCGATGGGTGCCGCGCTCCCGGATGCGGCCTTCGTCGAGGACGAGGATCTGGTCGGCGTCCAGGATGGTGGCGAGCCGGTGCGCGATGACCAGCGACGTCCGGCCCGCGAGGGCGGTCTCCAGCGCCCGCTGGATGGCCGCCTCGGACTCGGAGTCCAGATGGGCCGTGGCCTCGTCGAGAATGACGACCGGCGGTGACTTCAGCAGCAGCCGGGCGAGGGCGATGCGCTGCTTCTCACCTCCGGACAGCCGGTAGCCGCGGTCGCCGACCACGGTGTCCAGACCGTCCGGCAGGGCGGAGATCGTCTCCCAGATCCGGGCCGACTCACAGGCCGCGACCAGTTCGGCGTCGTCGGCGCCGGGGCGCGCGTACAGCAGATTGGCGCGGATCGTGTCGTGGAACAGATGCGCGTCCTGGGTGACGACGCCGACCGTGTCGTGGACCGAGCGCAGCGGAAGGTCCCGCAGATCCTGCCCGCCGATCCGGACCGTACCGGAGAGGGGGTCGTAGAGCCGGGGCACCAGGCTGGTGACCGTGGTCTTTCCCGCCCCGGACGGGCCCACCAGCGCGGTGAGTTTCCCGGCGGGCGCTCGGAAGCTCACCGAGTCCAGGACCAGGCTTTCACCGGCCCGCTCCGGGGCCCGTGGGGCGAGGGACTCCAACGAGGCCAGGGAGACTTCGCCGGCGGCCGGATAGCGGAAGGACACCCCGTCGAACTCGACGTCGGGAGCGGTTCCGCCGCCGTCCGGAAGGGGACGGGCCGCCGACGGTTCGCCGATGAGCGGTTCCAGGTCGAGCACTTCGAAGACCCGGTCGAAACTCACGAGTGCGATCATCACGTTGATCTGCATGTTGGCGAGTTGGTTGATCGGCCCGTACAGGCGCAGCAGCAGCGCGGCCATCGCCACCAGGGTGCCGAGCTGGAGCGTGCCGTCGACCGTCAGCACCCCGCCGAGGCCGTAGACGAGCGCACTGGTCACTCCGGTGATCAGGGTGGTGATGATGAACAGCATCCGGCCCCAGACCGAGGTGGTCACCGCGATGTCCCGGACCCGGCCCGCCTTGTCGGAGAACGACCGGGCCTCCTCGTCCGGACGGCCGTACAGCTTGGCCAGCATCGCGCCCGACACGTTGAACCGCTCGTTCATCAGCGAACCCATATCGGCGTTGAGACCCATGCCCTCCCGGGTGAGCCGCTGCAGCCTGCGGCCGACGAGCTTCGCGGGGAGCAGGAAGAACGGGATCATCACCAGCGCCGCGACGGTGATCTGCCACGACAGGAAGAACATCGTCCCCAGCACCAGGATCAGCGTCAGCAGGGTCGACACGGTCTGCGAGAGCAGCGTCGTGATCGCCTGCTGGGCGCCGACGACATCGGTGTTGAGCCTGCTGACCAGGGATCCGGTCTGGGTGTGGGTGAAGAAGGCCAGCGGCTGCCGCTGCACATGTTCGAACACCCGGCAGCGCAGGTCGTAGACGATGCCCTGGCCGACCCGGCCGGAGAACCAGGTCTGGACGAACAGGGCCGCCACGTCGACGAGCGCCAGACCGGCGATGACCAGCGCGATACCGATCACCACGCCCTTTTCGCGCGGGATGATCCCGTCGTCGATGATCACCTTGAGGAGGAGCGGGCTGGTGGCCGTCACGGCGGCGCTCACGGCCGTCGTCAGCATCACCGTCGCCAGCGACCAGCGGTACCGCAGGGCGTAGGGGACGATGCGCCGGACCGTTCCCGGCCGGATCTTCTGCCGGGTGACCGACCGGTCGACGCCCAGCGGTATCGGGCCCGTGCGCGGGCCGCCCATCATGACCACGGAGACCTCCGTTCCGCGCCGCTCCCCGATCCGCTCGGGTGCCCGGCCGCGAGCAGGTTCGGAAAGGGTTGGGGTCCGGGCCGGGCGGGCCGGGAGCCGGACGGCCGCCCGGGGCGCCGTACCGTCCGCCGCGGTATCGGCGATCCGCACGTCGACGGCGTCCGGCCCGTCCCGGGGCCGACGGGGAGCGACAGTACCCGCGGGCCCGGAGGCCGGGAAGGCCGCGCAACCCCGCCCCGTACGGTGTTCAACTCCGGCCCCGCCGCGGTTGAACGCCCCGCCACGGCCGCGGGGGAGATTCGGTAACCGCCGGGAAACCTCCCCGCCCCGACGCTGAACGGCATGCAGACACTGTCAATCCCCGGGGTCCCGCAGGCCTGCGGCGCCGCCGAGGGGACCGTCCGGAGGGTGAGCCATGCTCGATTCTGAGGCCACGACCCCGGTGCCGCAGGCGGAGGCCGAGCGGGAGGAGGAACGCGCCCCGGCGCCCCGGCGCCGCCGCGGCCTCCGGGCGGTCATCGGCGGGACCACGGTCCTCGCGGTCGGCGCGGCCGGCACCTTCCTCGTGGTCCGGGACGACCAGGGCTCCTCGTCGCAGGACTCCTCCTCGCTGCCCACCGCGACGGTCACCCGGACCGACCTCGTCAACACCAGCGACGTCGACGGAACCCTGGGCTACGAGGGCAGCAGCACTGTGCTGGGGCCCGGCGGCGGGCGGATCACCTGGCTCCCCGAGGGCGGTGACGTCGTCAAACGGGGACAGCGGGTGTACGCCGTCGACAGCCGTGACGTCCCTCTGTTCTACGGGTCGACTCCGTTCTGGCGGGAGCTGAAGTCCGAGGTCACCAAGGGTGTCGACGTGCTGGAGCTGGAGCGCAATCTGAAGGCCCTCGGCTACGGTGGCGGGCTCGCCGTCGACCGGCTCTTCACCTGGCGCACCGAGGAAGCCGTCAAGAAGTGGCAGAAGGACCTCGGGGTCAAGCAGACCGGCATCGTGAAACCCGACGATGTGACGGTGCAGCGAGGTGCGATCCGGGTCACCAAGGTGCAGGCCGTCCTCGGGGCTCCCGCCGGGGGAGTGGTCCTCACCGGCAGCGGCACCGCACGCCTGGTCACGGTGAACCTGCCGGTCGGCGACCAGAGCATGGCCCGCAAGGGCGCCAAGGTGCGGATCACCTTGCCGGGCGGCAAGGAGACCACCGGACGCATCAGCGCCGTCGGCACGGTCGCCACCGCCGGGACCACCAACTCCGATTCCCAGACCGGGGAAGGCACCGAGAACGCCACCATCCCGGTCTACGTCACCCTCGACAAACCGGCCAGCGCGGGCACCCTCGACAGCGCCCCGGCCACCGTCGGCTTCACCAGCACCGAGCGGAAGAACGTCCTCGCCGTCCCGGTCAACGCCCTGCTGGCGTCCTCCGAAGGCACCTACTCGGTCAAGGTGGTGGACTCTTCCGGAGACGCCCGCTCCGTCCCGGTCAAACTCGGGGTCTTCGACGGGAACAAGGTCGAGGTGCAGGGCAGCCTCACCCCCGGGCAGAAGGTCCAGGTGCCCCGGTCATGAGCGGCGGGAACCGCACCCGCGGCAACGGCACCGGCAACGGCACCGGCGGGCATCCGACCGCGATCATCGAGGTGGAGGACGCCACCAAGGAGTACCCGGGCGGGGTCCGCGCCCTGCACCGGGCGTCGCTCACCGTCGGGCCCGGCGAACTGGTCGCGATCGTCGGACCCTCCGGCTCCGGCAAATCGACCCTGCTGAACCTGATGGGAACCCTCGACACCCCCACCACCGGCCGGGTCCTGATGCAGGGCCACGACATCGCCGAACTGCCGGACCGCCGGCTGGCCGCGGTCCGCGCCCACTGGATCGGCTTTGTGTTCCAGCAGTTCTTCCTCACACCGCATCTGTCCGCCCTGGACAACGTCGCCACCGGCCTGCTCTACCACGGTGTGGCACCCACCGAGCGACGGCGCCGCGCCCGCCGCGCCCTGGAGCGCGTCGGCCTCGGCCACCGCCTCGACCACCGGCCGCACCAGATGTCCGGCGGCGAGAAGCAGCGGGTCGCGATCGCCCGCGCGGTCGTCGGCGATCCGCCGCTGCTCCTCGCCGACGAACCGACCGGCAACCTCGACTCCGTCGCGGGCGCCGGGGTGCTGGAACTCCTCACCGAACTCCACCGCGACGGCACCGCGATCGTGGTCATCACCCATGATCTGGACGTCGCCGCCGCCTTGCCGCGGCGCCTGGAGATCAGGGACGGCCGGATCCGGATCGACACGGGGGTGACGGTATGAAAGCGCTCCCGGATCCGGCGCGGCTGCGCGCCGGGGACCTGGCCGTCGTCGGCCTGGAAGGCCTCCGCGGCAGACCGCTGCGGGCCATGCTGTCCGCCCTCGGCATCGCCATCGGCGTGGCCGCGATGGTCGCCCTGGTCGGCATCAGCACCGTCAGCAGGGCCGGACTCATGGCCGAAATCGAGGAACTCGGCACCAATCTGCTCACCGTCGAACCGGGGACGTCCCTCCTCGGCACGGAGTCCAAACTGCCCGCCGGGGCCGAAGGCATGGTCTCCCGCATCCCCGGTGTCACCGGGGTCTCGGCAACCGGCCTGGTGAAGGACGCCACGGTCCGCCGGACCGACCGGATCCCCTCCACCACGACCAGCGGCGTCTCCGTCCGCGCCACCCGCACCGATCTGCTGGACACCCTCGGCGGCACCGTCCGCTCGGGAGCCTTCCTCAACGCCGCCACCAGCACGACCCCGGCAGTCGTCCTCGGCGCCACCGCCGCCGAACGGCTCGGCATCGACCGGGCCGGCGAGAACGTCTACATGGGCGGCCGCTACGTCATGGTCACCGGCATCCTCCACGAGGTGAAACTCGCCCCCGAAATCGACCGCTCGGCCCTGATCGGCTGGGACTACGCGGGCCGGCTCGGCTTCGACGGCTATGTCACCACGCTGTACGAGCGGTCCACCGACGCGACCGTGCAGTCGGTACGGAACGTCCTGGCCCCCACCGTCAACCCCGCGCACCCCGACGAGGTCAAGGTCAGCCGCCCCTCCGACGCGCTCACCGCACAGGCCGCCGCCGTCCGCGCCTTCAACGCCCTCTTCATGGGCCTGGGCGCGGTGGCCCTGCTGGCCGGCGGCGTCGGCATCGCCAACGTCATGGTCATCTCGGTACTGGAACGACGCCAGGAGATCGGACTGCGGCGCTCACTGGGGGCCACCCGGGGACAGATCCGGCTCCAGTTCCTCACCGAATCGGTGACCCTCTCCGCCCTCGGCGGAGCCTCCGGAGTCGTCTTCGGCCTCGGTATCTGCTTCTCCTACGCCGCCTACCGCGGCTGGCCGCTGGCCCTGCCCGGACAGGCCATCGCCGCGGGCGTGGCCGCCGCGATCGCCATCGGCGCCCTGGCGGGCCTCTACCCGGCCCGCCGCGCCGCCCGCCTCACTCCCACCGAGGCGCTGGCCACCACCTGACCGGTCACCCCCGGGACCGGTCGCCCCGGGGTGTCTGCGTGTCCGCCCGTGCGGTCACGCAGACACCCCGGTTTTCCTTTGCCCGCTCCCCGGCCGACTGCCAGGCGGCGACGGTCACCCGAGCGAAACCTCCCCGGAGCCACGCTGAGAAGCATGAAGAAGCAGACTCTCGCCGCGGTGGCCCTGACCGCCGCCGCCATGTTCGGGCTGACCGCGTGCGGTGACGACGGTGGCTCCGACAAGGGCTCCAGCAGCACGGGCGCCGACGCGGACCGGATGCAGCAGTTCGCCGACTGCCTGCGCAAGTACGGAATGGACGTGCCCGAGAAGGGCGACCGCGGGAAGGAAGTCGTCCCCGCCAGCGGATCGTCCGCCCAGATCGAAGCGGCCCAGTCCGCCTGCGCCAAGTTCGCACCGCCGGACTCCGGCGAGGACGTCACCGAAGCCGACTACGACCGTGCGGTCCGCAAGGCGGAGTGCCTGCGCGAGCAGGGCATCAAGGCCAAGGACCCCAAGTCGGGCACCACGATGATCGCCGTCGAGGAGGGGCCCGGCACCACCCGGGAGAAACTCGTCGCCGCCTACACCACCTGCAACGAGAAGGTGTCCGGGAAGAAGGACTGACCGGGGCCGCCCCGGCCGCGGCTCCGGAACCCGGAATTCGTCACCTCGGCACCCGCAACCCCTCGAAGCGACGGCCCCGGCCGCCGCCCCGCCCGGCCCCGCCGGAACGGAGCGGCGGCCGCCCCCTTTTCAGCACCACCCCCGTTCCCGCACCACCCCCGTTCTCCGCACCACCCCCGTTCTCCGCACCACCCCATTCGCCGTGTTCAACCGCGGCATCCACCCGGTTGAACGGCCCCCTCTCCCGACCTCCCCGGCGACCATCTGTTCAGCCTTGTTCACCGTCCGGCGGTGCGTTGGAATGTCCGGGCCGACGGGGCCCGCACTCGGAAAAGAACAACACGGCGCTCCCACGGAACTTCGGCGTGGCGTTCGATGCACAAAGGAGACGCATTGATGATCCCGTTGTCGTTCGCCCAGCGCCGGCTCTGGTTCCTGACCCAGTTGGGGAATTCCGGCCTCCTCTACAACAACGTCATCACCCTGTCCCTGCACGGCCCGGTGGACACCGAAGCCATGGCAGCGGCATTACGGGATCTGCTGGAGCGCCATGAATCACTGCGCACCGTATTTCCCGCCGTGGACGGCGAGCCTTACCAGCGCATTCTCGAACCCGGCGAACTCGACTGGGAACTGGAGCTGCGCACCGCCGCACCCGGCGAGATACCCGAGGTCCGGTCGGCGGCCGCCCGGACCGCCATCGACCTCTCCACCGAGGTCCCGATCCGGGCCACGCTGCTCACCACCGCACCCGACGAGCATGTGCTGATCCTGGTCATCCACCACATCGCCACCGACGCCTCGTCCCACGCCCCGCTGGCCCGCGACCTGTCGGCCGCCTACACCGCACGCCTGGGCGGCGACGCCCCGGACCGGGCGCCGCTGCCGGTGCAGTACGCCGACTACGCCCTGTGGCAGCGCGAGCTGCTCGGGGACGAGTCCGACCCGGCCAGCAGGATCAGCGTCCAGACGGAGTACTGGCGGCGGGCCCTCGCCGGAGCGCCGGAGGAACTGGCGCTGCCCGCCGACCGCCCGCGCCCCGCGGTGCCCGGCCACGGCGGACACCGCGCACCGCTGCGGGTCCCGGCCGAAACGCACGCCCGGCTCACCGCCCTGGCCAGGGCGGAGGGCGTCACCGCCTTCATGCTGGTGCAGGCCGCGCTCGCGGTGACCCTGTCCCGGCTCGGCGCCGGTGACGACATTCCGATCGGCGCGGCCGTCGCGGGCCGTACCGACGAGGCGATGGACGACCTCATCGGGTTCTTCGTCAACAGCCTCGTGATGCGTACGGACCTGTCCGGCGATCCGGCGTTCCGTGAGGTGCTGGGCCGGGTCCGGCGGAGCAGTCTGGAAGCCTTCGCCCACCAGGACGTGCCGTTCGAGAAACTGGTGGAGGAGCTGGCGCCCGGACGGTCCCTGACCCGGCATCCGCTGTTCCAGACCATGCTGACCGTACGGAACACCGGCGCCGCGGCCCTGGACCTGCCCGGGGTCACCGTCGAACCGCTGCCGTCGAACCTGCCCGTGGCCCGCTTCGACCTCGACGTCATGCTGGAGGAGACCTTCGACGCGCAGGGCCGGCCCGCCGGGCTGACCGGCGATGTCGTCGGCGCCGACGCCCTGTTCGACCCGGCCGGGGTGACCGGGATCGCGGACCGCCTCGTCCGGGTCCTCACGGCCGTGGCCGCCGACCCCGACATTCCCGTGCACACGGTCGACCTGCTCGACCCCGCGGAACGCGACCGCATCCTCGTCGACTGGAACGCCACCGCCACCGCCACCGCCACCCGGTCCCCGGCCGTCCCCGTCCCCGTCGCCTTCGCCCGGCAGGCCGCAGAAACCCCCGAAGCCGTCGCCGTCCGCCACGGAGACCGGACGACCGCCTACGCCGAACTCGACGAACGCGCCCGCCGGCTCGCGGGCGCCCTCACCGGACTCGGTGTCGGAACCGGATCCGTCGTCGGACTCTGCCTGCCGCGGGGCGCCGACGCCGTCGCCGCGGTCCTCGCCGTCTGGCGCACCGGCGCCGCCTACCTCCCGATCGACCCCGCCCATCCCGCCGAACGCCTCGGATACGTGCTCCGCGACAGCCGGGCGGTGGCCCTCGTCTCCACCGGGACGCTCCTCGACGCCCTCCCCGTGTCCCGTATCCCTGTGATCGCCGTCGACGACCCCGCCGACCTCGACACCACGGCCCTCCCCGCCCGGGCCCCGGCCGCCGTACCCCACCCCGACGAGGTGGCGTACGTGATGTACACCTCCGGCTCGACCGGCACTCCGAAGGGCGTCGCCGTCACCCACGGCGGCCTCGCCAACTATGTGCACTGGGCCGCCGGAGCCTACGAGTCGGGCCCCGGCGGCGCCGTCCTGTACTCCTCCCTCGCCTTCGACCTGACGGTCACCAGCCTCCTCGTACCACTGGTGACCGGAGCACCGATCACCGTCGGCGAGGACGGCGGTGTCGAGGACCTGGCCGATGTCCTCCGTACCGGCGCAGGCTTCGACCTGGTCAAGGTTGTTCCCGCGCACCTCCCGATGCTGGCGGAGCTGCTGCCCGCCGACCGGATCTGCGGCGCGGCCCGCCGGTGGATCGTCGGCGGCGAAGCCCTCACCGGCCCCACCGCCTCCGCCTGGCTGGACCTCGCACCCGACACGGTGATCGTCAACGAGTACGGCCCCACCGAAACCGTCGTCGGCTGCGCCGTGTACGAGGTCAGGGCCGGGCAGCCGACGGGGCCCGCGGTCCCGATCGGCCGACCGATCGACAACACCCGGCTGTATGTCCTCGACCGGCGGCTCGCCCCCGTACCGCCCGGCGTGCCCGGAGAGCTGTACGTCGCGGGCGCCGGCCTGGCCCGTGGCTACGCAGGCCGGGCCGCCCTCACCGGCGAACGGTTCGTGGCCTGCCCCTTCGCCCGCGGCGAGCGCATGTACCGCACCGGCGACCTCGCGAAGTGGACCCCCGACGGGGAACTGGTCTTCCTCGGCCGCACCGACGACCAGGTGAAGGTACGGGGCTTCCGCATCGAACCCGGCGAGGTGGAGGCGGTCCTGCGCACCCACCCCACGGTCGGCCGGGCCGCCGTCGTGGCCCGCGAGGACACCCCCGGTGACACCCGGCTGGTGGCGTACGCCGTCCCCGCCGACGGCACCGACCCCGCCGACCTCGACACCACGGCCCTGCGGGACCTGATCGCCCGCAGCCTCCCGGACTATCTGGTGCCCGCCGCCGTGGTGCCCCTGGCCGGCCTGCCGCTCACCGCCAACGGCAAACTCGACCGCAACGCCCTCCCCGCCCCCGACTACGCGACCGGCACCGGCGACGGACGCCCGCCCGCCACTCCGGAGGAGGAACTCCTCTGCGGGGCGTTCGCCGAAGTCCTGGGCCTCACGGCGGTCGGCGTCGACGACAGCTTCTTCGACCTCGGCGGGCACTCCCTCCTCGGCGTCCGGCTGCTGTCCCGGATCCGCACCGTCCTGGGCACCGAACTGCCCCTGTCCGTCCTCTTCGAACGGCCCACCGCGGCCGGGCTCGCCGCCTGGCTGACCGCCACGGGCACCGGCCGGTCCCGGCCCGCCCTCACCGCGGGCCCCCGCCCCGAACGGCCCCCGCTCTCCTTCGCCCAGCGCCGCCTGTGGTTCGTCGCCCGGCTCGAAGGCGCAGGCCCCGCCTACAACACCACCGCCGCGATCCGTCTCACCGGCCCCCTCGACGTCCCGGCCCTCACCGCGGCCCTGCGCGACGTCGTCGCCCGCCACGAACCGCTGCGTACCGTCTATCCGACCGCCGACGGCGAGCCCTACCAGCGGATCCTCGCCCCCGGCTCGTACGACGGGGACCTCACGGTCCGCCCCGCCGGACCGGACCCGGAGCGGACCGTAACCGAGGCGACCGGGCACGCCTTCGACCTGACGGGCGAACCTCCTTTCCGGGCAACACTCCTCCGCACCGGCGACGGGGACCGTGCCGGCCATGCCAGTCATGCCGACGATGCCAGTCATGCCGACCAGGCCAGTCATGTGCTGGTCCTCGTCATGCACCACATCGCCAGTGACGGCTGGTCCATGGCCCCCCTCGGACGCGACCTGTCGGCGGCGTACACGGCACGACTGCGCGGCGAAGCCCCGGCCTGGACGCCGCTGCCCGTCCAGTACGCCGACTACGCGCTCTGGCAGCGGCAGCTGCTGGGCGACGGGAACGACCCGGACAGCCTGCTGTCGACCCAGATCGCCTACTGGCGGAACACCCTCTCCGGGGCACCGGAGGAACTGGCCCTGCCGACCGACCTGCCCCGCCCCGCCGAACCGAGCCGCCGCGGACACCGGCTGCCGTTCCTGATCCCCGCCCCCGTCCACGCCCGGCTCGCCGCACTCGCCCGCGCCGAGGGCGCCACCCTCTTCATGACGCTCCAGGCTGCCCTCGCGGTCCTGCTGAGCCGGCTCGGCGCCGGAACGGACATCCCCGTCGGCATCCCCGTCGCCGGCCGCTCCGACGAGAACCTGGAAGACCTCGTGGGGTCCTTCGTCAACACCCTCGTCATCCGCACCGACCTCTCACGGGACCCGGACTTCCGCACCGTGCTGGCCCAGGTCCGCACCGCGACCCTCGGCGCCCTCGCCCACCAGGACGTCCCCTTCGAACGGCTCGTCGAAGAACTCGTCACCACCCGGTCCCTCGGCCGCCACCCCCTCTTCCAGACCATGCTCACCGTCCAGAACACCGACCGCGCCGCACTCGAACTCCCCGGCGTCCGCACCGACGAGAGCCCGGCCGGGACCGCCGCCGCAGCAGCCCGCTACGACCTCCACTTCACCGTGGGCGAAACCTTCGACGACGAAGGCCGCCCCGCGGGCCTGCGCGCCCAGGTCACCCTCGCCGAAGACCTCTTCCACGCCGGAACCGCAGCCCGCGCGGCCGCCTGGTTCACCCGGGTACTCGAAACCGTCACCGGCAACCCCGACGTCAGGCTGCACTCCGTCGACATCGTCGACCCCCGGGAACGCGACCGCCTCCTCCACCGCTGGAACGACACCGCCGTCCCCGGCACCCCGCCCGCCGTCACCCGCCTCTTCCGGGAGCGGGCAGCCGCAACCCCGGACGCCACCGCCCTGGTCGCAGACGGCATCGAAACCACCTACCGCGAACTCGACGCCACCGCCGACCGGCTCGCCCGCTTCCTCCGGGACCAGGGCGTCGGCCCCGAATCCGTCGTCGGTCTCCGTCTGCCCCGCGGCACCCGGATGATCAGCGCCGTCCTCGGCGTCTGGCGTGCCGGAGCCGCCTATCTCCCCGTCGACGGAGAACTGCCCGCCGAACGGGTCGCCTTCATGCTCGCCGACAGCGGGGCGCGCCTCCTCCTCACCGACCCCCGCTCCGACGGCACGCCCGACGACGGCATCACGGCCCGTACCGCGGGCGTGCCCGTCGTCCCCATCGACGAAGCCCACCCGGCGCAGGACGACACCGAACCCGCCGCCCCGGCCCCCGCCGATCCCGCCGGGCTTGCTTACGTCATCTACACCTCGGGCTCCACCGGCATCCCGAAGGGCGTCCAGGTCACCCACGGATCACTCGCCAACTACGTCGCGTCCGCCTCCGAACGCCTCGGCTGGACCGGGCCCGGAACCCGCTACGCACTCCTCCAGCCCCAGGTCACCGACCTCGGCAACACCGTCGTCTTCATCAGCCTCGCCACCGGCGGGGAGTTGCACGTCCTGGACCGCGAAGCGGTCACCGACCCGGCTGCCGTCACCGCCTACCTCCGCGACCGGCGCATCGACTGCGTCAAAGCCGTCCCCTCCCACCTGGCGGCCCTCACCGCCGGAACCGGCCCCGACGCCTTACTCCCCGCCCGCTCCCTCGTCCTCGGCGGCGAAACCGCCCCCGCCGCCTGGCTCCGCGAACTGCTGAACGCCACCGGAGACCGCCGGGTCTTCAACCACTACGGCCCCACCGAAACCACCATCGGCGTCGCCACCACCGAACTGACACCCGCCCTCGTCGCCGACGGCCCCGCCCCCATCGGCACCCCCATCGCCAACACCCGCCTCTTCGTCCTCGACGACGCCCTCTCCGCCGTACCCACCGGCGTCGTCGGCGAACTGTACGTCGCGGGCGCCGGACTCGCCCGCGGCTACGCGGGACGGCGTGCCCAGACCGGAGAACGCTTCGTCGCCTGCCCCTTCGGCACCGGCGAACGCATGTACCGCACCGGCGACCTTGCGAAATGGACCACCGGCGGCCGACTCGTCTACACCGGCCGCTCCGACACCCAGGTCAAGATCCGCGGCTACCGCGTCGAACCCGGCGAGGTCGAGGCCGCCCTCCTCGAACACCCCGCCGTCGACCGCGCCGCAGTCGTCACCCGCCCCGACTCCCGCGGCGACCACCAGCTGATCGCCTATCTCGTCCTCACCCCGGACAGCACCCTCGACACCACAGCGGACAGCACTCCCGGCAATACAGCGGACGGCACCCAGGACACCACAGCGGACGGCACCCCCCACGGCGACCTCCGCACCTTCCTCGTCCGCCGCCTGCCCGACCACATGCTCCCCGCCGCCTCAGTCGTCCTCCCCGCCCTCCCGCTCACCGCCGCGGGCAAACTGGACCGCCACGCCCTCCCCGACCCCCACGACCCCACAACCGGCACCACCGACCGGGCACCCGCGAACCCCACCGAAACCACCCTCTGCGCGATCTTCGCCCAGGTCCTCGGCACCGACACCGTCGGCGTCCACGACAGCTTCTTCGACCTCGGCGGACACTCCCTCCTCGCCATCCGCCTCCTCTCCCGCATCCGGACCGCACTCGGCGCCGAGATCAGAATCCGCACCCTGTTCGAAGCCCCCACCGTCGCCGCCCTCGCAGCACGCCTCACCGATCCCGCACCCGCCCCCCACCACCCCCGCCCCCCGCTGCACACCCGCACCCGCCCCGACCACACCCCACTGTCCTTCGCCCAGCAACGCCTCTGGTTCCTCGACCGGATGGAAGGACCCGCCCCCACCTACAACATCCCCCTCGCCGTACGGCTCACCGGCCCCCTCGACATCCCGGCCCTCACCGCGGCCCTCCACGACGTCATCGCCCGCCACGAACCGCTGCGCACCGTCTATCCGACCGCCGACGGCGAGCCCCACCAGCACATCATCGACCCCGCCGACATCGCCCCGCCGCTGACGGTCACCCCCCTGGACCCCGGCGACCTCCCCGACGCCGTCGCCGAAGCCGCCCGCCACACCTTCGACCTCGCCCGGGAGACACCCATCAGGGCCCGGCTCTTCACCCTGGGCCCCGACGACCGGGCCCTCGTCATCGTCCTCCACCACATCGCCACCGACGGCTGGTCCCACGCCCCCCTCGGCCGCGACCTCACCGCCGCCTACACGGCCCGGCTGCGCGGCGAAACCCCCGACTTCACCCCACTGCCCGTCCAGTACGCCGACTACGCCCTCTGGCAGCGCGAGCTGCTGGGCCGCCCGGACGACCCGGCGAGCCTGCTCGCCACCCAGACCGACTACTGGCGGCGCACCCTCGACGGCGCACCCGAGGAACTCGCCCTCCCCGCCGACCGGCCCCGCCCGCCCGCCGCAGGACACCTCGGACACCGCGCACCCCTGCGGATCCCCGCCGACACCCACCGGCGCCTCACCGACCTCGCCCGCACCGAGAGCGCCACCACCTTCATGGTCGCCCAGGCCGCCCTCGCGGCACTCCTGTCACGCCTCGGCGCAGGGACGGACATCCCCATCGGCACCTCGGTCGCGGGCCGTACCGAAGAAGCCCTCGACGAACTCGTCGGCTTCTTCGTCAACACCCTCGTCATCCGCACCGACCTCACCGGCGAACCCGCCTTCCGGCAGCTGCTGGCCCGCGTCCGCGAAACGAGCCTCGGCGCCCTCGCCCACCAGGACATTCCCTTCGAACGGCTCGTGGAGGAACTCGCCCCGGCCCGGTCCCTCGCCCGCCACCCCCTCTTCCAGACGATGCTCACCGTCCGGAACACCGAGCGCCCGCTCCTCGAACTCCCCGGCGCCCACGCCGAACCCCTCGAAGGAGCCGGCACCGCGGCCCGCTTCGACCTCGAAGTCCACCTCCGCGAAACCTTCGACGACGACGGCCGCCCGGCGGGACTCCACGGCACCGTCAACGGATCCGCCGACCTCTTCGACGCCCCGACCGTCACCGGAATCGCCGAGCGCTACACCCGCTTCCTCACCGCCCTCACCACCAGCCCCGACGTTCCGCTGCACGCCGTCGACGTCCTCGACCCCCGGGAACGCCACCAGGTCCTCACGGAGTGGAACGACACCACCGTCCCCGTCCCCCCGGCGACCCTCCACGAACTCTTCGAAGCCCAGGTCCGCCGCACCCCCGGCGCACCCGCCGTCGTCTTCGACGACCACGACCCGACCACCGACCCGACCACCGACCCGACGACCGATCCGACGACCGAACTGACGTACGCGGAACTCGACGCCCGTGCCGAACGCCTCGCCCACCATCTGACCGGCCTCGGAGCGGGCCCCGAAACCGTCGTCGCCGTCGTCCTCGACCGCGGCCCCGAACTGGTGACGGCACTCCTCGGCATCCTCAAAGCAGGCGCCGCCTACCTTCCCGTCGATCCCGGATACCCCGCCGACCGCATCGCCCTCCTCCTGGCGGACGCGGCACCCGTGGCCGTCCTCGACGACCCCGCCGCCATAGCCCGCATCTCGGCCCCCGACCACACCCCGGACACCGCCGCCCTTCCGGCGCGCACCGCCGTCTCTTCGGCGCGCACCGCCCCCGGCGAACAGCACCCCGCCTACCTCATCTACACCTCGGGCTCCACCGGCCGGCCCAAGGGCGTCCTGATCACACACCGCGCCATCGTCAACCGGCTCGTCTGGATGCGCGACCACTACCGCATCGGACCCGGCGACCGGGTGATGCAGAAGACCGCCGTCGTCTTCGACGTATCCGTCTGGGAGCTGTTCTGCCCCCTCGTCGCGGGCGCCACCCTCGTCCTCGCCCGCCCCGGCGGCCACCGCGAACCCCGGTACGTCGCCGACCTCATCCGCACTCGGCGGATCACCGTCCTGCACTTCGTCCCGTCCATGCTGGACGCCTTCCTGGAACACTCCGGCGCGGGCGAACTCCCCGGCCTGCGCGCCGTGATGTGCAGCGGCGAAGCCCTCCCGCCCGAGACCCGGACACGCTTCCTCCGGACGTACGGCCAGGTCGAACTGCACAATCTGTACGGCCCCACGGAAGCCGCCGTCGACGTCACCGCCTGGCACTGCGACCCGGCCGTCACCGACGGTACGGTCCCCATCGGCGCCCCCGTCGCCAACACCCGCGTCTATGTCCTCGACGGCCGTCTGTCCCCCGTCGCCCCCGGTGTCACGGGAGAGCTCTATCTGGCCGGAGTGCAGCTCGCCCGCGGTTACGCGGGCCGGGCGGGCCTCACCGCCGAACGGTTCGTGGCCTGCCCGTACGGTCCTGCCGGTGAGCGGATGTACCGCACCGGCGACCTGGCCCGCTGGACCCCGGACGGACAGCTCGTCTTCGCGGGCCGGGTGGACGACCAGGTCAAGATCCGCGGCTTCCGCATCGAACCCGGCGAGATCCGCGCCGCGCTGCTCACCCACCCGGACGTCGCCCATGCCGCGGTCGTGGCCCGTGAGGACACGCCCGGCGACCCGAGGCTCGTGGCGTACGTCGTCCCGGCCGGCGGCAACCCCGGCCACCCGGACCAGGCCGACCCGGGCCCCGGGATCGACCTCGACGCACTGCGGGCCCACGCCGCCGCCCGCCTGCCCGAGCACATGGTTCCCGCAGCCTTCGTCGCCCTGGCGGAACTACCGCTCACGGTCAACGGCAAGCTCGACCACAGGGCCCTGCCCGCCCCCGACTACACCACGGGCGAGGGCCGCGGCCCCGTCACCGTCCGCGAAGAGATCCTCTGCGAGGTCTTCGCCCAGGTACTCGGGCTGGACCGGGTCGGCATGGACGACGACTTCTTCCGGCTCGGCGGCCACTCCCTGCTGGCCGTCACTCTCGCGGAACGGCTCCGCACCCGAGGGGTCCCCGTCCCCGTACGCGCCCTCTTCGACACCCCCACCCCGGCCGGACTCGCCCGCGCGGCCGACGCCGAAACGACCCCGGTCCCGGAGAACCTCATCCCGCCCGGCACCGACCGGATCACCCCCGACATGCTGCCCCTCGTCGACCTCACCCCGGCCGAGGCCGACCGCGTGGCCGAAGCGGTGGAAGGCGGCGCCGCCAACGTCGCGGATGTCTACCCGCTCACCCCCCTTCAGGAGGGCATGCTCTTCCACCATCTGCTCGCCGACGACGGCGCCGACGTCTACGTCACCGCCCAGGTCGTCGAGTTCGACAGCGCCGACCGGCTCGACACGGTGGCGCGCGCCCTCCAGCAGATCGTCGACCGCCACGACATCTACCGCACCGCGATCATCCGCGAAGGCCTCAGCGAACCCGTCCAGGTGGTGGCACGCCACGCCGTCCTCCCGGTCGTCGACCACACTCTCGACGAAACCCTCGACGCATCCCTCGACGAATCCTTTGAGCCTGCGGACGACGGCGCGGCAGCGGCACTCCTGGCAGCCGCCGGACCGAGCATGCGCCTGGACCGCGCCCCGCTGATGGACCTGCATACAGCCGCCCTGCCCGACGGACGGTGTCTGGGCCTCATCCGTATGCACCATATGGTCCAGGACCGCCTCAGCCTGGACGTACTCCTCCAGGAACTCCGCACGATCCTCTCCGGAATCGCCGACCGGCTCGCCCCGCCCGCCCCCTTCCGCACCATCGTCGCCAGAACCCGGAGCATCCCGCGGGCCGAACACGAACGCTTCTTCACGGAGCTCCTCGGTGACGTCACCGAACCCACCGCGCCCTACGGCCGGCTCGACGTACTGAGCGGCGGCCACGACGCGGTCTCCGCGCTGGTCCCCTTGGAGCCCGAATCCGTACTCCTCCTCCGTGACGTGGCACAACGCCTCGGCGTGAGCCCGGCCACCGTGCTGCACATCGCCTGGGCGCGCGTCCTCGCCGTACTGTCCGGCCGCGACGACACCGTCTTCGGAACCGTGCTCCTCGGCCGGATGAACGCCGGTGAGGGAACGGAGCGGGTCCTGGGCCCGTTCATCAACACCCTGCCGGTACGGGTCCGGACCGAGCTGCTCGGTGTTCGGGCCGCGGTCGAGGCGATGCGTACCCAGTTGGCGGCGCTGCTGGAGCACGAGCACGCCCCCTTGGCACTCGCCCAGCGCGCCGCCGGAATCCCCGGCAACGCACCGCTGTTCACCTCCCTCTTCAACTACCGCCACGTCTGGCGCGGAACCGGCGGCACCGGGCGCGGCTCCTTCGAGGGCATGCGCAGCCTCCTGGTCCGGGAACGGACCAACTACCCGCTGAGCGTGGCCGTCGACGACCTGGCCCGGGACGAGCTGGTCGTCAATGTCCAGTCCGTCGGCTCCATCGACCCGGGCGCCGTGGGCCGGCTGATGCGCACGGCGGTGGAGAACGTGCTGGGGGCGTTGACCGGCACGCTGGAGGGCGGCCGGGACGTTCCGCTGCGGGAGGTGGAGGTCCTCGATTCGGTCGAGCGGGGTCGGGTGTTGGCCGAGTGGAACAGCACCGGGGTGGTTGTGGGGTCGGGGTCCGGGTCGGTGTTGGGGTTGTTCGAGGGGTGGGTGGCTGAGGCGCCTGGTGGGGTGGCGGTGGTGGTTGATGGGGTTGAGGTGTTGTACGGGGAGTTGGATGTGGCGGCGGGTCGGTTGGCGGGTTGGTTGCGGGGGCGTGGTGTGGGTGGGGAGTCGGTGGTGGGGCTTCGGCTGGGGCGTGGTGTGGAGATGGTGGTGGGGATTCTGGGTGTGTGGAAGGCGGGTGCTGCGTATCTGCCGGTGGAGGGTTCGCTGCCGGATGAGCGGGTGGAGTTCATGTTGGCGGATGCGGGTGCGGCGTTGGTGGTGGGGCCGGGGGAGCTTGTGGAGTCGGCTGGTTGTGAGCCTGTTGTTTCTCGTCCTGGGGTGGATCCGGCGGGGCTGGCGTATGTGATCTATACGTCGGGTTCGTCGGGTGTGCCGAAGGGTGTTGGGGTTTCGCATGGGTCTCTGGTGAATCTGGTGTCGGTGTTCGGTCCGGTGATGGGTGCGGGTCCGGGTGCCGGGGTGTTGCAGTTCGCGTCCTTCGGTTTCGACGCGTCGGTGCTGGATGTGGCGGTGGCGTTGTCGTCGGGTGCGTCGTTGTGGATTGCGACGGAGGAGCAGCGCCGGGAGCCGGAGCGGTTGCGTGAGCTGGAAGGGGTGACGGCGGCGAGTGTGGTTCCGTCGCTGTTGGGTGTGATCGACCCGGGGGTGCTGGAGCGGGCGGACACCCTGCTGGTGGGTGCAGAAGCCATCGGTGAGCCGGCGGCCCGTCTGTGGGCGGAGGGTCGTCGGCTGGTCAACACGTACGGTCCGACCGAGGCGACGGTGATGGTCGCTGCGGCGGACGTGGATTCCGGCAGGGAAGGTCCGGTGCCGTTCGGACGCCCGATCGCGAACACCCGCCTGTACGTGTTGGATGCCCGGCTGCAGCCGGTCCCCGTCGGCGTCGCGGGGGAGCTGTATGTGGCAGGTGCTGGGTTGGCCCGGGGCTATGTAAACCGCCCCGCCCTCACCGGGGAGCGGTTCGTCGCCTGCCCGTATGGTCCTGGTGGTGAGCGGATGTACCGGACGGGGGATCTGGCCCGCTGGACGGCGGACGGTCAGCTCGTCTTCGCGGGTCGCGCGGATGATCAGGTGAAGATCCGCGGGTTCCGTATCGAGCCGGGCGAGGTCGAAGCCGTACTCCTCACCCACGCCGACGTTCGTCAGGCCGCGGTGATCGTCCGCGATGACGCTCTGGTGGCCTACGTCGTGGCCGCATCCGACACCGACGATCTGCGGGCATGGGTGTCAGGCCGCCTGCCGGACTACATGATCCCCGCCGCATTCGTGTCCCTGCCGGAACTGCCCTTGACGGCGAACGGGAAGCTCGACCGCACAGCTCTGCCTGCGCCGGAGTTCGGCATCGGCACGGGTCGGGCCCCGGTCACGGTCCAGGAGGAGATCCTGTGCGCCGTCTTTGCCGATGTCCTCGGTTTGGACTCCGTCGGGGTGGACGACGACTTCTTCCGACTCGGTGGGCATTCCCTTCTCGCCGTGACGCTGGTGGAGCGGTTGCGGGTGCGGGGTGTGTCGGTCTCCGTGCGGGCGTTGTTCGAGACGCCGACTCCTGCTGGTCTGGCGGGTGCTGCGGGTGCGGTGTCGGTTCCGGTGCCGGAGAACCTGATCCCGCACGGTACGGACCGGATCACCCCGGGGATGCTGCCGCTGGTGGAGCTGGACCAGGCGGAGATCGACCGCGTGGTTGCCACGGTCGAGGGCGGGGCCGTGAACGTCGCGGACATCTACCCCCTCGCCCCCCTCCAGGAAGGCATGCTCTTCCACCACCTCATGGCGGGTGCAGGCGGTGCGGACGTCTATGTCACGGTCCGGGCGCTGGAGTTCGACTCGCGGGCACGGCTCGACGAGTTCGCCCGGGCTCTGCAGCAGGTGATCGACCGGCACGACATCTACCGGACTTCGGTGGTCTGGGACGGCCTGCGTGAGCCGGTCCAGGTCGTCTGGCGGCACGTCGTACTGCCGGTCGTCGAGCACACCCTGGAACGCGCCAGTGGGCACGAGGTCGACACGGCGGGAGCCTTCCTTGCCGCCGTCGGTCTGGCCATGGAACTGGACTCGGCCCCGCTGATGGACCTGCATATCGCAGAGGTACGGGATGGCCGCTGGGTCGCTCTGGTGCGGATGCACCACATCCTTCAGGACCACCTCGGGAAGGACGTACTGCTGCGGGAACTGCAAGCCGTGCTCGACGGAGAGACCGACCGACTGGCACCGGCAGTCCCGTTCCGGAACTTCGTGGCCCAGACCCGTCGTGTGCCGCGCTCCGAGCACGAACGGTACTTCGCGGAGCTTCTGGGCGATGTGAACGAGCCGACCGCGCCCTACGGCGTCCTCGACGTCCGCGGTGACGGCAGCGATGCCGAAACGGAGACCTTCACGGTCGCGGACGACGTTACCGGACGTCTCCATCGGACAGCCCGACGACTGGGCGTGAGCACAGCGACGGTCCTCCACGTTGTGTGGGCCCGGGTGTTGGGCGTGCTGTCGGGCCGGGACGACGTGGTGTTCGGCACGGTGCTGTTCGGCCGGATGAACGCGGGCGAGGCAGCCGACCGGATACCGGGCCCGTTCATCAACACGCTTCCCGTACGCCTTCCGACCGGGCGAACCGGGGTCCGCACCGCTGTCGAGCAGATGCGAGCCCAGCTGGCCGCACTGTTGGAGCACGAGCACGCCCCGCTGGCGGTGGCCCAGCAGGCGAGTGGGGTCGACGGCAATGCCCCGCTGTTCACCTCCCTCTTCAACTACTGGCACGGGGGAGACCGCGACGAGGAGGGGCGTACCCCGCCGCAGTCGATGGACGGCATCCGCGCGGTCTCGTCACGTGACCGCACCAACTACCCGCTGACCGTGGCGGTCAACGACCTCGGTCCGGACCGGCTCAGCGTCAGCGTGGAAGCCGTGGCACCGATCGACACGGGAGCTGTCACCCGGCTCTTCGCTACGGCTCTGGAACGCGTCGTCGAGGCCCTGGACGCCATCTGGGACGGAGCCCCCGAAGCGGCACTGGACTCGCTGAGCATCCTCGATTCGGTCGAGCGGGGTCGGGTGTTGGCCGAGTGGAATGACACGGGGGTGGTTGTGGCGCCGGGGTCGGTGTTGGGGTTGTTTGAGGGGTGGGTGGCTGAGGCGCCTGGTGGGGTGGCGGTGGTGGTTGACGGGGCCCAGGTTTCGTACGGGGAGTTGGATGTGGCGGCGGGTCGGTTGGCGGGTTGGTTGCGGGGGCGTGGTGTGGGTGGGGAGTCGGTGGTCGGACTCCGGCTGGGGCGTGGTGTGGAGATGGTGGTCGGGATTCTGGGTGTGTGGAAGGCGGGGGCTGCGTATCTGCCGGTGGAGGGTTCGCTGCCGGATGAGCGGGTGGAGTTCATGTTGGCGGATGTGGGTGCGGCGTTGGTGGTGGGGCCGGGGGAGATTGCGGAGTCGGCTGGTTGTGAGCCTGTTGTTTCTCGTCCTGGGGTGGATCCGGCGGGGCTGGCGTATGTGATCTATACGTCGGGTTCGTCGGGTGTGCCGAAGGGTGTTGGGGTTTCGCACGGCTCTCTGGTGAATCTGGTGTCGGTGTTCGGTCCGGTGATGGGTGCGGGGCCGGGTTCCGGTGTGCTGCAGTTTGCGTCCTTCGGTTTCGACGCGTCGGTGCTGGATGTGGCGGTGGCGTTGTCGTCGGGTGCGTCGTTGTGGATCGCGACCGAGGAGCAGCGCCGGGAGCCGGAGCGGTTGCGTGAGCTGGAAGGGGTGACCACTGCCAGTGTCGTTCCGTCGCTGTTGGGTGTGATCGACCCGGGGGTGCTGGGGCGGGTGGACACCCTGCTGGTGGGTGCGGAGGCGATTGGTGAGCCGGCTGCTCGTCTCTGGTCGCAGGGTCGTCGGCTGGTGAACACGTATGGTCCGACCGAGGCGACGGTGATGGTCGCTGCGGCGGACGTGGATCCCGGCAGGGAAGGTCCGGTGCCGTTCGGACGCCCGATCGCGAACACCCGCCTCTATGTTCTGGATGCCCGCCTTCAGCCGGTCCCGGTTGGGGTGGCGGGGGAGTTGTATGTGGCGGGTGCGGGTCTGGCGCGGGGCTATGTGAACCGCCCCGCCCTGACCGGTGAGCGGTTTGTGGCCTGCCCGTACGGTCCTGCGGGTGAGCGGATGTACCGGACGGGGGATCTGGCCCGCTGGACGGCGGACGGTCAGCTCGTCTTCGCCGGACGCGCCGACGACCAGGTGAAGATCCGGGGCTTCCGTATCGAGCCCGGCGAGGTCGAAGCCGTACTCCTCACCCACCCCGACGTTCGTCAGGCCGCGGTGATCGTCCGCGACGACGCCCTGGTGGCCTACGTCGTATCGGGCTCCGACGATCTTCGTGCATGGGTGTCGAGCCGTCTGCCCGACTACATGATCCCCACCGCCTTCGTCACCCTGCCCGAACTCCCCCTGACCGTGAACGGAAAACTCGACCGCACCGCCCTCCCCGTGCCCGCCATGGACACCAACACCGGCCGGGCCCCGGCCACCGTCCACGAAGAGATCCTGTGTGCCCTCTTCGCCGATGTCCTCGGACTGGACTCCGTCGGCGTCGACGACGACTTCTTCCGGCTCGGCGGCCACTCCCTCCTCGCCGTACGCCTCGTCTCCCGGATCCGCGCGACCCTCCGCCTCGAACTCCAGGTCCGGTCCCTCTTCGAAGCCCCCACCGCCGCTTCTCTCGCAGGCCGTCTGACTGCCACGGCCGCCGGGCCCGCCCGCACACCCCTCAGCGCAGCAGGAAGCCGGCCCGACCGCGTACCACTCTCCTTCGCCCAGCGCCGGCTCTGGTTCCTCGCGCAGTTGGAAGGCCCCAGCCCCACCTACAACATCCCCGTCGTCGTACGGCTCTCCGGCGTGGACGCCTCCGCGCTGGGTGCGGCGTTGCGGGATGTGATCGGGCGTCACGAGTCGCTGCGTACGGTCTTCCCGGCTGTCGACGGCGAGCCGTACCAGCACATCCTGGAGCTGCGGGATCTCGATTGGCAGCTTCAGCACAGCAGGGTGACCACCGAGGCCCTTGCGGAGTCCGTGGGACGGGCCGCGCGGTACGCGTTCGACCTTTCGGCGGAGCTGCCGCTGCGCGCGTGGCTGTTCGAGGCCGGCCACGACGAGCAGGTGCTCGTGGCCGTGATGCACCACATCGCCGGTGACGGCTGGTCCATGGGGCCGCTGGGCCGGGACATCTCTGCCGCCTACACGGCGCGCCTCGGCGGGCAGTCCCCGGCGTGGGAGCCGCTGCCGGTCCAGTACGCCGATTACACGCTCTGGCAGCGCGACCTCCTCGGAGACCAATCCGATCCGGAGAGTCTGCTGTCGGCCCAGGTCGAGTACTGGCGACAGACGCTCGCAGGTGCGCCCGAGGAGCTGGCCCTGCCCGCCGACCGGCCGCGTCCCGCCGTGGCGAGCCACCGCGGTCATGCTGCGTCTCTCCGCATCCCGGCCGAGGTACACCGGCGCATGGCCGATCTGGCGCGTACTGAAGGCGCGACGCCGTTCATGGTGCTGCAGGGAGCCCTCGCGGTGACGCTGTCGCGGCTCGGTGCCGGGATCGACATCCCGATCGGCTCGGGCGTGGCGGCACGCGGTGACGAGGCCTTGGAGGACCTGGTCGGGTTCTTCCTGAACACGCTGGTGGTCCGGACGGATCTGGCGGGTGATCCGGACTTCCGGCAGGTGCTGGGGCGGGTGCGGGAAGCGAGCCTGGGGGCCTTTGCCCACCAGGACGTCCCCTTCGAAAAGCTTGTCGAAGAGCTGGCGCCCGAGCGGCTGATGTCCCGCCACCCGCTGTTCCAGACCGTGCTGACCTTGCAGAACGTCGAGCGTGCCGGGCTCGAACTCCCCGGTGTGGTGACCGGTGCGGCGTCGGCCGCAGAGAGTGCCGTCACCTCATCGGTGAAGTGCGACGTCGACGTGATGATCATGGAACAGTTCGACGGCGAGGGCCGGCCGGCGGGGCTGCGCGGGGTGGTCACCGTGGCGGCGGATCTGTTCGACGAGCCCGCGGCCGCGCGGTTCGCTGACTGGTTCGCACGAGTACTGGCCAGCCTCACCGCGGCCCCCGGTAGTCGCCTGTCCGCCGTCGGACTCCTCGACGGGCGGGAACACGAGCAGGTGATCTCCACATGGAATGCGACGGGTCGGGGTGTGGTGGGTTCGTCGGTGGTGGAGTTGTTTGCGGGGCGGGTGGTTGAGGCTGGGGATGCGGTGGCGGTGGTTGCCGGGGGTGTTGAGGTGTCGTATGGGGAGTTGGATGCGGCGTCGAGTCGGTTGGCGCGGTATTTGGTGGGTCGGGGTGTGGGTGCGGAGTCGGTGGTGGGGTTGTGTCTGCCGCGGGGTGTTGATCTGGTGACGGCGATTCTTGGTGTGTTGAAGGCGGGTGCGGCTTATCTGCCGCTGGACGGGCGGCTGCCGGTGGACCGGCTGGCGTTCATGCTGGCGGACAGTGGGGCGCGGCTCGTTCTGGGTGTTCAGGAGTCTCTCGGTGATGTGCCTGTGGGGCGGGTGTCGTTGGTGGCGTTGGACGATGCGGTGACGTCGGCGCTGGTTGCTGCGGAGCCGGAGGGCTTGCCGGATGTGGTGGTCGGCGGGTTGGGGTTGGCGTATGTGATGTATACGTCGGGGTCTTCGGGGGTGCCGAAGGGGGTGGCTGTGGGGCATGGGGGTGTGGTGAATCTGGTGGCTGCTCAGGGGGAGCGGTTCGGGGTGGGTGCGGGTGCGCGGGTGTTGCAGTTTGCGTCGGTGGGGTTCGATGCGGCGGTGTCGGAGGTGTTGGTGACGCTCTGCTCGGGTGGGGTGCTGGTGATGGCGCCGGGGCAGGGGCTGGATGCGGGCGACGGGCTCGTCGGGCTGGTGGAGCGCCACGGGGTGACGCATGCGACGCTGCCACCCGCCGTGTTGGGGGCGTTGGAGCCGGGTGACCTGGCTTCGATCCGCACGCTGGTGTCGGCGGGTGAGGCGCTGGACTCGGTGCTGATCGACCGGTGGGCTCCGGGGCGTCGTCTGATCAACGCGTACGGTCCGACGGAGATCACGGTGTGTGCGTCGATGTCGGGTGGGTTGTCGGTGGGTGATGAGCCGACGATTGGTACGCCGATTGTGAATGCGCGGGTGTTTGTGCTGGATGCGGGGTTGGGTCCGGTGCCGGTGGGTGTGGTGGGGGAGTTGTATGTGGCGGGTGCGGGTGTGGCGCGGGGGTATGTGGGTCGTCCGGGTCTGACGGGTGAGCGGTTCGTCGCCTGTCCGTTCGGGTCCGGTGGTGAGCGGATGTACCGGACCGGGGATCTGGTGAAGTGGACCGCGGACGGGCGGCTGATGTTCGTCGGCCGTGCGGACGACCAGGTGAAGATCCGCGGGTTCCGCATCGAGCCCGGTGAGGTCGAAACCGTACTCGTGACCCACCCCGACGTCCGCCAGGCCGCCGTCGTCGTCCGCGAGGACACGCCGGGAGACCGGCGACTCGTCGCCTACGTCGTCCCGGCGGGCGAGGACGGCGACGACGACAGCGATCTCGCCGGGCTGCGGGAGTTCGTGGCCGGACGCCTGCCCGACTACATGGTTCCGGCGGCCGTCATGGCGCTGGCCGCCCTGCCGATGACCGTGAACGGCAAGCTCGACCGGCGCGCGCTTCCGGCCCCCGAGTACGCGACGGGCGCGGGCCGCGCCCCGGCCACCGAGCAGGAGGAGCTGCTCTGCGCGGCCTTCGCGGAGGTGCTCGGCCTGGATTCGGTCGGCGTGGACGACAGCTTCTTCCAGCTCGGCGGGCACTCCCTCCTGGCGGTACGGCTCGTCTCCCGGATCCGAGCGACGCTCGGCGCCGAGGTGGAGGTACGGACCCTCTTCGAGACCCCGACCGTCGCCGGACTGGCGGCCCACCTGGCCGGCACGGCGAGCCGAACCCGTACGCCCTTGCTGGCAGGGCCGCGTCCGGAACGGATCCCGCTGTCGTACGCGCAGCGGAGACTATGGCTCCTGGCCCAGGTCGAAGGCCCCAGCCCGACCTACAACATGCCCGTGATCATCCGGCTGTCCGGAGACCTGGACGTTCCCGCGTTGGGTGTTGCGTTGCGGGATGTGCTGGGTCGGCATGAGTCGTTGCGGACGGTGTTTCCGGTGGTGGAGGGGGAGCCGTATCAGCGGGTGGTGGGTGTGGAGGAGTTGGAGTGGGGGTTGTCGGTGGTGGGTGTGGGTGGTGGTGCGGTGGATGCGGTGCGGGGTGCGGTGGGGTATGCGTTCGATCTGTCGGTGGAGGTTCCGGTTCGGGCGTGGCTGTTCGAGGGCGAGGGCGAGGGGGCGGGTGCCGGGGAGGAGCGGCTTCTGGTGCTGGTGGTGCACCACATCGCGAGCGACGGCTGGTCCATGGGACCGCTCGGACGCGATCTGTCGGTGGCGTATGCGGCGCGGTCGTGTGGTGCTGCTCCGGTGTGGGAGCCGTTGCCGGTGCAGTACGCGGACTATGCGCTGTGGCAGCGGGAGCTGCTGGGGGAGGAGTCGGACCCGGAGAGTCTGCTGTCGGTTCAGGTGGAGTACTGGCGGCAGGCGCTTGCCGGGGTGCCGGAGGAGCTGGCCCTGCCGACCGACCGGGCCCGCCCCCCGGCGGCGAGTCATCGCGGACATGCGGTGCCGTTGGTGGTGCCCGCTGAGGTCCATCAGCGCTTGACCGACCTGGCCCGGGTGGAGGGTGTGACGCCGTTCATGGTGTTGCAGGGGGTGTTGGCGGTGTTGTTGTCGCGGTTGGGTGCGGGTGATGACGTTCCGGTGGGTTCGGCGGTGGCGGGGCGTCTGGATGAGGCGTTGGACGGTTTGGTGGGGTTCTTTGTGAACACGTTGGTGGTCCGGACGGATCTGTCGGGTGATCCGGAGTTCCGTGAGGTGCTGGGCCGGGTGCGGGAGGCGAGTCTGGGTGCGCTGGCGCATCAGGACGTGCCGTTCGAGAAGCTCGTGGAGGAGCTGGCCCCGACACGCTCACTGGCCCGCCACCCCCTGTTCCAGACCATGCTGACCCTCCAGAACACCGAACGCGCCGTGCTGGACCTTCCCGAGGTCGGCGCGGGCAGCCCTCCGCTCGACAACTCGCTGCTGTCGGCCCGCTTCGATCTCGACTTCTCGCTGTCGGAGAAATTCGACGAGGACGGCCGCCCGGCGGGACTGCGCGGGGCGCTGGTCGCATCCGCGGACCTGTTCGATACGGCGACCGTCGAACGGCTCGCCTCTTGGTTCTCCCGGGTGCTGGAAGTCGTGACTGTGTCACCTGAGGTGCGGGTGCATGCGGTGGATGTGCTGGATGGGGGTGAGCGGACTCGGGTGTTGGCCGAGTGGAATGACACGGGGGTGGTTGTGGCGCCCGGGTCGGTGTTGGGGTTGTTCGAGGGGTGGGTGGCTGAGGCGCCGGGTGGGGTGGCGGTGGTGGTTGACGGGGCCCAGGTCTCGTACGGGGAGTTGGATGAGGCGGCAAGCCGGTTGGCGGGTTGGTTGCGGGGGCGTGGTGTGGGTGGGGAGTCGGTGGTCGGACTCCGGCTGGGGCGTGGTGTGGAGATGGTGGTGGGGATTCTGGGTGTGTGGAAGGCGGGTGCTGCGTATCTGCCGGTGGAGGGTTCGTTCCCGGATGAGCGGGTGGAGTTCATGCTGGCTGATGCCGGTGCGGCGTTGGTGGTGGGGATGGAGGAGTTGGCTGAGTCGGCTGGTTGTGAGCCTGTTGCTTCTCTTCCCGGGGTGGATCCGGCGGGTTTGGCGTATGTGATCTATACGTCGGGTTCGTCGGGTGTGCCGAAGGGTGTTGGGGTTTCGCATGGTTCTTTGGTGAATCTGGTGTCGGTGTTCGGTCCGGTGATGGGTGCGGGTCCGGGTTCCGGGGTGTTGCAGTTTGCGTCCTTCGGTTTCGACGCCTCGGTGCTGGATGTGGGGGTGGCGTTGTCGTCGGGTGCGTCGTTGTGGATTGCGACCGGGGAGCAGCGCCGGGAGCCGGAGCGGTTGCGTGAGCTGGAAGGGGTGACCACTGCCAGTGTCGTTCCGTCCCTGTTGGGTGTGATCGACCCGGGGGTGCTGGAGCGGGTGGACACCCTGCTGGTGGGTGCAGAAGCCATCGGTGAGCCGGCTGCTCGTCTCTGGTCGCAGGGTCGTCGGCTGGTGAACACGTACGGTCCGACCGAGGCGACGGTGATGGTCGCGGCAGCTGAGGTGGATCCGGACCGCCCTGGTCCGGTGCCGTTCGGCCGCCCGATCGCCAACACCCGCCTGTACGTGTTGGATGCCCGGCTGCAGCCGGTCCCGGTGGGCGTCGCGGGGGAGCTGTACGTGGCGGGTGCGGGTCTGGCGCGGGGCTATGTGAACCGTCCTGGCCTCACCGGTGAGCGGTTCGTCGCCTGCCCGTACGGTCCTGGTGGTGAGCGGATGTACCGGACGGGGGATCTGGCCCGCTGGACGCACGACGGTCAGCTCGTCTTCGCCGGACGCGCCGACGACCAGGTGAAGATCCGGGGCTTCCGTATCGAGCCCGGCGAGGTCGAAGCCATACTCCTGACTCATCCGCAGGTCACCCAGTCAGCGGTCATCGTCCGCGACGGCGCCCTGGTGGCCTACGTCGTAGCCGCATCCGACATGGATGACCTGCGGGCATGGGTGTGGGGACGCCTGCCGGACTACATGATCCCCGCCTCATTCGTCACCCTGCCCGAGCTCCCGTTGACGGTGAACGGGAAGCTCGACCGCACTGCTCTGCCCGCGCCCGCTGTCGTTGCGGGTGAGGGCCGTGCTCCGGCCACGGTCCAGGAGGAGATTCTCTGCGCTGCCTTCGCCGATGTCCTCGGTTTGGACTCCGTCGGGGTGGATGACGACTTCTTCCGGCTCGGCGGCCACTCCCTTCTCGCCGTGACGCTGGTGGAGCGGTTGCGGGTGCGGGGTGTGTCGGTCTCCGTGCGGGCGTTGTTCGAGACGCCGACTCCTGCTGGTCTGGCGGATGCTGCGGGTGCGGTGTCGGTTCCGGTGCCGGAGAACCTGATCCCGCACGGTACGGACCGGATCACCCCGGGGATGCTGCCGCTGGTCGAGCTGGACCAGGTCGAGATCGACCGCGTGGTTGCCACGGTCGAGGGCGGGGCCGCGAACATCGCGGACATCTACCCCCTCGCACCCCTCCAGGAAGGCATGCTCTTCCACCACCTCATGGCTGAGGACGAGGACGATGTCTATCTCACCCTGAGGTTGTTGGAGTTCGACTCCCGGGGCCGGTTGGAGACGTTCACCCGGGCTCTCCAGCAGGTGATCGACCGGCACGACATCTACCGCACCGGCATCGTCTGGGACGGTCTGCGCGAACCGGTCCAGGTGGTCCGGCGGCACGCCGTACTCCCGGTCGTCGAGTACGAGATCAGCACTGAGCACGCGGATGCCCTCGTCGCCCTCGCCGGCGCGGTCATGGACCTTGAGCGGGCCCCGTTGATGGACCTGCACACAGCGGAGACGACAGAGGGGCATTGGCTGGCTGCGCTGCGCATGCACCACATGCTCCAGGACCACCTGGGCATGGATGTTCTGCTCCGCGAGCTGTGGGACGTGCTCAGCGGCCGGACCGAGCAGCTCGCCGAGGCCATGCCCTTCCGCAACTTCGTGGCCCGGACTCGTGGCGTCGCCCGCTCGGAACACGAAGAGTTCTTCGCCGGACTGCTGGGCGATGTGGGCGAACCGACCGCGCCCCTCGGGGTTCTGGATGTGCGTGGCGGCGGTGACGTGGCAACCGAACTGGTCCGGCTGCCGGAAGCGACCGCCTTGCGGCTGAGGGAAGTGGCGCGTGCGCTGGGAGTGAGCCCCGCGACTGTTCTGCATGTGGTGTGGGCCCGGGTGCTGGCGGTGTTGGCGGGCCGGGACGACGTGGTGTTCGGCACCGTTCTCTTCGGCCGGATGAACGCGGGCGAGGCAGCAGACCGGGTCCTGGGCCCGTTCATCAACACTCTGCCGGTACGGGTCCGGACCGAGCTGCTCGGTGTTCGGGGTGCGGTCGAGGCGATGCGGACCCAGTTGGCGGCGCTGCTGGAGCACGAGCACGCCCCGCTGGCGGTGGCCCAGCGTGCCAGTGGCATCGAGGGCAGTACCCCGCTCTTCACGTCACTCTTGAACTACAGGCACGCGGACCAGAGCACCACCAGCGGCGACGACGGACGCACCTTCGAGGGCATGCGCAGCCTTCTGGTCCGTGAGCGGACCAACTATCCGCTGACTGTTGCGGTGAACGACCTGGGACCCGACGACATCGGCTTCACCGTGGAAGCCGTCGCACCGATCGACGCGGCCACGGTCGGACACATGCTGCGCACGGCGACCCAGCACGTACTGGATGTCCTGGCGGGGACATGTGACGGTGCCGAGGATCTGCCGCTGCGGCAGGTGGAGGTTCTCCATTCGGGTCAGCGGGCTCAGGTGTTGGGTGAGTGGAACAACACCGGGGTGGTTGTGGCGCCCGGGTCGGTGTTGGGGTTGTTCGAGGGGTGGGCGGCTTCGACGCCTGGTGCGGTGGCGGTGGTGGCTGACGGGGCCCAGGTCTCGTACGGCGAGTTGGATGTGGCGGCGGGTCGGTTGGCGGGTTGGTTGCGGGCCCGTGGTGTGGGTCGGGAGTCGGTGGTCGGACTCCGGCTGGGGCGTGGTGTGGAGATGGTGGTCGGGATTCTGGGTGTGTGGAAGGCGGGTGCTGCGTATCTGCCGGTGGAGGGGGCGCTGCCGGATGAGCGGGTGGAGTTCATGCTGGCGGATGCGGGTGCGGCGTTGGTGGTGGGGCCGGGGGAGCTTGCGGAGTCGGCTGCGTGTGAACCGGTCGTGGAGAGTGCCGGGCACGCGTCCGGGCTGGCGTATGTGATCTATACGTCGGGTTCGTCGGGTGTGCCGAAGGGTGTTGGGGTTTCGCACGGCTCTTTGGTGAATCTGGTGTCGGTGTTCGGTCCGGTGATGGGTGCGGGTCCGGGTGCTGGTGTGTTGCAGTTTGCGTCCTTCGGTTTTGACGCGTCGGTGCTGGATGTGGCGGTGGCGTTGTCGTCGGGTGCGTCGTTGTGGATCGCGACCGAGGAGCAGCGCCGGGAGCCGGAGCGGCTGCGTGAGCTGGAAGGGGTGACCACTGCCAGTGTCGTTCCGTCCCTGTTGGGTGTGATCGACCCCGGGGTGCTGGAGCGGGTGGACACCCTGCTGGTGGGTGCGGAGGCGATCGGTGAACCGGCCGCGCAGGTGTGGTCGCAGGGTCGTCGGCTGGTGAACACGTATGGTCCGACCGAGGCGACGGTGATGGTCGCTGCGGCGGAGGTGGATCCGGACCGCCCTGGTGCGGTGCCGTTCGGCCGCCCGATCGCCAACACCCGCCTCTATGTCCTGGATGCCCGGCTCCAGCCGGTCCCCGTCGGCGTCGCGGGAGAGTTGTATGTGGCGGGTGCGGGGCTGGCTCGGGGCTATGTGAACCGCCCTGGCCTGACGGGGGAGCGGTTTGTGGCTTGCCCGTATGGTCCTGGTGGTGAGCGGATGTACCGGACGGGGGATCTGGCCCGCTGGACGCACGACGGGCAGCTCGTCTTCGCCGGACGCGCCGACGATCAGGTGAAGATCCGGGGCTTCCGTATCGAGCCGGGTGAGGTCGATGCCGTACTCCTGGCCCACCCCCAGGTCACCCAGTCCGCGGTCGTCGCCCGTGACGGCGCCCTGGTGGCCTACGTCGTAGCCGCATCCGACACCGACGATCTGCGGGCATGGGTGGCAGGCCGCCTGCCCGACTACATGATCCCCGCCGCATTCGTCACCCTGCCCGAACTCCCCCTGACCGTGAACGGAAAACTCGACCGCACCGCCCTCCCCGCGCCCGCCATCGCCACCAACACCGGCCGGGCCCCGGCCACCGTCCACGAAGAGATCCTCTGCGCCCTCTTCGCCGATGTCCTCGGACTGGACTCCGTCAGCGTCGACGACGACTTCTTCCGGCTCGGCGGCCACTCCCTCCTCGCCGTACGCCTCGTCTCCCGGATCCGCGTGACCCTCCGCCTCGAACTCCAGGTCCGTTCCCTCTTTGAAGCCCCCACCCCCGCCTCCCTCGCAGCCCGCCTGACCACCACGGCCACCGGGCCCGCCCGCACACCCCTCACCGCAGCAGAAAACCGACCCCAACGCGTACCACTCTCCTTCGCCCAGCAACGGCTCTGGTTCCTGAGCCGCCTCGAAGGCCCCAGCCCCACCTACAACATCCCCGTCGTCGTACGGCTCACCGCCGTCGACACCACAGCTCTCGCGGCGGCACTCCACGATGTCGTCACGCGCCACGAGTCGCTGCGCACCGTGTTCCCCGCCGTCGACGGCGAGCCGTATCAGCACATCCTCGGCTCCGACGACCTCGACCGGGAACTTGAGGCCGTCGACATCGAGCCCGAGGAACTGGCTGCGGCAGTCGACCGGGCTTCCCGATACGCCTTCGACCTCGCGGCCGAGCCCCCGGTCCGGTTTTCGCTGTTCAGGGTCGGTCCGGACGAGCACGTACTCGTGGTCCTGCTCCATCACATCGCCACGGACGGCTGGTCGATGGCACCGCTGAGCCGGGACATCTCCACCGCCTACGCTGCCCGCCTCCGCGGCGAAGCCCCGGCCTGGGAGCCGCTGCCGGTCCAGTACGCGGACTACACCCTCTGGCAGCGGGACCTCCTCGGTGACGAAACGGACCCGGACAGTCTGCTGTCGGCGCAGGTGGAGTACTGGCGGCAGGCGCTCGCCGGAGCACCCGAGGAGCTGGCCCTGCCCACCGACCGGCCGCGTCCCGCCGTGGCGAGCCACCGCGGCCACGTCGTGCCGCTGAGGCTCGGGGCCGACGCACACCGGCGCCTGGTGAGGCTGGCCCGGGCGGAGGGCGCCACCCCGTTCATGGTGCTCCAGGCCGCCTTGGCGGTGACCCTCTCCCGGCTGGGTGCCGGGACCGACATCCCCATCGGCTCGGCGGTCGCGGGCCGCACCGACGAGGCTCTCGACGACCTTGTCGGGTTCTTTGTCAACAGCCTCGTGATCCGGACCGAGCTCTCCGGCGATCCGGAGTTCCGGGAGGTGCTGGGCCGGGTCCGGCGGAGCAGTCTGGAGGCCTTCGCCCACCAGGACGTGCCGTTCGAGAAACTGGTGGAGGAGCTGGCGCGCGAGCGGTCGCTGTCACGGCATCCCCTGTTCCAGACGATGCTGACGCTCCAGAACACCGACCGCGTCGCGCTGGAGCTCCCGGAGTCCGGTGCCCGTGGTGCGGCGGCACCGGCCACGGCCGGCCCGTCAACTCCCTCGACGGACTCCGCCACGGCCGGCCCGTCGGCTCCGTCGGGTCCCTCGACGGCATCCGCGCGGTTCGACCTCAACGTCTCGTTGGCGGAGACGTTCGACTCGGACGGACGTCCCGCCGGATGCCAGGGGTCGATGACCGTCGCGGCCGACCTGTTCGACGCCCCGACGGCGGACAGGATCGCGGGCTGGTTCGTACGGGTGGTGGACACGCTGACCGGCAGCCCCGCCACCCGGCTCGGCAGCGTGGAACTACTGGGGCCCGACGAGCGCGATGTGCTGCTCCACCAGTGGAACGACACGGCGACGACCGTCACGGGCTCCGGAGTCCACGAACTGTTCCGGCGCCGGGTGGAGGAGTCCCCGGACGCCGTTGCCCTGGTCACCGACGGAGTCGAGCTGACCTATGCCCGGCTCGCCGGCGAAGCGGACCGTATCGCCCGCGGCCTGCGCGCCCACGGAGTGGTGCCGGACTCGGTCGTCGGACTGTGCCTGGCCCCGGGCGTACAAACGATCACGGCGGTGCTGGGCGTGTGGCGTGCGGGTGCCGCGTATCTGCCCGTGGACACCGAGCTGCCGGCCGAGCGGATCGCCTTCATGCTCACCGACAGCGGAGCCCGGATCGTGCTCGCGGACGGGGCGACGGATGCGGAACTGCCCGGCGCAAGTACGGGACCCACTGTCGTACAGCTGGAAGAACTGCCGGACGGCGTACCTCTGGAACCGCAGGCGACGGTTCCGTCCGCCCTGGCGTACGTGATGTACACATCGGGTTCTTCGGGGATGCCGAAGGGCGTCGGTGTGACCCATGGGGCGCTCGCGAACTACGTGGAATCCGTGTCGGTACGGCTGGGCTGGACGGCCGTCGGCGCGCGGTATGGGCTGCTGCAGGCGCAGGTGACGGACCTGGGGAACACGGTGGTGTTCATCAGCCTGGCGACCGGCGGCCGGCTGCATGTGCTGGACGCGGAAGCGGTCACCGACCCGGTCGCGGTCGCGTCCTTTGTCGCGGACCAGCGGATCGACGCTCTCAAGGTGGTGCCTTCCCATCTCGCGGCACTCACCGCCGGAGCGGGCACAGGCGCCGTGTTCCCGGCCGGATCCCTCGTCCTGGGCGGTGAGGCCGCCCCGAAGGCACTGGTGGAGGAGCTGGTGTCGGCAGCCGGTGAGCGGCGGGTCTTCAACCACTACGGCCCCACCGAAACGACCATCGGTGTCGCCACGGCCCGGCTGGACACCGACACCCTCGCCAACGGTGTGATCCCCGTCGGGCGGCCCATCGCCAACACTCGCCTGTACGTCCTCGACGACCGCCTCCAGCCGGTCCCGGTTGGTGTGACCGGGGAACTCTACGTCGCCGGAACGCCGCTGGCCCGCGGGTACACGAACCGTCCGGCACTGACCGGTGAGCGTTTCGTCGCCTGCCCGTACGGGCCCGCGGGAGAGCGCATGTACCGCACCGGGGACCTGGCCCGCTGGACGGCCGACGGACAGGTCGTCTTCGCCGGACGCGCCGACGACCAGGTCAAGGTGCGCGGCTTCCGCATCGAGCCCGGCGAGGTCGAAACCGTACTGCTGACGCATCCGGCAGTGGCACAGGCCGCGGTGATCGCCCGGGAGGACACCCCCGGCGACCGCCGCCTCGTCGCCTACGTCGTCCCGTCGGACAGCGAGGGCACGGACGAGACAGAGGGTGTACGGGACTACCTCGCCCGGCGGCTCCCCACCCCGCTCGTCCCCTCCGCCGTCGTGAGCCTCACCGCCCTCCCCCTCACCGGCAACGGCAAGCTGGACCGCGGGGCGTTGCCCGCCCCCGACTACACGGCCGGGCCGGGCCGGGCGCCCGCGACGGTGCAGGAAGAACTCCTGGCCGCTGCCTTCGCGCAGGTTCTCGACCTGCCTGCGGTCGGGGTCGACGACAGTTTCTTCCAGCTTGGTGGTCATTCGCTGCTGGCGGTGCGTCTGGTGTCGCGGATCCGTACGGTTCTGGGCATTGAAGTTCCGTTGCGGGTGTTGTTCGAGGTTCCGTCGGTGGCGGGGCTGGCGGGGTGGATTGCCGGGTCGGGTTCGGGTGGGGTTCGTGCGGCGCTGGCTGTGGGGGTTCGGCCGGAGCGGGTGCCGTTGTCGTTCGCGCAGCGGCGGTTGTGGTTCCTGGACCAGTTGGAGGGTCCTAGTGCGACGTACAACCTGCCGGTGCCGGTACGGCTGCGCGGGGATGCCGATGTCGATGTGGTGGCGCTGGACGCTGCGCTGCGGGATGTGATCGGACGGCACGAGTCGCTGCGTACGGTGTTCCCGGCCGTGGACGGCGAGCCGTACCAGCACGTACTCGACCCCGACGAACTCGACTGGGGACTCGACACCACCCGTATCAACCCCGACGAGCTGCAGGACGCGATCAGGGACGCCTCACGGTACGCCTTCGACCTGGCAGCCGAGATCCCCTTCCGCGCCTGGCTGTTCGACGCCGGTGCCGACGAACGCGTCCTCGTCGTCCTGCTCCATCACATCGCCACGGACGGCTGGTCGCGCGGCCCTCTGGGCCGGGATCTCTCCTTCGCGTACGAGGCGCGCCTCGCCGGGCGGGCCCCGGCGTGGGAGCCGCTGCCGGTCCAGTACGCGGACTACACGCTCTGGCAGCGGGACCTCCTCGGTGAGGAAACGGACCCGGAGAGTCTGCTGTCGGCGCAGGTGGAGTACTGGCGGCAGACGCTCGCCGGGGCACCGGAAGAGCTGGCCCTGCCGACCGACCGGCCGCGCCCCGCGGTGTCCGGCAACCGAGGGCACCGGGTGCCGGTCGACCTGCCGGCCGAGACGCACCGGCGTGTGGTGGAGCTGGCCCGCGCCGAAGGCGTGACGGCGTTCATGGTGCTCCAGGCCGCGCTGGCGGTGACCCTCTCCCGGCTCGGTGCCGGTACGGACATCCCCATCGGCACGGCGGTCGCGGGCCGTACCGACGACGCCCTGGAAGCGCTGGTCGGGTTCTTCGTCAATACGCTCGTCATCAGGACCGACCTCTCCGGGAACCCCGGATTCCGGGAGGTGCTGGGCCGGGTCCGGCGGACCGGGCTGGACGCCTTCGCGCATCAGGACGTGCCGTTCGAGAAGCTGGTGGAGGAGTTGGCGCCCGAGCGGTCGCTGTCACGGCATCCCCTGTTCCAGACGATGCTGACGCTCCAGAACACGGAGCGGACGGCGTTCCGGCTCCCCTCCGCCTCCGCCTCCGCCGACTCCGGCCCGGATCCCGATGCCACTCCGAACGCCGACGCCACTCCGGACCCTGACACCACTCCGGACACCGACCCGACCGGAGCCCCCGCGGAGTCGGCGGCCAGGTTCGACCTCGACATCACGCTGGCGGAGAACTTCGACGACCGGGGCCGCCCGGCCGGGCTCCGGGGATCGGTGAACGGCTCGGCGGACCTGTTCGAGCCGGAGACGGTCGTCAGGTTCACCTCATGGTTCAGCCGCGCCCTGGACGGCCTGCTCGCCGGCCCCGACGTCCCACTGCGCGAAATCGACCTGCTGGCCGCCGGGGAACGCGCTCTCCTCCTCGACCGCTGGAACGACACAGCGGTCGCCCTGCCCGCCCGCGATGTCGTGGCCTGCTTCGAACACCGGGCGGCGACGGCACCCGGCACGGTCGCGGTCCTCGCGGACGGCACGGAGCTGTCCTACGGGGAACTGAACGACCGGGCCGACCGGCTGGCCCGGTGGCTGAAGACGCGCGGAGCCGGGCCGGAACGGTTCGTCGCCGTGGCACTGCCGCGCTCGCCCGAGCTGCTGGTGGCCCTGCTGGCCGTGGCCAAATCCGGGGCCGCGTATCTGCCCGTCGACGTGGACTACCCGGCCGAGCGGCTCGCGTACATGCTCACCGAAACCGACCCCGTCGCCGTGGTGACCTCGACGGCCCTCTCGGACCTGGTCCCGTCCGCCGGGGTACGGGTGGTGCTGGACGATCCCGAAACCGCCGCGGCCATCGCGGAGCAGACGACCGGCGGCCTCTCGTCCGGATACGACGCGCAGGGCCCCGCGGGCGCCCACCCCATGTACGTGATCTTCACGTCCGGTTCCACCGGGCGTCCCAAGGGCGTCGTCGTCCCGCGCGCCGCGCTGGTCAACCTGCTGGCCGGAATGGCCGACCGGATCGGTGTCCGCCCCGGCGACCGGCTGCTGGCCGTGACCACGGTCGGCTTCGACATCGCCGGTCTGGAGCTGTTCCTGCCGCTCGTGCACGGAGCCACGGTGGTGCTGGCGGGCAAGGACCTCGTCCACGACCCGGCCGCCCTGGTCGAGCTGGTGCGCACCGCCGGAGTGAGCGTCGTCCAGGCCACGCCGAGCCTGTGGCAGTCCGTTCTGGCGGCGGGCGAGGTCGATCTGACCGGGGTCCGTGCCCTGGTCGGAGGCGAGGCGCTGCCCGCCGAGCTGGCGGCCGGACTCGTACGGTCCGCGGGACAGGTCCTCAATGTGTACGGGCCGACGGAGACCACCATCTGGTCCACGGCAGCCCCCGTCGACACCGGGAACGCCGGTGCCCCGCCGATCGGGCGGCCGATCGCGAACACCGCGGTCTTCGTCCTCGACGAGGCGCTCGCCCCCGTGCCGGTGGGCGTGGCCGGGGAGCTGTACATCACCGGCCGGGGTCTGGCCCGCGGCTATCTCCACCGGCCGGAGCTGACCGGTGAGCGCTTCGTCGCCTGCCCGTTCGGACCCGCCGGGGAGCGGATGTACCGCACCGGGGACCGGGTGAAGTGGACCTCGGACGGTGACCTGCTGTTCCTCGGCCGCGCCGACGACCAGGTGAAGATCCGCGGCCACCGGATCGAAACCGGTGAGGTCGAAGCCGCACTGCTCAGGCACCCCGGGGTGGCCCGGGCCGCCGTGATCGTCCGGGAGGACACCCCCGGCGACCGGCGCCTCGTGGCGTACGTCGTACCCCTGGAGAACGGTGAGGGGACGACCGGGGTACGCGAGTACGCGGCGCGCTGGCTGCCCGCCTCCATGGTGCCGTCCGCGGTGGTCGTCCTCGCGGAACTCCCGCTGACGGCCAACGGCAAGTTGGACCGCGGGGCGTTGCCGGCCCCCGACTACACGGCCGGGCCGGGCCGGGCGCCCGCGACCCCGCAGGAGGAGCTGCTGTGCGCGGCGTTCGCGCAGGTTCTCGACCTGCCGGTGGTCGGGGTCGACGACAGTTTCTTCCAGCTCGGTGGTCATTCGCTGCTGGCGGTGCGTTTGGTGTCGCGGATCCGTACGGTTCTGGGTGCTGAGGTTCCGTTGCGGGTGTTGTTCGAGGTTCCGTCGGTGGCGGGGCTGGCGGGGTGGATTGCCGGGTCGGGTTCGGGTGGGGTTCGTGCGGCGCTGGCTGTGGGGGTCCGGCCGGAGCGGGTGCCGTTGTCGTTCGCGCAGCGGCGGTTGTGGTTCCTGGACCAGTTGGAGGGTCCTAGTGCGACGTACAACCTGCCGGTGCCGGTACGGCTGCGCGGGGATGCCGATGTCGATGTGGTGGCGCTGGACGCTGCGCTGCGGGATGTGATCGGACGGCACGAGTCGCTGCGTACGGTGTTCCCGGCCGTGGACGGCGAGCCGTACCAGCACGTACTCGACCCCGACGAACTCGACTGGGGACTCGACACCATCCGGATCGCACCGGAGGAACTGGCTGAAGCCGTCGGCGCAGTGTCGGCCCACGCCTTCGACCTGGCAGCCGAGATCCCCTTCCGCGCCTGGCTGTTCGACGCCGGTGCCGACGAACGCGTCCTCGTCGTCCTGCTCCATCACATCGCGGCCGACGGCTGGTCCATGGGCCCCCTCGCCCGCGATGTGTCGACAGCGTACGAGGCGCGCCTCGCCGGGCGGGCCCCGGAATGGGAGCCGCTGCCGGTCCAGTACGCCGACTACACCCTGTGGCAGCGCGATCTCCTCGGTGACGAAACGGACCCGGAGAGTCTGCTGTCGGCGCAGGTGGAGTACTGGCGGCAGACGCTCGCCGGGGCACCGGAAGAGCTGGCCCTGCCGACCGACCGGCCGCGCCCCGCGGTCGCCTCACGCCGCGCCCACCGCGTGCCCCTGGAGATACCGGCCGAGGTCCACCACCGGCTGGTGGAGCTGGCCCGCGCCGAGGGCGTGACGGCGTTCATGGTGCTCCAGGCCGCGCTGGCGGTGACGCTGTCCCGGCTCGGCGCCGGTACGGACATCCCCATCGGCTCCCCGATCGCGGGCCGTACCGACGACGCTCTCGACGATCTCGTCGGCTTCTTTCTGAACACCCTCGTCATCAGGACCGATCTCTCCGGGGACCCCGACTTCCGGCAGGTCCTCGGCCGGGTCAGGGACACCGGCCTGGGCGCCCTGGCCCATCAGGACGTGCCGTTCGAGAAGCTGGTGGAGGAGCTGGCGCCCTCCCGGACCCTGGGACGGCACCCGCTGTTCCAGACCATGCTCACCCTTCAGAACACGGAGCGGACAGCGCTCGACCTGCCCGGCCTGCGGACCGGCGGCGGTGGCGGGCTCGCCTCCGACGGGACCGCCGCGGCCCCCGGCCGGTACGACTTCTTCGTATCCGTAGGCGAGGTGTTCGACGCCCACGGCGCCCCCGCCGGACTGCGCGGCACCGTGACCGTCACGGCCGACCTCTTCGACGAGCCCGCCGCGGGCCGGATGGCCGGACGCTTCCTCCGCGTCCTGGACACGGTCACCGCACGGCCCGGCATACGGCTGCACGCCGTGGACGTCCTCGGTGACGACGAGCGGGAGGCGGTGCTGCACCACTGGAGCGGCACCACGACACCGGCCCCGGCCCGTACGGTCGTGGAGACGATCCGCCGGCGGGCGGCTGAAGCCCCCGACACCGTCGCGGTCGTCGCCGGCGGCACCGCAACCACGTTCGCGCAGCTCGAAGCCGAGACCAACCGGCTCGCCCGGCATCTGCTGACCCTCGGGGCCGGACCCGGATCCGTCGTCGGTCTCGGTCTGCCCCGCGGCTTGCGGACGATCGCCGCGATTCTCGCGGTCTGGAAGGCCGGAGCGGCGTATCTGCCGATCGACACCCGCCTCCCGGCCGACCGCATCGCCTTCATGCTCGCCGACAGCGGCACGCGACTCGTGCTGACCGCCGGAACCGGAGCCGAAGCCGCGACCCGGGCCGCGGCCCTCGCCGGAGCAACCGTCGAGTCCCTGGACGACGACCGCCGGACGGCCGGATACCCGGCCACCGCACCACCGCTGACGCATCCCGCCGCACTCGCGTACGTGATCTACACGTCCGGCTCGACGGGCACCCCGAAGGGTGTCGCCGTCACCCACGGAGGCCTCGCCCGCTATGTGGAATCCGTCGCCGCCCGGCTCGACTGGGCCCGCCCTGGGCTCCGGTACGTGCTGCTGCAGCCCCAGGTCACCGACCTCGGCAACACGGTCGTCTTCGTCAGCCTGGCCACCGGCGGCGAACTGCACATACTCGACGAGACGGCGGTGACGGACCTCGAAGCGGTCACCGGCTATCTCCGCGAACACCGCATCGACTCCTTGAAGGCCGTCCCCTCCCATCTGGCCGCCCTCGCCTCCGGACCCGGTACGGCCCCGGTCCTCCCGGCCCGGTCGCTGGTGCTCGGCGGAGAAGCCGCACCGGCCGCATGGGTGGGACACCTCACCGCGGCCGCCGGAGACCGGCGGATCCACAACCACTACGGACCCACGGAGACCACGATCGGCATCACCACCGCCGAACTGACCGCCGCACCGGCCGCCCGCACGGTCGCCGCGGGCCAGGTCCCGATCGGTACACCACTCGACGGAACACGCGTGTACGTGCTCGACGACCGGCTCGACGCCGTGCCGGTCGGCGCCGTCGGCGAACTGTACGCGGCAGGTGCCCAGATCGCCCGCGGCTACATCGGGCGCCCCGGCCTGACCGGCGAGCGCTTCGTCGCCTGCCCGTACGGTCCGGCCGGTGAGCGGATGTACCGCACCGGGGACCTGGTGAAGTGGACGCCCGACGGACAGCTGGTGTTCCTGGGCCGCGCCGACGACCAGGTGAAGGTACGCGGGTTCCGCATCGAACCGGGCGAGGTCGAGGCCGCGCTGCTCACCCATCCCGGCGTCGCCAGGGCCGCGGTGATCGCCCGCGAGGACACGCCCGGATCCCTCCGGCTGGTCGCCTACGCCGTTCCCACGGAAACCCGTCACCCGGAGACCGCCACCGACGACAACCCCGACGGCGGCCCCGACAGTGGTCCCGACGGCGCCGGGCCCGAGGACGGCGCGCTCCGCAGGTACCTCGCGGACCTCCTGCCCGACCACATGGTGCCCGCGGCCGTCGTCACCCTCCCCGAACTACCGCTCACCGCAAGCGGAAAGCTCGACCGCAACGCCCTCCCCGCCCCCGGCCCGGCAGCGGCCGCGGCGGACCGGCGACGCGAACCCGCCGACGAACGGGAAGCGACCCTCTGCGAGATCTTCGCCGAGACCCTCGAACTGCCCTCGGTCCGGGTGGACGACAACTTCTTCGACCTCGGCGGGCACTCCCTGCTCGCGATCAGACTCCTCTCCCGCATCCGGGCCCGCCTCGGAGTGGAAGTGAAGATCCGCACTCTCTTCGAGGCGGCGACCCCCGCGGCCCTCGCCGCCCGGCTCGGCCACCGGAAAACGTCCCGACCGGCCCTTCGTCCGATGCGTAAGGAGAATCAGTGATGATTCCGTTGTCGTTCGCGCAGCGGCGGCTGTGGTTCCTGGGCCAGTTGGAGGGCCCGAGCCCCACCTACAACCTTCCGCTGGTGGTCACGCTCACCGGAAACCTGGACGTCCCGGCGCTGAACGCGGCGCTCCGGGACGTGATCGGCCGCCACGAGTCGCTGCGCACCCTCTTCCGGCTCGCGGACGGCGAGCCGTACCAGCACATCCTCCCGCCCGGAGAGCTTGACTGGGCGCTCACCGTGCGCCGGGTCGCCCCTGACGAACTGGCCGCGGCGGCCGAGGAAGCAGCCGGGTCCACCTTCGACCTGGCGGCCGGGGTACCGATCCGCGCCTGGCTGTTCCTGACCGACCAGCCGTTACGGGAAGCGGGCCGGGGACCCGGCGGGGAACCGCAGCCGCGGGAGGCGGATGCCGGGACGGAAGAGAACCTGCTGGTCCTCCTCGTCCACCACATCGCGGGCGACGGCTGGTCCATGGGCCCGCTCGCCCGCGATGTGTCGACGGCGTACGAAGCACGGCGCCGCGGCGAGGCCCCGGACTGGGAGCCGCTGCCCGTCCAGTACGCCGACTACACCCTCTGGCAGCGGGAGATGCTCGGCGAGGCCTCCGACCCGGAGAGTGTGCTGTCGACACAGGTCGACTACTGGCGCCGCACCCTCGCCGGGGCCCCCGAGGAACTCACGCTGCCGACCGACCGGCCCCGCCCCCCGGTCGCCGGCCACCGCGGCCACCGGGTCCCCCTGCGCATCACGGCCGACGTCCACCGCAGGATCGCCCGGCTCGCACGGGCCGAGGGCGCCACCCCGTTCATGGTCCTCCAGGCCGCGCTCGCGGTCACCCTGTCCCGGCTCGGCGCGGGCACCGACATCCCGATCGGCACGGTCGTCGCGGGCCGTACCGACGAAGCCATGAACGACCTCGTCGGCTTCTTCGTCAACACCCTCGTGATCCGCGCCGACCTCTCCGGTAACCCCGGGTTCCGGCAGATACTCCGGCGGGTGCGCGAAACCGGCCTCGGTGCGCTGGAACACCAGGACGTCCCGTTCGAGAGGCTCGTCGAGGAACTCGCCCCCGCACGCTCCCTCAGCCGCAACCCCCTCTTCCAGGTCTCCCTCACCGCCCGGACCACCCGGCGCTCCGCCCTGGACCTTGCCGACGTCCGTGCCGCCGGAGGCGCCCGCGCCGCGGCCGAACCGACCACGGTCCCCGTCAAATTCGACCTCGACATCGTCCTGGGCGAACTCTTCGACGCCGAAGGCGGACCCGCGGGCCTGCGCGGCTCGCTGACCGGATCCGACGACCTCTTCGACCGCGGTACGGTCGAAGCCGTCGCCGAACGGTGGCTGCGGATACTCGACGAGGTCACCGCGGACCCGGACCGCCGGCTGAACGCCGTCGAACTCCTCGGCCCCGGCGAACGCACCCTCCTCCTCGAAGCCTGGAACCCCTCGGCCACCGATGTCCCCGACGCCTCCGCCGTGGAACTCTTCGCCCGCCGTGCCGCGGCCGACCCGGACGCCGTCGCGATCCTCGGCGACGGCGTCGAACTCACCTACCAGGAGCTGGACACCCGGGCCAACCGCATCGCCCACCTGCTGCGCCGCGCCGGAGCGGACACCGAAAACATCAAAAACACCGAAAACACTGAAAACGTGGTCGGACTCTGCCTGCCCCGCGGCGCCGACCTGATCGCCGCCCTCCTCGCGGTCTGGAAGGCGGGCGCCGCCTATCTGCCGCTGGACGCCCGGCACCCCGCCGAACGCATCGCCTTCATGATCTCCGACAGCGGCGCCCGCCTGGTTCTGACGGACACCTCGCAGACCGGGCCCCGGGCGGAGGCGTTCACGGGCGTACCGGTGATCCACCTCGACGACCCGCGGACCCGGGACGACATCGCGGCCCTTCCGGGCACCCCGCCCGACACGGTCACGGCCCAGGCGGGACTCGCCTACGTCATCTACACCTCCGGCTCCACCGGCACCCCCAAGGGCGTCGCCCTGACCCACGGCGGCGTCGTGAACCTGGCCGCCGCGCAGCGCGAACGCTTCGCCACCGGCCCGGGGGCCCGCGTGCTCCAGTTCGCCTCCACCGGATTCGACGCGGCGACCTGGGAAGTGCTGATGGCGCTCGGTTCGGGCGCCGCGCTGGTGGTCGCCCCGGCCGACGAACTGGTCCCCGGCGACGACCTCGTCGGCCTCATCGCCCGCCACGCGGTCACCCACGCCACCCTGCCCCCCGTGGTCCTGGGGGCGCTGGACGCCGGAGACCTGGACTCCGTGACCACGCTCGTATCGGCCGGTGAGGCCATGGACACCGCACTCGTCGGCCGGTGGGCACCGGACCGGAACCTGGTCAACGCCTACGGGCCGACGGAGATCACGGTTTGCGCGTCGATATCGGCACCCCTCGCCGCCGCCGACGTCCCGTCCATCGGCACCCCCGTCGCCAACACCCGTCTCTACGTACTCGACCCGGCTCTCAACCCGCTCCCCGCCGGGGTCCCCGGCGAGCTGTACGTCGCGGGCGCCGGCGTCGCCCGCGGCTACGTCGGGCGTCCCGGGCTGACCGGTGAGCGCTTCGTCGCGTGCCCGTACGGTCCGGCCGGTGAGCGGATGTACCGCACCGGGGACCTGGTGAAGTGGACCCCCGACGGGCGACTGCTGTTCCTGGGCCGCGCCGACGACCAGGTGAAGGTACGGGGCTTCCGCATCGAACCGGGCGAGGTCGAGGCCGTCCTGCTCACCCACCCGGCCGTCCGCCAGACCGCGGTGATCGTCCGCGAGGACACGCAGGGCGACCGCCGCCTCGTGGCCTACGTCGTCCCCACCCCCGCCACCCCCGCCGCGCCGGACATGCCGGATACGAACGGCGGCGGAGCCGCTTCCGGCGGCGCGCCCGAGGCTCTGTCCGGCCTGCTGCCGGAGTACGTGGCCCGGCACCTGCCCGACTACATGGTGCCCGCGGCCGTCGTCACCCTCCCCGAACTGCCCCTGACCGTCAACGGCAAACTCGACCGGAAGGCCCTGCCCGCCCCCGACTACACCACCGGCACGGCCACCGGGCGCGGACCGGAAACCGTGCAGGAGGAGATCCTGTGCGCCGTGTTCGCCGACGTCCTCGGCCTGGAGACGGTCGGCGCCGACGACAACTTCTTCCGCCTCGGCGGACACTCCCTGCTGGTGGTGTCCGTGGTCGAACGCCTCCGCGCCCGCGGAGTGCAGGTCTCGATACGCACCCTCTTCGAAGCACCCACCCCCGCCGGTCTGGCCCGGGCCGCCGCGGCCGCACCCGCGGACGTACCGGAGAACGCGATCCCCGCCGACGCCCGCCACCTCACCCCCGACATGCTGACGCTCATCGACCTGGACCGGACCGAGATCGACCACGTCGTCGCCGGAGTCGACGGCGGAGCGGCCAATGTGGCGGACGTGTACCCGCTGGCGCCCCTCCAGGAAGGCATGCTCTTCCACCACCTGCTCGCGGACAGCTCCGCCGACGCCTACGTCACCCTGCGCGTGGTCGAGTTCTCCTCACGGGCCCGGCTGGACGCCTTCGCCGACGCCCTCCGGCAGGTCGTCGCCCGGCACGACATCTACCGCACCGCCATCGTCTGGGAAGGACTCGACGAACCCGCCCAGGTGGTGTGGCGGCACGCCGAACTGCCCGTCGTCGAGCACACCCTCGACACCCACACCGATACCGATACCGACGACCCCGCCGCCGCGGTCGACGCCCTCGTCGCAGCCGCCGGAACCGCCATGGACCTGCGCCGCGCACCCCTGATGGACCTCCACACGGCCCAGCCGGCCCCGGACCGCATCCTCGGCGTGGTCCGGATGCACCACATGGTCCAGGACCACATGGGCATGGACGTCCTCCTCCGGGAGCTGCGCGCCGTACTCTCCGGCGAAGCATCACGGCTCGGCCCGGCACTGCCGTTCCGCGACTTCGTCGCCCAGACCCGTAGGGTCCCCCGAGCCGAACACGAAAGGTTCTTCTCCGCCCTCCTCGGCGATGTGACCGACACGACCGCACCGCTCGGTGTCACGGACGTCCGCGGAGACGGCACGGACACCGCGACCGGCGTCACGCCGATACCCGACGACGTGGTCACCCATCTGCGGCGGGCAGCACGGGACCTCGGAGTCAGCCCGGCCACCGTGCTGCACGTGGTGTGGGCCCGGGTCCTGGCCGCCCTGTCCGGCCGGGACGACGTGGTCTTCGGGACCGTCCTCTTCGGCCGGATGAACGCCGGACAGGGCTCGGACCGGGTCCTCGGCCCGTTCATCAACACCCTCCCCGTACGGGTACGGACGGACCGCGACGGACTGCGGGACGCCGTCGCCCGGATGCGGACCCAGCTCGCGGAGCTCCTGGAACACGAGCACGCCCCGCTCGCGGTGGCCCAGCGCTCCAGCGGACTCCCCGGCGACGTACCCCTCTTCACCTCACTCTTCAACTACCGCTACATCGGCCCGCAGACCGAAGCGGCGTCAGCACCCGCGACGGCGGAGCGGCAGACCGTCGACGGCATCCGCAGCGTCTACTCCAGGGAGCGCACCAACTACCCCCTGGCCGTCTCGGTGAACGACCTCGGCAACGCCGGAATGAGCGTGACCGTCCAGGCCGTCGCCCCCATCGACCCCGACCACGTCGGACAACTGCTCCGCACCGCGACCGAACACGCCGTCACCGCACTCACGACCGCTCCCGACGCCCCCCTCACCGGTATCGACGTCCTCGACGACACCGAACGGGACCGGATCCTCCACCGGTGGAACGACACTGCGGAAACGGCCGATGCCGCCACGATCGTCGATCTGTTCCGGCGGCACGCGGAAGCCGAACCGGACCGCGACGCGGTCGTGGCCGACGGCATCCGCACGACCTACCGCGAACTCGACGAGGCGGCCGGACAGCTCGCCGCACACCTCCGCGGACTGGGCGTTGGCACCGAATCGGTCGTCGCCCTCTGCCTGCCCCGCGACGACCGGATGATCACCGCGATGACGGCCGTCTGGCAGGCCGGGGCCGCCTATCTGCCGATCGACTCCCGGCTGCCCGCCGACCGGGTCTCCTTCATGCTCGCCGACAGCGGGGCACACCTGTTGCTCGCCGTCCGCGACGAGACCACGGACCTTGACGACGCCCTCGACGGGATCCCGGTGGTCTGGCTGGACGCCCCGCTCGACCCGGCGGACCGTACGGCCATCGCGCCGGCGGCGACCGTCGACCCGGCCGCCCTGGCGTACGTCATCTACACCTCGGGCTCCACCGGCACCCCGAAGGGGGTCGCCGTCACCCACGGCTCCCTGGCGAACCTGGCCTCGAAGTTCGGCCCCCTCACCGGAGCGGCCCCCGGAAAGGGCATGCTCCAGTTCTCGTCCTTCAGCTTCGATGCCTCGGTACTGGAGACCGCCACCGCGCTCGCCGCCGGAGCCACCCTGGTGATGGCCTCCGCCGACCAGCGGGAACAGCCGGGAACTCTTGCCGAACTCCCCGGACTCGACATCGCCTTCATGCTGCCGTCCCTGCTCGGACTGCTGGAGCCGAAGCACTTCACGGGCATCGGGACCCTGCTCGTCGGCGCCGAAGCCGTCGACGAGACCACGGCCCGCGCCTGGGCGCCCGGACGCCGGATGCTGAACCTCTACGGCCCCACCGAGGCCACCGTCCTGGTCGCCGCCGCAGAGGTCGATCCCGCCCGGCCCGGCCCGGTACCCTTCGGCCGACCCATCGCCAACACCCGTCTGTACGTCCTCGACGACCGGCTCGACGCCGTACCGGTCGGTGTCGTGGGCGAGCTGTACATCGCGGGCACCGGAGTGGCCCGCGGCTACATCGGGCGTCCCGGGCTGACCGGCGAACGCTTTGTCGCCTGCCCGTACGGTCGGGCCGGTGAGCGGATGTACCGCACCGGCGACCTGGCGAAGTGGACACACGACGGGCAGCTCGTGTTCGCCGGGCGGGCGGACGACCAGGTCAAGATCCGGGGCTTCCGGATCGAACCGGGTGAAATCGAAAGGGTCCTCGCCGCTCACCCCGGTATCGCCCGGGCCGCGGTCGTCGTCCGGGAGGACCACCCCGGGGACCGCCGACTGGTCGCCTACGTCGTCCCGTCCGCTGCCGCCCACGACACCCACGGCACGCATGACCCCCGTGACGCCCTCGACACGGCCGCTCTGCGGGGATTCGTCGGCCGTCGGCTGCCCGCATACATGGTGCCCGCGGCGATCGTGGCGCTGCCCGACCTCCCCCTGCTGGTCAACGGCAAACTGGACCGCCGGGCCCTGCCCGCCCCCGCGTACACCAAGGAGCCGGGCCGCGCCCCGGCCACGGTCCGGGAAGAGCTGCTGCGCGGTGCGTTCGAGCAGATCCTCGGCCTGTCCCCGGTCGGCGTGGACGACAGCTTCTTCGACCTCGGCGGGCACTCCCTGCTGGCGGTACGGCTCGTCTCCCGGATCCGCGCGGTCCTGGGAGTCGAAATGCCGCTGCGCACCCTCTTCGAGGCTCCGACCGTGGCAGCACTGGCAGCCGTCCTCTCCTCGGGGGCAGGAACGGGTGCGACCGGGCGGTCCCGGCCGCCGCTGCGGCCCGCGGCCCGTCCCGACCGGACACCGCTGTCGTTCGCTCAGCGCAGGCTCTGGTTCCTGAACCGGTTGGAGGGACCGAACGCCCTCTACAACCTGTCGACGACGATCAGGCTGAGCGGCGACGTCGACAGCACGGCGTTGGGTGTTGCGTTGCGGGATGTGCTGGGTCGGCATGAGTCGTTGCGGACGGTGTTTCCGGTGGTGGAGGGGGAGCCGTATCAGCGGGTGGTGGGTGTGGAGGAGTTGGAGTGGGGGTTGTCGGTGGTGGGTGTGGGTGGTGGTGCGGTGGATGCGGTGCGGGGTGCGGTGGGGTATGCGTTCGATCTGTCGGTGGAGGTTCCGGTTCGGGCCTGGCTGTTCGAGGGCGAGGGCGAGGGCGAGGGCGAGGGCGATGGCGAGGGTGCGGGGGAGGAGCGGCTTCTGGTGCTGGTGGTGCACCACATCGCGGGCGACGGCTGGTCCATGGGCGCCCTGAGGCGCGACATCTCCACCGCCTACGCGGCGCGGTCTGGTGGTGCTGCTCCGGTGTGGGAGCCGTTGCCGGTGCAGTATGCGGACTATGCGCTGTGGCAGCGGGAGCTGCTGGGGGAGGAGTCGGATCCGGAGAGTCTGCTGTCGGTTCAGGTGGAGTACTGGCGGCGGGCGCTTGCCGGGGTGCCGGAGGAGCTGGCCCTGCCGACCGACCGGGCGCGTCCGGCAGTGGCGGGCCACCGCGGACACCGGGTTCCCCTCCGGATATCCGCCGAGGTCCACAGCCGGCTCATCGAGTTGGGTCGGGTGGAGGGTGTGACGCCGTTCATGGTGTTGCAGGGGGTGTTGGCGGTGTTGTTGTCGCGGTTGGGTGCAGGGGATGACGTTCCGGTGGGTTCGGCGGTGGCGGGGCGTCTGGATGAGGCGTTGGACGGTTTGGTGGGGTTCTTTGTGAACACGTTGGTGGTCCGGACGGATCTGTCGGGTGACCCGGAGTTCCGTGAGGTGCTGGGCCGGGTGCGGGAGGCGAGTCTGGGTGCACTGGCGCATCAGGACGTGCCGTTCGAGAAGCTCGTGGAGGAGCTGGCCCCGACACGCTCACTGGCCCGCCACCCCCTGTTCCAGACCATGCTCACCGTCCAGAACGTCGAGCGGACGGGACGGGCTGCGCCCGTTGAGGACGAAGGACCGACGGTCACGGAAGCCGCGAAGTTCGATCTCGACATGATCGTGACCGAGACCTTCGACGAGGACGGCAACCCGGCGGGACTGCGCGGATCACTGATCGCATCGGCGGACCTGTTCGACGTCCACTCGGTTGAACTGCTGGTACGCCGATGGGCCCGGGTGCTGGAGACGGTGACGGCGTCGCCTGAGGTGCGGGTGCATGCGGTGGATGTGCTGGATGGGGGTGAGCGGGGTCGGGTGTTGGGTGAGTGGAATGACACGGGGGTGGTTGTGGCGCCGGGGTCGGTGTTGGGGTTGTTCGAGGGGTGGGTGGCTGAGGCGCCTGGTGGGGTGGCGGTGGTGGTTGATGGGGTTGAGGTGTCGTATGGGGAGTTGGATGTGGCGGCGGGTCGGTTGGCGGGTTGGTTGCGGGGGCGTGGTGTGGGTGGGGAGTCGGTGGTGGGGCTTCGGTTGGGGCGTGGTGTGGAGATGGTGGTGGGGATTTTGGGTGTGTGGAAGGTGGGTGCTGCGTATGTGCCGGTGGAGGGTTCGCTGCCGGGTGAGCGGGTGGAGTTCATGCTGGAGGATGCGGGCGTGGCGCTTGTGGTGGGGCCGGGGGAGCTTGCTGAGTCGGCTGCGTGTGAACCGGTCGTGGGGAGTGCCGGGCATGCGTCCGGGCTGGCGTATGTGATTTATACGTCGGGTTCGTCGGGTGTGCCGAAGGGGGTTGGGGTTTCGCATGGTTCTTTGGTGAATCTGGTGTCGGTGTTCGGTTCGGTGATGGGTGCGGGTCCGGGTTCCGGGGTGTTGCAGTTCGCGTCCTTCGGTTTCGACGCCTCGGTGCTGGATGTGGGGGTGGCATTGTCGTCGGGTGCGTCGTTGTGGATCGCGACGGAGGAGCAGCGCCGGGAGCCGGAGCGGTTGCGTGAGCTGGAGGGGGTGACGGCGGCGAGTGTGGTGCCGTCGCTGTTGGGTGTGATCGACCCGGGGGTGCTGGGGCGGGTGGACACCCTGCTGGTGGGTGCAGAGGCGATCGGTGAACCGGCCGCGCAGGTGTGGGCGGAGGGTCGTCGGCTGGTGAACACGTATGGTCCGACCGAGGCGACGGTGATGGTCGCTGCGGCGGAGGTGGATCCGGACCGCCCTGGTGCGGTGCCGTTCGGCCGCCCGATCGCGAACACCCGCCTGTACGTGTTGGATGCCCGGCTGCAGCCGGTCCCGGTTGGGGTGGCGGGGGAGCTGTATGTGGCGGGTGCTGGGTTGGCCCGGGGCTATGTGAACCGCCCCGCCCTCACCGGTGAGCGGTTCGTCGCCTGCCCGTACGGGCCTGGTGGTGAGCGGATGTACCGGACGGGGGATCTGGCCCGCTGGACGGCGGACGGTCAGCTCGTCTTCGCGGGTCGCGCGGATGATCAGGTGAAGATCCGGGGCTTCCGTATCGAGCCGGGCGAGGTCGAAGCCGTACTCCTGACCCACGCCGACGTTCGTCAGGCCGCGGTGATCGTCCGCGATGACGCTCTGGTGGCCTACGTCGTAGCCGCATCCGACACCGACGATCTGCGGGCATGGGTGTCAGGCCGCCTGCCGGACTACATGATCCCCGCCGCATTCGTCACCCTGCCCGAACTTCCCCTGACCGTGAACGGAAAACTCGACCGCACCGCCCTCCCCGTGCCCGCTTTCGCTGCGGGTGAGGGCCGTGCTCCGAGCACGGTCCAGGAGGAGATTCTCTGCGCTGCCTTCGCCGATGTCCTCGGTTTGGACTCCGTCGGGGTGGACGACGACTTCTTCCGGCTCGGCGGCCACTCCCTTCTCGCCGTGACGCTGGTGGAGCGGTTGCGGGTGCGGGGTGTGTCGGTCTCCGTGCGGGCGCTGTTCGAGACGCCGACTCCTGCGGGTCTGGCGGGTTCTGCGGGTGCCGTGTCGGTTCCGGTGCCGGAGAACCTGATCCCGTCCGGCACCGACCGGATCACCCCGGGGATGCTGCCGCTGGTCGAGCTGGACCAGGTCGAGATCGACCGCGTGGTCGCCACGGTCGAGGGCGGGGCCGCGAACATCGCGGACATCTACCCCCTCGCCCCCCTCCAGGAAGGCATGCTCTTCCACCACCTCATGGCACGCGGCAGCGCCGACGCCTATGTGACCGTGCGCGTCGTCGAGTTCGACACCACGGACCGGTTGCGCTCCTTCACCGCGGCTCTTCAGCAGGTCGTCGACCGGCACGACATCTACCGCACCGGCATCGTCTGGGACGGCCTGCGCGAACCGGTCCAGGTGGTCCGGAGGCACGCCGTACTCCCGGTCGTCGAGCACACCCTCGACGCCGTCCTCGACATCACCCCCGGCGAAACCGGCGAAACCGGCGAAACCGTCGATCCGGCGGTCGCGGTCGACGCGTTCGTGGCTGCCGTCGGAACGGTGCTGGACCTCGGACGGGCCCCGCTGATGGACCTCCACACCACCGCGCTGCCGGACGGCCGCCACCTCGGCCTCGTCCGCATGCACCACATGGTCCAGGACCACCTCGGCATGGACGTCCTGCTGGACGAGCTGCGCGCCGTACTCGCAGGGAGAGTCGACCGACTGGCGCCCGCCCTGCCTTTCAGGAACTTCGTCGCCCGGACCAGAGCGGTCCCCCGCGCCGACCACGAGCAGTTCTTCGCCGCCCTGCTGGGCGATGTGACCGAGCCGACCGCGCCCTACGGACTGCTCGACGTCCGCGGTGACGGCAGCGACGTGGTCTCGGAGACCGTGCCCGTCGACGACGCCGTCGCCGCAGAGCTGCGGGACGTCGCCCGCCGGCTGGGCGTCAGCCCCGCGACCGTACTCCACGTGGTGTGGGCCCGCGTGCTGGCATCGCTGTCGGGCCGGGACGACGTGGTGTTCGGCACCGTCCTCTTCGGCCGGATGAACGCCGGGGCGGGCGCGGACCGGATCCTCGGGCCGTTCATCAACACCCTCCCCGTACGGGTACGGACGGACACCCTGGGGATCCGTGAAGCCGTCGACCGGATGCGCACCCAGCTCGCCGCACTGCTCGAACACGAACACGCACCCCTCGCGCTGGCTCAGCGGAGCAGCGGAGTCCCCGAGAACACCCCGCTCTTCACCTCACTCTTCAACTACCGCTTCATCACCACCCCCGACGATGTGACGTCCGGACCCGAAGAGCAGGAGGAAGCGCGGTCCGTCACGGGCGTCCGCGCCGTCTACGCCCGGGAGCGCACGAACTATCCGCTGGCGATCTCGGTCAACGATCTCGGGCAGAACGGCCTCAGCCTCAGCATCCAGGCCGTCGACGTACTCGACCCGAGTGCTGTGGGCCGGCTCATGTGCACCGCCACCGAGAGCGCGCTGCGCGCACTCGACGCAACCCTGCGAGGCGGCGACGACACCGCGCTGCGCGCCGTCGACGTCCTCGACCCGGAGGAGCTGCGACGCCTCGTCGTCGGGTGGAACGACACCGCCAACGGTGCCCCGGAGACCACGATCACCGAAATGTTCGCCCGCCGACTGGCGGCGACCCCCGACGCTGCCGCCCTCGTCGCGGACGACACGGTGCTGACGTACCGCGAACTGGACGCGGAAGCCAACCGTACGGCGCACCTCCTGCGCGGCCGGGGGGTGGGCCCGGACACGGTCGTGGGGCTCTGCCTGCCGCGCGGCCGACGGCTGATCACAGCCGTGCTGGGGGTCCTGAAGGCCGGAGCGGCCTATCTGCCCGTCGACCCGGAGTATCCGGCCGAGCGGATCGGCTTTGTGCTGGCGGACAGCGGGGCACGGCTCGTGCTGGGCACCGCGGACACCCCGGGCGACCGTGCCGTCTCCGGTGCACTGCTGGTGGACCTGGACGACCCGGCCGTTTCGGCGCAGCTGGCCGGCTGCCCCGCGACCGCTCCGGACGTGGTGACGGATCCCGCGGCGACCGCCTATGTGATCTATACCTCCGGCTCGACGGGCACTCCGAAAGGCGTGGCGGTCGCCCACCGCGGCGCGGTCAACCTGGCAGCGGCCCAGATCGACCGGTTCGCCGTCGACAGTGATGCGCGCGTTCTCCAGTTCGCTTCCATCGGCTTCGACGCGGCGACCTCCGAGATCCTGATGGCGCTCTGCTCCGGCGCGGCGCTGGTCGTGGCTCCGGCGGAAGAGCTGAGCCCCGGCGGCGGACTGGCCGATGTGCTGGCCCGGCACACGGTGACCCATGTGACCCTGCCCCCTGCCGTGCTCGCCGTCCTGGACACCGGTGATCTGGCGTCGGTGAAGACACTGGTTTCGGCGGGTGAGGCGCTGGACTCGGTTCTGATCGACCGGTGGGCTCCGGGGCGTCGTCTGATCAACGCGTACGGTCCGACGGAGATCACGGTGTGTGCGTCGATGTCGGGTGTGTTGTCGGTGGGTGATGAGCCGACGATCGGTACGCCGATGGCCAACACTCGCCTCTACGTCCTGGACGGTTCTCTGGGTCCGGTGCCGGTGGGTGTGGTGGGGGAGTTGTATGTGGCGGGTGCGGGTGTGGCACGGGGCTATGTGGGTCGTCCTGGCCTCACCGGGGAGCGGTTCGTCGCCTGTCCGTACGGTCCTGCGGGTGAGCGGATGTACCGGACCGGGGATCTGGCCCGCTGGACGGCGGACGGGCGGTTGATGTTCGTTGGCCGTGCGGACGACCAGGTGAAGATCCGCGGGTTCCGTATCGAGCCCGGTGAGGTCGAAGCCGTACTCCTGACCCATCCCGACGTCCGCCGGGCCGCCGTCGTCGTCCGCGAGGACCCCCCCGGCGCCCCACGGCTCGTCGCCTACGCCGTACCTGCCGGCGCTGGCACGGAAGCCGGGGCACTCCGGGAATACCTTGCGGCCCGGCTGCCGGACTACATGGTTCCGGCCGCCTTCGTCGCCTTGGACGGCCTTCCGCTCACTGCGCACGGAAAGCTGGACCGCCGGGCGCTCCCGGCCCCCGAGTACGTATCGGGTGAGGGCCGGGCCCCGGCCACTGTCCAGGAGGAGCTGCTCTGCGCCGTCTTCGCCGATGTCCTCGGCATCGACTCCGTCGGGGTCGACGACGACTTCTTCCGGCTCGGCGGCCACTCCCTCCTCGCCGTACGCCTCGTCTCACGCATCCGCGCCGTACTCGACGCCGAGGTCGAACTCCGTACCCTCTTCGCCGCACCGACCGCAGCGGGCCTCGCCGCCCGTCTGAACCAGGTCCCGGGACGGACCCGGACCCCGCTGACGGCAACGGTCCGGCCCGAGCGGGTCCCGCTGTCCTTCGCGCAACGCCGTCTCTGGTTCCTCGCCCAGCTCGAAGGCCCCGGCGCGACGTACAACATCACGATCCCGATCCGTCTGAGCGGTGTCGACCCCTCCGCGCTGGAAGCCGCGCTGCGGGATGTGATCGGCCGCCACGAGTCGCTGCGCACCGTGTTTCCCGCCGTCGACGGCGAGCCGTACCAGCGGATCCTCGACCCGGCAGAGCTCGACTGGGAGCTGGACGTCACCGAGGTCGCGTCCGGAGACCTGGCGGCGGCCGCAGGGCGGGCGTCGCGTCACGCCTTCGACCTCGCCGCCGAACTGCCCTTCCGGGCCTCCCTGTTCGTCGCGGGCCCCGGCGAGCAGGTGCTGGTGGTCGTGATGCACCACATCGCCTCCGACGGCTGGTCGATGGGCCCGCTGGGCCGCGATCTGTCGGCCGCTTACGAGGCCCGGCTGCAGGGCGAGGCCCCGGCGTGGGAGCCGCTGCCCGTCCAGTACGCCGACTACACCCTCTGGCAGCGCGAGGCGCTCGGCGACGAGTCGGACCCGGAGAGCGCCCTGGCCGCACAGGTCGAGTACTGGCGGCAGGCGCTCGCCGGAGTGCCGGAAGAGCTGACGCTGCCCGCGGACCGGCCCCGGCCGGCCGCGGCGGGTCATACCGGGCACCGCGCCCCCCTGCGGGTCCCCGCGGAGGTGCACCGGCGGATCGTGGACCTGGCCAGGACCGAGGGCGTCACCGTGTTCATGATCCTCCAGGCGGCGCTGGCGGTCACCCTGTCCAGGCTCGGCGGAGGTACGGACATCCCCATCGGCTCGGGCGTCGCCGCCCGCGGCGACGAGGCCCTGGACGATCTGGTCGGCTTCTTCCTCAACACGCTGGTGATCCGGACGGACCTCTCCGGCGACCCCGAGTTCCGGCAGGTGCTGGGGCGGGTGCGGGAAGTGAGCCTCGGGGCCTTCGCCCACCAGGACGTCCCCTTCGAACGGCTCGTGGAGGTACTCGCCCCCGAGCGGTCGATGTCCCGCCATCCGCTGTTCCAAGTCGTCCTCACACTCCAGAACACCGAACGGACCGCACTGCGCCTGCCCGGCGTGGAGACGGCGGCCGTCGCCGGTGTCGAGACCACCCTGGCGGCCTCCGTCAAATGCGATATCGACGTGATGGTCGGCGAGGCCCATGACGAGAACGGGCGCCCGGCGGGCCTCCGCGGCTCGCTGACCGGCTCGGTCGACCTGTTCGACGCCGCAACGGTCGAAGCGGTCACCGAACGCCTCGTCCGGGTGCTCGACCTGGTCACGGCGGCACCCGGGACCCGGCTCGCCGCCGTGGACGTCCTGCACACCGACGAGCGTGACCGGCTGCTCCACACCTGGAACGACTCCGAGGCCGAAGCCGTGGCACCGAACGTCCTGGAGCTGTTCGCCCGGCGGATGGCGGCCGCTGCGGACGCGGTGGCGGTCGTCACCGAGAACAGGGAACTGACCTACGGTGAGCTGGACGCGGCTGCGAACCGGTTGGCGCACGAGCTGGTGGGCCGAGGTGTGGGTGCGGAGTCACTGGTGGGGCTCTGCCTGCCGCGGGGCGCCGGGCTGGTGACGGCGATGCTGGCCGTACTGAAGGCGGGGGCGGCCTATCTGCCGCTGGACGCCCGGCACCCCGCCGAGCGCATCGCGTTCATGCTCACCGACAGCGGCGCCACCACCGTCCTCACCTCCGGGGACGAAGCTGCGGCCCTCACCGACGTGCTGAGGGGCGTCGATACCCTCCCCCTCGACGACCGGACGGTACGGGAACGGATCGCGGCCCACCCGGACACCGCACCCGACACCGCACCCGACCCGTCGGGGCTGGCGTACGTGATCTACACATCGGGCTCGACCGGCACGCCGAAGGGCGTCGCCCTCACCCACGCCGGAACGGTCAACCTGGCCACCGCGCAGCTTCAACGGCTCGCACCGGAGCCCGGAGCCCGCGTGCTCCAGTTCGCGTCCATCGGCTTCGACGCGGCCACCTGGGAAATCCTCATGGCCCTCGGCGCCGGGGCGGCCCTGGTCATGGCCCCGGCCGGTCAACTGGTGCCCGGCAGCGGACTCGAAGAGGTCGTGGCGCGTCACGGGGTGACCCATGCGACGCTGCCGCCCGTCGCCCTCGGCTCCCTGGCCGTAGCGGACCTGGCGTCGGTGAAGACACTGGTGTCGGCGGGTGAGGCGCTGGACTCGGTGCTGATCGACCGGTGGGCTCCGGGGCGTCGTCTGATCAACGCGTACGGTCCGACGGAGATCACGGTGTGTGCGTCGATGTCGGCCCCGCTGTCCGTCGGAGACCGGCCGGTCATCGGCACCCCGGTGGCCAACACCCGCCTCTACGTTCTGGACGGTTTTCTCGGTCCGGTGCCGACGGGTGTGGTGGGGGAGCTGTATGCGGCCGGTGCCGGTGTGGCGCGCGGTTATGTGAACCGTCCTGCCCTCACCGGGGAGCGGTTCGTCGCCTGTCCGTACGGTCCTGCGGGTGAGCGGATGTACCGGACCGGGGATCTGGCCCGCTGGACGGCGGACGGGCGGCTGATGTTCGTCGGCCGTGCGGACGACCAGGTGAAGATCCGAGGGTTCCGCATCGAGCCCGGTGAGGTCGAAGCCGTACTCCTGACCCATCCCGACGTCCGCCAGGCCGCCGTCGTCGTCCGGGAGGACACCCCCGGCGACCCACGGCTCGTCGCCTACGCCGTACCCGGTGACCACGGTCTCGACGGAGACGGCCTGCGGGAGTTCGCGGCCGGACGCCTGCCGGACTACATGGTCCCGGCCGCTGTCGTGGAGCTCCCCGTTCTGCCGATGACGGTGAACGGGAAGCTGGACCGGTCCGCACTGCCCGCCCCCGCATACACCAAGGAGCCGGGCCGCGCCCCGGCCACCGAGCGGGAAGCGCTGCTCTGCGCAGCCTTCGCCGAGGTCCTCGGAGTGGACTCGGTCGGCGTCGACGACAGCTTCTTCGACCTGGGAGGACACTCCCTCCTCGCCGTACGGCTCGCCTCCCGCATCCGGGCGGCCCTCGGCGTCGAAGTCGAAGTCCAGGCCGTGTTCGAAGCCCCGACCCCGGCAGGACTGGCGGCCCGTCTGACCGGCACGGAAGCGGAGGAGACCCGTACCCTCCTGACCGCGGCGGTCCGGCCCGAGCGGGTACCCCTGTCGTTCGCCCAGCGCCGCCTCTGGTTCCTCGCCCAGCTCGAAGGCCCCAGCCCCACCTACAACATTCCCGTGCCGATCCGTCTCGGCGGTGTCGACGTGTCCGCACTCGACGCCGCACTGCGCGATGTGATCGTCCGCCACGAATCGCTGCGCACCGTGTTCCCGGCCGTCGACGGCGAGCCCTACCAGCAGGTCGTCGACCCCGCGGACCTGGAATGGCAGCTCCGGACCACCCGGGTGGAGCCCGGAGCCCTGCCCGCAGCCATCGCTGCCGCCTCCCGGTACGCGTTCGACCTGTCCACGGAGCTTCCGTTCCGGGCCTGGCTGTTCGAAGCGGGCCGGGACGAACACGTACTCGTGGTCGTCATGCACCACATCGCGTCCGACGGCTGGTCGATGGCGCCGCTGAGCCGGGACATCTCCCGGGCCTACGAGGCACGCCTCGCCGGACGGGCCCCGGAGTGGGAGCCGTTGCCCGTCCAGTACGCCGACTACGCGCTCTGGCAGCGCGACCTCCTCGGCGACGAGACGGATCCGGACAGTCTGCTGTCGGCGCAGGTCGAGTACTGGCGGCAGGCGCTCGCCGGAGCACCGGAGGAACTGGCACTGCCGACGGTTCGGCCGCGCCCCGCAGTGGCGAGCCACCGCGGACACGCCACATCGTTCCGGATCTCCGCCGAGGTGCACCGGCAGCTCACCGAACTGGCGCGCGCGGAGGGCGTCACCGCGTTCATCGTGCTCCAGGCCGCGCTGGCGGTGACCCTGTCCCGGCTCGGCGCCGGGACGGACATCCCCATCGGAACGCCGGTCGCGGGCCGTACGGACGAAGCGCTGGACGACCTGGTCGGCTTCTTCCTCAACACGCTGGTGATCCGAACGGACCTGACAGGTGATCCGGACTTCCGGCAGGTGCTGGGCCGGGTACGGGACGCGAGCCTGGGCGCCCTGGCCCACCAGGACGTACCGTTCGAGCGCCTGGTGGAGGTGTTGGCTCCGGAGCGGTCGCTCTCGCGGCATCCGCTGTTCCAGGTGATGCTGACACTGCAGAACACCGACCGGGGCGCGCTGGAGCTGTCCGAGGTCCGTACCCGTGGCGGTGCGGGCGTCACAGATGCCGCGCCGATGGTGTCGGCCCGGTTCGACCTCAACGTGTCGATGGCGGAGAGGTTCGACGAGGACGGGCGACCCGCCGGTTGCCAGGGGTCGCTGACCGTCGCCGCCGATCTGTTCGACGCGTCGGCGGGGGACCGGATCGCGGAGTGGTTCGTACGGGTGGTGGACATGCTGACCGCGGCCCCCGGAACCCGGCCGGCGGATGTGGAACTCATCGGCCCTGAAGAGCGCGAAGCGCTGCTCCACCGGTGGAATGACACCGCGGCGGCCGTGACGGGTTCGGGTGTCCATGAGCTGTTCCTGCGCCGGGCGGCCGAATCCCCGGACGCGGTGGCCCTGGTCGCCGGCGGGGCCGAGCTGACCTATGCCCGCATCGCCGAGGAGACGGACCGTATCGCCCGCGGGCTGCGGGCCCATGGGGTGGGACCGGAGTCGGTGGTCGGGCTGTGCCTGCCCCGCGGTGCGCAGATGATCCTGGCCGTCCTGGGTGTCTGGCGGGCGGGAGCGGCATATCTGCCCCTGGACACGGAGCTTCCGGGCGAGCGGATCGCCTTCATGCTCACCGACAGCGGGGCCCGCATCGTCCTGACGGACACTGCGACGGCCGCCGAACTGCCCGACGTGAGCGTCGTACGGATCGAAGACCTCCCGGAGGGAACGCCCCCGGCGCCTGCCGCGGTGGCTCCGTCGGGGCTGGCGTATGTGATGTACACATCGGGTTCGTCGGGGATGCCGAAGGGCGTCGGCGTGACTCATGGGGCGCTGGTGAACTATGTGGAGTCGGTTTCGGCACGGCTGGGCTGGACGGCGGCCGGGGCGCGGTACGGGCTGCTGCAGGCGCAGGTGACGGACCTGGGGAACACGGTGGTGTTCATCAGCCTGGCGACCGGCGGCCGGCTGCATGTGCTGGACGCGGAAGCGGTGACCGACCCGGCCGCGGTCGCGTCCTTTGTCGCGGACCAGCGGATCGACGCTCTGAAGGTGGTGCCCTCTCATCTCGCGGCGCTCGCCGCCGGAGCGGGCACAGACGCGGTGTTCCCGGCCGGATCCCTCGTGCTGGGCGGTGAGGCCGCCCCGAAGGCACTGGTGGAGGAGCTGGTGTCGGCAGCCGGTGAGCGGCAGGTGTTCAACCACTACGGTCCGACGGAGACGACCATCGGTGTTGCCACGGCCCGGCTGGACACCGACACCCTCGCCAGCGGTGTGATCCCGGTCGGGCGGCCGATTGCGAACACCCGCTTCTATGTCCTGGATGGTGGCCTTCGGCCGGTCCCGGTCGGTGTGACCGGGGAGCTCTACGTCGCAGGGGCTCCGCTGGCCCGCGGGTATATGAACCGTCCTGCTCTGACGGGTGAGCGTTTCGTCGCCTGCCCGTTCGGGGCGGCCGGTGAGCGGATGTACCGGACCGGGGACCTGGTGCGGTGGACGGACGACGGGCAGGTGGTGTTCGCGGGGCGGGCGGACGACCAGGTCAAGGTGCGGGGCTTCCGCATCGAACCGGGCGAGGTCGAAACCGTACTGCTGACGCATCCGGCAGTGGCCCGGGCCGCAGTGATCGCCCGGGAGGACACGCCCGGCGACCGCCGCCTCATCGCCTACGTCGTCCCCGTCGGCAGTGACGCCGATATCGCCCTCGACCCCGGCCCGCTCCGCGACTTCGTGGCCCGCCGCCTGCCGGAGTACATGGTTCCCGCCGCCGTGGTGCCCCTCCCGGAACTGCCGCTGACGTCGAACGGAAAGCTCGACCGGCGGGCGCTCCCGGCCCCCGAGTACGTATCGGGCGCGGGCCGGGCCCCGGCCACCGTCCAGGAGGAGCTGCTCTGCGCGGCCTTCGCGGAGGTGCTCGGCCTGGACTCGGTCGGCGTCGACGACAGCTTCTTCCAGCTGGGCGGGCACTCCCTGCTGGCGGTACGGCTCGCCTCACGCATCCGGGTAGCCCTCGGTGCGGAAGTCGAGGTACGGACCCTGTTCGAAGCCCCGACACCGGCAGAGCTGGCCGCACGGCTCGACGAAGGCGCCAGGCAGGCCCGCACACCGCTGCGGGCAGCGTCACGCCCCGACCGCGTACCGCTCTCGTTCTCCCAGCGGCGGCTCTGGTTCCTGGCACAGTTGGAAGGCCCCGGCTCCACGTACAACATCCCCGTACCCATCCGCCTGAGCGGCGCGGACCCCTCCGCGCTGGACGCGGCACTACGGGATGTCATCGGGCGTCACGAGTCGCTGCGCACGGTCTTCCCGGCCCTGAACGGCGAGCCGTACCAGCACGTCCTCGACCCCGGCGAAGTCGACCGGGCCCTGGAGATCACCCGGGTGGAGACCTCCGGCCTGCCCGAAGCGATACGACAGGCCTCACGGTACGCCTTCGACCTGGCAACCGAGATCCCCGTCCGGGCCTGGCTGTTCGACACCGGTACCGACGAGCAGACGCTGCTCGTGCTGATGCACCACATCGCGTCCGACGGCTGGTCGCGCGGCCCCCTCAGCAGGGATCTCACCCTCGCCTACGAGGCCCGCCTCCGTGGTGAGGCTCCGGCCTGGGAGCCGCTGCCGGTCCAGTACGCCGACTACACGCTCTGGCAGCGCGACCTCCTCGGCGACGAAACGGATCCGGACAGTCTGCTGTCGGCCCAGGTCGAGTACTGGCGGCGGACCCTCGCCGGCGCACCGGAAGAACTGGCCCTCCCCACCGACCGGCCGCGCCCCGCAGCCGCCGGACACCGCGGACACGCCGCGGCCCTCCGCATCCCGGCCGACGTCCATCAGCGGCTGGCAACCCTGGCGCGCACCGAGGGCGTGACCGCGTTCATGGTGCTCCAGGCCGCCCTGGCCGTGACGCTGTCGCGGCTCGGCGCCGGTACGGACATCCCCATCGGCTCGCCCATCGCGGGCCGCGGCGACGAGGCCCTGGACGATCTGGTCGGGTTCTTCCTGAACACGTTGGTGATCCGGACGGATCTGGCGGGTGATCCGGACTTCCGGCAGGTGCTGGGGCGGGTGCGGGAAGCGAGCCTGGGGGCCTTCGCCCACCAGGACGTGCCCTTCGAGAAGCTCGTCGAAGAGCTGGCGCCCGAACGGTCGATGTCCCGCCACCCCCTCTTCCAGACGACGCTGACCGTCCAGAACACCCAGCGGGCCCTGCCCGGGCTGCCCGGCGGTGGTGACGGCCCGCCCCTGGAGGGACCGGTCGACATGCCCGCCAAATTCGACCTCGACCTGGTGGTCGTCGAACAGTTCGACGGCGAGGGTCGGCCCGCGGGGCTGCGCGGAGTGGTGACGGTGGCGGCGGATCTGTTCGACGAGCCTGCGGCCGCGCGGTTCGCGGGCTGGTTTGCGCGAGTGCTGGACACGGTCACCACCACGCCCGGCCTACGGCTCGGCGCGGTCGACCTCCTCCCCGCCGATGAACGCGACCGTCTCATCACCGCATGGAATGCGACGGGTCGGGGTGTGGTGGGTTCGTCGGTGGTGGAGTTGTTTGCGGGGCGGGTGGTTGAGGCTGGGGATGCGGTGGCGGTGGTTGCCGGGGGTGTTGAGGTGTCGTATGGGGAGTTGGATGCGGCGTCGAGTCGGCTGGCGCGGTATTTGGTGGGTCGGGGTGTGGGTGCGGAGTCGGTGGTGGGGTTGTGTCTGCCGCGGGGTGTCGATCTGGTGACGGCGATTCTTGGTGTGTTGAAGGCGGGGGCGGCTTATCTGCCGCTGGACGGGCGGCTGCCGGTGGACCGGCTGGCGTTCATGCTGGCGGACAGTGGGGCGCGGCTGGTTCTGGGTGTTCAGGAGTCTCTTGGTGATGTGCCTGTGGGGCGGGTGCCGTTGGTGGCGTTGGACGATGCGGTGACGTCGGCGCTGGTTGCTGCGGAGCCGGAGGGCTTGCCGGATGTGGTGGTCGGCGGGTTGGGGTTGGCGTATGTGATCTATACGTCGGGGTCGTCGGGGGTGCCGAAGGGGGTGGCTGTGGGGCATGGGGGTGTGGTGAATCTGGTGGCTGCTCAGGGGGAGCGGTTCGGGGTGGGTGCGGGTGCGCGGGTGTTGCAGTTTGCGTCGGTGGGGTTCGATGCGGCGGTGTCGGAGGTGTTGGTGACGCTCTGCTCGGGTGGGGTGCTGGTGATGGCGCCGGGGCAGGGGCTGGATGCGGGCGAAGGTCTGGTCGGGCTCGTCGAGCGCCACGGGGTGACGCATGCGACGCTGCCACCCGCCGTGTTGGGCGCGTTGGAGCCGGGTGATCTCGCCTCCGTAGGCACGCTGGTATCGGCAGGTGAGGCACTGGACACCGCTCTGATCGACCGGTGGGCTCCGGGGCGTCGTCTGATCAACGCCTACGGCCCGACCGAGATCACCGTGTGCGCCTCGATATCGGCCCCGCTGTCCGCCGGAGACCGGCCGGTCATCGGCACACCGATGGCCAACACTCGCCTCTACGTCCTGGACGGTTCTCTCGGTCCGGTGCCGGTGGGTGTGGTGGGGGAGTTGTATGTGGCGGGTGCGGGGGTGGCACGGGGCTATGTGGGTCGTCCTGCCCTCACCGGGGAGCGGTTCGTCGCCTGTCCGTACGGATCGGCCGGTGAGCGGATGTACCGGACCGGGGATCTGGTGAAGTGGACCGCGGACGGGCGGTTGATATTCGTCGGCCGCGCGGACGACCAGGTGAAGATCCGCGGGTTCCGTATCGAGCCCGGTGAGGTCGAAGCCGTACTCCTGACCCATCCCGACGTCCGCCGGGCCGCCGTCGTCGTCCGGGAGGACATCCCCGGCGACCCACGGCTCGTCGCCTACGCCGTACCTGCCGACGACGGCACGGACGCCGGGGCACTCCGCGAATACCTCGCGGCCCGACTGCCCGAGTACATGGTCCCGAGCGCACTGGTTCCGCTCCCGTCGCTGCCGATGACCGTCAACGGAAAGCTCGACCGGCGCGCGCTTCCGGCCCCCGAGTACGCGACGGGCGAGGGCCGGGCCCCGGCCACCGTCCAGGAGGAGCTGCTCTGCGCGGCCTTCGCCGACGTCCTGGGCCTGGACTCCGTCGGTGTCGACGACAGTTTCTTCCAGCTCGGCGGGCACTCCCTGCTGGCGGTACGGCTCGCCTCACGCATCCGGGTAGCCCTCGGTGCGGAAGTCGAGGTACGGACCCTGTTCGAGACCCCGACCGTCGCCGGACTGGCGGCACGCCTCACGGAGGGCCCGACCCGGATCCCCCTGACCGCGGCGGTCCGGCCCGAGCGGGTACCGCTGTCCTTCGCCCAGCGCCGCCTCTGGTTCCTGGCCCAGCTCGAAGGCCCCAGCGCCACGCACAACATCCCGATGCCGATCCGGCTCAGCGGAGTGGAGGGCGCCGCGCTCGGGGCGGCACTGCGCGATGTGATCGTCCGCCACGAATCGCTGCGGACCGTGTTCCCGGCCGCGGACGGCGAGCCGTACCAGCAGCTCCTCGACCCCGAGGATCTGGACTGGGAGCTTCGGATCAGTCAGGTGCCGCACGAAGAACGGGCGGAAGCCGTGGCGCAGGCCGCGCGCTCCACCTTCGACCTGTCGTCGGAAGTGCCCGTCCGGGCATGGCTGTTCGAGGACGGGCCGGACGAGCAGCTGCTCGTCGTCGTCATCCACCACATCGCCGGTGACGGCTGGTCGCTGGCACCGCTGAGCCGGGATCTCTCCCTGGCCTACGAGGCACGCCTCGCCGGGCGGGCCCCGGAGTGGGAGCCGCTGCCCGTCCAGTACGCCGACTACACCCTCTGGCAGCGCGACCTCCTCGGCGACGAATCCGACCCGGACAGTCTGCTGTCGACGCAGACGGAGTACTGGCGGCAGGCGCTGGCCGGAGTCCCGGAGGAGCTGACACTGCCGACGGACCGCCCGCGTCCCGCGGTGGCGAGCCACCGCGGACACCGGGTACCCCTGCGGGTGCCCGCCGATGTGCACGGCCGCCTCGCACAGTTGGCCCGCGCCGAGGGCGTGACCGCCTTCATGGTGCTCCAGGCCGCGCTCGCCGTGACGCTGTCGCGGCTCGGTGCCGGGACGGACATCCCCATCGGCTCGCCCATCGCGGGCCGCGGCGACGAGGCCCTGGACGATCTGGTCGGGATCTTCCTGAACACGCTGGTGATCCGGACGGACCTCTCCGGGGACCCCGAGTTCCGGGAGGTGCTGGCGCGGGTGCGGGAAACGAGCCTCCGAGCCTTCGCCCACCAGGACGTACCCTTCGAGAAGCTGGTGGAGGAGCTGGCCCCGTCCCGTTCGATGGCCCGGCACCCCCTGGCGCAGACCGTTCTCACCCTCCAGAACACCGCCGACGCCACGCTGGAACTGCCCGGCGCCCGCGGCGGCGGAGGCCCCGGCTCGTCCACGGAACCGGTCCCCGCACCCGCCAAGTACGACCTCTACCTCGGAATCGCCGAAATGTTCGACGCCGACGGTCGTCCGGCGGGCCTGCGCGGAACCGTGACGGTCGCGGCGGACCTGTACGACGCGCCCATGGCGGGCCGGATGGCCGACTGGTTCCTCCGCGTACTCGACGTGGTGACGGCCGCTCCCGGAACCGCCCTGCACACGATCGACCTGCTGGACGCCGGGGAGCGCGACCGGCTGCTCCACCAGTGGAACGACACATCGGGAGAGACGGCGGCGCCGTCGGTGACAGAGCTGTTCGAAGGCCGGGTGGCGGCCGATCCGGCCGCGGTGGCCCTGGTCGCGGAAGACACCGAGCTGTCCTACGCCGAACTGGACGCGGCGGCGAACCGGCTGGCCCGCTGTCTGGGGGAGCTGGGAGTGGGCCCCGAGTCCGTGGTGGGGTTGTGCCTGCCGCGGGGCCCGGAAACGGTCACCGCGATACTCGCCGTGTGGAAGGCGGGAGCCGCCTATCTTCCGGTCGACGCGGAGCTGCCCGCGGAGCGGATCGCGTTCATGCTCGCCGACAGCGGGGTCCGCGTGGTACTCGGCACCCAGGAGGCCCTGGACGACCTTCCGGTCGGCCGGGTACGGATGATCGCCGTCGACGACCCTACGACGGTCGCCCTGCTGAACGGATATCCGGCGACGCCACCCGGAGCCGGAACGAACCGGTCAGGGCTGGCGTACGTGATGTACACATCGGGTTCTTCGGGGGTGCCGAAGGGCGTCGGAGTGACCCATGGGGCGCTCGCGAACTACGTGGAATCCGTGTCGGTACGGCTGGGCTGGACGGCCGCAGGTGCGCGGTACGGGTTGCTGCAGGCGCAGGTGACGGACCTGGGGAACACGGTGGTGTTCATCAGCCTCGCCACCGGGGGCCGACTCCACGTCCTGGACGCGGAAGCGGTCACCGACCCGGCCGCGGTCGCGGCCTTTGTCGCAGACCAGCGGATCGACGCCCTCAAGGTGGTGCCCTCCCATCTCGCGGCACTCACCGCCGGAGCGGGCACCGACGCAGTCTTCCCGGCCGGATCCCTCGTCCTGGGCGGTGAGGCCGCCCCGAAGGCACTGGTGGGGGAGCTGGTGTCGGCAGCCGGTGAGCGGCAGGTGTTCAACCACTACGGCCCCACCGAAACGACCATCGGCGTCGCCACGGCGGAACTCGATGCGGGCGCGGTCGCGGACGGTGTGATCCCGGTCGGGCGGCCGATCGCGAACACCCGCTTCTATGTCCTGGACGGTGGCCTCCAGCCGGTCCCGGTCGGCGTGACCGGGGAGCTCTACGTCGCCGGAACGCCGCTGGCCCGCGGTTACATGAACCGTCCCGGGCTGACGGGTGAGCGGTTCGTTGCCTGCCCGTACGGGCCCGCGGGAGAGCGTATGTACCGCACCGGGGACCTGGCGCGCTGGACGGCCGACGGACAGGTCGTCTTCGCCGGACGCGCCGACGACCAGGTCAAGGTGCGCGGCTTCCGCATCGAACCGGGCGAGGTCGAAGCCGTACTGCTGACGCATCCGGCAGTGGCCCGGGCCGCGGTGATCGCCCGGGAGGACACCCCCGGCGACCGCCGCCTCGTCGCCTACGTCGTCCCCGCCGAAGCCGATACGGACGAGGTCGAGGGCCTGCGGGACCATCTTGCCGACCGGCTCCCCGCCCCGCTCGTCCCCTCAGCCGTGGTCACCCTCACCTCCCTCCCGCTCACCGGCAACGGCAAACTCGACCGCAGGGCCCTGCCCGCCCCCGACTACACCGCGAAAGCCGGCACCATGCGTCCGGCCGGCCGCCGGAACCTCGCCACCAGCCTGGAGACACTCGTCGGCGAAGTGTTCGCCGAAGTCCTCGGAGTCCCCGAAGTCGGCGTCGACGACGACTTCTTCGAACTCGGCGGCCACTCCCTGCTGGCGGTCACCCTCGTCACCAGGCTCCAGGAGAAAGGCGTCGACACCTCCGTCCGGAACGTGTTCGCCGCCCCCACCGTCCAAGGCATCGTCAGCAGCCTCAGCCTGGCCGCGCTCAGCGACTCCCTCGGCAGGGTCCTGCCGATCCGCACCGAAGGCGACCGGCCGCCGTTCTTCCTCATCCACCCGGCCTCCGGACTGAGCTGGTGCTACCGGCCCCTCGCCCGGTACGTACCCGACGGCATCCCGCTCTACGGCCTCCAGGCCGCAGGCATCGACGGCAGCGGCACCCCCGCACGCACGATGGAGGACCTCGCGGCCGAGTACGTCGAACAGATCCGCGCCCTCCAGCCCACCGGGCCCTACCATCTGCTGGGCTTCTCCTTCGGCGGAATCCCCGTCCACGAGATCGCCGTCCAGCTCCGGGCCGCCGGACAGACCGTTGCCGCGCTCGTCGTCATGGACGCCTACCCGACCCCCGACACCGACGACACACCCGTACGGCCCCGCGAACCCGGCGAACCCGCCGCGGAAAGGACGCTCGACGGGCCCGCAGGGGCCCGGGCACCCGGCGGAGTACGCCCCCCGGACGCCGACGGCCCCGCACCGGCCGACGCCCTCCGGCAGACCGCCGCACGGTTCCGGGAAGAAGTGGGCGAGGTCATCGACGGAATCTCCGACGAGGAACTCCTCCTGATGGCGGAGATCTTCCGCAACAACACCGCCCTCAAGAAGACCCACCGGCCCCAGGTGTTCGACGGGGACATGCTCCTCCTCGCCGCCGAGCACCGCGACACCGACAACCCGCCCGACAGCCGGCTCTGGGAGCCCTACGTCCGCGGGGAGATCACCCGGGTCGGCCTCCCGTGCCGCCACACCGACCTCATGCTCCCCGAGATGCTCGGCCGGTCCTGGGAGGCGATCGCCGCATGGATGGACGAGCGGAACGCATGAACACCCGGGAAGGAAGAGACGACCCGGGTCACCCCGAGGGCACGAGCACCGGCAGGGCCACGGTGACCGCCAGCCCGCCCCCGGGATTGGCCGCGGCCCGCACCGTACCGCCGTGGGCCTGCGCGATCGCCGCCACGATGGACAGCCCGAGACCCGCGCCTTCCGACGATCCCGTACGGTCCGCGTGCAACCGCCGGAACGGTTCGAACAACTCGCCGACCTGCTCCGGCGGCACCTCCGGGCCCGTATTGCTCACCACCAGGCCACCGGCGGGGGAGAGGTCGACCAGCAGCCGCCCGCCCTCGTCGTTGTGCCGGATCGCGTTCTGCACCAGATTGGCGACCAGACGGGTGATCAGCACCTCGTCGCCCGCGACCGTGACCGGCCGGGTGGTGGCGCCGACGGCGATACCGCGGCGCTCGGCGAACGGCAGATGTTCCCCGATGACCTGGTCGACCACCGTCGCCAGATCCACCGGAGCCCGCACGGTCAACTCCTGCTCACCCTGCGCGAGCACCAGCAGCCCTTCGATCAACCGCTCCGACCGCTCGGTCGCCCGCAGCAGCTCCTCCCGGATCCGGGCCACCCGCTCCGGCGACGGATCCGCCAGACCGACCTCCATCGCGGTCCGCTGGATGGCGAGCGGCGTCCGCAGCTCATGGGAGGCATTGGCCACGAAACGCCGTTGACTCGCCACCGCATGCTCCAGCCGGTCCAGCATGGCATCGAAAGTGTCGGCCAGATCCTTCAGCTCGTCCCGAGGCCCCGTCAGCGCGATCCGTTCGTGCAGCGTCGACAACGACAGCCGGCGCGCGGTCGTGGTGACCCGCTGCAGAGGCCGCAGCAGCCGGCCGGTGAGCCACCAGCACACCACGAAGGCCAGCACCATGATCACCCCGATGGCGATCAGACTGACGACCAGCTGCGTACTCGCGAGATCGTGCTGGAGCTGCGCCTTCCCCTCCCGGTCGAGGACCGTGTGCGGCCCCGGCGGGGACGCGGCCGGAGCGGTGTCCGCGGAAGGCCGGTACGGCACGGCCGAACACGGCGACTCCGGCGGCCGCATCTCGCACGGGATCCCGGCCACCGAACCGGGCTTCACGAACCGGTCGACCTTGCCGTCGACGATTCCCTTCTGCAGACGGAGCGCCGTGATCAGTACCGCCAGCGTGATGACCGTGAACACACCGCCGTACAGCAGCGTCATCCGGGCCCGGACCGAGCCGCGCAGCGGAGCCAGGGCGCGCCGTCCGAACCGAACCGGCCGGCCGGAACGCGCCCCGGGCCGTACCCGCTTCACAGCCGGTACCCGCTTCCGGGGACGGTGACGATGACGGGAGGGTCGCCCAGCTTGGACCGGAGTTTGCTCATCGTCACCTTCACGACGGTGGTGAACGGATCGGTGTGCTCGTCCCAGGCCCGCTCCAGCAGCTCCTCGGTGCTCACGACCGTGCCCCGGGCCCTCATCAGCACCTCCAGTACCGCGTACTCCTTACGGGACAGCGGCAGATAGTGACCGTCGCGGAACGCCTGCCTCCGGCCCGTGTCCAGGGTGATGTCCCCGCGCTCCAGCACGGGAGGCAGCGGCGGCCCGGCCCGGCGGCCCAGCGCGTTGATCCGCGCCACCAGCTCGCTGAAGGCGAACGGCTTGGCCAGATAGTCGTCCGCGCCCAGATTCAGCCCGGAGACCCGGTCGTGCACCGTGCCGGACGCGGTCAGCATCAGAATGCGGACCCGTCCCCCCTGCTGTGCCAGCTCACGGCAGATGTCGTCACCGTGCACCCGGGGCAGATCGCGGTCGAGGACCAGAACGTCGTAGTCGTTGACGCCGAGCCGTTCCAGCGCGGCGGCCCCGTCATAGGCGACGTCGACCGCCATCGCCTCCTTGCGGAGCCCCTCCGCCACCAGATCCGCCAGGAAGCGTTCGTCCTCGGCCACCAGAATTCGCATGCCGACATTGCCCCAGATCTGCGGTAGGACGGCGGTTAACGCTTGCGGTCACCTCGGCGAAACCCGCTGCCGGACAGGATCGGACCCGAGGAAGTCACTCCGGGCGCCGGACGCCGGCCGGACGACCGGCCGGCGTCCGCGCGGGGCAGCGGGGGCCGCGGTCAGTCCGAGGCGTCCGGCGAACCGTCCCCGGTGAGGGAGAGCAGCAGCTCGTTGAGCCGGGTGACGAACGCGGTCGGCTCCTCGATCCGGGCACCGGCGGTCAGCACGGACTGGTCGAACAGGACATGGGCCCACTCGGCCAGACGGGGATCGTCCCGGTCCTCGTTGAGCCGCCGCACCAGCGGATGCCCGGGGTTGATCTCCAGAATCGGCTGGTTCGGCAGCCCCGAACCGCGAAGCCGCTGCGCGGTGGTGAAATCGGTCTCCACCCCGTCGGCCACGATGCAGGCAGGGGAGGTGGTCAGCCGGCTGGTGACGCGTACGTCGTACGCCTTGCCCGCCAGATGCGCCTTGAGCAGGCCGAGCAGCGCCGCGTAGTCGGAGTCCGCCCGGTCGGCGGCCTCCTTCTCGGCCTCGTCCTCCAGGGTGCCGAAGTCGGGCGGGCCCTGCGTCACGGACCGGAGCCGCTTGCCCCGGTACTCCTGGAGCGGGCCGGAGACGACGAAACCGTCCACGGCCTCGCTCAGCAGCAGCACCTCGATGTCCTTGGCCCGGTACGCCTCCAGATGCGGGCTCGCCGCGGCCGAGGACTGCCCCGGCGCCAGCAGGTAGTAGATCTTGTCCTGGCCGTCCTTCATCCGGTCGACGTAGTCGGCGAGGGACACGTCGGCGTCCTGGGTGCCCGACCGCGTGGAGGTGAAGCGCAGCAGCTCGACGAGGTCCTCACGGTGGGCGGGGTCGTCGGCCACGCCCTGCTTCAGGACACCGCCGAACTCCTTCCAGAAGTCCGCGTACTTCCCGGGCTCGTCGGCCGCCAGCCCGCCGAGGAGCTTCAGCACCCGCTTGACCGCGCTGGACCTGATGTGATCGACGGCATGACTGCTCTGGAGGATCTCCCGGGAGACGTTCAGCGGCAGATCGGCGGAGTCGACGACCCCGCGCACGAACCGCAGGTAGTCCGGCAGGAGTTGGCCGGTGTCCTCCAGGATGAAGACCCGCCGCACATGCAGCCGGAGACCGCCGCGGGTCTGTGGCAGCCACAGATCGTGCGGGGCCCGGGACGGGATGTACAGCAGGAGCGTGTACTCGTAGCGCCCCTCCACCTTCGTATGCACATGGGCGAGCGGATCGGAGTAGTCGTGCGTGAGATTCCGGTAGTACGAGTGGTAGTCCTGCTCGCTGAGTTCACTCCTGGGACGTGTCCACAGCGCCGAAGCCTGATTGACGGCGGTGTCGTCGTCCGACAGCACGATCGGCTGCGTGATGTGGTCCGAGTACCGCTGGACGATCGACCGCAGCCGGTACTCGCTCAGCAGCTCGTCCTCGCTCTCCCGCAGCTCCAGGACGATCGTGGTGCCGTGCTCGGCGCGCTCCACCGCCTCCAGCGCGTACTCCCCCTTGCCGTCCGACGACCAGCGCACCCCCTCGGACGCGGGCAGCCCCGCCCGGCGCGTGGTCAGCACCACCCGGTCGGCGACGACGAAGGCCGAGTAGAAGCCGACACCGAACTGGCCGATCAGCTCGGCGTCACGGCGCTGGTCCCCGGTGAGCGAACGGAGGAAATCGGCGGTGCCCGAGCGGGCGATGGTGCCGATGTTGTCGATCACCTCCTGCCGGCTCATCCCGATGCCGTTGTCGGCGATCGTGACCGTACCCGCGTCCTTGTCGAACGAGATACGGATCCGCGGCGCATCGTCCGATTCGCCGTCGGCCGGTCCGGGGTCGGCGTACCGCTCGAAACGGAGCCGGTCGATCGCGTCGGAGGCATTCGAGATCAGCTCACGGAGGAAAATCTCCTTGTTGCTGTAGAGCGAATGGGCCATGAGGTCCAGAATCTGGGCCGCCTCGGCCTGAAAACTACGCGTTTCCGTATCCGACTGTAATGTCATCGCTTTCCCCCTAATCGTCGACCATTGAAGAGTTCGATCAACGATAGGAAGCGTCGCGCCGCAGGTCAACCGGCCGCCTCCGGCCGGTCGGGCGCAGGGGACGGCAGCCGTCGAGGAGTCCCCGCGGGGGGTTGACGGTGCCGCCGCCCGGCGCCGCCGCTCACTCCGTGGTGCGCACCTGCTCCTCGAACTGCATCCAGCTCTCGGCGTACTGGCGCGCCAGATCGGCCGTCGTTCTGATGCAGTGTTCCGGAACCGCTGCCATGAGTTCCGGCCACTCCTTCATCACGATGGCGTTGTGGTGCAGCAGCCGCAACAACTCCCGGCCGGTCTGCTTCTGGCGCAGGGACGGGTCGCGGAGGAGTTTCTCCAGGGCATGGCCGGGGTCGAGAGCGACGGCGACCGTCCGCCGTCCGGTCCGGGACGCCTTCTCCGCGGGGGTCTGGGGGGCGGGGGAACGCTCCTGCCGTACGGGATGCGACGGTACCCCAGCCCCGGGATCCGGCCCGGCGGGGGCCTTCGTCCCGGATACCGCGGGCGGGTTCCCGGCCGGTGGTTCGCCCACCGCCAGCCGCCGCTTGACGTCGCTCACCGTCGCGGGCGAGATGCCCGCGAGCCTGGCCACCTCGCGCAGCGAGGCCTCCGGACGGGCGGCGAGCACCTGGGCGGCCCGTATCCGTCCCGCCGTGCTGTTCAGCGGACGGGTCCTGCCGTCGATGCCGACGCGCGTGGACACCTGCGGTGCGGTCAGGACCGGCCGGCGCCGGAGCGCGGCGACCGTCTTGGCCCCCAGACCGGTGACCCGGGCGATCGCACGGTCCGAGATATGGGTGTGGGAGGCGACGATCCGCTCGGCCGCGGCCCGCCGGTCCGCCAGCGACAGCGGAAGACCATGGGCCATATTGGTCTGAACGGCGCAGAGAAAGGCATCCTCGGCGCTTCCGTCGAAGAAGACGGCATTGATACGGTCCTCGCCGCGCAGGATCGTGGCGAAGACGCGATGCACCCCGTCAATTACCTGCATGGTGCGTCTGTTGACGACAATGGGAGGCAGCGGGCTTTCCGCCTCCGCCAGTCGAATGATATGTTCTTGGTCCTGACCTTCGACTCGCGGAGATTCACCGAGGGTCAGTGCCGAGATAGCGACGGCGACAATATCCTGCTCGGGTTTGACATGATGTAACTTCCCCCATTCCGTTGTACTGATGTTTGCCTGTCGCACGGCAGGGGCGGACGTCGTGGCGGCATCGGGCAACGGCAAAGTGATCACCTCGCGTGCGGGCTCGGCTATTTCGCGGGAGCTTGCCCTGATTTCCTGTGCAGGGAGAACGCCGTCCGGTGTCCGGGAACGCCGCCGGATGATGTTCGCATCGGCGGCACGGCAGTGGTCCGGCAAAGAGGGGCAAAGGGTCCCGGTTCGGGGATCTGTCAAGGGCATTGAACTGGGTGTCGGTGAGAAATTCGGTACGGGGCACGGCGGTACGTCCGTCTCCGGGCGGGACCACCGATACGCCAGGCAGCCCCGCCCGGACAGGGGCGGCCGAATCGGGTGCTCCGGCGGCCGGAGGTGGCGGCTGCCCGGGATACGTTCCGGTGTCCCCGGGGATTCCGGCACCGCAGCGGCTGTGTCGTGGCAGGGATCAGCTCGCCGGAGCCGCCCGGTTTCCATGACCCGGCCCCAGCCGGGCCGCCGGGAGCACCTGCTCGTCCAGGGTCCGCGCGATCTCGCGCCAGGTGTCGGCGTTCTGCCGGGCCAGGGCGATGACCAAGGCGTCACAGTGCGGCGGTACGGCATCGGCGAGCTCGAACCACTTGTGTACACCCATGACGTTGAGCTGGAGAAGGCGCAGCAGTCTCCGTCCGCGTTCGGCGCCGCGTACCGCGGGATCGTGCAGCAGCGGCTCCAGCAGGGAGGTCGGCCGCTCACGGGGTTCCCGTGCGGCGCCCTGCCGGGGTTCGGGCAGGGGACGCTCCACCGGTTCAGGGGCGGTCACCGCCGCGCGGGGCGGTTCCCCGACGACGCTGTCGCCCACCAGCAGCCGCTTGCGGACATCGCCGGCGGTGGCCGGGGAGATCCCCGCCAGCCGCGCCACCTCCCGGAGGGACGCCTCGGGGTTCCGGGCGATCACCTCCGCCGCCCGCCGCCGGCCCGCCGCCCGGTCCACCGGCCGGATCTTGCCGTCCTTGCCGACGCGGGCGTTCAACTGTGTCGCGGCAGCGGTTGAACGGCGGATCCCCGCAACGCTCTTCGCCCCGAGACCGGACACCCGCGCGATCATCCGGTCGGACATCTGCGGATGCGAGGAGATCAGCCGGGCCGCCGCCGCCCGCCGGTCGGCCTGGGACAGCGGCAGCCCGTGCCGGGTGTTCGACCGGACGGCGAGCAGGAACGCGTCCTCCCGCGATACGTCGACGAGCACGGCACCGATCGTCTTCCGGCCGCGGAGTATCGCGGCCAGGACACGGTGCACACCGTCGACGACCTGCATACTCCGCCGGTTCACCACGATCGGCGGCAGCGGCGCGTCGCTCTCCGCAAGCTGCTCGGTGTACTTGGTGTCCTGTCCGGTGAGCCGGGGCGAATCGCCGAATTGGAGTAAGGACAGTGGCAGTTCGACGGACTCCCCGGACGGGTCCGTCGTCCCGCCGACCGTGTCTCCCGGTCCGGTTGCCGGGCCGGCGGGTGCTCTATCGGATTCGGAATCTCTCGTGATCACACCATCCCCCTTTGGTGTAGCGGGCGCGGAAGTTCAGTAATTCGATATTCAGCACAAAAAATAACCCACCGCGACAGGGCGTATGGGCAGTCGAACGCTTCGGGTGAGGGAATACGGAGAGAGCGCAGCAGAATATTTGATCTACCGGCGGAGACGGGATGAACGGTGCAGTGAATCTGACGGATCATCGGTTCTTCGGGTGCTCGGACTTCCCGGAAGCGTATGACCGGTTTGCGTCGACGCTTCCGGTGTTCGATGCTAGTCGGGCTTGTTGTGATGTCAACCGGGTAGTTGTTGATTTCCCGGTTCTTTCCTCCCTCTTGGTGTGGCGCGTTGACACCCGTCGCCAACGGTCAGGGCGGTGGGCCGCTTTTCCCGAGGTGGTTCCGGGCGATCACCGGGACATCGGGCGTGTTTCGCCGGTGCGGGCGGTTGTGATCCACACCCATGACCGCGTGATCGCCCCCTGAAGTTGCCTGAGGCTTGCAGTTGCGACGGCTTCGAAAGTCTACGGCTTCGGGTGTTTCGGCGCGGTTTCCCCGTACTGCGCGGGGGTGATGGAGGGTACGGAAAAAGCGCTACGCCGGTACATCCTTTGTGTCGCCCGGTCGATCGCCCCGGGATATTGAGTACTCCTGTGTATGTTCGAAACATTCGGCCAATAGCGACCAATTGGACGCGCGTGGTCACGGGGGCGGTCTGCGGCCGACCGGACCGGACCCGGTGCGGAGCGCCGGGTGTACGGCTCCCGCGGCCGTGCCCCGGAGGGGCGGGCCACGCATCGGCGGATCGGCTGCCGGACCCGGGCCTCCCGGGGCGCGGGCGGCCGGGCGGAGTTGCCCGCGGATATCCGGCCGTTCTCCGGGATCGCAGCAGGAAATGCTCCGCAGCGAATGCCGGAAAGGAATACCTGTGATCGTTCAAGTGCGTGGCGCGGCAGTTGAACACCCCTGGTGCGGCTTGTTCTCCCGAGCCGCCGCGCGCCATAGTGAGGAGGCCGAGTCCCGGCGGACCCGGTCCGGACGCCGGAGGATCCTCGATCTCCGGGCCCGGTTGCTTTCCGGGAGTCGGGGGCGCATAGGGCGGACGGGCCGAGGGCCCTCCCGCCGAAAGCGGCACTCGTACCCCTCCCGGATTGGCTCTCCGCCCAACCCCATAACCCGGAAACGGAAGCGGGTGCAATGAATCCGGGATTTACGACGGCGCCTGCCATCACGCCGTACGGCCGACTCGCCGCACCGCGCGCAGCGACCAACCGGAATTCGGAGCCGGAGGACGGTCACGCCGAGGAGCCCGCCTTGCCGCGGGAGACCGCGCCGGATGCCGCCGAACCACAGGTCTCGCCCGAACCCGCCGAACCGCAGATCTCCCCCGAACCCGCCGTACTCGAAGAACTCCGCCGGTCCCAGGTGCCGTCGGCACTCGACAGCCTGCGCACCGCCCTCGAACTCGACGACGCACAGGCCGAGCAGCTGGCCCTGCTGCTGCGCGCACACGCGAGCCCCGCCCCGCACCGCCGCCCCGAAGCCGGCGGACGCATCCGCTACTTCGGCAACGCCTGTCTCGCGCTCCAGACCCCCGAAGGCGCGGTGGTGACCGACCCGTTCCTCAGCACCGACGGCAACGGCAGGGGCCGCTACACCCTCGACGACCTGCCGGACTTCATCGACCTGGTGCTGGTCACCCACGGCCACCACGGCCGCATCGTGCTGGAGACCCTGCTCCAGCTGCGCGGACGCATCGGGGCCGTCGTGGCCCCCCGCTCCGCCCGCAGCGAACCCGGTGAACCCTCCACCGGGCTGTTCCTGAGCCGGCTCGGCTTTCCCGTGGTGGAAGCCGGCGAGTACGACGAATTCGGCTTCCCCGGCGGCAGGGTGGTGGCCACCCCCTTTCCCGGGACCGGCGGCCGGTCCGCGTACTGGGTCGAACTGGCCGGCCGATCGGCGTTCATCGGCACCGACGCCTACGGCGACGACCCCGAACCCTGCCGGCGCATCCGCCACCGCCTGGGCGCGGCCGACTACGCCTTCCTCGCCATGGACCCCGGTGGCACCCCACCCGCCCGGCACTACGAGGCACTGATGGCCAAACTGGGCCTGACCCGGCCGGACACCCCACGGACACCACCGGGCCCGAGCGCCGAACAGGCCGCCGCCGTCACCGCGGAACTGGGCGCCGCCGAGACATACGTCTACGCCACCGGCGACGAACCCTGGCCGGGGCACACCACGGCCGCACCCTCCCACGCGGACCCGTACCGGGCCCCCGGGATCCAAAGCTTCACGAGGTGGTGCGCAGACCGCGGAATCACCGCAGGACACCTCTTCCACCAGCACGAATGGCGCTGGTAACGCACCCCGCCCCTCGTCATACGCCTGCCCGGGAGGCTCCGCATGGCCGTGTACGACGTCGCCTACACCGAGCTGTACACCAGCAACAAGAAGTCCGTCGTCGACTACTTCGTCTCCGCCCTGGGCTTCACCCGGGAAGCCGAGGCCGTGGGCGTGGACCGCAGCAGCGCACTGCTCCGCCAGGGCACCGCCCGACTGATCGTCACCACCGGCCCGGCGACCTGGAAATTCCTCGGCGCGCACGGCGACGGCATCGCCGACATCGCCTTCACCTGCGACGACGTCACCCACACCCTGCGGTCGGCACGGGCCGTTGGAGCCACGGTCACCGGCTCCGCCCAGGGCCGCCCCGCGATCCTCGGCTGCGGCAGCCTCACCCATACCCTGCTGTCCCGCCGCGACGGCCCCGGCACCCCACCGCCGGGACGCAACTGGGTCCCCGTACCCGGCGCACCGGGCGCCACGCCCACCGGCCGGATCCGGCACACCGACCACATCGCCCTCTGCCTGGAAGCCGCCACGCTCGGCCAGTACACCGACCTGTACCGCGAAGCACTCGGACTCGTCCGCCACTCCGCCGGATACGTGGACGCCGGAGAACACGGCATGGACTCCGTCGTCCTGCGCAGCCCCTCCGGACGGGTCACCCTCGCCCTCGCCGCCCCCGACCCGCGCAAACAGCCGGGGCAGCTCGACGCCTTCCTGGAACGCAACGGCGGACCCGGCGCCCGCTACCTCTCCTTCCTCGTCGACTCCATCGTCCCCGCGGTCCACGAGGCCCGGGACCGGGGAGTCGTCTTCCTGCCCGTACCCGACGACTACTACGACTCCCTGCCCGAACGCGTCCCGGCCGTCCGGACCGGCCTCGACGGGCTCCGGGCCGCCCGGATCCTGGCCGACCGCGACGAACCCGGCACCCTGCTCCAGGCGCTGAGCCGGTCCCCGTACGGGCGCAGCCCCCTCTTCCACGGCCTGATCGAACGCCGCGGCTCCCGCGGACTCGGCCCCGCGCACCACCGGGCCCTGTACGAAGCGGTCGAGCGCGACAGGCAGGCCGCCGAATGAACCACCACCACCACGACGGCGACGGCGGCGCCCACGTCCTCCCCGGCCCCCCGGACCGGCCCCCCGTGGTGCTCCCCGCACTGGCCAGGGAAGAGCTGCACGGCAGCCTCACCGACCCGGTGCTGGACACGATGAACTTCCTCAACGAGATCACCCACCGCTACCCCGACGCGATCTCCTTCGCCCCCGGCCGCCCCTACGACGGATTCTTCGACCCCGAACAGATCTTCACCCACATCCGCCGCTACATGGACCACCTCGCCGCGTCCGGCCACTCGCCGGACCGCATCCGGGACGCGCTCTTCCAGTACGGGCCGACCGGCGGCCAGATCCGTGAACTCGTCGCCGACTCCCTGCGCGTGGACGAGAACACCCACGTACCGGCCGAATCCGTGGTCGTCACCGTCGGCTGCCAGGAGGCGATGCTCCTGACCCTGCGGGCCCTGATCGCCGGCCCCCGCGACGCGCTCCTGGTCTCCAGCCCCTGCTACGTCGGAGTCACCGGAGCCGCCCGCCTGCTCGACATCGAACCGACCGCCGTCCGCGAGGGCCCGGCCGGACTCCGCTGCGCCGACCTGGAGACCGCGATCCGGGCCGAACGCGCCCGCGGCCGCCGCCCCCGCGCCTTCTACGTCATCCCGGACCACTCGAACCCCTCCGGCGCCACGATGCCCCTCCACGAGCGGCAGGAGCTGCTGAAACTCGCCGCCCGCGAGGACTTCCTGATCCTGGAGGACAGCCCCTACCGGCTGGTGAGCCCCGGACGGCAACTGCCGACCCTGAAGTCACTCGACGGCGAGCGGCGCGTCGTCCAGCTGGGCTCCTTCGCCAAATCACTCTTCCCCGGCGCCCGGGTCGGCTACGCGGTCGCGGACCAGGTGGTCACCGACGTCGACGGCCGCACCGGCCTGCTCGCCGACGAACTCGTCCGCATCAAGAGCATGGTGACGGTCAACACCTCCTCCCTCAGCCAGGCCGTCGTCGGCGGGATGCTCCTCGCGGGCGGCGGCGGCGCCGCCGAACACAACACCCGCACCGCACGCCACTACGGCGATGCCATGAGGACCACGCTCCGGGCACTGGAACGCTGCTTCCCCGCAGCCGAACGCCGCGCGCTGGGAGTCGGCTGGAACCGCCCCGGCGGAGGCTTCTTCCTGGCCGTCCGAGTGCCCTTCGCGGCGGACAACACCGCACTCGCCCGCTCCGCCGAGGAGTTCGGCGTCCTCTGGACGCCCATGTCCTACTTCTATCCGCAGGGCGGCGGCGAGCACGTCCTGCGACTGTCCGTCAGCTATCTGACCCATGCCGACATCCACGAGGGAACCGCCCGGCTGGCGCGGTTCATCCGGATGGCGGCCCGGCACTGAAAGGACGCACCGCATGTGCTCCGTAGTACGCCGTCCGCGCAGCAGACCCCGGATGTGGGGGTGGACCTACCGATGACCACGACCATCGCGCCCGTCGGCCCCGGCCTCACCTCCACGGCCCCCGAGCCCGAATCCAAGCACCCCGCCCGCCCCAGCCGCATCATCGGCGTCGGCACCGCCACCACCGCGACCTCGTACGACCAGCGCACCCTGCTCGACCTCTTCCGGATCACCGACCCCCGGGTCCGCTCCGTCTTCCTGAACAGCGCCATCGAACGCCGCCACCTCACCCTCCCCGCCCGCGACACCGACGGCACGTTCCGTCAGGAACCCCAGGGCGAACTGCTCGCCAAACACCGGCGCCTCGCCCTCGACATGGGCGCCCGCGCCGTCCGCGCCTGCCTGGCCGACGCCGGACTCGACCTCGCCGACATCGACTACCTGTGCTGCGTCACCACCACCGGATTCCTCACCCCCGGCCTCAGCGCCCTGCTCATCAAGGACATGGGCATCGGTGCCCACTGCAGCCGGGTCGACGTCGTCGGCATGGGCTGCAACGCGGGCCTCAACGCGCTGAACGCCACGACGGCATGGGCCACGGCCCACCCAGGACAAGTCGCCGTCATGCTCTGCGCCGAAGCCTGCTCCGCCGCCTACGTCATGGACTCGACCCTGCGCACCGCGGTCGTCAACAGCCTCTTCGGCGACGGAGCCGCGGCCGTCGCGGTCCTGGCCGACCCGCCCGACGCCGCCGGACCCGCCCCGCGCGAACTGCCGGAGCCCGGTGCCTCCTCGGCCGGACCCCGGGTGCTGGGCTTCGCCAGCCACCTCATCACCGACGCCGTCGACGCCATGCGCTACGACTGGGACGACGACCAGCACAAGTTCAGCTTCTATCTGGACCCGGAGATCCCGTACGTCGTCGGCGCGCACGCCGAGCGGGTGATCGACCGGCTGCTCGGCGGCGCCGGACTCCGCCGCGGCGACATCGCCCACTGGCTGGTCCACTCCGGCGGAAAGAAGGTCATCGACGCCGTCCGGGTCAACCTCGGCCTCACCCGCCACGACCTGCGCCACACCACCGGAGTCCTGCGGGACTACGGAAACCTGTCCAGCGGATCGTTCCTGTTCTCCTACGAGCGACTGCTCGGGGAGGACTGCGTCAGAGCGGGAGACCTCGGAGTGCTGATGACCATGGGGCCGGGCTCCACCATCGAAACGGCGCTGGTCCGATGGTGAGGGCGGCGGAGAAGAGACTGCGGATCGACGGCCGCCGGCCGCCCACGGCGGACACCGTCGCCGCCATCGGCACCCTCTGCGACGGCGCCGAGGACTCCGGCGGACCGGGCCCCGTCGTCATCGAGGTCTCCGGAACCCCGGAATCCGGCTGGACCGGCCGGCTGACCGTGGGCCTCGTCAACAAATGGGAACGCGCCCTGCGCCGGCTGGAGCGACTCCCCGTGACGACGATCGCCGTCGCCGACGGCGACTGCGGAGGACCCGCCCTCGACGTCCTCCTCACCGCCGACATCCGCATCGCCGCACCGTCGGTACGCCTGCTGCCGCCCGTGGTCGACGGGGCGACCTGGCCGGGAATGGCCCTGCACCGGCTCGCCCAGCAGACGTCCGGCACCGCCGCCGTCCGCCGGGCCGCGCTCTACGGCACCCCGCTGGACGCCGCCCGGGCCCGTGCCCTGCACCTCCTCGACGAAGTCACGGACGATCCGGCGGCAGCGGTCGCGAAGGCGGCCGAGCGGACCGCGCCCTTCGCCGGACCCGAACTGGCCATCCGCCGCCAACTGCTGCTCGACGCCCGTACCGTCCCCTTCGAAGAGGCGCTGGGAGCCCATCTGGCCGCCTGCGACCGCGTCCTGCGCCGCTCCACCGGCGAGGCGGCGACATGACCGGTGGTACGACCGTCCCCGTACGAGCGGTGGAACCGGCGGAGATGCGGGCCGCCCTGCCCCGCGCCCGGACGGCACTCGCCCGGGCCGCGCGACAGGACCCCGACCCGCCGTCCGGCCGGCTCAGGGCACTGCGCGCCGCCTTCCTCGACACCCACACCGACGCCGTCTACACCGAACTCACCACGGGCCGCGACCGGGCCCCGAGGCTGGCCGAACTCGCCGCCGCCGCCGGGGACGCCTTCCCCGGGCTCGTCCCCACCACGGCGCAACTGGCGGCCGACCGTGCGCTGCCCCAGGCCCGCAAGGCCGGACACGAGATCGACCTGGGCGTCCTCTTCGCCCGGATCCTGCACTCGCCCGTCTCCGGCCGCCATCTCATGGGAGCGCTCCTGCGCCCCACCGCGCGGGCCCTCGACCTGCTGCCCGCCTTCACCGCGACCGGGACGGCCGACCTCGGCTCCGTACGCCTGGAACGCCGGGACGGCGTCGCCCGGCTCACCATGTGCCGTGACGACTGCCTCAACGCCGAGGACGAACGCCAGGTCGACGATATGGAGACCGCGGTCGACCTCGCCCTCCTCGACCCCGGGGCCGAACTCTGCCTGCTCCGCGGCGGCGAGATGACCCACCCGCGCTACCGCGGCAAACGGGTGTTCAGCGCCGGGATCAACCTCAAGAGCCTGCACGCCGGAGACATCTCCCTCGCGGGCTTCCTGCTCCGCCGCGAACTCGGCTATCTCCACAAGATCCTGCGGGGCCTCAACCTCGACGACGGAACGCACCGGCACCGGCCCGGTACCGCGAAACCCTGGGTGGCGGCCGTCGACACCTTCGCCATCGGCGGCGGGATGCAGATCCTGCTCGTCGTCGACCACGTTCTGGCCGCATCGGACGCCTATCTCAGCCTGCCCGCCGCCCAGGAGGGCATCGTCCCCGGAGCGGCCAACTTCCGGCTGCCCCGCTACACCGGGCCGCGACTGGCCCGCCGGATCGTGCTGGAAGGCCACCGGATCCACGCCACCGACCCGGAGGCCCGGCTCCTCGTCGACGAGGTCCACCCCCCGGACCGGCTGGACCGGGCCGTCGAACAGAGCCTCGACCGGCTCCGCGGCCCCGCGGTCGCCGCCAACCGGCGGATGCTGAACATCACCGAGGAGGACCCCGAAGCCTTCCGGACGTACATGGCGGAGTTCGCGCTCGAACAGGCCCTGCGGCTGCACAGCCCGGACGTGATCGAAAAAGTCGGCCGGTTCTCCGGCGGCGGTACGGCACCACCGGTCCCGCCGGGATAGCCCGGGTCCCGGGGGACGGGCGGGCGGCCGGTCCGCGAACCGCCGCCCGCCCGGACACCGCCGTCAGCGGCCGGAACCGCCCCCTTCCACCGCCGTCGCGGCCGCCGGCTCCCGGACCAGCCCGCGGATGGCGGGCACACAGAGCATGGCCACGATGCACACCACACCCATCACGGAGGAGAAGAGCAGCACCCGATCGGCACCGAAGCCGTCGGCCGCCGGACCGGACAGCGCCCGGCCCAGCGGAATCACCATGATCGACCCGGCGACGTCATAGGCGTAGACCCGGCTCAGCACCGCCAGCGGAACATGGGACTGCACACTCGTCGCCCACATCACACCCCAGAAGGCGAAACCGCAGCCGGCCAGCACCCCGGTGAGCGCGGTGGCCGTGAAGTTCCAGCCGAGCGCGGGCGCCAGCGGATTGAGGGCGAAACAGAACATCGCACAGGCCCCCGCGACCAGCGGCCGGCGGGGCCGTACCCGCATTCCCAGCAGCCCGCCGACGATCGTGCCGGCACCGTCGGCCGAGGCGATCCAGCCGTAGCCCGCGGACCCGTGCTGCTCGGTGATCAGCGCCGCCCCCAGCGGAATGGCCGGGCCGAACACGAACAGACCGTAGACCGCCCAGATCGCGATCACGCCCCACAGCCAGGGGCGGGAGCTGAACTCGTGCCATCCGGTGCGCAGCCGCTGCAGCAGCGGGTCGTCGCCCTCGTCCCGTACGGTCCTCAGCCTGCGCAGCGGCGCCAGCCCGACCGCGCTCAGCGCATAGGCCGCCGCAATCACCAGATACGAGCCCGCCACGTCCCAGTAGGCCACCACCAGACCGGCGAGCCCCGGGCCGATCAGCGCGCTCATCGCCTCCGAGATCCGCAGCAGCGCGTTGCCGCGCTGGATGTCCTCGGCGACCTGCGGCACCATGCTCGCCAGACCGGGCTGGAACATGGCGGTCGCGGCACCGCTGACAGCCATCAGCGCCATGATCTGCCAGAGCCGTACATCACCCGCGACCAGCAGCCCCGCTAGCACGAGCATGGCCAGCATCCGCACCACATCGGCGCCGATCATCATCACCTGTGGCGTGAACCGGTCGGCGAGCACTCCGCCGAACAGCACCAGCAGCGCGATCGGCGCCATCCACGCGGCCAGCGCGTAGCCCACCCCGCCCGCCCCGTATCCCGCCCCGAGGACGGCGGTGGTCAGCGAGACCATGAGCATGCCGTCGGCCAGCAGTGAGGCGCTGCGGGCGGTGAAGAAGAGCCGGAAGTTCACCGATCTCCACGGACTGGGCAGCGGCTGCCGCTTCTCCTGGAGAGGTACGTCGTCAATGGTCATGCGATATCGGCCGGTTCCGGCCGTCCCCTTCCGAGAGAATCCGCCGTCCGAGCCGTGCACCGCCGTCCCCGGCCCGCGGCGGCGGGTCGTCGACGATCACATAGCGGTGGGGAGCCAGCAGCCCGGGGCGCCCGGGAAGGGTCTCCATCAGCGCCGCATGGGCCTGTTCCGGTGTCGGCAGGACGGCGCCCGCGGTGATCCAGGCCGTCAGGACCTCCCCGGCGCCGGGGCCGGGCGGGGTGTCCGGAACCGGATCCTCCACGGTGACCTGCACGGGTACGCCGCCGAGGACCCGGCTCAGGGATGCGGCCACGGCGGGCGGCGAGACCCAGCAGTTGTCCACCCGCCGCCACCGGCCGTCCCGCTCCACCGGCCGGACGCCCGTGATTTCGGTGAGGGCGGTGAGCTGTACGTCGTCCACCGCGGCCGCCTCCAGGAGGCGCACGAGACCGGTGAGGAAGAGCTCCGCCTCGTCACCGGGGAACAGCGCGGGGTCGGCCCACATCGCCAGACGGAGCAGGGGGTCCGTCTCGTACACGAAGGTCAGGGCCCGGGTCGGCAGCAGCTGGTCCGGACCCCGGGTCAGTTCCAGCTCGGGGCCGGGGGACCCGGCGGAGAGGGCCGGTGCGGACGGTGCCGCGGGGAGCGTGGAGACGTCGTTGAAGACGACGTCCCGCGCGAAGTTGCTGCCGCGTTCGAACGTGACCCGCCCGATCATCTCCCACAGGGCGAGCGAATCGAACCTGCTGTGCCGGTAGGCGTTGAGCGCGGCGCCCCACGCCCGGCGCAGCAGTGTGTCGAAGGACGGCTGCCGGACGTCGAGACAGAGCAGCGAGTCCTGCGACAGCGTGTTCACCGAGCGGGCCAGCAGCGGCCGGAACCGGTTGGCCGTCGGAACGGCGACCACACAGGCGTCCTGACCGGTGCGATGGGCGATCAGGGTGCACCAGGCGGTCAGCAGTACGGTGGACGGAACCGCGCCGGTACGCTGCGCCACCCGGGCCAGCGCCCCGGCCCCGCGCCGCGAGCGGAGGGTGAGCTGCGGCGTCCGGACCTCGGTCCCCACGGCGCCCGGCTCGGCGAACATCGCCTGCGGAGCGGTGCGGATGATCTGCTCCCAGTACCGCAGGGACGCCTCCGACCTGCGCAGCCCGGCCTCGGTCGCCTCCTCTTCGGCGAGGTCGAGCGGGGTGAGCACGGCCGGGGGCGGAAGCGACTCCCCGGCCAGCAGCGCGAGCCACTCCTCCCGCAGAACGGCGAGTGCGCTGCCGTCGGTGACGGCGTGACTGGCCGCCAGCGCCACGAAGAGGGGCTCCCCGCGCCGGGCGATCAGTGTGATCCGCAGCGGGAAGTCCCGGTCGAGCCGGAACCGGCCGGCGCGGGCGTCGCGCGCCACCGATTCGGCGTACGCCGCGGTGTCCCCGGGCAGCCGCGCGTCGTCGTGGTCGTGATCGAGGTCGAGGACGGTGACCGTGAACGCTCCCGAGGCCGAGACCCGCTGCTCGCGGGGCGGCCCGTCCGGGGCCCCGGGGAAGGTGGTACGCAGCCCTTCGTGACGTACCACCAGGGCACGCAGTGCGTCGATCACCGGTTCGGGCCCGGTTTCCGGGGGCACCGGCCAGACGGCGTGGATGTTGATGTGCGTCGGGTCGTCCCGCAGGATGCAGCGGATCATATTGGCCTGCCCCATGGTGACGGGGCCGTGGCGCTGCAGTCCGCCCGAGTAGCGGACGGTGACGGTCCGTTCGACAGTCGGCCGGACCGACCGCTCTTCGCTCACTGCCTGTCGGCTCACCGTCATGAGGCCGGTACCGGCCCGCACTCGGGTGAGGTTCCGGGTAATGCGTTCATGTGGTGCCTTTCGAGGGTTTCGGTGAGCTGCTACGGGCGGCCGAGGGGCAGGGGCGGTCAACCATCTGCGCGGAATCCTTCGTTCCGGCAGGCGCGGACCAGGGGCTCCCAGGCGTCGATGAGGAGGGCGAAGTCCGCGGTGTCCGCGCGGGCCTCGTCCAGCAGTCCGCCGCGGCGGGCCGCGAGGCCGTCTGCCACCGCGGCGTAGCGGCCGCCCAGTTTCCGGTACGAGCGGTCGAGCACGTCGAGGACCTCCGTGAGGCCGAGCCGTTCCGCGTCGGCGTCCCGGTCCGCGCCCCTGCTGTCCCTGACGCAGGCGGCGACGGTGGAGGCGCGGATCCGGCCCCCGTCGTCGAGCAGCCCCCCGTCCGCCGCCTGCAGCCGCGCGTACACGTCGTCGAAGTACCGGGCCGCGAGCAGGAACTTCGCGAAACGCGTCTGGTAGGCGAGGAAGCCGGCGCCGGTACGGCGCTCGTCGGTGTGGTAGTTGACGATATGGCGGTTGTGCAGCACCCCGGGGAGCCGGGCGTCGTGAACGAGGTGGACGAGGAAGTAGTCGCTGCCGATGGTGTCGGTCGCGGGCGGCAGCGGCACCCGTCCGTAGACCTCCCGGTCCAGGCCGATGTTGCACATGTCCACCCGGGCCGGGGCGACACGGGTGAGAGTGGTGAGATCGCCGGTGAACGGCTCGGTCCCGGCACCGCGGAACGCCTCGTCGACGAGGTTCGCGCGCCAGATCTCCGGATAGCCCGCCGGTACGGACAGCCCGACCACATCGCGGTAGACGGCGGGGTCGAGCCGGCGGATCTCCGCGACGTCCACCGACATCTCACCCACGAAGGAGCCGCCGACCAGCGCGACCGTCCGCTCCCGGAGGGCGGGGTCGAGCCTGCTCCGGGTCACCAGCTCCGCCGCCTCGGCCGCGGGACGCCCGAGGGCCGTCAGCTCGTGGACGAGGGGGTGAACGGGCTCCCCGCCGAAGGTCTGGTAGCCGCTGTCGGAGTCCCGGCGGTGCACCGAGGCGCAGCCCAGGGCCTCGGCGAACAGGAAGGCGCGGTTGGTGCAGGCGCCGTAGGAGACTCCGGACGGCAGCATCAGCCGGAGGATCCGGTCCGGGGCCGCCGCACCGGACCGGAGGATCACCTTCCGGAGAAAGGACCGCTGTTGTTCCTCGTCGAGATGGTGGATGACCACCCCGGGGGCTTCGGGCAGGGCGGCGATCGCCGCCCGGTGCCCGGCCCGCTCCGGGGCGCCGGACGAGTCCAGGACCAGCAGCTGCACCTCGACGCCGAACCGGCGGGCGCCGTCGGCGGCCTCCCCGGCGACGGCCGCGATGGTCGTGGCACAGGCCCGGTTGGTGGGAAGGGTCAGACAGACGCGGCGCACGACGGCTCCCCGCTCTGCCCGCCGGCCGGAACGGACTCGTCCGTGTCGTGCCAGGAGCCGAGTCCGAGCAGTTTGCTGCCCAGTTCGGTGAGGGACGCGGTGGGATAGCGCTTGGACTCGTGGAGCACGGGATCGCCGACCAGGGTGCGGTTCCAGCGCGGGGTGCGCAGATGCCGCCAGGAGTCGACCCGGGACTGCCGCAGCCTGGTGTGCTCTTCGAGCGCGGGCATCATCGACAGGTACTGCACGGCCCGCACCCCGTTCTCGGAGGCGTTGCGGGCCACGCCGTGGGCGAGGAGGCCGTTCCAGATCAGCAGATCGCCGGGGTGCAGTTCGGGCCGGACGACCGGGAGTTCGGCACGGTCGATCGCGGGGCGCAGCGGGTCCCGGTCCGCTGGCTGGCGGACCTTCCACTCGTCGAACTGCCGGAACAGCTCGGGGCAGCACTGGAAGCCGCCCGTCTCGGGCCGGGTGTCGTTGAGCGCGATGATGCCCTGGACCCGTTGCGGCGGGACGCCGAGCGTGGTGTCGATGTCCCAGTGGAGTTCGATGTCGAAGCCGCGGTCCGTCGGTTCGATCAGGGCCCGGTCACGGTTTCCGACGTTCGGGGGGTTGAGATTGAGCCGGTCCAGGGTGACCCACAGCTCCTCGCAGTCCCAGACGTCGGCGAAGGCGTCGTACACCCGTTGGGACTGGCGGCTGTCCCAGAGCAACTGGTGGTGGTAGGCCTCCACGAACCCGTAGACGTGGAGCTGCTGGTCCAGCTCGGAGCGGAACGGCCGGTCCTCGTACCAGCTCTCCGGCCGGTCCGGGTCCAGACCCTGGAAGTCCCAGGTGAAGTCCAGCAGCCGCCGGGCCGACCCGGCCGGGATCGCCTCCCGGACAATGACGTAGCCGTACGTCTGCCAGTGGGCGAAGTCCTCCTCGGACAGTACGCGGAGCGGGTGGTCCTTTTTGAGCTCCCGTAACGCGGTCTGGGCCAGATACGACTCGCCGTCCGCGCTGAAGTACGGGCGGCCGGAGGCCGCCCGGTGGAGTCGGGGGCGCCGGGTGCGGCCGGGTGCGGTCGATGCCATCATGCGGTTTCTCCAAGTCGGCGATCAGGGGAAACGGTTCGGCGGTCGGGCGTGGACCGCGGCGCCGGGACGGGGCGGGCCGGATGCCCGGTGAACCGGTCGGGGCGGCCCGGCGGACGTCGGAGGGCAGCGGGAGTCGGCCCTCGGCAGGGGTCGCACCCCGGCGACCGGGGTGGGACGGCGCCTTCGCGGCGGCGTATCCGGTGCCGCGCTGCCCAGCAGAATTGGTCCAGACCACTACCCTTGTCAAGGGCCGGGCCGAATTTGGACCGGTGCGCGCACCGCCCGAAATCTCCAACTGGTCGCGTTCGTTGGTTCGGTCGCTTTGGTCTAGACAACTAGCGAATGGTTGCCCTAGGGTCCCGTCCCAGCGCCGCAGCTCCGGCCCGTTCCGACGAGGGCCCGGTCAGGCTTCTCCGCTGCGCCGCGGTCAACGGCGACCACGCTCGTGGGACGTCCGCGCCGACGAGGTCCTGCCGCTGCGTCTCCGGCCGGAACCCCCCGGCTCACGGTCCCGAACGGTTCGCCCATGCGAGAGGGAACGGTTTTTCCATGAGTACAGCCAGTGTCACCGCGTTACCCGACGGCCGACTGAAGAACCCCGGCGCGGGTCTGCTCACGCTCGACCCCGTCCACACCGCCCTGCTGCACGGCCTGGACGATCTGCTCACGGGCCTCGCGGACCGGCTCGCCGCCCCCGAAGTGGTGGGACCGCCGCTGCTGTCGGTCGCGGGCCTCGCCCGCCTCGACTTCTTCCGCAACTTCCCCCATCTCGGCGTCTCCGCCGGGCGTTTCGCCCCGGACGCCCTCGACGGCCTGGCGGCCGGGGAGTCACCGGGTGAACTCCCGCTCCGGCCGACCGGCCATCTGCTGCCGTCCGCCACCTGCTACGGACTGCTGCTCTCGCTGGAGGGAACGGACGTCGGCGACGAAGGTCTGCGGCTCTCCGCGACCGGCCGCTGCTTCCGCAACGAGACCCACTACGACGGTCTGCGCCGCCTCTGGGGCTTCCATATGCGCGAGGTCCTCTACCTCGGCACCAAGGACGGCGCGGTCGACCACCTCGACCGCGGCTCCGCGTTCGTCCTGGAGACCGCGGGCCGGCTCGGCCTCGACCTCACCCGGGCCACGGCCGACGACCCGTTCTACGACCGGGGCGGCTCCCGCGCCAAGCTGATGGCGCTCGACCCCGTCAAGCACGAGTTCAGCGCACCCGACGGCACGGCCATCGCCTCCGTCAACCGGCACCGCAACTTCTTCGGCGAGCGCCTCGACATCCGCGCGGGGTCCCACGGACCCGCCTACAGCGCCTGTGTGGCCTTCGGTGTCGAACGCTGGGTCCACGCGATGATCCTCGCCCACGGCACCGCCGAGCGGGCCCTGGACCGACTGCGCGCCGCCCGGACCTGACCGCACGGTCCCGCCGGAACCCGGCGCCCCGCGGCCGTCCGCCTCACGGCCGCCTCCCGCTGTCCGCAACCGCGTCTTCCCGTCGACTCCGGAACCGGTCCCGACCGTTCCGGAACACCCAAGGAGCGGAACCACCCCATGGAACGCATCGCCGCCTGGCTCCACGAGAAGAACCCCGGCCTCGACGGCCCCGTCGACAAGGACGAGGACCTCATCGAGGCCCGGCTCATCGACTCCATGGACTTCGTGGAGTTCGTCGAGCTGCTGGAGGAGATCTCCGGCAGCAGCATCGACCTCCAGGAAGTCACCATCGACGACTTCCGTACCCTCGGCCGGGTGGAACAGCGCTTCCTGACCCCGTCGGGAACCGCCGCCGCCGCGACCGCGGCCGGATGAGAGCCCGCCCGTGACCGGCGTTGGGGCTCCGGCCCTCGACGAGGCCCGGCCCGCCGTGGCCGCGGTGGCCACCACCGCGGAGGTCCTCGCCCATCCCGAGCTGCACGAGGGCCTCCTCGAACCCTGGGAGCTGCGCCGGCTGGCGCCGATCAGACTGCCGGGCCGCCGCGACGACGTCGTGGCCGCCCGGCTGCTGCTCCGGCTGTGCGTGGCGCGGTTCACCGGATGGCCCCCGCGCGATGCGGCACCCGCGCAGTACTGCGCCGAATGCGGCCGCTCCGGGCACGGCCGTCCGTATCTGCCCGGACACCCCGGGATCGGGGTGAGCCTCAGCCATACCGACGGACTCGTGGCCGCGGCCGCCGGGCCCGGTGCCGTCGGCATCGACGTGGAGCCCGCGGCGCGCCGTCCCGGGCCCGTGGCGATGCTGAGACAGCTGCTCCCCGCGGCCGAACTGCACGCGGCCACGGCCGAGCCGGACCCCGGCCCGGCGCTGCTGAGGCTGTGGGTGCGCAGGGAAGCCCTGTTGAAAGCCGGTCGGGAAGGGCTGCGGCTGCTGGAGTGGACGGATCGGGAACGCGGTGCCGTGGTGAGCGTCGCCAGCAGTACCCCGGCGATGACCTTCTCCGCGTCCCGCCGGGCCCCGGCGGTCTCGGGCCGCTGAGCCACGGCCCGGACAGTGGACACCAGACACCAGACACCAGACACCAGACACCGGACACCGGAACGGCACCCGGCGCCGTGGTGAACCCGCGGTGTGGACGACTCCGGTGAGGGTGCGGCCGGTGAGGGTGGCGGCCGGGGCGGCGCGGTCGGAGCGGCGGTGCCGGTCCGGGAGCCGTGACCGGCGGTCCGGGGCGGCGCGGCGCCTGCGGTACGGCCCGGGGACGTACAACACCGCGGACAGCGACCGCCGGTCCGCCCGCGCGCCCGGACTCCCCGCCCGGTGCGCTGCCCGCCGACGGCCTGTCGTGCGGTGGCCCTGCGCGCCAGGGCTACCAGGCCGCCGCCCCGGTCCGGGCCGGGCACCGGGGGACCACCGCCGCCGACCCGTGCGGGATCACGACCGCTGCCACCGGTCGATCTCCCGCACCCGGGCGAGCGCCGCCGCACGCCGGGAACCGTCGAGGACCGAGGCCAGCGTCTGCCAGACCGGCAGATCGTCCTCGCCCCAGGGGCTGTAGGCCCAGTCGCCGAGCAGCCCCGGGTCGGCCCGGGCGATCAGCGCCGCCCGGACCTGGTCCCCGAGCCGCCGCCGCAGCCGTACCACCGCTGGCGCCTGCGAACCGGGCAGCAGTGGACCGGTGTACGCGCCGACCGCGCCGGTCAGCGAGCCCGAAGCCAGCCGACGGGCCACCGCGGTGAAATCGGCGTCGACCCGGGCCGCGAAACGGTACGGGCGCGAGCGCAGCAGGTCGCCGCCGAGCAGCCCGCGGAGCCTGGAGAGTTCGGCCCGCAGCGTCACGGGCGTCACCGACTCGTCCTCGTACAGCTCCGTCAGCAGCTCCTCCCCGCCGATTCCATCGGGGCGGCAGGCCAGCAGTACGGCGATCTCGCTGTGCCGCCGGGTCAGCCGCAGCGTGCGCCCGGCCACCACCAGCCGGGCCTCGTCCTGCCCCAGCGCCGACAGCCGGACGCTGTCCGCGGGCGGCGGCGGGGCCAGCAGGGCGAGCTGGGTCTCGGCTGCCCGGGCCACCGCCGAGACGAACGCCAGACTGTGCGGATGCGCGAGCCGGTCGCCGCCCGTGATGTCGATCGCCCCCAGCACCCGCCCGGTGGCCGGATCGTGGACCGGCGCGGCGGCACAGGTCCACGGATGCACGGGCCGGCAGTAGTGTTCGGCCGCGAAGACCTGCACCGGACGCCCGACCTTGAGCGCCGTGCCCGGCGCGTTCGTCCCGGCAACGGACTCCGCCCAGCGGGCGCCGGGCACGAAGTTCATCGCCCGCGCCCGGCGGCGGGTGGCCGGCGGCCCCTCCACCCACAGCAGCTTCCCCGACGCGTCGCACACGGCCACCAGATGGTCCCCGTCCCAGGCGTACGCCCCGGTCAGTTCCCGTACCAGCGGCATCACCCGGGCCAGCGGATGGCTTTCGCGGTAGGCCACGAGGTCGTCGTCGGCCAGCTCCACCCCCACCGTGGATTCCGGACTGACCCGGGCCCGGGCGGAGCGCCGCCACGAGTCGGCGACCACCGGCCGGACCCTCCGCTCGACCCGGCCCGCCGTCAGGTACGCGTCGTGCGCGCGGCGCAGTTCGGCGATCCGTGCCACAGGATCGGCGCCCGGTTGCAGGGCCACCCATACATCGCTCAACTCGGCCTCCCAGGGGACCATCGTGGCCGAGGCGGCGGGGCGCGACAAGGAGCCGAAAGGCCGACCGAATTTGCGGCACGGGACGGGAGCGACCGGGTGGAGCCGGGTTTCAGACGAGGTTGACGAGACGGAGGTAGCGCACCCAGTCCCAGAACGCCCCCGGGTCGGTATGGTCGGCACCCGGGACCTCGTGGTGACCGATGATGTGCGCCCGGTCCTTCGGGATGCCGTACCGGTCGCAGATCGCCGCGGTCAGCGCGGCCGACCTCTCGTACAGCGCATGGGTGAAGTACTCGGGCCGGTCCACCCAGCCCTCGTGTTCGATGCCGATGCTGCGGGTGTTGTACGACCAGTTCCCCGCGTGCCAGCCGATGTCCCGCTCCCGGAGGCACTGGGCGAGCCTGCCGTCGGACGAACCGACGACGTAGTGCGCCGATACACGCCGCGCCGGGTCCTGGAAGATCCGGACGGTGTCGTCGAAGGTCTCCTGCGCGACGTGGATCACGACCCGGTCGATCCGATAGGCCGAGGGGCGGCTCGACGCGGTGTAGTTGGCGGTCGCGGCGGGCCGCCAGACCGCGCCGGGCTCGTCCACCACCGGCACCGGCGCGGCGGCCGCGGGGAACGCCCGGGCGGTGCCGGCCGGCAGCAGGATCCCGGCGGCGGACAGCACGGCGGCCGACCGGAGCAGTTCACGACGGTCCATGGTCTCTCCTGGGGGCGGAAGCGGATGGCCTCCGGACGGCGCGCAAGCGGGGGCCGTCATGAGGATCTCGTGCCGTGGGCCGTTCCGTGCGGATGTCGCCGCCTTCGGGTGCCATCCGTCACGAACTCGGCGGAACGGCCCCGGCACCCGACGGGCCGATGAGCGGACTGGTCCCGGGCCGGTCCGGCGGGAGGCACGAGCCGGTCCCGGCCGGTCCGGCCCGAGCGGATCCACGGTACGTCCGGCCGGGCGACGGCGGAAGACGGGCGACAGGCCTTGTCCGGAGACTTCGGTACGGCGCGGTACGGGAGCGCCGCCCGGGGCCTCCGGGGCCCCGGGCCCCGCCGTACGAGAGACAGCTCCGTCGTCGCCGAGGGGCCGCGAACTCTCCGGCCGGTTAACGCTGTTCGGCCGCCGACGAAGCCGAACTGCGCCCCGCCGACTGCCGATCTGCCGCCGTGACGGCCTTCGGCGTCACGGCCGCAACCGGAACCGCAGGGGGCGCACACCTTCACGGGAGCGCCCGGCCGCGACCCGACACGACCCCGGGCGGGCCGTCGCGCCGCTCATGCGCCGTGCGTCAGCCCGCCTCACCACCCGCGGCCGCCAGCGCGGCCTCCGGATCCGAGTCCGCCGGACCCGCCGGAACCCACTGCGAACGCTCCTTGCGGTACGGCCACCAGCGCCCGTCCGGGCCGTACCGCAACTGGACGTCGGCGCCCACGACCGTCCAGCGGCCGGGTGCCGCGGAACGCAGCTTCGGCCGCAGGGACGCCGCCTCCCAGGCGCCCTCCAGTGCCGCGGCGGCCCGGGCCAGCTCTTCCGTATCCGGGGACCAGGCGTCGTCGAGGACCCGCAGCGCCACCGGACCACCCGTCCGCCACGCCCGTACGGCCAGGTCGAGCCCGGCCCGGGACCGGCCGGTGACGGCGGCGAGCCGCCCGGAGATCACCGGACCCGGTACGGCGGCCGCCAGCCGTACCGCATCCTCGTCGAACGCCGGTTCCGGCTCGGCCGGCCGGTTCGCATGCCCCGGTGCCAGCGCCTCGACCAGCAGCTGGTGCGCCCGTGCGGCCGCATCCGCGGCAAGGAACTCCAGGGCGTCAGGCCCGATACCGGGCACCGGATCCGTCTCGGCGTCCAGACACGGCGGCGGACCGGGCTCGTCGGGCACCGCGGGCGGTGCGGGCAGCGGCGGCAGGATGTCACGGGCGGCGAAGGCCTCCGCCGCCGGCACCCCCGCCACCGTACCCCCGGGCGCCGTCGGACCATCCGGGTCGGGTACGGAGCCGGCGGCCCGCGCCACGCTGCGCTCCTGGAGCTCGTCCAGCAGCCGCCGCTCACCCCGGCCGCGCATCAGCAGCAGCACGAACGGGTCCTGGTCCAGCAGCCGGGCCACCGTGTAACACAGGGCCGCGGCATGCGGGCACAGATCCCAGGACTCGCATCCGCACTCCGGCTCCAGATCGCCCATGCCCGGCAGCAGGTCGACCCCCGCCGTCGCCGCGTCCTCGACGAGATGCGGCGGCATCTCCCGGTCGAGCAGGGCCGCGATATGCCCCGCCCGGTCGACGGCCATGTCCAGGAAGCGGTTCCAGTCGCCGTCGTCCAGTTCGGGGATCAGCACATCGACCCGGTGCCGGGTGCCGTCCCGATCCCGTACCACCGCGGTGATCCGGCCGGGACGCACCGACACCGCACCCACGGCACCCTCCCTGGCGTGCCGTCGGCCCTTCTTCAGCTGCTGGGAGTCGAGCGCCGTGTCCTCCAGCGCCTTGATCCAGGAGCGCCCCCACCAGCTCTGGGCGAACCCCCGGCCGGTCACCGGCGGCAGAGCCGCGAACGTCCGCTCGGCACCCGCGCCGGCGCTCGCGGAGCCTTCCCGGCCGTACCCGTCGTCCGTGTCATCAGCGTCATCAGCGTCGTCTGAGTCGTCGGTGTGGCCAGTGCGGTCTGTGTGGCCTGTGTAGTACGGGTCGAACCCGTCCTCGTCGTTGTGCCCGCCGTTTCTCGTCAACGGTCCGCCCCTCCTCGCAGCTCCACCAGGTTCGCCAGTTCGGTGTCGGTCAGTTCCGTCAGTGCGGCCTCGCCGGAGCCCAGGACCGCGTCCGCCAGCTCCCGCTTGCGCAGCAGCATGTCGGCGATCCGGTCCTCCACCGTGCCCTCCGCGATCAGCCGGTGGACCTGGACCGGCTGGGTCTGGCCGATCCGGTACGCCCGGTCCGTGGCCTGGGCCTCGACCGCCGGATTCCACCAGCGGTCGTAGTGCACGACATGCTCGGCCCGGGTCAGGTTCAGCCCCGTCCCGGCGGCCTTCAGCGACAGCAGGAACACCGGCACTTCACCGTCCTGGAAGCGGACCACCATGGCCTCCCGCTCCGCCACCGGCGTACCGCCGTGCAGCAGTTGCGTCCGGACGCCCCGGGCCGCCAGATGCCGCTCCAGCAGCCGCGCCATCTGCACGTACTGCGTGAACACCAGCACGCTCGCGCCCTCGGACAGAATCGTGTCCAGCAGCTCGTCCAGCAGCTCCAGCTTTCCGGACCGGCCCGGGACCACGGGCCGCTCCTCCTTCAGATACTGCGCCGGATGGTTGCAGATCTGCTTGAGCCCGGTGAGCAGCTTCACCACCAGACCGCGCCGTTCCATACCGTCCGCGTCCGCGATCGCGGCGAGCGTCTCGCGCACCACCGCCTCGTACAGGCCCGCCTGTTCCGGGGTGAGCGGCACCGCGCGGTCCGTCTCGGTCTTCGGCGGCAGCTCCGGCGCGATTCCCGGATCCGACTTGCGGCGACGCAGCAGAAACGGCCCGACGAGGGCCGCCAGCCGCTGTGCGGCCAGCGGATCGCCGCCCTCGACCGCCCGCGCATAGCGGGCGCGGAAGGTGCCGAGTCGGCCGAGGAGTCCGGGCGTCGTCCAGTCGAGGACGGCCCACAGCTCGGAGAGGTTGTTCTCCACGGGGGTGCCGGTGAGGGCGACCCTCGCCCGGGCGCCGATCGTCCGCAGACTCCGCGCGGTCGCCGAGTAGGGGTTCTTGACGTGCTGCGCCTCGTCGGCCACGACCATGCCCCAGGGGACTTCGGCCAGCCGCTCGGCGTCCAGACGCATCGTGCCGTACGTCGTCAGGACGAACTCCCCGGCACCGAGGGCGTCGAGGTCCCGCCGGGAGCCGTGGAAACGGCGCACCGGGGTCCCGGGCGCGAACTTCCCGATCTCGCGCTGCCAGTTGCCCATCAGCGACGTGGGGCAGACGACCAGGGTCGGACCGGCGGCCGACGGGTCGGTCTGCCGGTGCAGATGCAGCGCAATCAGGGTGATGGTCTTGCCGAGGCCCATATCGTCGGCGAGACAGCCGCCGAGGCCCAGCGACACCATCCGGTTCAGCCAGTTCAGCCCGCGGAGCTGGTAGTCGCGGAGCGTCGCGGCCAGCGCTTCGGGCGGTCCGATCTCCTGCTCGCCGCCCTCCGGATCGGCGAGCCGGTCGCGCAGCCGGGCCACCCAGCCGGACGCGTCCACGTCGACCCGGCGGCCGTCGACCTCCGCCGAGCCGGTGAGGACCGCGGCGAGGGCGTCGACGGGCGTCACCTTGCGGTCCTGCCCGAGCCGGGCCCGCCGCAGCTCCTCGGGGTCGACGAGGACCCACTGGTCCCGCAGGCGCACGAGCGGCCGGTTGGCCTCGGCCAGCCGGTCCAGCTCCTCCCGGGTGAGGGCATGACCGCCGAGGCTGAACCGCCAGTTGAAGGCGAGCAGCGCATCGGCGGACAGGAACGACGGCAGACCCGACTCCTCGTCCCGGCGGCGCCCGGAACCCTCCCCGCCGTCGTCCGGGGGGCCGACCACGGCGCGCGCGGTGAGGCGGTACGCCATCTCGCGGGGCCAGTGGACTCCGACCCCGCTGGCGGACAGCGCCCGGGCGGCGTCGCCGAGCAGCTCGGCGATCTCCTCGTCGGCGAGTTCGATGGCGTCCGGGACGGCCGCGTGCAGCAGTGGGGTGAGCGGTGCCCAGGAACGGGCCGCCCTGCGGAGCGCGAGCAGCGCGTCCATCCGGGCGCGCGGGCCGAAGGCGGCTGCCGCGTCCCTGGCCGCGCCGCCCGCCCAGACGTCCGCCGCATCGAGCACCACCGCCGGATCGCTGACGCTGTGCATCTGGAGCACCGCCCGGAACCCCGGCTCGGGCTCACCGCCCGCGGTCGGCTCCGGGGAGGTCAGCTCGATGCGGAGTGAGAGCCGTACTCCGGCGTCGTGTCCGGCGGCAATATCGGCGGCCCAGGCGCGGGCGCCCGGCAGCCGGCGGGGTGCGTCGGCGGCGAAGGCGGGGGTACCGATGGCTGCAGCGGCGGCCGGGGTACGGGGGAGGGTGTCCGCGACCGCGTCCGCGAACGACCGCACCAGCCGCTCCGGTTCGGGCAGCAACAGGATGCCGCCGTCCTCCGGCGCCGGGGGCAGCGGGACCGCGTGCGCGGCCGGGGGCATCGACGCGGCAAGGGTCCGTACGGCCTCCGTATCGGCCGGGGCGAGCGGGCCGACCCGCCAGGCGTCGTGGTCCTCGGGGCTCAGCCCCGGCAGCAGCAGCCCCCGGGCGACCAGTTGGAGGGCGAGTACGGCGGCGCTGCCCCAGAAGGCGGCGGAGGCGGAGGCCTCCGGGACGGTCCGGGCCCGGGTGAGCACGGGGAGGGCGTCCCGTACCGACAGCGTCGACGCTGTGACCGTACGGGTGCGGACGTCGTCGCCGACGACCGTCAGGGACTCGACGGAGCCCGAGGGATGGGAGGGCGGGGTCTCGCCGTCCGGGTACCAGAACGCGAACCGGCCGGTCCGGGCGGGATCGGCGGGCAGGAACGCGACATGGCAGAGGGCCAGGGGGGCGAGGGACTGAGCAGAAGGAGAGGAGGCGGCGAGGGAAGGCGTCAGGCGGGATCCGTCGGCCGGTGAGGGTGGTGCCGCGGAGGGTCTGTGCACAGTGATGACCGAATTCCTCAAATTTGACTACCCGGGGGATGGAGTCGTTGATTGTACTGGGGATCGCGCGAAGGGGAAGCTCCGCCGAGGTGATGCTGATCACGATGGCGGTGGCGGTGGCGGTGGCGGTGGTCGCGGTGGCGGGGTCCTCGGTGGGGTGTCATCAGCACCACCCGCCGCGGGGGGTGGCCCCCCGGCCCGTTCCGGGGGATGGCGCCATGGTCCCGGGACGGCCCTCGAACCTAGGTTTGCCGGTGTCGGCGCGGTGCGGTTCCGAGGCTCCCTCACCGGCGTCGCCTCCTTCGCTTTCTCCGCCTTCTTCACCTGCTTCGCCTCCTCCATCTGCTTCCGGGCCCGGCCCGGTGGCCGTCCGCGAGCCCTGTCGCCCGGAGGCCGCCGGGCCGCGCGCGCCGCCGTTTCCCGCCCTCTTGGGCACCTCGCACCTCACAGACCCGGAGATCCACATGGGCCAGGCCACCGCAGTCCCCGTTCCGCAACCACCGTCGGAACCACCTGTTCCGGTGCTGGTGGCGGCCGGAACGGACAGGGAGTCCGGGGGCCGCAGACCGGGCCGCCCGGCGGGCAGCGAGTTCGCCCCGCTGCTGCGGACCGTACGGGAGCAGGGACTCCTGGAGTACCGCACGGGCTGGTACGTACGGTGCATCGCGTCCCATCTGCTCGGCACCGCCGCCGTGGTCACCGGCATGGCGCTGGCGGGAGGCTCGTGGTGGGTGCTCCTGCTGGCCCCGTTGCTGTCGCTGTTCTCCGCCCGCGCCGCCTTCGTCGCCCACGACGCCGGGCACTCCCAGATCACCGGCAGCCGCCGGGCGAGCCGGATCATCCAGTTGCTGCACGCCAATGTGCTGCTCGGCATGAGCCAGGAGTGGTGGAACGACAAGCACAACCGGCACCACGCCAACCCCAATCACATCGACAAGGACCCGGACGTCGTCGCCGACATCCTGGTCTTCACCCGGCGGCAGGCCGTGGGCCGCAGCGGATTCCGCGGTCTCCTCACCCGCCATCAGGCGTGGCTGTTCTTCCCTCTGACCACTCTGGAGGGGATCGCCCTCAAGGTCTACGGAATCAGGGGCGTCCTCGGGAAGGCCGGACCGTTCAGGACGGCCCGGGCGCGGCGGACGGAAGGCGCCCTGCTCCTGACGCACCTGGTCCTCTATGCGACGCTGCTGCTCACGACGATGCCCCTCGGCCGCGCGCTGCTCTTCGCCCTGGTCCACCAGATGGTTCTCGGCCTCCACCTCGGCCTGGCCTTCGCCCCCAATCACAAGGGGATGACGATGGTGGACGACGAGACCGGCAAGGGCTGGGGTCATCTGCGCCGGCAGGTCCTGACCTCACGCAACGTCCGCGGGGGACGTCTCACGGACTGGCTGCTGGGCGGATTGAACTACCAGATCGAACACCATCTCTTCCCGAGCATGCCGCGGCCGCATCTGAGGCTGGCGCAGCCGCTGGTCAGGGCGCACTGCCGGAAGCTGAGGCTGCCGTACGCCGAGACCGGCGCCGTCGACTCGTACCGGCAGGCGCTCGCCCATCTGCACGATGTCGGCGTACCCCTGCGCGACGGTGACGTGCGCTCCGCTGATGTGTATGCCGGTGACCTGCGGGCCGGTGACCTGCAGGTCGGCGAAGAGAAGTAGCGCAGGGTGAGCGGCGGGGGAACTGTGCCGCGGTTTCGAGCGTTGTCCCGGACAGGAGCGGCCGACGCCGCGCGAGGAGGCACCGAGAGAGATGTCGACACGTACCAAGATCATCGTTGGCGGTGTGGCCGTGGGCCTGCTGCTGATTCCCTTCATCGGGTTCTGGTGGGCCCTGCTCGTCGTACTCGGCGTGCCTGCGGCCGCCTATCTGGCGCTCGACCCCGGTCAGCGCCGTCGGCTCCGCCGGGTCTCCCGCAAGGAGATCGGCCGCTGACGCCCGCCGCGGCCGCGGACCCCTCCGCCCGCCCGTCCTCACGGCCCTTTGCAGCCACCCGTCCGCGCTCCGTGGAATAGTTCATGATCTTGGAAAAGGCGGCGGGGGAGCGGCGCGGAGCGGAAAGTGCAATCCCATCACGGCCCCGGTGGCAAGGATCGGCCCGGGAAGACGGCAGGGAATTCACGTGATGCCGCCCGGCGGAGACCCGCCGGGGAACCGGTAATCCCGGCCGGAGCCTTCCGCCCGGCGCGGGCGGAAAATTCCGGCGGTGATACCGGAGGCGCACCCCGCCCCGGCGGAGAACGGCCACGCCGTCCCCGGGCCCGCCGGGTCGGACGCCGGGGCGCCCCGGCGGGGGATCCCGTCGGCAGCGCACGAACGGCGCCCCCGCGGCACCGCTGAACAGGACCGACCGCACGGGCGGCGATCGCCCCGTGCCGGGGCAGACGATCGCGGTCCGGACCTACGAGGACCGAGCCCCCGGCCCCCTTTTCACCACCCGGACGGATTTCTGCCGGAGCGTGGACAATTTCCCGCCAACACGCATTCCACGGCTTCCGGTTCGGGCCCCGGAACGAGCGGTGGACACCGCAGGGCCACGCCGGGAAGCCGGTAAAACCGGCGCGCTTCCACCGTGCGGAATATGCCGCATGGATACACGGGGGGCGACACTCCGATTCGACCCTTCGGCAACACCTTGCCCTGTGCTCCGGTGTGCGAAAGGCTGGCGCCCGACACGGGGAACGCGTGCACGGGAGGGGAACATCCATGCCGCTGGACAAGGGACTTGACTGGCTGCTCGACGATTTGACCCAGCGGGTGGGGCACATCAGACACGCTCTGGTGCTGTCCAATGACGGCCTGGTGACCGGAGCGAGCACCGGGCTCGCCCGCGAGGACGCGGAACACCTCGCGGCGGTCTCCTCCGGTCTGCACTCGCTGGCCCGGGGATCCGGCCGCCACTTCCGGGCGGGACGCGCCCGCCAGACGATGGTCGAGTTCGACGAGGCACTGCTGTTCGTGACCGCGGCGGGCGACGGCAGTTGCCTGTGCGTGTTCAGCGATGCCGACGCCGATATCGGCCAGGTCGCCTACGAGATGACCCTGATGGTCAACAGGGTCGGCGAGCATCTGAGCGTGGCGGCCCGACAGCCCGGTGGACAGCGGTCCTGACTGGTCCTGACCGGTCCTGACCGCTCCTGAACCGGGGCGACAGCACGGCCACCGGATCGCGGTGGCGAGGGTTCGCCAGGTTTTCCACAGGCCCCCGCGAGCTGCGCGACAGCTGGCTACGGTGATGACTCACCGTAATCGCATGCGCATGGGGGAGTTGATCGCCATGACGGCAGAAGAGCGCACGCCGCCCCGATCCGGACGGGACACGGCGGACCGGCAGGACAGGCCGCCGACCGCGGCGGGCGGCGCCGGACCGCGGGCGGACGGCCGGGACCGACCCGGGTCCGGTTCCGCCGAGCGCGGTCTGCCGCCGGGCGCCGCGGCCCGTGCCCTCGGACTGCGGCCCGGAGAGTTCGACCTCGCCGTTCAGCTCGGATGCGTCCGCACCCTGCCCGGCCCCGCCGGAGAACCGCCCAGGATCGCCCGGGACGAGATCGCACGGCTGCGGAGCACGGACGACCGGTCCGAGGCCCTGCGGCGCCGGGTGCACACGGTCGGTACCAGGACGGGCGCCGAGCTGATCTCCGTCAGCCCCCAGCGGTTCACCCGCCTGGCCCGGACCGGCCATCTCGTTCCGGTCCGCTTCCATCTGAACCGCTACCGGGCGGTGGTCTGGCGCTATCTCGCGGACGACGTCGAGGAGTTCGCCCGCGCCCACCCGGAACTGCTCACCGGCCGTACGGATCCGGAGCTGCGCGCCCTGCTCGACGCCGGAGCGGACCGGCGCCCGCGGAACTGGCGCGGCAAACGACTCGGCCTGGCACTGCGGTTCACCTCGGACCCCTGGGAGCGGGCCGCGGCCGTCGCCGCCTTCCTCGCCCCCTCGGCCCTTGCCGAGCTGGTCCCCGACCCCTTCGAACGCTCCCGGCTGCACGGGCTGCGCCCCCGCACCGGATGCCCCCGCCCGGTCTCGGCCCCGGCCCGGGAGCTGGTCCAACGGCTTGCGCGGACCACCGACCCCGACGAGACCGCGTGGTACGGGACGCTGTTGGCACAGCAACTCGACGAAGCCCGCGCGGAGCGCCCGGCCGACGGCCCGAGCTCCCGCGGTCCGAGCCACTGCCCGCCGCTCGGATCACCGGCCGGCCGGGTCCCCGCAGCCCGACCCCCGGTCGCGCCACGACCCCTCGTCGCAGAAACCGCCGTCGCAGCCCCCGCCGCCGTGGGAACCGGTGCAGCCGCTTCCGGGCCGCCCGGTCGACCGGGCGGCCCCGAGCGCCCGCCCCGTGCTCCCCGCTCCAGGGGCCTGCGGCTGCTGGAGCGACTGCGCCGGGGCAGCCGGAAGTCCCCGGCGTGACCCCGTGGAGCCCCGGCCGGGGGAAAGGCGCGGATCAGGGTGCGGGAGTGCCGCGGGAGCCGCTCACAGCCGACGCCACGGTGGCCCCACCACCCTCCTGCACGGCCTGGACCACCGCCTGGTGCAGCGCACGGCTGTCGTCCTCGGAAAGACAGGGCGTAGGGCTGCCCGACAGGGTGAACCAGTCGGACGCGCCGCTGTACTGCACTGCGACGCGCGCCTCACCACCGGCCCAGGTGGTGTGCACAGTGAGATCCCCGGTCAGAACGCCGACTTCGTCGGTGAGCACACCTCCACGCCCGGAGTAAACCCCGGTGGTCGTCCACGATGCCCAGCTCATCCTCCCAGGCTCGCACCGCCGGGCCGGATACGCGACCGGCGTGACGGCTCCGCGGCCGGATCCCGGTGCTCCCGCGCCCTCCCCGCCGCGCGGCGCTTCCGGCCGGACACCCTCCGTGTAGCGCAACTGAGGGACCGCTTAAGAAATCCTCGATGGACGCCCGGGGCCCCTGCTGGGCAGATTGGTCCCGGCCTCCCGGCCCTCTGACCGGCTCTGTCACCGTTTGCGGCCTCTGCCCCGGCTGTCGCAGCCTGTCACTGACCCGTGCCGTGCCCGCCCTCCGTCCCCAGCCTGGAGCCGCCCGATGAAGGCCCTCGTCAAACAGCACGCCGAGCCCGGACTCTGGCTGGTCGACGTGCCCGAGCCCGAGCCCGGCCCCGGGGACGTGCTCATCAGGGTGCTCCGCACCGGCATCTGCGGTACCGATCTGCACATCCGCTCCTGGGACAGCTGGGCGCGGGGCGCCGTCAGCACCCCGCGGATCCTCGGCCACGAGTTCGTCGGCGAAGTCGCGGCCCTCGGCGGCGGCGTCGAGGACATTGCCGTCGGCGATCTCGTGAGCGGTGAGGGCCATCTCGTCTGCGGCCGCTGCCGCAACTGCCTGGCCGGCCGGCGCCACCTCTGCCGGAGCACCGTCGGACTCGGCGTCGGCCGGGACGGAGCCTTCGCCGAGTACGTCGTGCTGCCCGCCGGCAACGTCTGGGTCCACCGGACCCCCGTCGACCTCGACATCGCGGCCATCTTCGACCCCTTCGGCAACGCCGTGCACACCGCGCTCTCCTTCCCCCTGGTCGGTGAGGACGTGCTGATCACCGGAGCCGGGCCGATCGGCATCATGGCCGCGGCCGTCGCCCGCCACGCGGGCGCCCGCCATGTTGCCGTCACCGATGTGAGCGACGCCCGGCTGGAGATCGCCCGCAAGGCCGGAGCGGACCTCACCCTCAATGTCTCCGAGCACCCCGTCGCCGAGGCCCAGCAGCGCCTCGGGCTCAAGGAGGGCTTCGATATCGGCCTGGAGATGTCCGGCCGCCCCGAGGCCCTGCGGGAGATGATCGACAACATGACCCACGGCGGCCGCATCGCGCTGCTCGGCCTGCCCGCCGAGGAGTTCGCCGTCGACTGGTCCCGCATCGTCACCTCGATGATCACCATCAAGGGGATCTACGGCCGCGAGATGTTCGAGACCTGGTACGCGATGACCGTCCTGCTGGAGGCCGGACTGGACCTCACCCCCGTCATCACCGGAACCTACGGCTACCGCGACCACGGGGCCGCCTTCGACGAGGCCGCCACCGCCCGCAGCGGAAAGATCATCCTCGACTGGACGGGCTGAGCCCCGCCCCGACGACGCCCCGTCCACCCGCCCGTCCCGACGATGCCCCGCCCGGGCATCCCACCCAGCGACTCCCAGGGAGCAGCCTCCATGTACGCGTCCGTGCGCGACGAACTCCGTGCCACCCTCGACGAGATCCGCGACGCCGGGCTGCACAAGCCCGAGCGGGTCATCGGCACCCCGCAGGGCGCCAGCGTCTCCGTCGCCTCCGGCGGCGAACCGCTGGAGGTCCTCAACTTCTGCGCCAACAACTACCTCGGCCTCGCCGACCACCCCGACGTCGTGGCCGCCGCCAAGGACGCCCTGGAGCGCTGGGGCTACGGAATGGCGTCCGTACGCTTCATCTGCGGCACCCAGGACGTCCACAAGGAACTGGAGGCACGGCTCTCCGCCTTCCTCGGGCAGGAGGACACGATCCTCTACTCCTCGTGCTTCGACGCCAACGGCGGAGTCTTCGAGACCCTCCTCGGGCCCGAGGACGCCGTGATCTCCGACGCCCTCAACCACGCCTCCATCATCGACGGCATCCGGCTCTCCAAGGCCTCCCGCCACCGCTACGCCAACCGCGATCTGGACGAACTGGAGCAGCGGCTCAAGGAGACCCAGGACTCCCGCCGCAGGCTGATCGTCACCGACGGCGTCTTCTCCATGGACGGCCATATCGCCCCCCTGGCCGGGATCTGCGACCTCGCCGACCGCTACGACGCCATGGTGATGGTGGACGACTCCCACGCAGTCGGCTTCATCGGCCCCGGCGGCCGCGGCACACCGGAACTCGCCGGTGTCATGGACCGGGTCGACATCATCACCGGCACCCTCGGCAAGGCCCTCGGCGGAGCATCCGGCGGCTATGTGGCCGCCCGGGCCGAAATCGTCGCCCTGCTCCGCCAGCGCTCCCGCCCCTACCTCTTCTCGAACTCCCTCGCCCCCGTGATCGCCGCCGCCTCCCTCACCGTTCTCGACCTGCTGGAGAACGCCGGGGAACTGCGGCAGCGCCTCGCGGAGAACACACGGCTCTTCCGCCGCGGCATGACCGAGGCCGGCTTCACCATCCTCCCCGGCGACCACCCCATCGTCCCGGTCATGATCGGTGATGCCGCCGAGGCGGCCCGGACGGCCGAACTCCTCCTCGAACAGGGGATCTACGTCATCGGCTTCTCCTACCCGGTCGTCCCCCTCGGGCAGGCCCGGATCCGGGTCCAGCTGTCCGCCGCCCACTCCCCGGACGACGTACGGCGCGCCGTGGCCGCCTTCACCACCGCCAGGGAGGCGCTGGGCACGAACTGAGGGCTGGCAGGATGGCGGGGTGATCGACCCCCGACGGCTGCGCATCCTGCGGGCCGTGGCGGACCACCGTACGGTGACCGCCGCGGCCGCCGCGCTCTATCTCACCCCGTCCGCCGTATCCCAGCAGCTCAGTGCCCTGGAGCAGGAGACAGGGCACGCCCTGCTGATCCGCGGAGGCAAAGGCGTCCGGCTGACACCGGCGGGCGAGATCCTGCTCACCCACACCCATGCGGTCCTGGCCCAGCTGGAGCGCGCGGAGTCGGAGCTGGCGGCCTACGCGGACGGCGCCGCCGGCGCCGTCACGGTCGCGGCCTTCGCCACCGGTATCGCCGAGATCGTCGCGCCCGCGCTGCGCGCTCTCGCCGTGCACCACCCCGCCGTCGCGGTCCGGGTCCGGGACGCCGAGGGCGACCAGAGCCTGCCGCTGGTCCTGGACGGGGAGGCCGATATCGCGGTCGCCGTCGAATACCGGGGTGCGCCCGGCGCCGACGACCCCCGGCTCTCCCGGGTCCCCCTGCACGCCGAACCCTTCGACGCCGTGCTGCCCGACGACCACCCCTTGGGCGCCCGGGACACCATCGAACTGGCCGCGCTCGCCGACAGCGACTGGATCGGCCCCTACCCGGGCAATCCCTGCCACGACATGGTGATACGCGCCTGCGAGCGGGCCGGATTCACCCCCCGGCTGGTCCACTCGTCCGACGACTTCCGCGCCAATGTCGCCCTGGCCGCCGCGGGCGCGGGCGTCGCCCTCGTCCCCCGCTCGGCCCTGCGCGGCACGGATCTCAAGGGCACGGCCGTCCGCCCCGTCTCCGGCCCCGCGGCCACCCGCCGCGTGTTCGCGGCGGTCCGCCGGGGAGCGGAGGCGCACCCCCTGCTCCGGCCGGTGCTCGACGCGCTGTCCGCCGCCGCGGCCGGACTCGACCGGATCTGACGCCCCTGCCCCGGCCGGGCCCGGCGGCGACGAGGCACGGCCCGGCCGGGGCAGGGCGCGGACTCTCAGCGCGGCGGTCCCAGCGCTGCCTTCAGCCCCGCGTCCAGACCGTAGGAAGCACCTTCCTGATAGGCCCGCTCGTAGACGTCGTCACCGACGCCCTCCCGCGCGACCCGCTCGCACGCCTCCCGGACGGCCCGAAGCTCCGGTGTACCCCGCTGGGGATGGCCGACCGTACTCCAGAACGCCTGCCCGGTGCCGTACACCTGGCCCACCCGCTCCCCGTCGCCCGCCGCGGCGATCGCCGCAGCCAGCGCGTCCAGGCCCAGGGCGATACCGAAGTTGTCCCCTATGCCGTGCTTCCCCTCCAGCATGGCGCGGGCATGCGTCGCCGCGTCCGGAGCGTCGCCCCGGAAGAGCGCGATCAGACTGAGCTGGTAGTCCAGATAGGCACGGGTCCACGACTCGCCCCGCTCCACGCACCCCGCCCGCAGGCTCAGCGCCAGCTCCCTGGCCTCGTCGAGCCGTTCGAGACCGGTCAGCGCGAAGACCTTCACCAGGGAGCAGCGGAGCCGGGCGGCCGAGTCGAAGGGCTGTCCACCCGCCGCATGCAGGGTCTGGACCGAGGTGGCCTCCGCGTCCAGCGGACTCCCCGTCAGCAGGTCGATCAGCCCGGAGAGATAGGCGGCCGCCAGAATCCCCTCGGTCTCCTGATCGGCCGCTGCCGACGCGGTGCACTCGTTGCTCACCCGCCGGGCCGTCTCGTAGTCCCCCTGAAGGGTGGTTGTGACACCGAGGGCCCAGAGCCCCCGCGTCCGGTCCGGCCCGGGGCGCGGATGGGCGTCCAAGGTCTGCTGGAGGTACTCGCGGGCCTCGTGGAGGTGGCCGCAGCAGCTCCAGAAGAAGCCGACGAGCCCGGCCAGCCGCAGCGCCCGCTCGGGGGAGTGGTTCAGGAAGTGCTCCAGGGCCGCGCACAGCTCGTTGTACGCCGCGCTGATCCGCCGGTACCAGCGGGCCTGCTCCGGCCCCAGCCACTCGCGGTCGGCGCGCAGGGCGAACCGTAAGAAGTACTCGGCGTGCCGCTGCGCCAGGACCGTGTCCTCCTCCAGCGCGCTCAGCCACAGCTTCCCGTACTCCCGGATGGTGTCCAGCATCCGGTAGCGGATGCCGTCGCCGTCCGGTGCCTTGACGACCCGCAGCACGGACATGCTGACCAGCCGCTCCAGCAGCGGGCCCATCGTCGTCGAGTCCAGAGGGCCGCCCGCGCACACGGCGAGTGCGGACGCTTCGTCGAAATCGCCCCGGAAGACCGTGAGCCGGGCCCACAGCAGCCGTTCGACCGGAGCGCACAGTTCATGACTCCACCCGATCGTGGTACGCAGCGTCCGGTGCCGTTCCGGCCGGACCGCGAGCCCCTCCTCCGCCTCCAGCACGTCGAAGCGGGACGTCAGCCGCTCGGCCACCTCCGCCACGCTGGTCCGCCCGGCGTGCGCAGCGGCCAGTTCCAGGGCGAGCGGAATGCCGTCGAGCCGTCGGCAGATCCACCGCGCGGCCTGGGCTCCGTCACCCGACCAGGGGACGGGAACCTCGTCCGCCCCGCTGTCCGGGCCGGTGCCGTCGGCCGCCGGCCGCGGTGCCGCCGGCTCGGTCTCGGGAGGCACGAAGCCGCCCGCGGCCAGGACCCGCTGGGTGAAGAGTTCCAGCGCGTCCGGCCCGTCGACCGGCAGCGGTTCGAGGTCGAGCAGCCGCTCGTCCTCCAGCCCGAGCGGCTGACGGCTGGTGGCCAGTACGGTCAGCCCCGGGACCGCGGTCAGCAGATCCCCGATCAGGACCCGGACCGGGTCGACCAGATGCTCACAGGAGTCCAGCACCAGCAGCAGCCGCTTCCTGGCGAGCCATTCGCAGAGCGCGTCGACCGGCATCCGGGGGGTGTGGTCCGCCAGATCGCAGGCGTCGGAGACGCTGGCCAGCAGCAGCCGGTCCCCGTACAGCGGGGACAGCTCGACCCAGGCCACACCGTCGGAGAAGCCTTCGGCGACCTGATGGGCGGCGCGCAGCGCCAGCCGTGTCTTGCCGACTCCGCCGGGGCCGACGAGGGTGACGATGCGGTGCTTCCTCAATGCCCGGTCCAGCCGGAACAGTTCCCAGTTCCGTCCGACGAAACTGGTCGATTCCTCGGGAAGGTTGCCCAACACGGGCCCATTGTTGCGCACCTTCGACCCCCTTGGCCCAGCCACGGAATCGGTGAATCGGCGAGGAAGGCCGAATGCGGCGGGAAATCGCCGCCGGACGGCCGGGCCGCGGCGGGATTCCGGCCTCACCCGCGGTAGCGAGCGAACACCGGCTGGGCGCGCTGACCGGTAGAGCGCGTCTGCGACTACTCCGGAGGGTGGGCGACCCGTTCGCCGGCCGGGCACTCACAGCGCTGCCGGGCGGCGCCGCATGCCACCGGACCGCCCCGCCGTGCGGCGGGGCGGGGCAGCGGTCAGGGCAGTACCGGCAGCGGCGGGACCGTGACGACGGGCACGGTCACCGGGGGCACGGTGACCGGCGGTACCGTCACCACCGGTACGGACGGTACGGCGGGGACTGAGGGGACTGCGGGTAGGGCCGGGATCGTCACCGGCGGAATCGTGACCGGCGGAACGGCCGGAACCGTTACGGGCGGAACGGTCACCGGAGGCACCGTCACCGGCGGAACGGTCGGGACGGTGACCCCGGACAGGGCGGCGGTAAGCGCGTTCACCAGTGCGGTCACCGACTGCCCCACGGCGGTGACCGTGGTCGACACGCCCGCCGTCGCCGCCGCCACCAGATCGTCGACGGCCTTCTGCAGCGCGGTCACCAGATCGTCCACGGCCCCCGCGCGCACCGCGGAACCCCCGTCCGCCTCGCTTCCGGCCTCCTCCTTCACCTGCTTTACCTGCTTCACCTGCGAGAGCGCCGTATCGACCCGATCCCGGTGCTCTGCCGCCGCCGACGGCGACAACTGTCCGCCCCGCGCGCCGAGGGCGTCTTCCAGCAGCGCGGTCACCGTGGCCGGTGCCGCCCCGGCCGGGTCCGGCGCGCCGGGCTCCGCCGGACTCGCGGCCGCGGGCGGCGCGGACCCCGAGGGGGAGGCGGCCGCGGGGCCTGCCGCCGTGAGGACGAAGGCGGCGCACAGTGCCGGGGGGACGAGTGCGCGCGTCACCGATGCGAGACGCATAGGGGTTCCTTCCGGAGATGGGACGGTCTCTCGCACTCACCGTGTGAATCCGGTTTACGCACCGCAATTGGTACGGGCTCCGCCGAACGGGCGAAGCCTTCCCGGTGCGTACCTGGTGACCTGCGCACTCTTCTCCGGCCAGGGATGCCACTCCGGTAGGGCGTCCGGGTGAATCCGCTCGGTGAACCGACCGGGGCGCGGTGGGACTCCGTGCGGAAGTTCTTACCCCTTTCGCTGTGCATAAGGAACATATAAGGGCAAAATGGAGGTGTGTGGCGAAGGAGCCGCACAGTTCGGTCGACGCACAGACGCACCGTCGAAGGAGGCGAGTCGTATGGCCGACGTCTCACACAGGGGAGCACACAGGGAAGATCTGGCGGATCATCCCGACATCACGGAAATGCGGGACCGCTATGCCCGCGTGCTCGGCGGGCGGGACGTTGCGCTCGTCGACGGACCGCTGTTCCTGGTCGGCCTGGCCTGCGCGATCTCGCCGTGGATCGTCCACTTCTCGGCCAGTCAGCCCGCTCTTGCGACGCACAACCTCATCATGGGCGTCGCGATCGTGGTGCTCGCGCTCGGATTCACGGTCATGCCCCAGCGGATGTACGGCCTGAGCTGGGCCATGTGCGTCATGGGCGCCTGGATGATCATCGCGCCGTGGGTCGTGGGCACCAACCCCGACAAGGGGGTCATCTGGACCAACGCCGTTCTCGGCGGTCTGACCTTCCTGCTCGGACTGGCGTGTACGGCGGCGGCGATGCGCAGCGGCCGGACACGGCACACCTGACGCTGCGTCCGTCTCCGTACGCCTGCGCGGGACACCCGTGGGCGCACGGCCGGACGGAGCGGGCCGGGCCTCCTCCGGTGACGGAGGCCCGGCCCGGGTCCGTGCGGCGCCATGCGGGCCCAGGTCTCAGGAGTCCCGCAGCAGCCGTCCACGGAACCGGCCGTGTGCGCTGTCCACCAGAGCGCGGATCCGCTCACCGGCCTGATCGGGGTCCCGGACCGGCGAGGCGAATCCGAGCCGGACGTCCTCGTGGGCATCGGCGTACTCCAGGCGGAGCGTGATGCCGTAGCGGTCGATCGCCAGCGGCAGCGCCCGCCGGACCGCGTCGGCCCGCCGCGGCTCCGCCAGCCTCAGCAGGACGTCCACCAAGTCGCCGTGGTCGTCGGTCATATGCGTGAGCATGCCCGCCTCGCACGTGGACAGCGGATCGGTCTCCGCCTCCATCAGCTCCCGCAGCCCGACACTCGTCCGCTCGCCCGCCCGTTCGAGTACCGCATGTTCGAACTCCATGCAGCGGCTGCCGTCCGAGCCCCGGTGCTCCCCTTCCGGCAGCAGCCACCCCGTGAGCAGGACCCGGGCCCGGACCCGGTCCCGTACCGGAGTGGGGGCGATATCGGTGAACTCCAGTACGGCCCGGGCGATCCCGGGGCCGGCCGGACCCCGCCCCTCGGCACCGTGGTCGACGGGGTGCAGATGGATGTGCTCCGCCACGCCCCCGCCGCCGAGCCGGGACACCTCCGCACGCCCCTCGTCCGTCACCACCGTCATCGAGTCGGCCGCCGTCAGGATCGTCCTGATCCGCTCCGCGCTCGTGGGCTGGGCGAGGGGGGCGTTGAACCAGCGCATGCGGAATCTCCACACCATCGGAAACTTAGGTTTGCCTAACCTAAGCCCGAATGGGGTGTGGAGCCAACCCCGCCTCCCGATGACCATCGACCGGGGGCGGTACGAGGCGGCCGCGACGCTCACCCGGGGGAGTGAACGCGGCGGGGGCGTAACGGATTCAGGCGGTGAGCGGCCGTACGGTCACCGGCAGTCCCGGGGCCTGGTGCCCGCCGCTGGCCAGCATCCGGACCTCGCCGCCCGGGGTGATCTCCGCCCGGACGATGCCCGTGTCGTCCTCGTACACCGGATGGCCGCCCGCTCCCGCGCGGTCGGTACGGTGCACCACGACGACATCGTCCTCGGCGGTGGACGCGCGGAAGACGAGTTCGTATACCTCTGCGTACTCCATGGGGGCCTCCCGGTGGCGCCTCTCCTCCATGGTCGCGCGGCGGCGCACACCGCGCAGCCGACACCGTCCGTCCGGGTGGGGCGTGCGCCCGCGCGAAGAGGGGTGTTCCCGCAGTCGTACGCCGTGGCCGGGCCCGCCCCCGCGGGAGCCGCGGGGGCGCGCTCAGCCCGGCTGGTCCGCCAGTGCCCGGTAGACGAGCGGCACGATCCCTTCGAGGGTGTCGAAGTCCATGTCCAGCCTGTTCTTCGTCAGGGCGAAGGCGATGCCGTGCTCCGTGTCCCCGAAGGCGTAACTGCCGCCCGCGCCCGCCATGCCGAAGACGCTGCCCGTCGTGTTCTCGCGGCCGGGGAGTCCGAGGGCGTACCCGAGACCCCAGGTGCTGTCGGGGCCGAACACCCGGTCGGGTCCGCTCGACGACACCGAGGTGGCCTCGTGCAGCCGCTGCGGTGAGATCAGGGTGTGCCCGGGCAGGGAGCCCAGCAGTGCCGCGTACATCGTCGCGACGGCGCGGGCCGAGGTCTTGGCGCCCGCCGGGATATCGGCGGCCAGGACGTCGGTGCGGTTGCCGAGCGCGGCGGTCGGCATCAGTGACACCGGGCCCGCCTTGAACATGGGCAGGTCCTCGGGCAGCCCGGCGAGCATCTCCGCGGCTCCGGGCCGGTCCTCCAGCACCGCGAGCCGGCCGTGCTCCGCCACCGGCATGCCGAAGTACAGCTCGTCGGCAAAGCCCAGCGGCCCCGCGACGTCTTCGGCCAGCACCTGGGAGACCGGCTTCCCGGTGACCCGGCGCACCACTTCCCCGAGGATGTAGCCGAAGGTGTAGGCGTGGTACCCCATCGCCTCGCCCGGCTGCCACCAGAGCTGCTCGTCGGCGACCCGGGCGGTGATCCGCTCCCAGTCGCAGATGTCCTCGACCGTGGTGTCGAGCGGGAGCCCGGGTACGCCCGCCGTGTGGTCCAGTACCTGCCGGACCGTCACCTCCTCCTTGCCGTGGGCGGCGAAGGCGGGCCACAGCTCGGCCACCGGAGTGTCGTACCCGAACAGTCCGCGCCCGGCGAGCACATGGACCACGGTCGCCGTGGCGGCCTTGCCGATGGAGTAGTTGTAGAAGACCGTCCCCGGCGTGACCGGGCGTCCCGTGGCTGGGTCGGCGGTACCTGCGGCCACCTCCACGACCTGAACGCCCCGGTGGTAGACGGCGATCTGGAGGCCGCGTTCGGCCCCCGAATCCACCAGATGGTCGGCGGCCTGCTGAATCTGCTGCTGGATATCGCTCATGGTGTGCCTTCCGGTTCGGTCGGGTCCCCGGTACGGGGGAGGGCCGAACGTATCGACTCCCCAGCCACCGGAAAGGATCCGGTCCGGGACGGGACGGCGTCATGAGATGGCTCACACGGCCGGATTCGCACGGCGGGGCCCGGCCGGCCGGTTCACCAGGCCTCGGAGCCCTCGCCCCGCAGCGCGGCCCGGGGAGCCTTGCCGCGCCCGGCCCGCAGCCGCAGCGCCGACTGCGGAAAGAGCAGGACCGAGACCATGGCCGCCCCGACGAGCGCCGCGGACTCACCCGGTGTGACGGTTCCCCGGTCGAGCCCGATGGTGGTGATGGCCACCACCAGCGGCAGACAGGTGGCACAGAACAGGCCCAGCGCCCGGCGGTCGCCGCGCCCGAGGTCCCGCGGTGCCAGCAACGCCGCCGGCACCCCCCGTACCAGCAGGAACAGCACGAGGAACAGCGGCAGCAGCGCCAGTGCGCGCCCGCCGGACAGCAGCGACGCCAGGTCGAACTCGATCCCCGTGACCACGAAGAACAACGGCACCAGGAACCCGAAGCCGATCGCCTCGATCCGGCCGACCACCTCCCCGGAACTCTCGGGCGCCGCGCGGTCGAGGACGATCCGGGTCAGCACGCCCGCCGCGAACGCCCCGAGCAGCGTGTCCAGACCGAACACCGCCGACAGCGCCAGCATCGACACCAGCAGCAGCATCACGAACCGGACGGCGAACTGGCCGCTGCTGTGCAACGTCTCCCGCACCACCCGCGAGAACCAGGGCGGGCGAGGGCGCAGTGCCCACAGCACCGCCACCGCCGTCACCACGGCGAACCCCGCGAGCAGGGCGACGGACTCGGCGGGTCTGCGGCCGCTCAACAGCAGCGCCATCGCGATGATCGGCCCGAACTCGCCCACCGCACCGAACGCCAGCATCACGGTTCCGAACCGGCCCTTGAGATCGCCGGAGTCCCGCAGTACCGGAAGGACCGTCCCCAGCGCCGTACTGGTGAGCGCGGTACCGATGACCACGGCGGTCGCCGTCTCACCGCCCGTCAGCGCAAGGGCGACACCCAGGCCGAGCGCCAGCGCGACCAGCCAGGCCCACAGCGCGCGGCTGAGCGTGTCACCGCGGACGGCCCCCCAGTCGATCTCGTACCCGGCCAGGAAGATCAGCATCGCCAGGCCGAGGTGCGAGAGGGTGTCCACCACGGCGTCCGGTCGTGCCCAGCCGAGGACGTCCGGCCCGATGAGGATGCCCAGCACGATCTCGAAGACGACCAGGGGGACCCGGATCCACCGTCCCGCGGCATGGGCCAGCAAGGGCGCGAGCACGGCGGCGGCCATGATCAGAATGAGCGTTTCCGGATGCATGAGCCGTATGTACCAAAACTGCCGGTCGGCGGAGGGGCTTCCGGAGCGCGCGTCGCACACTCCGGGCCGCCCGGGATCAGGAGGCGGTGCCCTCCAGCCGCCGCAACCGCTCCGCGTCACCCGTCCGCGGGCACGTTCCGCACGCCTCGTCGGGCCGGATCGCGTAGTAGAGGCAGCAGCCCATCCGGGTCCGGGTGGGGTACGTCCGCCCGTCACGGCCCGTCAGCCGCCGGAAGTCCGCGCCGCCGAGGAAGGGGCCGACGGGTCCGGGAAGCAGTTCCCCGGCCTCGTACACGGCGCGCTCCTCCTCGCCCAGCATCCGGCCCGCGTACCAGACGGCGGACACCAGATCGTCGCCGACCATGCCCCACAGCGCCCGCGGGCCGCGCCGCAGCCCCGGTCCCATCGCGGCGAGGAGCGGCCGGACATGGTCGGCCACCGACTCCCGCAGCCGGTGGCGGAGGGCCTCCTCGTCCGCGGCCGTCTCCACCCCGGGCCGGCCGGCCGCCGGATCACCGGGCAGCGCGACGAAACGGCCGGGAACGACCGCCAGGGTGCCCGGCGTCCGGCCGAACCGTACGTCCTCGGGCCGCAGCAGGGGCACCCGGCGCTCCAGGTACCAGGGCCCGGCGATCAGCAGACAGACGGCCCACAGACAGGAGTGCAGCGCCCGGGACGCCACCACATCGGGGCGCGCGGTCCGCCCGTGCAGCTCTTCGATCCGTTCGGACTCCGCCGCCAGGAAGGCCTCCAGCAGGGCGGGCTCCCGGGCCAGCTCGGCGCCGCAGGTCCAGCCCCGGCCGGCGGGCGAGCGCGGCGGCACCACGTCGATCCGGGGGGTCGCACAGACCGAGGCGAGCCTGCGGAAGGTGGCGTTCAGCGGGTTGGAGCGGCGGAGGGCAGCTCCGGCAGGTGCGGGCGCCGGGGCCAGAGGCACGGGTACTCCTCTTGGGACGGGATTCGTTCGCGGCGGACGGTCCGGACCCCGCGGAGGTACCGGCGGACGCGGAACAGCGGAACGCGGAACGACACAGGGCAAGGCGGAAGAAGCAGCGAAAGGCAGGCGCAGAGGGCCGTGCCCGGGAATAGCGAAAAGGTAAGGCTCACCTTAACCACATCGTCCTACCGTGTGCGAACTGAGCCTCCGGCCCGCCCAATTGGCATGTTTAGGGATGCCTAACCTAAGCTCCGGCGCATGATCCAGAGCGACCGGACCGCCTCCTGTCGGAACGAACCACGGGACGGGCCTCCGGTCGCCCCCCTGCCCGTCACCGGGACCGCCGCACCCGCCGCCGAGCGGGCCGCCACCCTGCCCGCCACGGGCCGCGGCACCCGCGCCGCCACCGGCCGGCATCCCCTCACGGCTGTCCCCCGTCCCCTGCCCACCGACCGGGCGCGCGGAAGTATTTCACCCATGCAGACCATGCAGACCACACCGTCCACCGACCGCACGGAATCCGTGGAGCCCCCACGGCCCACCGGCACCACCACCCGGACCACCCCGTCACCGCGGCCCCCGTCCGACGCCCCGGCCCCCCTGCCAGGACCCGACTCCGGCCCGGAGCCCGGCCCGGACTCCGGCCCCGTTTCAGGGCTCCACCTCTACCTCCTCGCCCTCAACCCCACCGACGCGGTGTCCGAGGGCTATCTGCCCGCCGCCGCACAGCTCGGGCTCGACATCACCCTCCTCACCGACCAGCCCGAAGCCCACCGCGCCCGCCACCCCGGCCTCACCGTCCTGCACTGCGACGTCCGCGACCACCACGCGGTCATCAGCACCATCTCCGCGCACCGCGCCCCCGACGCGGTCTTCAGCAACAGCGATCACCTCCAGACCGTGACCGCTCTCGCCGCCGACTACTTCGGCCTGCCCGCCAAGGACTGGCGCGCCACCCTCCGCGCCAAGGACAAGGCCCAGATGCGCCGTGCCCTCGCGGCCACCGGCGACCACCGCGTCCACAGCGTGGAACTGGCGGCGGACCAGGACCCGGCCGCCCTCACCGGCGTCCCCTACCCCTGCGTACTCAAACCCCGCGAAGGCGTCGCCAGCGAGGACGTCGTCCATATCGACGACGAAGCCGCGTTCCTCCGCCGCTGCGCCGAGATCAGGGCCCGGCGCCCCGGCGCCGCCCTCGTCGCCGAGGAGTACCTCCCCGGCGAACTCGGCACCCTGGAGACCCTCGGCGACGGACACCGCCTCCATGTCATCGGCGGCTTCCGCACCGACCTGTCACCACTGCCCTACTTCATCGAAGAACGGCTGACCTACGTCCCCGCCCACCCCGCCCCCGTCGTCGCCCAGGTCCTGGCCGCCCTCGACACCCTCGGCGTCGGCTTCGGCGTCTGCCACACCGAATTCGTGGTCCACCACGGCCGCGCCCGGATCATCGAGGTCAACTACCGCTCCATCGGGGACCAGGGCGATCTGATCCTCCAGCGCCTCCTCGGCATCCCGCTCTTCGCCCATGTCCTCCTGGTCCACCTCGGCCGGCGCCTCCCCGCCGACCTCGGCGCCCGCACCGGCGGTGCCGCCCGGCTGGACTACCCCGTCGCCGACCGCGCGGGCACCCTCACCGCCGCCCCCGGACCGGCCGATCTGACCCTCGGCGACGTCACCCTGACCTACCGTCCGGCCCGCGCCGTCGGAGAACGGCATCCGCTGTACCGCACCAACCGCGACTATCTGGGCACCGTCCGCGCCACCGGACCCGACCAGTCCGCCGTGGACCGGGCCGTGACCGGCTTCCTCGCCCGGCAGAGCTGGGAGATCACCCCGTGACGGACGCCCCCGTACTCCTCGACGTCCTCAGCACCCTCCTGCGCGAGGACGCCGTCGGACTGCGGAGCCGCACCACCCGCGTCGACCTGCCCGACGGCGCCTGGCTACGGCTCCCCGCACACGACGACGCCCTGCTGCTGCCCGTACGCACCGCGGCCCCCGCGTTCCAGTACGGCACCGAGGCCCGGCTCCCGCTGCTGCGCCGCGAGTCCGACGGCACCGAACTGACCACCACCGAAGCCGTACTGCGCGCCCTCGGCGCCCTCGCCGACCCCCGCGACCGGCCCGGCTACGCCGACTTCGAGGACGAATGCCGGCAGGCGGAGACCACCGTACGGCTCCACCGCGCCACCGACACCGCCGTACGCGGCCGCCTCAGCGAGCGTTACGGCACCGACCCCGCCCACTGGACGGGACCGGCCGCCGCGCTGGCCTTCGACACCCTTGCCGCCAGGCTCGACCACCCCGTCCACCCCACCGGACGGGGACGGCGCGGCCTCACGGCCGCCGATCTCCGGGCCTACGCACCCGAATTCCACCCCGCATTCCCCCTGCGCTGGGTTGCCGTACCCGCCGAAGCCCTCACCGCGACCGGCCCCCTTGACCTCGACGGACTCTGCCCCGCGCCGTCCGCAGTGGGCCTCCCCGCCCGGCTCGACGGCAGCCACCGCACCCTCCCCGTCCACCCCCTCACCGCGGGCACCCCCCTGCGCGACGCTCTGGCCGCCGCCGGACTCACCGGCCGCGCCCATCTCGCCCCCGAACCCCGCCACGAGGTCGTCCCCACCCTGTCCATGCGGACCGTCGCCCTCACCGGCGACCCCGCCGTCCACCTCAAAATCCCCCTGGCCACCGCCACTCTCGGCCGCCTCAACCGGCGCACCATCAAACCGGGCACCCTCGCGGACGGCGCCGCCGTCCAGCACATCCTGACCGCCGTGGCCGCCCGCGAACCCCGCTTCCGCTCCACCGTCCTGCACGCCGACGAAACCGTCTGGGCCCAGGCCGGCCACGAACTCCTCGCCGTCCTCGTCCGCCGCCAGCCCCCCGGACTCGACACCACCACCGCCGTTCCGCTGGCCGCCCTGCTCGCCCCCGCCCCCGGCGGCGGCCTCGTCGCCGACCGGCTCGCGGACCGCTTCCACGGCGGCGACACCGTCGCCCTCGTCGACGCCGTCCTCACCCGCCTCATCGACTGGGCGACCACCCTGCTGGGCTACGGCATCGCCCTCGAATCCCACCAGCAGAACATCACCCTTCTCTACGACGCCGGCACCGGCACCGGCACCGGCACCGACCACGGCACCGGCGACGGCACCCCGGGACCCCGCCTCCTCCTCAAAGACAACGACGGCCCCCGTATCCACCCCGCCCGGCTGCGCGCAGCCCTCGGCGAAACACCCGCACTCGACTTCAGCGACCCCCGCATCGTCACCCACGACGACCGCGCCCTGCTCGACCTGTTCACCACCATCACCGTCCACCTCTGCGCGGGCGCCTACGCCTTCGGCCTCGCCCGCCACGGCCACGCCCCCCTCCACCTCCTGCTCGGGCTGATACGCGACCGGATAGCCGAAGGCGCACAACGCCTCGGCACCGGACCCGGAGACATGGGCGCGCTGCTGCGCGCCCAGGTACTGGACGCGGCCCGACTGCCCGTCAAGGCCATGGTCACGGCGGGCACCCTGCTGGCCAAGGAGAGATCAGGCGCATTGGACATCAACAAGCACTACACCACCGGACCCAACTACCTGCTGCGGGGGAGTGACCCTCGATGACCAGCACCACATCCGACCGCCCCACCCCCTTCGCCGGCCCACCGGCCGGACTGCCCACCCCCGGGGACGCCGTGTCCCACACGCTCCTCAACTGCCTCCTGCGCGAGGTCTCAGAACCCGAACGGCAGACCGCAGTCAGCGGCGGACGACTGCTGCTGCGCCTGCCCCGCGCCGGAGTACTGCTCCGCGTCGCCCTGCGCCGTACATCCCTCCTCGGCGCACACCGCTTCTCCGGACCGGTCAGCGAAGAGCGCGACGGCAACTGGACCGCCGTGGGCTGGCGGCGCCTCGCCGAACACACCCACGCCGAACTGTCCCTGCGCACCGGAGTGCCCAACGACGAGTTCCTCGCCCAGATCAGCGCCAGCCACCGAGGCGTCTCCGCCGCCCTGAGCGCCCTCCCGCACCGCCGCCGCGCCACCGCGGGCCACGACCGCAGACTCGACGACTACCTCGCCTCCGAACAGTCCCTCGTCCTCGGCCACCGCTTCCACCCCACCCCCAAGGCCCATGGCGGCGACCCCGCCGCCTGGTCCAGCTACGCCCCCGACGCCGGAGTCTCCTTCCCCCTGCGCATGCTCGCCGTCCGCGACCACCTCGTCGCCGAGGAGCACGCCGACCCGGAACCCCCGCACGGCACCGGACCGCTCGACCGGCTCGCCCCCGTACCGCCCGGATACCGGCTGCTGCCCGCACACCCCTGGCAGTACGCCGAACTCGGCCCCGCGCTGCGCCCGCTGCTCGCCACCGGAGACGTCCTCGACCTCGGCACCGGACGGCGGACCTTCACCCCCACGGCGTCCGTCCGCACCCTCTACGACGGCGAGACGTTCCTCAAGTTCAGCCTGAACGTGCGCATCACCAACTGCCTGCGCAAGAACTCCGCGTACGAACTCTCCGGCGCCGTCGCCCTGACCAGGCTGCTCGGCCCCGCCCTCGACGACCTCGCGGCCCGCTTCCCCGGCAGCGGCGTCCTGCGGGAACCCGCCTACCGCAGCCTTGCCGTCCCCGGCCCCGGCGGACGGCCCGACACCACCCTGCTCGAAGGCTTCGGCGTCATCGTCCGCGAGGGACTGAGGGAACGGCTGAGGCCCGGCGTCACCCCGCTGCTGGCCGCCTCCGTCGCCGACGAGTACCCCACCGGCCCCGGACACGTCTCCGCCCTCGGGCCCGCCGGGAACCCGGCCACCGCCCTCGCCTGGTGGCGCGCTTACCTCGCCCTCCTCGTCCCGCCCGTCCTGGCCGCCTACTTCGACCACGGACTGGTACTCGAACCCCACCTCCAGAACGTCGTCGTCGGCGTCGGCGACGACGGCCGCCCGGTCCAGATCCTCTTCCGCGACCTGGAGGGCACCAAACTGCTGCCGGAACACCACGCCGCGGCCCTCGCCGCCCTGCCCCCCGCGGTCGCCGCGCCCATGACCTACGACGCCCGGCGCGGCTGGGACCGTGTCGTGTACTGCCTGTTCGTCAACCATGTCGCGGAACTCCTCGCCGCCCTCGCGGACCTCCATCCGCAGACCGAGGCCGCGCTCTGGTCCGAGGTCCGCCGCACCGTCCGCCGGTACGCCGACGAACACGGCTGCCCGCCGCAGCTGAGCGCCCTGCTCGCGGGCGTGCCCCTGCCCGCGAAGGCCAACCTCCTCACCCGCTGGGAGAGGTCCGCCGATCGGCACGCCGGATACGTCCGGCTGCCCTCCCCGCTCGCCGAGGACGTCCTGCGCCAGGCGACCCGCAACGACGCCGAACGGAGCCCCTCATGACCCCCGGACCCACCCCGGTCACGGTCCCCGAACCCGTCGAACGGCTCATCCGCTCCCTGAACCCGGGCGAGCTTCCCGCGTACGTCTACGACCTCGCCGCCCTGCGCGACCACGCGGCCGGCATCCGCGCCGCCCTCGGCCCCCGCACCGAGCTGTACTACGCGGCCAAGGCCAACCCGGAAGCCGACGTCCTGCGCGCCCTGTCCCCGTACGTCGACGGCTACGAGGTCTCCTCCGGCGGCGAGCTGGCCCATGTGGCCGACGCGGTACCCGGCCGCCCCCTCGCGTTCGGCGGGCCCGGAAAAACACCCGAGGAGACCTCGGCCGCCCTGCGGGCCGGAGTCGCCCGCTTCCACGTCGAGAGCGCCCGCGACCTGAGGCAGCTCGCCCGTCTCGCCCGGGAGGCCGGGGCCGGAAGCGGCGGCAGGCCCCCCGCCGGTGTGCTCCTCAGGGTCAACCTCCCGGTACCCGGCGGACTGCCCGCCGACAGCGCCCTGACCATGGGCGGCAGCCCGTCCCCCTTCGGCATCGACCCGGCCGAGGCGGAGGACCTGCTGCGGGAACTCACCGGAGCATGCGGCCCGGCCCTGCGGTGGCAGGGCGTCCACGCCCATCTCGCCAGCGGGCTCACCGCCCCGCAGCATCTGGCGCTCGCCCGCTCCGTCGTCACCTGGTCCGCGGCGCTCGCCGCCCGCCACGGCCTGCCGCTGCCCGAAGTCAACGTCGGCGGCGGGATGACCGTCGACTACACCCGGCCCGCGGACCGCTTCGACTGGACTGCCCTCGGCGCCGGACTCGACCGGCTCGCCGGGGAACACCCGGGGACCGTGCTCCGGATCGAACCCGGCCGGGCCCTGACCGCCTACTGCGGCTGGTACGCCACCGAAGTACTCGACGTGAAGCGGAGCCACGGCGAGCACTTCGCCGTGCTCCGCGGCGGCACCCACCATCTGCGCACACCGGTCACCAAGGGCCACGACCAGCCGTGTGCCGTCCTGCCCCTGCGCGAACGGCCCGAGGACGGGGATCCCCACGAGGGCCCGGCGTCCGGCCGCCCGGACAACGAGCCGCCCGGCCGCCCGGCCTCAGCTGCGGAGTCCGGCGGCACGGTCACCCTCACCGGCCAGCTCTGCACCCCCAAGGACGTCCTCGCGCGCGGCGTCCCGGCCCCGGGGCTGCGGCCCGGCGACCGGGTGGCGTTCGCCCTGGCGGGCGCGTACGCCTGGAACATCTCGCACCACGACTTCCTGATGCACCCACGGCCCGGGTTCCACTTCCTCGGCGCGTCTCCGGGCGCCGTCCCCGGGCGCCCGTAAGGTCGGACCCGCCGCGACGGCCCGGTCCGGGCGCTCTTGCCGGGCCGGAGACCGCCCGGACAGGACCACAGCGCACGGTGAGCGCGGAGCCCGGAGGTGCAGTGAACCGTGAAACCACCGGCCGGGTCCGCCCTCACCACCACCATGGTCGTCCTCACCCTCACCACCGGGATCATCGAGGCCGTGAGCTTCCTGGTGCTCGGCCCCGTGTTCACGGCCGTCCAGACCGGCAATCTCCTCCTTCTCGGGTTCGCGGTGGCCGGGGAGGGCGGACTCTCCCCGGCGGCCTCCGCCGCCTCCCTCGGCGGCTTCGTCGCGGGTGCCGTGCTCGGGGCCCGCTTCGAGTCCGGTCTCGGCCGGCGCGGCCGCCACTGGTTCGGTCCCGCCCTGCTCACCGAAGCGGCCCTGCTGGCTGCCGCCGGAGCCGTCGCCTGGCGCACCGGCGCACATCCGGCAGGGCCGGAACCCGGGCTCACCGCGCTGGTCGCGGTCGCGATGGGGATACGGAACATCACCACGCTCCGCGCCCGGGTGCCCGACTTCACCACCACGGTCGCCACCCGCTCGCTGACCGCCCTCCTCGCCCCCCTCGGGGCCGACACCCGCATCGACTCCGGTGCCGGGCGCCAGGCCCGTCGTCTGGCCACCGTCGGCGCCATGTTCACCGGCGGGCTGATCGGCGCCCTCCTGCTGCGCGCCGGAGTCTCCCCGGCCGTCCTCCTGCTCGTGGTCGCCGGGTCGGTCGCCGTGGGCGCCGCCGTCCACGAGGCCGCCCGGCGCCGGAGCACCGGATAACCCCATGCCCCGGAGGCCGCTCCCGGGTTACCGTTCCCCATGCGGCACCGGCCCGACGAAATCGACGAATCCGGCCTCTGCCGGGCCCTGTCGGCCTGGAACATCGAGGCCACCGCCCTCAGCCATGTCCCCCTCGGCTTCGGGGACCACCACTGGACCGCCGAGGGCGCCGGGGGAGAGCGGTGGTTCGTCACCGTCTCGGACCTCGCGGCGAAGTATCACTGCGGAATAGGGGTGGCCGCAGCCCGGGACGGTCTGCGCCGTGCCATGGACACCGCGGCCGCGCTGGCCGACGCCGGACTCGGTCACGCCGACGGCGGCTTCGTCGTGGCCCCCCTGCGCACCGCCCGCGGGGAGACCCTCGGCGATCTCGGCGATCTCGGCGACCGGCACGCCGTCGCCGTCTTCCCCTGGCTGGAGGGCACCGCCGGGGACTTCGGCGACGAGCCCGACCCGGCCGAACGGGCCGCGACCCTGGGACTCCTGGCCGCCCTGCACCGGTCCGCGCCGCCCGCCGCCGCGCGAACGCTGCCGCCCGGGCTGTCGGCCCGCGACCGACTGGAACGGACCCTGCGGGCCACCGGGGAGCCGTGGCACGGCGGTCCCCGTTCCGAACCCGCCCGCGCACTGCTCGCGGAGTACGCCCCCGCGGTACGGCGGAGTCTCGACGACTTCGACCGGCTCGCCGCGGAAGTCCGCGACCGTGCCGCGACACCGGTACTCACCCACGGCGAACCGCACCCCGGGAACCTCCTGCGCCAGGGGGACCGCAGGCTGCTGCTCGACTGGGACACCGCGGGCCTCGCCGTACCCGAACGCGATCTGTGGCTGGTCGCCCGGGACGACACCGATCTCGGGCTGTACGAGGAACTGGCCGGCCGACGGCCGGACCCCGCCGCCCTTGCCCTCTACCGGCTGCGCTGGAGCCTGGAGGACCTCGACGACTTCCTCGTCCGGTTCCGTTCCCCGCATACCGCCGAACCCGACACGGAAGAGGCGTGGCAGGGATTCACGGACACCGTGAAAGACCTGGGAACACAGGGGCCCTGAGAGCGGAACGACGCCTCCTGCGCCGTCCGTTGGCCCGTTTCGCCCGCGCCGTACGCATTCGCACTTCCCCGGACTCCGCCAAATGGCCGGGAACGCTCGGTGCCCACCGGAAGTTCCCCGATATCGGGGCCGACATCACCCGTTGTCCGGCAGCGCTCTCCACCGCCCCGGGGAACGTATCTGAAATGCGCTGTTTGCCGTCCCTGTGTGACGCGAGAGTGACGATCCCTGCGCGAACGGTGGTGCGCACCCGCGAAAAATGCCTATGCGTGTGCGAGCCTGGTACCGGCACACCGTAGCTCGCAGCCGCGGGACCGTCGCTGGTACGAGGGGGCGCGGTCCATTCGCGGACGACCCGCGCCGTCTGCCGGGCGACGGATCCGCGCTCCACCCTTTTCGTGGCCAACGCATCAGGTACGGGCAGAACTCACGGAAGAGAAACGCGCCATCACGCTCTGTTTCATAACGACGGAGGTGCGTGTGTGAATTGCGGAGTGATCGTGACAGGTGTTGCTGGTGGGTCGGATGGTGACGGACGTCACTCCGCTTTCCAGTGCACGAAATTGCCGGTTCAAGCGTCTCCTTGGATGTCAGGAAAACCTCAACGGCCCGTCTGTGCGGTCATGTTCGCCGTGGCATATGCGATCGCGGGGCCGGACGGGTGTCGACTGGCGAGCTTTATCCGCAATATGACGGACCGTGATGAACTGGCTACATCACGGCCCCGTATTGCTCCTTACGCGGCCACGCGGTGGCCCGAGAACAGTCCCGAGCGGGGCAGGGAGAAAAGCATGAAACCGTTCGCGTGGAACTACGCACGTCCGGCCGAGCTGTCGCCCGTCGTCGATCAGTACTCGTACGACGCCACCCTTCAGATGAACGTCCTGCCGGACGGTCGTCCCGCCATCCTGGACCGGGCTTTGCTGGCGGCGGTCGGCACCACCACTTCGACGGCGGGCTCCGCCACCCACTTCGACGACTGACGCTTCCCTGAAATGACGGTACTGATCCTTACCAGCGAGGAGGACGTGACCGCGGACATGGTGGTGGCACAGCTCCACAAGCGCGGTGTCCCCCTCGTCCGGTTCGACCCCGCCGACCTCCCGGGGGACGGCACGCTCTCCGCCGAGTACGTACGGGGCGAATTCCGCGGTTATCTGTCCACCGGAGGGCGGGTCGTCAGCATGGACGGCCTGCGCTCCATCTGGGTGCGCAGGCCCGGTGAGCCCGCCGCCCGTGCCCCCGAGCCCTCCGCCTGGCTGACCGCCGAAAGCGGACAGGCTCTCTACGGCATGCTTCACAGCACCACCGCGCGCTGGATGAACGAGCCGGGCGCGGCCGCCAGGGCACGGCTCAAGCCATGGCAGCTGCGCGTCGCCCACCGCAGCGGCTTTCCGGTACCCGCGACGGTCGTCACCACCTATCCGCAGGTGGCCCGGCAGTTCGCGGACCAGTACCGGCACGTCGTGGTCAAGGCCGTGTCGGGCAAGCCGCCGCACGACCCCCCGATGGCGCTGCCCACCACGCTCGTACCGCCGGACGCCGACTTCTCCGATGTGGCGGCGGGACCCACCCTGCTCCAGCGCTATATCGCGAAGGAAGCCGACGTCCGGCTGACCTGTGTCGGCGAGGAACTCTTCGCCGCCCGTAAGACGGCCGCCCCGGGCCAGGTGGACGGCCGCTACGGGGAGACAGGGCACACCTGGGAGCCGGTCCCGGTACCCGACCGGGTCCGGCGCGCGGTCACCCGCTACACGGAACTGGCCGGCCTGGCCTACGGTGCCTTCGACTTCGCCGAGGACACCGAGGGGACGTGGTGGTTCCTGGAGTGCAACCAGGGCGGCCAGTTCGGCTTCATCGAACTGGAGACGGAACAGCCGGTGGCCGATGCCGTGGCCCAGTGGCTGAGCGCCCCGGCGGACTGACACCACGGCCTCCGCCGGTACTGCCGGAGGCGGCGGGCCCGGGAGATCCCCCGGCCCGCCGTCCCGTCCCGTCAGCAGCAGCGTGACTGCGGCGACTCCTCCAGCCTCCGGGCCCGCTGCCGCTGGAACTCCCGCCGGGTCGGCACCGGCTCGCCGGGCCGGGCCCGGCGCCGGTGCTCGCAGTAGCGGTCGTACGCCGTGTCCCCGCTCACCTCGCGCAGATACCGGTACACGGCACGCAGCCCGCTCCCCACCGCACCGGCGGTCATTCGCGCACCCCGGCCTTCGCCTCCGGCGCCGGGACCTCCAGAGCCGACGCCACATACGGGGTCTCGGTCGTCGGCGGCAGGGTGGGGGAGCGCAGGGCGCGGACGCACACCACGGCCGCATTGACGACGACCACCGTCACCAGCAGCACGAAGAGGATGATCAGCACCCCGTCCACGGTGGAGTTCAGCACGATGGTGTCCATATCGTCGGCGTTCTTGGCGGGCGCCAGCACCTTCCCCGCGTCGGCGGCGTCGGCGAACCGGTCCCGCTGGGCGAAGAAGCCGACCCGGGGGTCGGGCGAGAACACCTTCTGCCAGCTCGCGGTGAACGTCACCGCCACGGTGAACGCGAGCGGCACACCGGTCACCCACGCCCAGCGGAACCGCCCCGACTTCACCAGCAGTGTCGTCGCCACGGTCAGCGCCACGGCCGCCAGCAGCTGGTTGGCGATGCCGAAGAGCGGGAAGAGCTGGTTGATCCCGCCGAGCGGATCGGTGGCACCCGCGTACAGGAAGTACCCCCAGCCGCCGACGACCAGCGCACTCGCCAACCAGATCCCGGGCTTCCAGTTGACCCGGCCCATCGGCTTCCACACATTGCCCAGCATGTCCTGGAGCATGAAACGGCCCACCCGGGTCCCCGCGTCGACGGTCGTCAGAATGAACAGCGCCTCGAACATGATGGCGAAGTGGTACCAGAACGCCTTCATGCCCTCGCCGCCGATGACATCGGAGAAGATCTGCGCCATCCCGACGGCCAGGGTCGGCGCGCCACCGGTCCGGGCGACCAGGGTGGACTCCTCCACCGCTTTCGCCGCCGCGGCCAGTTCGTCGGGTGTGATGGTGAAGCCCAGATTCGCCACCGCCGTGGAAGCCGATTCGACGGTGTTGCCCAGCAGTCCGGCCGGGGCGTTCATGGCGTAGTAGAGGCCCGGGTCGAGCACCGCGGCGGCGATCAGCGCCATCACGGCGACGAACGACTCCATCAGCATCGCCCCGTAGCCGATCATCCGGACCTGGGACTCCTTGGCGATCAGTTTCGGCGTGGTGCCGGAGGAGACCAGGGAGTGGAAGCCGGACAGCGCACCGCAGGCGATCGTGATGAACAGGAACGGGAAGAGCGAACCCGCGAAGACCGGACCGTCCCCCGAGGACGCGAAGTCAGTGACGGCGTCGGCCTGGAGCTTCGGCGCCGCGAACACCACCCCGAGCGCGAGCAGCGCGATCGTACCGATCTTCATAAAGGTGGAGAGGTAGTCCCGGGGCGCCAGCAGCATCCACACCGGCAGCACCGAGGCCACGAACCCGTACCCGACCAGACAGAACACCAGCGTCGTCGGGCTGAGGGTGAAGGTGTCGGCGAGCGACGACTCCTGGATCCAGCCGCCTCCCACGATCGCCAGCAGGAGCAGCGCCACACCGATCAGACTGGTCTCCAGCACCCGGCCGGGCCGCATGATGTGCAGATAGAAGCCCATGAACAGCGCGATGGGGATGGTCATCGCCACCGAGAAGGTGCCCCAGGGCGAATGCGCCAGCGCATTGACCACGACCAGCGCCAGCACGGCCAGCAGGATGATCATGATGGCGAAGACGGCGATCAGCGCCGCGGTACCGCCGACCCGCCCGATCTCCTCACGGGCCATCTGCCCGAGGCTCTTGCCGTCCCGCCGCATCGACAGGAACAGCACCACCATGTCCTGCACCGCCCCGGCGAAGATCACACCGAACACGATCCAGATGGTGCCCGGCAGATATCCCATCTGCACGGCCAGCACGGGACCCACGAGCGGGCCCGCACCGGCGATGGCGGCGAAGTGATGGCCGAGCAGCACCCGTTTGTCGGTGGGCTGGTAGTCGACCCCGTCCTCCAGCCGCTCGGCGGGAGTGGCGCGGGTGTCGTCCGGCTTCAGCACCCGGGTGACGACGAAGCGCGAATAGAAGCGGTAGGCGATGGCGTACGAACCGAGCGCGGCGGCCACCAGCCAGACGGCGGAGATCTCCTCACCGCGCGAGAGCGCCAGCACGCCCCAGCAGATCGCGCCGACGACGGCGACCGCCGCCCAGATCATGATCTTCACGGGATTCGCCCGGGACAGGGGCGAGGGAGACGGCAACACAGGGGCTCCTCGACAGGACGGGGACGGGGAATGGGGAAATGGGGAAATGGGGACGGCAGGAAAACAGGGGGACTGCGGCGCGAAGGAACGGGTAGCGGGGGAGCGGTGACGCGGGGACAGGCGCCCCCGGCCGGTCCGCTCAGGTCTCCGGCCGCCGCGGACGGGTGAGCAGATACGCGGCCAGCAGCCCGAGGCAGCAGCCGGGCACCCAGGCCAGCTGGTACCAGTAGAAGAACGGGATGCCCGCGAGGTGGGGTCCGCCCGTCGCGTACGAGGGCACCCAGAGCAGTGCCACGACGGGGGCCAGCAGAGCGACGGCGGCCGAAGCCCGCCGGAGCCGGGACACCGGACGGCCCTCGTCCCGCTCCGCCCGCTGCTCGCTTACCACCACTCGGACCTCAGCTTTCTGTAGTTTCTGCGGTTTTCCGCCGGGGCTCCGGCGCCAGTTGTCCACAGGTCCGCTCGGTGTTCCGGCCGGACTGTGCAAGAGTTGCCGGTCACCGCGGTTTGGTTGACAGGGGACGGCCGCCGGATCGGACCGGCTGCGGGACGGGGCAGCGAGCCGAGGCCCCGACAGGTCCGGGCAGACAGCAATGGGGGTGACCGGTGAGCGGATCCGTCGTCACCACGGCGTTCCTCGCCGTCATCGGCGCCGCGTCCCTGCTGGCTGCCGCGGCCCGCCGGTTCCGTACCACCGACACCCTGCCGTCCCTCGACGGCTGGGCCCTCGCCGACCGGCGGCTCGGCCCCGGCTGGACCTGGCTGCTGCTCGGCGGCACGGTCTTCACCGCCTACACCTTCACCGCGGTCCCCGGACTGGCCTACGGCAACGGCGCCCTGGCCTTCTTCGCCGTCCCCTACACGGTCATCGTCTGCCCTCTGGCCTTCGTCCTGCTGCCCAGACTCTGGTCGGCGGCCCGGCAACACGGCTGTGTCACCGTCGCGGACCTCGTCCGTGCCCGATACGGTTCCCCGCGGCTCGAACTGGCCGTCGCCCTCACCGGCATCCTCGCCACCATGCCCTATCTGGCGCTCCAGCTGCTCGGGATCCGCGCCGTGCTCGACGCCGCCGGGCCCGCCCCGGCCACGGCCGATCTGATGATGGTCGCCCTCTTCGCCGGACTCGCCGTCGCCACCTACCGGCACGGGCTGCGCGCCCCGGCCGTCATCTCCGGCTTCAAGGGCGTCGCCGTCCTCGGTTCCGTCGCCGCCCTGGTCTGGCTTGTCCTGGACCGCTTCGGCGGACCGGGCGGGGTGTTCGGCGCGGCCGCCCGCGACGGCGGACCCTCCCTGCTGCTGACGGACGGTCAGCAGCCGGCGTTCGCGACCCTCGCGCTCGGTTCGGCGCTCGCCCTGCTGATGTACCCGCACGTCCTCACCGTCGGCTTCGCCGCCTCCGGCCCCCGCGCCCTGCGCAAGGCCACGGTCGCCCTGCCCGTCTGGACCGCCGTCCTCGCCCTCTTCGGCCTGCTGGGCATCGCGGCCGTCGCCGCCGGAGTGCGCACCCCGCCCGGCGGCGCGGAGTCCGCGGTCCCGCTGCTCGTCACCGAGCTGATGCCGGCCCCGCTCGCCGGACTCGTCCTCGGCGCGATCACCGTCGGCGCCCTGGTGCCCGCGGCCGTGATGTCCGTCGCCGCCGCCACGCTGTTCGTCCGCAATGTGTACGTCCCCCTGCTCCAGCCCACGGCCACCCCCAAACGCCAGGTGCGCATCGCCCGGGCGGTCTCCCTCACGGCCAAGGCCGGAGCCGTCGCCTTCGTGTTCGGGCTGCGGGACCAGGCCGCCGTCCAGCTCCAGCTGCTCGGGGGCGTGTGGATCCTCCAGATACTCCCCGCCGTCGCCCTCGGCCTCTACGTCCGCGGGCTCCGCCCGGGCGCGCTGCTGGCGGGCTGGGCCGCCGGGATGGTCTTCGGCACCGCCGCGGTCGTCCGGGAGGGCTTCTCCTCCGTGGTCCCCCTCGGCCCCGGCGGTTCGTCCCTCCCGGTGTACGCGGGACTGGCGGCGCTCCTGCTCAATCTCGCCGTCGCCGGGGCGGGCACCGCGCTCTCCGGACGGCGCCGGGACCCCGGGGACCCGGCTGCGGCCCGTACCGCCGGAAGGGGCACACCATGAGACGCGCCCCACGCCCCCCGCGCACCCTGACCGCGCCGCCCCCGCCGCCCGGAGGCGGCGGCGCGGACACCGAACGCGAGACCGCCCTCGCCCGGCTCTTCGAGGCGCACTACACGTCCATGCTCCGCCTCGCCACGCTCCTGGGCGCCGACGACCCGGAGAACATCGTCGCCGAGGCGTACTACGAGCTGTACCGCAAATGGCGAAAACTGCGGCGGACGGAGAGCGCGGAGGCGTATCTGCGGTCCGTGGTCTGCAATCTGACCAGGATGCGGATACGTCATCTCCAGGTCGTCCGCCGCCATGTCCAGGCCCCCGGCGCGGACCGGATCCCCGAATCCGTCGCCTCCGCCGAACACACGGCCCTCCTCCGCGACGACCAGCAGGCACTGATCGGTGCGCTGCGGCAACTGCCGCCCCGCCAGCGGGAGGCCCTCGTCCTCCGGCACTGGCTGGGGCTGAAGGAGGCCGAGATAGCCGAGGCCATGGGGATCTCGGCCGGTTCGGTGAAGACCCACACCGCGCGCGGTATCGCCGCACTGACCCAGGTCATGGAGAACCGCCGATGAACGCTCGCCCCACCGGCTCCCCGAACGGACCTGGCGTCCCCGAAACCGAGACCCGGCTGCAGGAGGCCCTGGCCGCCGTGGCCGACCAGGTCCGGCCGGCCCCCGGTGCCTACCGCGCCGCCAGCGCCGGCTGGCGGCGCCGCGAGCGCCGCCGACGCCTGGCGCTCGCCCTGCTGACGGCCGTGGTCTTCGCCCTTGCCGTCCTCGCCGGAGTCAGGGTCCTCAACTCGGCCCCCTCCGGCACCGGCTTCCACCACGGCCCGCCGGCCCCGACCGCACCCGCCGGCTCCCCGGGAGGCTGACCGGCCCGGGCACCCGGCGGCGGAGCCCGCGAGCCCTTGCCCCAAGGCAACCGCCGGACGGGACCCGACCCACCGGCCGTCCTGGGCGGAGCGCGGTCACTCCCGCGGGCGGACGACCAGCACGGAGCCCTGCGCTCGCGGAATCGTGGAGGGCAACTGCCGGGGCTCGGCCCCCGGAGCAGGTTCCAGCTTCCACCGGTCGAGGATCGTCGCCAGGGCGATCGTCGCCTCGGTATAGGTGAACTGGTCCCCGATGCACTTACGGGCACCCGCGCCGAAGGGCAGGTACGCCGTGCGTCCCGTCCCGGACGCCTCCTGACGCTCCGGCAGCCAGCGGTCCGGGTCGTAGGCATCGGGGTTCTCGTACACCCGGCCGTCCCGGTGGATCGCGTACAGACTGAACGCCAGCTCCGTCCCCGGCGGCAGCAGCCGGCCCGCCAGTTCCACCGGCTCGACGGCCCGGCGCATCAGCAGGGTGACGCCGTGCAGCCGCATCGCCTCGTCCAGGGCCCGCCGCAGCGCGGGCAGCTTGGGCACGTCCTCCACGGTCACCGGCCGGCCACCGACCACGGCCCGGACCTCGGCCGCCACCGCCGCCTCGGCCTCCGGATGCCGTGCCAGCTCCGTCAGGGTCCATGTCAGCGCCGCTGTGGTCGTCTCCACCCCGGCGAAGAGGATCGTGCTCAGCTCGTCCCTGACCTCCGTATCGTCGAGGCGCTCGCCGCTCTCCGCCTCCTGCGCGGTCAGCAGCAGCGTCAGGAGATCGTCCCGGTCCGTAGGCGCCCCCGCGCGGGCGGCGAGGATCGTCTCGTCGATGACCGCGCGGAGCCGGGCGGCGGCCGCGTCGAAATCCCGGTTGGCGCGGATCGGCAGCCGGTCCAGCAGCCGCGGCGAAGCCGCCCTCACCAGCAGATGGTTGAGCAGCACCGGAAGGTTGTCGCGGACCGCGGCGACCGCGGGCCGTCCGAAGTCGGTGGAGAACATCGTCGCCGCGAGCGTCTCCACCGCATAGGTGCTCATCGCCCGCTCGACGTCCACCCGCATCCCGGGGCGCCACTGCCCGGCCAGCTCCAGCGCCTTGCTGCTCATGACCTCCGAGTAGCCCGCGATGCGCTGCCGGGAGAACATCGGCTGCATCAGCCTGCGGTGCCTGCGGTGGTACTCCCCGTCGGCGGTCGCCAGCCCGTTGCCGGCCAGTGGCCGCAGCCGCTCGTAGAACCGGCCCTTCTCGAAGCTCCTCCCCTTCACCGTCAGGACCTGGTGGACCAGTTCGGACGAGGTGACGGCGTACACCGGCAGCGTTCCCAGGTCCAGCCGGACGAGGTCCCCGTACCGGTACAGCGAGCCCAGGAACCCGAGCGGGTCCCGCCAGAGCCTGAAAGCGTGCCCCACCAGCGGCAGCGCCCCGGGCGCCCGGGGCACCGACTCCGTACCGGCCCTCGCTGATGTCACGGCCATGGCGCATCCCCCAGAGATCGACGGCATGCACCGCGCCACCCGGGCCCGGCTGTCCGGGCCCGCTCGCGGTGCCGTGGAGATGACACCACCGGAAAGGCGGCGGCGCGAGGGGGCCTGCGGGCAACCATGGCCAGGATTTTGCCGCGTTTGTACGTGCGTTCGAGGGGTGGTGCCGTGTGCCGCTTCCTTCGAGCCGTTGTACGCCTTCCGGTCCCTCTGTTCCGGACCACCGGCACGGGAGGTCCGTCTCCCGTGCGGATGAATGGACGTTCCTGCGGATTCACCCCTTCACCACGCGGAGTGGCGGCTATGCTGCGGGCTGCGCACGATCCCCCGGGGACGGGGTGATCGCCGTCCGCGCCACGCTCCCTTCCCGCCACGGCACCGGCCTGCCGTGCCCTTTCCGTACCCCCGCGTACCCCGGAGGCACCGTGACCACCCCGCACTCTGAATCCCTCGGCACCCGGCCCGCGGCCGTACCGCCCCAGGGGTGCCCCGCGCACGACCTCGGGCAGGCCGGAGTCAGGCGGGTGTACGGCCGGGAGGCCGAGGGCTCCCCGTACGAGCTGTACGAGCGGCTGCGCCGGGAGAACGGGCCGGTCGCCCGGGTGCTGCTGCCGGGCGACGTACCCGCCTGGCTGGTCCTCGGCCACCGGGAGAACCTCGAAGTGATGCGCACCCCTTCGCTGTTCACCGCCGACTCCCGGAACTGGAACGCCTTCCGGGACGGACGGATCGCCGCGGACTCCCCGCTGCTGCCCGTCACCGCCTGGCAGCCGCTGCTGGTCTTCGTCGACGGCGAGGAACACGCCCGGCTCCGGGGCGCCATCACCGATGCCCTGGGCCGGTTCAACCGGCACGGCATCCGCCGCCACGTCGTCCGCTACACCAACCAGCTCATCGACTCCTTCGTCGCCCGTGGAGAGGCGGATCTGGTCACCGAGTTCGCGGACCGGCTGCCCATCCTGGTGATGGCCCGGCTCTGCGGAATCCCCGAGGAACACGGCATTCCGCTCGGTGATGCCGTACGCGACATGGTCTCCGGCAGTGCGACGGCGCTGCAGAGCAACGAGTACGTGATGTCGGTGATGCGGGAGACCGTCGCGAACCGCCGCAGCAGCCCCGATCAGGACCTCATCGGCTGGCTGCTCGCCCACGAGGCGGAGCTGAGCGACGACGAGGTCGCAGAACACCTGCGGCACGCGCTGACCGTCAGCCATGTGACCACCTCCAACCTGGTCGCGAACACCCTGCGGATGGTGCTCACGGCCCCCCGCTTCCGGGGCAACCTCTCCGGCGGCCAGATGACCCTCCCCGACGCCCTGGACCAAGTGCTGTGGGACCAGCCGCCGCTCGCCGTCGTCCCCACCCGCTGGGCCCTCGGTGACACCGTCCTCGGCGGCCAGGAGATCAGGGCCGGCGACATGGTGATGCTCGGCATCGCCGCGGGCAACGTGGACCCGGAGATCCGCCCCGACCTCAAGACGTCGATGTACGGGAACCGCTCGCACCTCTCCTTCGGCAGCGGGCCGCACGAGTGCCCCGGTATCGACATCGGCCGGGCGATCGCCGACACCGGTATCGACGCCCTGCTGGCCAGGCTGCCGGAGGTCACCCTCGCCGTCTCCGACGCGGAACTGACCACGACCACCACCTGGATGTCGTCCCGGCTGGACGCCCTGCCGGTGACCTTCCCGAAGGACCGGCCGAAGGACGAGGCGCCGGTGCTGCCTCCGCTCGACATCTCGACCCCGCCCGCCGCCCAGCCCCTCCCCGCCGCCGCCGCGCCCGACACCGACCCGACACCGCACCCGGCCCCCGCGCCCCGGAGGCCGTGGTGGCGGAGGCTGCTCGGGAGGTGACCGTTCCCGGTCGACGGCCAGGGCGATACCCGCGAACCGGTTGGGCACCGTCCCCCCGCTCCCTAGTGTGGTTTCCGTGAAGGGACAACTGGGAGAGCTGGAAGACGCGGTGATGACCCGGGTGTGGCGGCTGGACCGGCCGGTCACGGTCCGCGAGGTGCTGCTCGAACTGCGGCGGGAACGGACCATCGCCTACACGACCGTGATGACCGTCATGGACAAGGTGCACCGCAAGGGACTGCTCCGCCGTGAACTCGACGGCCGGGCCTACCGCTACACCGCGGTCGCCACCCGGGCCGAGTACGCCGCGGCCCTGATGAACGAGGCCTGGTCGCACGGCGACTGCCCGACCCGCGCCCTGGTGGCGTTCGTCGGCACGATGTCAACGGAGCAACGTGCCGCGCTCGACGAGGCGTTACGCATCCTGGACGCCCGGGGCGGACCGCCCCAGGCGCCCACCTGAACCGGCCCGGGGCTGCCCCGCGAGAGACCCGTATCCGTCAGCCGGCGGCGGGTGCCGGCACCGGGGCCGTCACGGTCACCGTCGCCGTCATCACCGGCCCCGGCGCCGAGATCCCGGTCAGGGCGACCCCGCTGTCGCCGCCCGCGTTCGTCAGCGATCCCGGCTTGCTTTCCGCGGTGAGCGCCGTATTGCCCGAACTGCCGGGGAAGGGGTCACCGGCGTCGCCGCGGTTCCGTGCGCCCTCCAGATCGCCCAGCGCGTCGGCCTGGACCAGCGCGACCCGGTACCGGCCGTCGTCGGCGTTGTCCTTGCGGCTCTCGTCGATATGCCACACCAGCAGTCCGCCCGCGGGCAACGAGGCGTCGTAGCCGCTGGGTTGCCGGTTCTCCACCAGGAAGTACTCGTCCCCGACCGCCCCGCCGGTCCAGAGCCGGTGCACCGTACGGGCGGACTTCACGTCCTCGAAGGCGACGGGCCCGTCGGAGTCGACCAGCGCCGCCTCGGCCCAGCCCTGCCGCAGCTTGCACCAGGCCGACGGATGGACCGGGACGTCACCGCCGCCGCCCCAGGCGCCCCCGGCCATCAGACACCAGTCACCGACTCCCTCCGACGATCCGTCGATGTCGTAGAGATCGGGGAATCCGAAGACGAGATGTCCGATCTCGTGTGCCGCGACCCCGATCCGGGCATCCTCGGGGATCGTCAGATAGGCGTAGATCTTCGTACCGTCGGCGTCGTACGCGGACGGGAGCAGCCACTTGTGGGACCAGAGGTCACCGGTGCTGCCACTGGTCTCGCCCCCGGTACCCGCATGCACCACGATGAACGCGTCCACGAAGCCGTTGCCGTCGTTGTCGTACGGGCCGAAGTCCATCAGCGGGTCGGCGGCGCGGGCCGTGTCCTCGGCCATCACCCGTGCCCGGGGCTCCCCTTCCGGATTGCCGACGCCCGAGTTGCCACCCGCGTACCAGGCCATCGTCTGCGGCAGCCGCAGCGGTCCGACGACCTCACCGACGATATCGACGAGACCGCCCGTGACCTCACGGAAGTACTCGCGGACACTGCCGTGCGGCAGTTTCCCCAGTGAGAAGAACAGGTCCTCGAAGTGCTGTTTGCCCGCGGTCATCGGGCGGTCGGTGAAGTCGGCGAGGGCGACCGCGACCCGCACCGCGCCCCGCAGCGGGGGGCGTTCGGCCGCCGCGGACATCACCGTGACGGCGGGGGTGCCCGGCGGATAGGCCTCCGGCGGCATGATCGTCCCGTCGTCGAACCCGGCCCGGGCTCCCGCCGCCGTGCGCGGCAGAAGCCCGCCCGTACCGTCGGCGGCGAGCCGCTCCCGCACCTGCGGGCTCGGCGGTACGGCGCAGAATTCTGACCAGGCGGCGTAACCCCCGCGGGCGGGCGGGTGGTCGTGCGGACGGTCTCCGTGCGGATGCTGCTGGTCGTACGGACGGATGTGCTGGGACATGCGAACCCCCGGGAGACACCGGGCGGCGAACCGGGCCGGCCGGTGGTGTGACGGCGAACGAGAAGGAGCGGAACGGCGTGGGAGCGGCGCGAACGCGACGACCCGACCGAAATGCATCGTAGAGACCGTGGCGCGTGCGAGTCGATGCGTTCGGCCGGAGTGTCCGGCACCGGTGCCCGGACGTGCCGGTACGGCCTCAGGAACCGACGGGTCCCGGAGGCCGTACCGGCGTCGCTTCAGGAAACGTCGCCGCGGACCACCGCCACCGGGCAGTGCCCGTGGTGCAGCAGCGCCTGGCTGACCGACCCCAGCAGCAGCCCGGTGAAGCCGCCGCGGCCGCGCGCCCCCACGACGATCAACTGGGCCTGCTCGGTCGCTTCGATCAGCGCCTGCCGGATCCGGTTCTCCACCAGCCGGCGGTGCACGGTCACATCGGGATAGCGGTCCTGCCAGCCCGAGAGCGCCTCTGCCAGCAGCCGCTCCTCCGCCGACCGCATCCGGTCGATGCCGTCGACCAGGTTCTGCGGGTGGCCCGGGTCGTCGTCGCCGCGCTCGGTCCAGGTGTTCCACGCGTGCACGGCCACCAGGTCCACTCCGCGTGCCGATGCCTCGGCGAACGCGAACCCGACCGCCGCGTCACCCTGCGGCGAACCGTCGACGGCGACCACGACGGACCCGGTCGCCCCGGCGTCCCCGCGGACCACCAGCACCGGGCACCGGCCGTGCGCGGCCAGATGGACCGCGGTCGACCCGACCAGCAGTCCGATGAACCCGCCCATGCCCCGGCTGCCGACGACCACCAGCGACGCCTCGCGGGACCGGGCCTCCAGCACCGTCAGCGGTTCACCGGTCACCAGATGCTCCGTGACCTCGACACCGGGCTCGGTCTCGCGGGCCCGTGCGACGGCCTCGGAGAGCAGTTTGTCGGCGGCGTTGCGCAGTCCGCCGTCGGCCGGGCCGACGGGGGAGGGGCCGAGGGAGACGTGCAGGGAAGGCCAGATGAAGGCGTGCACGACCTGGAGTCCCACCCCGCGCAGCCTTGCCTCCCGGGCCGCGATCTCCACGGCGGCGAGCGCCGACGTCGAGCCGTCCACCCCGACCACGACCGGACCGTTCATCACAGCACTTCCGTTCTTCCGTGTGCGCAGAACCGGCGGATCTGCCCGAACCGCCGTCTCCAGTCTCGACCCGCGAGCCGCACCCCGCACGGGCCGAACGTCCATGACCGGCGGGACGAACAGCCCTGATGGCGGAGGGTGAGCGGGATTTTCCGGACGGCGAGGGACTTTCCCGGCTCTGGGCTAGGAAACCGGACGGGTCCGGCCCGGTGTTTCCGGATGGGAAACCACCCGGTATCAGGCCGAAGCCCGGGGGCCGGCCGGCGCACACGAGGACGAGCAGGAAGAGCAGGAGTATCCGGCGCCGGATCGCGGCGGCGATGCCGAAGGCGACGGCGGCGACCGGGGGGAGCCCGCCGGCCCGCAGCCGGGCCGGCCGGACCGCTGTCCCGCCCCGTACCCTCACCGGCTCAGGTGTTCGCGGGCGACTCGTCCGGGAACATCTTCGTCACCACGTCACCGTCCTCGGTGAGATAGCCGTGGAGCATCCCCGGGCTGCTGTGGGGCGCGTCGAACACCCCCTCCCGGGTCAGCGCGATCACCCCGCCCTGACCGCCGAGCCGGGGCAGGCGTTCGACGACCACGTCGTACGCGGCCGGAGCCACCCCCAGCCCCTTGAACTCCATCAGATCGGAGATCGTCGAGCTCGCCGCGCCACGGATGAAGAACTCGCCCGCCCCGGTGGCGCTCACGGCGAGCGTGGAGTTCTTCGCGTACGTGCCCGCTCCGATCAGCGGCGAGTCCCCGATCCGGCCCGGCAGTTTATTGGTCATTCCGCCCGTCGACGTCGCGGCGGCGACATCGCCCCGGCCGTCGACGGCGACCGCGCCGACGGTGCCCTGCGACTGCAGATCGGCGAGCGCCTCGGGGGAACGGGCCGCCGACTTCGAACCGCGCTCGGCCTCCTTCGCCCGCATCAGCGCGTCCCACCGGGCCTGGGTCCAGTAGTAGTCCTGGGTGACCGTGGCCAGTCCGCCGCGCGCCCCGAAGTCGTCCGCTCCTTCGCCCGCGATGAGCACGTGCTTCGACTTCTCCATCACCAGCCGCGCCCCCTCCACGGGATTGCGCAGGCTGCGCACTCCCGCCACGGCACCCGCCGCGAGGTCGGAGCCGCGCATGACGGAGGCGTCCAGCTCGTGCTCGGCGTCCGCGTTGAACACCGCCCCCTTGCCCGCGTTGAACAGCGGATCGTCCTCCAGTCGCTTCACCGCCGCCTCCACGGCGTCCACGCTCGACCCGCCCCGGTCCAGCACCCGCTGTCCGGCCCGCAGGGCGGTCGCGAGCCCGTCGCGGTACGCCTTCTCCCGCTGCGGTGACGTGGTCTCCCGGTTCAGCGCGGCACCCGCCCCGCCGTGCACGGCGAGCACCACGTCGCGGGCGTCGGGCCGGGCCCTCCCGCCCGGCAGGGCCGCGGGCGGACCGGTGTCGGGCCGGGCCTGTTCGGCCCGTACCGCCCGGACGGAAGGGTCAGTACCGTCCGGATCGTCCACCGGCCGCGACTGCGGTACGGCGGCGATCACGAGGATCGTCGCGACGGTGAGCAGCGCGGGCGGCAGCCAGGCGAGGGGGGCTCTGCGGGACATGGGCGCTCCTAGGCACGGGGTGCGCATCCCGCTTCTCCGGTGTGCGCACCGGCTCAGTGGACTCGCCGGGACTCTACTGACGTGTCCATGCCCAATGCCAGAAGGCCGTCAGATCTCGACCATCACCTGGTCCAGCGTCTTGCGGACCAGATCGGGGACCTCGCAGTCCGGAGCCGGATAGCCCACGGGCACCACCGCGAAGGCCTTCTCGTTGGCGGGCCGGTCCAGTACCTCGGAGAGGAAGCGCATCGGGCTCGGCGTGTGCACCAGCGCGGCCAGACCGGAGAGGTGAAGGGCGGTCAGCAGCATGCCGACCGCGATCCCGACGGACTCGTCGACGTAGTAGTGCTTGCGCTTGGTGCCGTCATCGCCCAGCCAGTAGCGCTGCTGGAAGACGACGATCAGGGCGGGCGCGTCGGTGAGATGGGTCTTGACCTCGTCCGTACCCAGGGGGCGCAGTGCGGCCAGCCACTCCTCGCCGAGCCGGCCGTCGTAGGAGACCCGTTCCTCCTCCTCGGCCGCCTCCCGGATCCGCCGCCGGATCTCCGGATCCTGCACCAGGACGAAGGTCCACGGCTGCTGATGGGCACCGGACGGCGCGGTCGCGGCGCAGGCGACGGCGGACCGGACGGCGTCCAGTGGTACGGGATCGGGGGCGAACTGCCGTACCGTCCGCCGCTCCTCCATCCGGGCCTGCAACTGCGCCGCCCGCGCCAGGGACTCGGCGGCCGGGATCCGCTCGGGCCGGTAGGGGGCCGGCCGGTAGGGGTCGCCGTGGGTGGGTATCCAGCGCCGGGCGGGTTCACCGGACACCGGCGGAGCCGACGGCGCCGACGGCTCGGACGGCTCGGACGGCTCGGACGGCTCGGGGGAGGCTGAGGGCGCGGAGGGCGCGGCAGACGCAGACATGGCGCCGAGTCTGCCCGCTCTCCGCGCTCCCGGGGAGAGGGCGGACACGGATAACCGCTCAGCGGACGCCGGGCGGGCATCCGATGGACGCACCTGCGGCCGGGGGTCAGAGGCGAAGTCCGGCCAGCAGCCGGTCCAGTGCCGCCTCGGTCGCGGCGAGCGTGCCGGGGTCGTCCGAGCGCGCCAGCCAGACCGCCGCCTCGTTCATCGCGCCCGACAGCAGCCGGGCCAGCGGTTCCACGGGCTGCTCCGCCACGATCCCCGCCGCGACCACGGACTCCAGGGCCTCGGCGAGATGCCGGGCCGACGAATCGTCGTCCATGTCCCGCCATTCGTCCCAGCCGAGCACGGTCGGAGCGTCCAGCAGCACGATCCGGCGCACCGCGGGGTCCGTACCGGCCGCGAGGAAGGCGCGGCAGCCCGCGCGCAGTTGCTCCCAGGGGCCGGTGTGCGCATCGGCCGCCGCCGCCACCCTCTCGCCCAGCTCCTGCTGCACCTCGGCCACCACGGCCCGGAACAGCCCTGCCTTGCTGGCGAAGTGGTGGTACGCGGCCCCCTTGGTCACGCCCACCGCCTCGGCCACCTCCGCGAGCACCACGTCGTGGTACCCGTCGGCGGCGAACCGCCGCCGCCCTTCGGCGAGCAGTGCCCGCCGGGTCGCCGCCCGCTGTTCCGCCCGGCTCGTCATCGCTCTCTCCGACCGCCCTTCCCATTTCGCATACCCAGGGTATGTTAACGTTCGATTCGCATACCCGGGGTATGTGAAACCCGGTTCCGCTCCACAGGACCCTCCGTCGAAAGGCCCACCGTCATGACCGGCAAGCTCAGCGGCTTCTACCCGGTGATCGGCACCCGCGACATCGCCGCGGCCCGCGACTTCTACACCGCCCGGCTCGGATTCGAGGTCACCTTCGAAGCCGACTGGTACGTCAGCCTCCGCCGCCCCGACGCGCCCCACTACGAACTCGCCCTGCTCGACCCGGCGCACCCCACCGTCCCCGAAGGCCACCGCACTCCGCTCACCGGCGGTCTGCTGCTGAACTTCGAGGTCGAGGACGTCGACGCCGAACACCGGCGGCTCGTCGACGAGGCCGGACTGACCGAACTGCTCACCCTGCGCACCGAGGAGTTCGGACAGCGCCACTTCATCGTCGAGGGCCCCGACGGGGTGCTCATCGACATCATCACGGTCGTTCCCCCGACGGGCGCCTATGCGGAGCAGTACGCGGAGGGGCACGTACCCCAATAGCACAACGAGCGCGCCGCACGCCGAAGGCCAGGGCGCCGCACCCCGGCCGCGCCGTCACCCTTCCAGCCGTACGGGCAGCCGCGCGGTTGCCGCGGTGCGGCGCGGACGGCGGCCGTCTCCCACCGCCGCCCCCTCGCCCGCCGGACGGCGGGGCGCCTCGGGAACCCCTGCGTACCGGCCTGGCAGCCCCGCGGGCCGCTGCCTCGGCCGTTCCGGCCACCGCCGCCGGACGGACCACCGCCGTCCGCCGCGGGCCCGCCCGCCGTGGAGGCCGGCGGGCCCGCGCACACAAGCCGCCGACCCGTCCGGACGTACCCGGACGAGCGTACGCACCGGGACCCGGCAGACCCTTCCGGGGGAGCCCCGCGCCCCTCCGCGCGCCGCCGCGCTCCGGCCGGCCCCCGGTCCGGAGGGGTGCCGTGCGGCGGGCGGTGCCCCGACCGGAGCCGTTGCGCGTCCCATGAATGATCAGCAGGCGTTAACGTGTTCCTTGACCTTTCGTTGACCTAGTTGGTCAACCTTTGACGTGTGCGTAGGGAAACCCCAACGAGTGCCGGAGGGAGACGCCGCCGTGCCGCACGGAACACCACGGACCCTGATACCGCTGCTCGCGGCCGTACTGCTCGCCCTGCCTGCCCTCGGCTTCCCGGCGGCCTCTGCGACCCCGCACACGCTCAGCTCCGGAACCACCACCTCCGCCACGGAGCCCGGCCCGGAACCCCGCGGCCGGACCGGTGAACCCACCCCCGACCCGGGCGGCCCCCGGGACACCCGGGACCGGTACCGCCCCGGCGAGACCGAGCCCCGACCGGTCCGCGCCCCCGCCGCCCGGGCGACCGGAGTCCCACCGCCTTCGGACCGGCCGGCCGGACCCCCAGGGCAGCAGCCGAGAACCCCGGCCGCACTCCAGGTCTTCCGCTGCTGAGAGCAGAGTTCCGCCCCCACGCTCTGTTTCGTCAGCCCGACGCGCCCCCCACAGCGCGCCAGGAGGATTCACCGCACATGCCCACCCTCATCGCCACCCCCCGCGCCCCCGGACGCACTCCCGGGCGCCCCGCCCCCCACCCCACGCCCCCCGAGGTGCACACCCGCACCGTCCGGGCGCACCACACGGGCCCCCGTGCCCGCACGGTCCGGTGAACGCCACCATGGCCAGGACGTCCTTCCCCGACCTGCGGCGGGACTTCGCCGCCTCCCTCGTCGTCTTCCTCGTCGCCCTGCCCCTGTGCGTGGGCGTGGCCGTCGCATCCGGCGTCCCCGCCGAACTCGGCCTGGTCACCGGCATCGTCGGCGGACTCGTCACCGGCATGATGCGCGGCAGCAGCCTCCAGGTCTCCGGACCGGCCGCCGGACTGACCGTCCTCGTCCTCGAAGCCGTCACCACCTTCGGACTCTCCGTCCTCGGCGCGATCGTCCTCACCGCCGGAGCCCTCCAGATCCTCCTCGGCCTGCTGCGCCTCGGCCGCTGCTTCCGCGCCGTGTCGGTCTCCGTCGTCGAAGGCATGCTCGCCGGCATCGGACTCGTCCTCATCGCCGGACAGCTCTACGCCATGGCGGGCCTCGACGCACCCGCCGCCGGCCTCGACAAGATCGCCGGACTGCCGGGGGCCCTGCTGCGCGCCGCCGGAAACACCGAAGCACTGCTGTCGCTCGCCCTCGGCGCCGGGACCGTCGCCGTCCTCGTCCTCTGGCGCAGGCTGCCCGGCCGGGTCCGGGCCGTTCCCGCCCCCCTCGCCGCCGTCGGTCTGGCGACCCTCACCGTCCTGCTCACGAATCTGCCCGTCGCCACCGTCGAGGTCCGCGGACTCCTGGACTCCGTCCGGCCCCCGTCCGCCGAGGCCTTCGGCGAACTCGCCTCCCTCGCCGCCATCGGCACCGTCCTCGCCTTCACCCTGATCGCCTCCGCCGAATCCCTCTTCGGCGCGGCGGCCGTCGACCGGCTCCACGACGGACCGCGCACCGACTACGACAAGGAACTCGTCGCCCAGGGCACCGGCAACGCAGTCTGCGGCGCGCTCGGCGCCCTCCCCATGACGGCCGTCATCGTGCGCAGCGCCGCCAATGTCCAGGCCGGAGCCCGGACCAAGGCATCCCGGGTGCTGCACGGCATCTGGCTGCTCCTCTTCGCCGCCCTTTTCCCCTCCGCTCTCGCCTATATCCCCGTCCCCGCCCTGGCCGCCGTCCTGGTCCACGCCGGATTCAAGCTCGTGCCCGCCGCGGAACTCGCCCGCCTCTGGCGCCGCCAGCGCGGCGAGGCGTTCGTCCTCGGCGTCACCGCCCTCGCGATCGTCACCATCGGCATGTTCGAGGGCGTCGTCGCGGGACTCGCCCTGGCCGTGGCCAAGACGGCGTGGGAGGCCTCCCACCTGCGGCTCGACGTCGTCGACCACGGCACAGGACCGATCCGGGTCCGCCTCATCGGCAACGCCACCTTCCTGCGTCTGCCGAACCTCCTCGACAGCCTCGAAGCGCTGCCGCCCGACCGTCCCGTCGCCTTGGACCTCACCGAGGTCCACCACCTCGACCACGCCTGCCGCACCGCCCTCGACACCTGGTCCGAGCGGCACCGCGGCACCGTCACCGGCCATACGAAGGCCCTCTCGACCTGACCACCACCGGTACGGCGCGCGCCCGTCGCGCCGTACCGGGACCCGGCCCCCGATGCCCGCGCGGCGCTGCCCCGCGCACTCCCGCGCGCCACCCGCTCCCCGCGCGGTACGGCACGCCCCGCGCCGTACCCCCGCCACTCCAGCGCACCGCGTAACCGGCACCCGCCGCCCGGCGTTGGCCCGGCATGCGCACCCGTCGTCCTCCGTCAGCCGGGACCGCCCGCGACGGAGCCCCCTCCATGCTGCGGCTCGCCTTCGCGACCCTCGCCGGCACCGCCATCGAGTTCTACGACTTCTTCGTCTACGGAACAGCCGCCGCGCTCGTTCTCGGCCCGCTCTTCTTCCCCTCCTTCTCCCCGCTCGCCGGGAGCCTCGCCGCCTTTGCCACCTTCGGCGCCGGATTCATCGCCCGGCCCCTCGGCTCCCTGCTCTTCGGCCATATCGGCGACCGCATCGGACGCCGCCCCGTCCTCTTCATCTCCCTCCTCACCACCGGGGTCGCCACCGTCCTCGTCGGCTGCCTGCCCACGTACGACTCCATCGGCGCCACCGCCCCCGTGCTCCTGGTCGCCCTCCGCTTCGTCCAAGGCATCGGACTCGGCGGCGAATGGGGCGGCGCCGTCCTGCTGACCGCCGAACACGCCCCCGCCGACCGGCGCGCCCTGTGGGGCGCCTTTCCCCAGATGGGGCCCCCGCTCGGCTTCCTGCTCGCCAACGGTCTGACCCTGACGCTCTCCACGACCCTCACCGACGCCCAGTTCCTCGCCTGGGGCTGGCGGGTGCCCTTCTGGGCGGCCGGAATCCTCGCCGCGGGCGGACTCCTGCTCCGCGCCTCCCTCGCCGAAACCCCCGACTTCCACGAACTCAGCCGCACCGGGGGACAGGCGGACGCCCCGGCGGTGGAGGTCGTACGCCGCCACTGGCGCACCCTGCTGCTGACCGCCGGCGCCCTGTCCTGCGGCTACGCCGTCTTCTACACCGTCACCACCTGGGGTCTCGCCTACGGAACGGAGGAGGCGGGCATCAGCCGTACGGTGATGCTGGCGCTGGTCATGGGGGCCGTCGCCGTCATGGGCACGGTGACGCCCTTCGTCGCCGTCCTCGCCGACCGGGTCGGCCGCCGCCCCATGTGCCTGCTGGGCAGCGTCCTCTCCGTGCTCTGGATGTTCCCGTTCGCGGCCCTGGTGGGCACCGGCGAAACCGCCCTGGTCTTCCTCGCCTTCGTCGTCGCCCTGCTGGCCTTCGTCTCGGTGTTCGCCGTCACGGCCGCCTACCTGCCCGAGCTGTACGAACCACGGGTGCGCTGCACGGGCGCAGCCGTCGGCTACAACCTGGCCGGGGTGCTCGGCGGGGCCCTCACTCCGCTCGTGACGACGGCACTCACCGAGGACGGGGGCCCGCCGTGGGGCGTCGCCGCCTGGCTCACCGGGATCGCGCTGCTCAGCCTCTGCTGTTTCGCGGCCCTTCCCGAAACGCGCCCGGCCGCACTCCCCGCGGCCGGTACCGTGCCCGCCGTACCCGGCCAGCCGGGTGCCGGGGACCGCCCGGGAGACCGGCGCACCCCGGCTTGATCCGGCTCAACGGCACGGGGAGCCGACCCGGTCGGGAGCCCGGCCCCGGCCGGAGCACGGCTCCCCGTTGCCCGGGGCGGGTGTCCTCAGACCGGGTTCCACCCGGAGCGCTTCCAGTCGGCGTCCACGTAGTGCCGGGGCACCTTCCCGCACGGTGCGGAGACTCGTACCAGCATGTTCCCCGTCGACCGGTACCACATGACGTCCACCTGCTGGTCCGATGCGGGATCCCGGAGGCGGAACCCCATATCGCCGAAGATCCCGCCCTTGGCCGTCCAGCTCTGCCGCTCCAGCCGCTCCCGGATCCGGTCCTGCGCCGCGCGGGCGGCGCCGGTGTCGAGTCCGGGCACGGACCATTCCAGCCGGAGTTGCCAGACGTCCGGCCGGCCGCTGTCGTCGAGATGGGCGATACCGCGCAGTCCCCGGTAGGAGCATTCGTCCTTCTGTACCCGGTCCGCCCGCGGTTGCCCGGAGAGCCCCGCGTCCGCGTACAACATGCGGGCCCGATCCTCCAGCTCGGCCGCGACCAGGTCCGGATCCGAGGAGGGGTACGGTTCCCCGTTCCACAGCCGCACGCCCAGGAAGCCCGCGCCGACGACCACCAGGGCGACCACCGCCCACACGATCCGGGCCCGGGTCAGCATCCGCCGCCCCCGCCGGACAGGGCACCCGGCACCGCGGGCCCGTACCACCGTCGCATCTCGTTCATGCGGCGCAGCGTAGAAGACGGGCCCCCGCGGCCGCTTGGGTACCTCTACTCAGCCGCGCCTGAGTACCCCGGGCTGTGGTCCCCTCGGCCGTCAGGCGCCTGAGGGGCACTCCGGAAGCTGGGGGAAGAGCAGCCGCCGCAGATTGCCGATCTCGCACTCGTCGGCCACCAGGTCCAGCGTCTCGAACGCGAGGTCCCAGGCGACGTCGCCGCGGGCATCACGGGTGAACCGCTCGGTGATTCCGTACGTGATCGTCCGCTTGACGCCGCCCTCCTTCGACAGTTCGGCGTGGCCCACCCACTCCCGGTAGGTCACCGGGCCCCGGCGCACGGTCTTCCCCGGCTCCAGCCGCAGCTCGTGCACCCGGGTGAAGAACCGCTCCAGATACGCCCGCATCTGCCGCTTCCCCGTCAGCCCCTGCGGGCCGAGCCCGGGCCCGGTCAGCCTGACGGCGTCGTCCACCCCTTCCACCAGCGCGGCGGAGTCACGCGTGTTCCAGGCGGTGAGCCGGTCCCGGGTGCGCGGTTCGGCCGGACGGACCGCCGGAAGCGAGGCGAACAGGTTCGGCAGGGCGGGGTTGAGCGACCGGAACAGTTCGGTCTGGTCCCAGAACCGGCGCCCCTGCTCCACCTTCGTCCCGTCCAGCACCAGCCGGTGCGTGGTGATGTAGTCGAACGCCGGACCGGGCGGCCCCGACTCGGGCCCCACGGTCCCGAAGTTCCGCGCTTTCACGAAGACGACCCGCCCGTCGGCCGACGACACCGCGGAGACCGGCTGGAAGTGGTAGTCCACCGCGCCGAGAAGGCTTCCCATCTGGGCCTCGATGGCCAACCGGCCGATCGGGGCGGGCAGCCCCGAGTCCATCAGCGTGCCGGTGTCGGTGAAGAGGTTCATGTACCGGGGGACGTCGGGGTCCGCGCCCCACTCGCAGTAGGCCTTCATGAACGCGGCCGCGTCGGCGGGCAGCGAGGACTGCCCGGCGACCACGGTCTTGCAGTAGTCGGAGGACACGGGCGCCGGGGCCGTGCCGGCCGCGGCCGTACCCGAGCCGAGGGGGAGGAGGGCCGCCGCGGCGGCCAGGACGGCGGTGGAACGGATGCGGCAGAGAAGGCGTGACATGGGTGCTCCCGGTCTGTCGAGGGTGTACGGGCGATGCGACGGTCGCCGGTAGGTGTCGTCCCGGCGGTGATCACAGTCTGTCCACGCCGTTCCGGCCGCGCGATTACCTCCCGGGTAAGCAATCCCGGCCGGGTGGAACTCAGCGGCGGCCGCGTACGTTTCCCGGGTGACGCGTTCCTGACGCGTCACCGACAGATGTACGACAGTCAAGACCGAGGTGGCATTCAGTGGCGATGTGGGACCGGATCAAGGACCAGGCCAAGGCCCTCCAGCAGCAGAACCAGGGATCGGGCGGCTCCGGGGCCCGGAGTCACCACGGCCCGGCCGGTGGAACCGGAAGCGGCGCGAGCGGCCAGGGCGGCGCGGGCGGCTCCAAGGCTCAGCTGGTGGGTCTGCTGAAGACCCAGCTCACCTCCCTCAAGACCGAGCTGAAGAGCGGCGCCTACCGCGATGCCAGCATGGCCGTATGTGCCCTGGTCGCTGCCGCCGACGGCCATGTCGACCACGCCGAGCGGCAGCACGTCGAATCGCTGATCCTCTCCAACGACGTCCTGCAGAACTTCCCGGCCGACCAGCTCCGCACCCGGTTCAACAAGCACGTCGACCAGCTGATCTCCAACCCGATCCGGGGCCGTGCCGAGGCCTTCCAGGAAGTTGCCAAGGCGGCGAAGAAGCCGGCCGAGGCCAGGGCCGTCATTCAGACCGGCATCGTCGTGGCGGGCGCCGACGGCTACATCTCGCCCGCCGAGGAGCAGATCCTGCGGGAGGCCTGCACCACCCTCGGTCTCTCCTCCGCGGAGTTCGGCATCTGACACCCCGCCGGGGCGCCGCGGTCCGCGGTCCGGCCGCGGCGTCGGCGGGGTGCCCGCATCACCAGGTGTGGGCGACGTCCACGACGACCCGGTCACCGTACTGGAGCACCCGGAACGGCAGCTCCGCGCGCACGCCCACCGCCACCTGGGTCCGCCCTTCGTAACTCGAACCGTACTTGGTGTCCTTGAAGGTGCTGTATCCGGCGATGTCCACTCCCGGCAGCGGCTGCCCCGGGCGGCCCGGATAGACCACCGTGCCGGTGGAGGGGTTGTAGCTGGGAGCGTTGACGTGGATCTGCAGGACGGCACCGCCGGTGACGGGAATCCGCCGCCCGGTGCCGTCCTGGTAGAAGGCGCTCACATAGCCGACCCGGTAGCCGGTCTCCGTGGTGGCGCCCGTGATGTCGAAGACGATGCGGTCGTAGCAGTCGTGCCGGCCGGTGCGGATGTTCTTCAGCGGTTCGGTGACGGATTCAGCCGATGCCTCGGTGCCGCTGCCCCACGGAGTGGCGCAGACGGCCGTTGCGACGGGGTGGTCCACCTGGCCGCACGAGGCCCAAGCGGCCCCGGCCGAGCCCACGAGGACGACCCCGGCCAGCGCCAGGGCGGTGGCGGCCTTTCCCACAGTTCTCATGACATGCCCTCCAGCGAGGTGTTGCCGACGGTCGACGGACCCATCGGCGGACACACGGTCCGGACGGACCGCGGAAGCGGGACGGTGCGGTACGGAACCGGTGGACGGCCCATGTCACTTCTCCGTCAGGACGAACAGCCACACCAGTGACACGGTGCCGACGGCGATCGGGACGGCGTACCACCACGGCGGCACCAGACGCCACCGCACAAGATGGAAGGTGGCCCACTCGGTGAGCCACGACCCGATATGCGCGGACATCGCCGGCACCCCGGCCGCGGTGATGCTCGCCCGATCCCAGGCCCCGCCCGGCGGACGTACCAGAAAGGACGTCACCAGCAGCCACCCGGTCAGCAGATTTCCCGCGGCGAGCAGTCCCCCCACCGCGGTGCGTGCCACCGGACGGGCACGGTCCGCCGATGCCGCCGCGCGCGGCGCCACCGCACTTCCCTCCCGGTCCACCGGCACCATGCGCCCCTCCCGCATTTCTGCAGCTCCATCCCGTTTCCCGCAGGGACGACGGCAGAGGCCCGCCCGGTTCTGGACCGCCGCAAACGGTCTCCGGAACGGTCACACAGGCCTCATGCGGCCCGGCGGCGACGGAAGACGGCCTCTCAGGGGAGCAGTTGCCGTACGAGGGCGTCCGCGGCCCACCGCTCCCAGCGGTCCGGACTCCAGCCGCGCCGGCCGACGAGCAGCTCGTAGGTCTCCGGTCCCAGGACGGTCATCGCGACATCCGCGGCCGAACCGGCATCGTGCCCGTCCCGCAGCGCCCCGCCCGTCTTGACCGTCAACGCCTCGGCGAACCGCAGCTGGACCGTGTGCCGTTGCTCCGCATTGGTACGCCACAGCCCGGCCAGCTCCGGATCGCAGGCGGCCACCGCGCGAACGACCTCAAGCACCGGAGCCGCCCGCTCCAGTATGCGCCGCGCACCCGCTGCCTGAAGGGCGAGCTGGGCCGCGGGATCCGGCTCGCCGAGGACCTCGTTCGCCCAGGACCGGTCGAGCGTGGCCACCGGATCCGCGTCCCCGGCGATCGCGATGTCCAGGACTTCCTTCAGCAGAGCCCGCTTGGTGCCGAAGGTGAAGTACACCGTCTGCACACCGACTTCCGCGGCCCGCGCGATGTCCTCGACCGTCGTACGGGACCAGCCGCGCTCGGAGAAGAGGCGGAGGGCGGCTTCCAGCATGCGCCGCCGTGTTCGGAGGGCCTTCTCAGCACGGCTGACGGGCACGGTCCCGACCTCCCCAAGATTGACTGTAGTGACACTACAGTGTATTTCACTGGAGTATGACTACAGCGAAATCGCGGGGAGGGAACCCGATCGGACGTGCTCTGGTCATCGGCGGCTACGGCGCCGTCGGGAGCGCCGTGACGGCGGCGCTGGACGCCTGGTTCCCGGGCCGGGCGATCCCCGCGGGCCGTAACCCTGCGCAAGCCCACCGGCTCGACGGAGTCCGGACTGACATCGCCGACCCCGACGCCTTCGCCCGGACCCTCGACCGGCTGCCCGACGTGACCCTCGTCGTCCTCTGCGCCGAACCACCCGACATCACCGCCGCGGAACTCTGCCTGGAGCGCGGCATCCACATCGTCGACGTCGGCGCCACCGCACACCTCCTCGACGCCCTCACCGGACTCGGCCCCCTCGCACGGCGAACCGGTGCCGCGGCCGTCCTCAGCACCGGCGTCGCACCCGGCCTCACCAACCTCCTGGCCCGCCGCGCCCATGAAGCCGTCGGCGGCGCCGAACGCATCGACCTCACCCTGCTCCTCGGCACCGGCGACCACCACGGCGCCGACGCGGTCCGCTGGACCCTCACCTCCCTCACCACCCCCGCCCCCGCCGCACCCCTGCGGATCGGGCTGCCCGGCTACGGCACCAGGACCGCCCACCCCTTCCCCTTCTCCGACCAGTACACCCTGCCCCGCACCCTCGGCGTCCCCCGCGTCACCACCCGCCTCTGCCTGGACTCCCGAGCCCTGACCGCAGGCCTGTTCGCCCTGCGCGACGGCCCGGGCCGGCTCGCGGAACGCCCCGCCGTACGGCGGCTGCTGACCGGTCTCCTGAACCGGGTCCACCTCGGCGGCGAAGGATTCGCCGTCCGCGCCGACGCCCACCGCCACGACCGGCATGCCGCGTACGCCCTCACCGGAAACCGGCAGAGCCGCATCACCGGACTCGTCGCCGCCCACGCCGCCCGCGCAGTACTCACCGGCGCCGTCACCCCCGGCGTCCACCACATCGAAGAGGTACCCGCACTGGCCCGGCTGCCGGAGGGCCTCACCGAACACGGAATCAGACTGCTCCACCACACGGGAGGAACCACTCGATGAGGAACAACGATTGGCACGGCGGCGACTACACGGCCGCGGGCGACGCCTGGGCCCATGCCGCCGACGACGTCACCGCCACGGCACTGGCCGCACTCACCCCGCCCGCTTTACCCGCACCGGGCAGGGAGACCACGGCGGACGCCACCCGGGACACCGCCACCGCACGGCGCACCACCCGGGTACTCGACGTGGGCACCGGCTCCGGCCCCGCCGCCCTCGCGGCCGCCCGCGCCGGAGCCCGAGTCGTCGGCGTCGACCTGGAACCCGGCCTGCTGCGTACCGCCAGATCGCGGGCCCGCGGACTCGCCCCCACCGACGGCACCGTCCGCTTTGTCGCCGGAGACGCCCTGGCACTCCCCTTCGCCGCGGACACCTTCGACCTGGCCCTGTCCACCTTCGGCGTCATGTTCGCACCCGAACCGGCCAAGGTCTGCGCCGAACTGGTCCGCGTCACCCGCCCGGGAGGACTGATCGCGGTCGCCTCCTGGACCCCCTCCGGCATCATGGGCCGCATCGCCCCGACCGTCCGCCGCCACCTCGGCCCCGAACCGGACGGAACCCCCTCACCCACCGACTGGGGCGACCCCGCCCGTATCAGCTCCTGGTTCGCCGGACTCCCGGTCACCTTCGAAACCCGGGTGGAACGGGTCCGCGTACGGTACCCCTCCCTCTCCCACGCCGTCGCCGCGTTCGAGAACAAACCCGGCCCCCTGCGCCGGCACCGCGCCGCCCTGGAAGCCGCACGGCGCTGGCAGCACGCCCGCGCCGACCTCGCCGCCCTGTTCGCCCTCCACAACCGGGCCGACGACGACGCCCTCGCCTTCGACGCCCCCTACCTCCTGCTCCTGGCCCGCGTCGGCACGCCTTCACGGACCCCGACCGCCCCGCTCACCGGCCTGCCGGACGCAGCGGACCTCCCAGCCGTACGGGCACCCCGGGGGAGTAGAGCACACTGACCGGAGCCTCCCGCGGGGCCGGCAGACCCGCCGCCGCCACCAGGTTCTCCTCGCAGTCGACCAGCTCGGCACGGAACAACGGCCAGCGGGGATGGTCATTGGGCAGATACGACGCCGCCCGGAAGAACGTGTTGTGCATGCCCCACCGCGCCGTCAGGAAATGCTCCAGTTCCGTGGGCTCCGCCACCGGCTCGCCCCGGCGCACGACGATCCGGCTGTCCGCGCCCCGCGGCCCCGGCCAGCGCCGGGAACTGGAGTACGCGAAGGTGTCGCCCGAGGCCCGTACCCGCATCCGGGACCAGAGATAGGGCAGCCGGAAACCGGCCCTCCCGATCAGAACCGGGAGCAGCCGGGAGGCATCCATGGAGCGGAAGACCACACCTCGCCGGCCGTGCCCGTCGACCGAGTACAGCCGGACGTTGGTCTCCGGGAACGACCCGAGATACGGCAGCCCGGGCAGCCGCAGCCAGCCCACCCGATGCATCCGGAAGGCCACCAGCCCCACATAGGTGACCCCGTCGAACACATCCGGAGAAGTACCGCGCGGCAGCAGCGGAGCCACCGCATCGGGCGGTACCGCCCAGTGGACGAAGCACAGGTCCAGCCAGTGCTGCGTCAGCAGCGGCGCGGCTATCGCGTGCGGGGCATCGGGAGTCACGGGCGCAGGTTCGTACACCGCGTCAGGATGGCAGACACCGTCCCCGCCGAAGAAGCCTCCCGCGACACCTAGCATGAGCGGATGACCTTGAGAACCTTCAAGACCTTGCAGGTGGACGCCGTCTGGGTACGCCGCATCGCCGCCCTCACGGAACACTCCTGGGACCGGCCCGGACTCGAAGAAACCATGGTGCGGTACGGCTGGGCCCGCCCCGGACCGGACGGCCGTCCGGCCGTCGAGTGGGGCGGCGGCGCGGGCGGCCCCCATCACGTCGACGGCCCCGCCGCGGACGAAGGCGGCGGGATCGGGTGGCGTCTGGAGCTCGGGGACCCGCCGGGGGAGGGGAGCGGGGAGACGTTCGTCCGCCTGCCGTGTGCCCTCTACTGGCCGGCGTTCGGCGACGAGGCCGATGAACCAGATGAGGCCGACGGACCCGACGAGGCCGACGGTGAAGAGGAGGTAGATGGTGACGAGGAGGTAGATGGTGAAGAGGACGACCTCGACGACGACTACGGACCGGCGTGGATACGTCAGCCCGACGCGACCCGCGCCGACCTCCACGCCGAGTACGACCGCCTGGGCCGGCTGATCCGTACCGAACTGGGCGCACCGGACGAATCCGGATCCGGAGACCTGGACGAACGCTGGGAGAAGTGGAACCGGAAGGCGGGCCGCGTCGTCCTAGAGCTCACCGACGACATCAACTCCTACTCCCACTACGACGTGATCGCCCTGCGCGTCGAACTCATCCCCGGGCAGCACTGACCCGAGACGCCGAGACGCCGAGACGCCGAGACGCCGAGCTGACCTGTGAATCGGGGTCGGACCCGAACCGGCCCGTGGCCTACCGCCCGTTGCGCAGCCGGAGAACGTACCCCGCCGTCAGCGCAACGGCACGGTCCTCGTCGTACGACAGATCGGCCAGGGCACGGGACGCCACGGGCCCCGGCACATCCGCGAGCGCCTGTGCCAGCCGGCGGCGCACGGACGGTTCCGCCCCGCCGTCGGCAAGGCAGTCGGTGAGCCCGGTGGCGATCCGCTCCGCCGATCCGGGATCACTCGCCAGCGCACCGAGGGCGTCGGCCGCATCGGTGTCGTTCACGCCTTCGACGACCATGCCGATGAGCACCGGAACCCCGTCGTCGACTCCCCGTTCCGCGAGCGCCGGCGCCGCACACCTGCGTACCGCGACGTCGTCATGGGTGAGCGCGCCCCGGAGCAACGCGGTCGCCACCTCACCCGGGATCTCGGCCAGCGCACGCACGGCACGTTCCCGCACCGCGGCCTCCGCCGAACCGAGCCCCGCTCCCAGCAGCGCTGCCCCGTCGTCCCCGGCATGTGCCAGAGCCCACCGCAACGCCCCGGCCACATGCGGGTCCGCCTCGCCCAGCGCCGCCTCGACCAGGACCTCCACCGGAACCTCGTCGACCGCGGAAAGGGCCGCCCGCTGACGCTTCCCGGCACTCTTCGAGCCGAGAGCGCGGAGTAGCGCCACGACCTGAAGGACGTCCTCCCAGCCGGAGGGCTCCGCCGCACCGATCCGCCGCAGCCTCGTGAGCAGCTCGGTCTCCTGTGCGATGCGCTCCTGGGTCTGCCGTGTCAGCTCTTCGACCAGTACGGACGGCTCGAAGCCGGGATCGTCCAGAGCCCGCCCCACTTCGTGCAGCGACAGTCCCAGCAACCGCAGGCTCTCGATATGGAAGATCCGTCGGATGTCCTCCTCCGAGTACTGCCGATAACCCCCCTCCGTCCGGGCCGACGGCCGCACCAGGCCGAGGGACTCGTAATGCCGAAGCATCCGGGCGCTCACCCCGGCCCGCCGGGCCACCTCACCGATCAGCACGAGCCGTCACCCTTCGGTGCGACGGAACCGAGTGCCACCACACGCTTTGCCTCCTCGACCGCGTACGCGAACCCGGCATCCGGGTCGCGCAACAAGTGTTCCGTGGCGATCGCATGCCGACGCACCCGCGGTACGGAATCCACCGCGGCGCCTCGCAACAGGGGGACAGCCACCTCACCGAGCGCGATGAGCGCCCGGCTGAGGCTCAGCTGCATCTCGCGCCCGCCACGCCCGAGCTGCGACACCAGCACTCCGGCCAGCTCGGCCTCCTCGCCTTCGGGAACGAGCACGACGGCCGCCCGCCAGGCGCTCCGCGCCACCTCCTGGTCGGCGTCGGTCAGCAGCCTCCGGGTGATCGCCGGCCACGCCCGCCGGTCCCCGATCTTGGAGAGCGTATGCAGGGCCTGGCTCCGTGCCTGCGGGCCCTCCGAGCGGAGTTCGCCGACCAGCAGGGGGACCGTCACTCCCGCGGGATAGCGGGTCAACGCCCACGTCAGTGCCTCACGGACGGAGAAGTCGGGCTCCACCGCACACCGCTGGACCAGGGTGGTGACGAACAGCTCGTCGGCCGCCGCGCCGACGGCCATCACGGCCCGGAGCCGCACGGACGAGTTGTCGTTTTCCAGTTGTTGGAGCTGTCTTGTGGTGTTTGTTTCGTTTTCCGGTATCGGCATTGCGGTCGTCTCCCTCTCTCACTGCCAGGGAAGCGTTTGCCACGGTGTCAAGGTCAAGGAATTTCCGAGAGCGGTTTGCTGGTGTCGGGCTTGGGGGCTTGGGGGCTTGGGGGCTTGGGGGCTTGGGGGGTTGGGGTGTGGGGGTTAGGGGGTGTTGGGGGTTGGGGGGTGTTGGGGTGGTGTTTAGGGTTTGGGGGTGTGGTTTGTTCGTCATGTCGTTTGTGTCGTCTTTTTTGGGGGTGTTTGTGTTTTCGTGTTGTGGGTTGGGTTGGGTGTGTGCCGGTACTGGCTTCGGTGCAAGGGGTAGTGCCGGCGCTGGCGCCGGTGTGGGTGTGGGTGTGGGTGTGGGTTGGGGGGTGGTGTGGGGTGTTGGGGGGTGAGGGTGGGGTGGGTGTGGTGCGGGGGGTGGTGGGGTTTGGGGGTTGGTCGACGTGGTTTCGGGTGACGGGTGTGGGGTTGGGTTCTGGTTCTGTTGGGTCGGGTTCTGTTGGTTCGGGTTCTGGTTCTGTTGGGTCGGGTTCGGGTTCGGGTTCTGGTGTTGGTTCTGTTGGTGGTTCTGGGTTGGGTGTTGGTGGGTTGGGTTTTGGTGGTGGTGGGTCGGTGTTGGTGGTGGTGCATGGGGGTCCGGGGGCGACGCATGATTATTTGTTGCCGTTGTCGGTGTTTGCGTCGTGGGGTGTGCGGGTGGTGCATTACGACCAGTTGGGGGTGGTGGGTCGTCGCGTGTTCCGGGTGTGGGTGCGGGGTTTTGGAGTCCTGAGTTGTTTTTGGAGGAGTTGGATAATTTGTTGGCGGGGTTGGGTGTTGATTCGGATTATGTGTTGTTCGGGCAGTCGTGGGGCGGGATGCTCGCGGCGGTGCATGCCGCCCGGCGGCCGGCGGGTTTGCGGGGTTTGGTGATTGCGAATGCTCCGGTGTCGTATCCGTTGTGGCGGGCGGAGATGGAGGTGTTGCGGGCGGAGCTTCCGCCGGGTGTGGATGAGGTTTTACGCCGGCATGAGGCGGCGGGGACGACGGATGGTGAGGAGTATCAGGCGGCGATGGGCGTGTTTTATGGCCGTCATTTCTGCCGGCTGGATCCTTATCCGGGGCCGTTGATGGCCACGTTTTTGGAGATGCATAGTAATCCGGTTGTTTATCATGCGATGAACGGCCCGAATGAGTTTACGGTCACGGGGAGTTTGCGTGATTGGTCGGTGCGGGATGTCCTGCCGGATATCGAGGTGCCGACTCTGGTGATTTCGGGTCGTTATGACGAGGCTACTCCGGCTGCGGTGCGGCCGTTTCGGGAGTTGATCCCGTGTTCGGGCTGGACGGTTTTCGAGGATTCCAGCCATGTCCCGCATCTTGAGGAACCGGATCGGTTCGTGAGGGTGTTGGGCGGTTTTCTGGACTCGGTCGGCGCGACCGCGCGCGACTTCTCACGGTGAGTGGAGGCTGAACCGGCGATGGATGCCAGGGCCGAAGAGATCATTAACGCGCTGCGGGGCTCGCTGATCGAGAACGAGCGGCTGCGCCGTGACATCGAGGGCCTGCGTGCCGTTGCCGAGGTTGCTGCGGAGCCCGTTGCGATTATCGGGATGGGGTGTCGTTTCCCGGGGGGTGTGACGTCTCCGGAGGAGTTGTGGGAGCTGGTGGACCGGGGCGGGGACGCGGTCGGTCCGTTTCCCGGTGACCGGGGCTGGGATGTGGAGGGGCTGTACGACCCGGTGCCGGGGACTGCGGGGAAGAGTTATGTCCGTGAGGGGGGTTTCCTCTATGACGCGGGGCGGTTCGATCCGGAGTTTTTCCGGATCAGTCCGCGTGAGGCTCTGGCGATGGACCCGCAGCAGCGGCTGTTGCTGGAGATTGTGTGGGAGGCGGTGGAGCGGGCGGGTGTGGATCCCCTCGCGTTGCGGGGGAGCCGTACGGGTGTGTTCGCGGGGGCGATGTATCACGATTACGGGGTCACCAGCAGTGACGGGAGTCTGGTGTCCGGGCGGGTCGCTTACACCCTGGGGCTGGAGGGTCCCGCGGTCACGGTCGATACGGCGTGTTCGTCGTCGCTGGTTGCTCTGCAGTGGGCGGCGCATGCTCTGCGGACGGGGGAGTGTTCTCTGGCTCTGGCCGGCGGGATCAGTCTGATGGCGACGCCGGAGACGTTTGTGGAGTTCTCCGAGCAGCGGGGTCTGTCGCCGGACGGGCGGTGCCGTTCGTTCGCGGCCGGGGCCGACGGCACGGGCTGGGCCGAGGGTGCGGGTGTGCTGCTGCTGGAGCGGTTGTCGGACGCGCGGCGCAACGGGCACCGGGTTGTGGCGGTGATCCGGGGCAGTGCGGTGAACCAGGACGGTGCGTCGAACGGGCTGACCGCTCCGAACGGGCCGGCTCAGCGGCGGGTGATCCGGGATGCGCTGGCGAACGCCGGGCTGTCGGCGGCCGATGTCGATGTGGTCGAGGCGCACGGCACGGGGACCGTGCTGGGTGACCCGATCGAGGCGCAGGCGCTGCTGGCGACCTACGGCCAGGAGCGGGAGGCAGGTGACCGTCCGCTGTGGCTCGGTTCGGTGAAGTCGAACATCGGGCACTGCCAGGCCGCGGCCGGGGTGGCGGGCATCATCAAGATGGTCGGGGCGATGCGGCACGGTGTCCTGCCCCGGACGCTTCATGTCGATGCCCCGTCACCGCAGGTGGACTGGTCGGCGGGGAACGTGCGGCTGCTGACCGAGCCCGTGGCGTGGCCGGAGCGGGCGGGCCGCCCGCGGCGTGCGGCGGTGTCGTCGTTCGGTGTCAGCGGTACCAACGCGCACGTGATCATCGAGGAAGCCGCCCCCGCCGCCCCCGCCGCCCCTGCCGCCCCTGCGGGCCCGGGTGGTGCTGTCCCCGGCAGCGGTGCCGCGAAGCCGTCCGGTGAAGGCGGCGGCACCGCCCCCGCCACCGGCAAGACCACCACCACCGCCCCTGCCACCGCCCCTGCCGCTGGTGAGCCGGGCGCCGGTGTGTCGGTTGCCGGTGTGTCGGGTGGTGCTGCTTCTGCCCCTGCGGAGCCGGCCACTGCTGCTTCTGCCGCCGCTGGGTCGGCTGTCGGTGAGCCGGGTGGAAGTGTCCCGGCTGCCGGTACTCCTGGCGCCGGTGTGTCGGGTGTCGGTGTGTTGGGTGCTTCTGCTTCTGCTTCTGCTTCTGCTTCTGCTTCTGCGGAGCGGGCTACTGCTGCTTCTGCCGCTGTTGGGTCGGCCGGCGGTGTGTCGGGTGGCGTTGTCCGGGCTGCTGGTGAGCGGTCTGTCGCTGGTGGGTCAGGTGTTGGTGGGTCGGGTGTTGGTGTTCCGGTGGTTGGTGGGCGGGGTGTGGTGTTGTCGGCCGGGGTGTCGGTGTGGTTGGTGTCGGGTCGTAGTGCGGCTGCGTTGGCAGGTCAGGCGGGTCGTCTGGGTGAGCATGTGGTGGCCCGGCCCTCGCTTCCGGTGGAGGATGTGGCGTGGTCGCTGGTGACGAGCCGGTCTGCGTTCGAGCATCGTGCCGTGGTGGTGGGTGGTGGGCGGGGCGAGTTGCTTGCGGGGCTGGGGTCGGTGGCTGCGGGGCAGGCCGCGTCCGGTGTGGTGGCGGGTGAGGTCGTTCCGGGTGCGACGACGGGGACGGTGTTCGTGTTCCCGGGCCAGGGCAGTCAGTGGGTCGGTATGGGCCGCGAACTCGCCTCCCAGTCACCGGTGTTCGCTGCCAGGCTGGCGGAGTGTGCGGCAGCCCTGGCTCCGTATGTGGAGTGGGAGCTGGACGATGTCCTCGCCGGACACCACGGTTTCGAAGCCGCCGAAGTGGTGCAGCCCGCTCTGTGGGCCGTCATGGTCTCCCTGGCCGCCGTCTGGCAGGCCGCCGGAGTCACCCCCGACGCGGTCGTCGGCCATTCCCAGGGCGAGATCGCCGCCGCAGCCGTCGCCGGGATCCTGTCCCTGGACGATGCGGCGAAGGTCGTTGCTTTGCGGAGCCGTACCCTGTCCGCCCTCGCCGGGCGTGGCGGCATGCTGTCGATAGCCGAGCCTGCCGATGCGGTCCGGGAACGGATCGCGGGCTTCGGTGACCGGTTGTCGGTTGCTGCGGTCAACGGCCCCTCCGCAACGGTGGTCTCCGGCGAACCGGATGCCCTGCGTGAACTGCAGGACGCCTGTGGTGAAGCGGTGCGCACCCGGATGATCCCGGTGGACTATGCCTCGCACGGTCCGCAGGTCGACGCCCTGCGCGAAGACATCCTCACCGCCCTCACCGGCATCACCCCCCAGCCCGCGGCCGTTCCGATGGTGTCCGCGATGAGCGGGCAGTGGCTCACCGGCCCCGAAATGGACCCTGCCTACTGGTACGCATCCCTGCGCGAGCCGGTGGAGTTCGACCGCGCGATCCGCGTCCTGGGCGAGGCGGGTCACGGTGTGTTCGTCGAAGCCTCCCCGCACCCGGTCGTCGTCCACGCGATTGCCGACACCCTCGAAGACCGCGACCCGGTTGCGGTGGGCACCCTGCGGCGCGACGACGGCGGCCCCGAGCGGCTGCTGACGTCCCTCGCCGAGGCGTATGTCCGTGGTGTGGCCGTCGACTGGGCGGCGGTTCTGGGCGGCGGGGACACGGTCGATCTGCCGACGTACGCCTTCCAGCGGCGCTGGTTCTGGCGCGAGCAGGCTTCGCCGCCGGCTCTTCCGCAGGCGGGGGGCACTCCTGCGGAGGCCGGTTTCTGGGCGGCGGTGGAGCAGGGCGACGCGGATACCCTGGCCCGGCTTCTGGGTGTTGATGCGGCCGAGTCCACGCTCGGTGCGCTGACCGACTGGCGCCTGCGGGAACGCGCTGATGCGACGGTCGCGGACTGGCGCTACCGCATCGGCTGGGCACCGCTTCCCGATTCCGGCATGTCTTTGTCGGGGACGTGGCTGGTCGTCGGCGAGGGCCCCGACACGGATGCCGTCGCGGGAGCGCTGGCCGCACGCGGCGCGCGGACGGTGACCGTCACCGGCCCGGACCGGCTCGCCTTCACCGATGTCTCGGAGGTGGCCGGTGTCGTCTCGGCCCTGGCCCTGAACGATCACCTGTGCACCGGGCAGGGCACCGGCACAGCCCTGGTGCCGGACCCTGCTCCCTCCGCCGGGCAGGGCACCGGCACAGCACCGCTGTCGGGTGGTGTCCCCTCCGCCGGTGAGGGTGGCGGCATGGTGCCGTTGCCGGGGCGGGGGGTTGTTTCTGCGGGTCTGGTGGCGACGGTGGAGCTGGTGCGGGTTTTGGACGGTGCCGGGGTGTCGGCTCCGTTGTGGGTGCTGACCCGGGGCGCGGTGGCCACGGGTGCCGGTGAGCCGGTGGTCAGTGCGGTGCAGGCGCAGGTGTGGGGTCTGGGTGTGGTGGCCGGTCTGGAGTTTCCCGGGGTGTGGGGTGGTCTGGTCGATCTGCCTGCGGTGTGGGATGCGCGGACCGCGGGCCGGCTGGTGTCGGTTCTTGCCGGTGGTGGTGAGGATCAGGTCGCCTTGCGTTCCCGCGGGATTCTGGGGCGCCGTCTTGAGCCGGCTCCCCGCCCGGCCTCCGGCCCGGCTTCTGGCCTGGAGTCGGGCCCGGCCTCTGGCGTGGGGTCCGGCCTGGAGTCGGGTGGGGTTGCCGGTGGGGCGTGGGTTCCTGGTGGTGCGGTTCTGATCACGGGTGGTACGCGTGGGGTGGGTGCGGTTACGGCCCGCTGGGTGGCGGGGCGTGGTGCCGGGCGGGTGGTGCTGACGAGCCGTTCGGGGCCCGGTGCGGGGGGTGTTGCGGTTCTGGCGGCGTCGATTGCCGGGGCCGGGGCGGCGGTTGATGTGATTGCTGCGGATGCTGCGGTGCGTGAGGCGACGGGTGCGCTCCTGGACTGGATTGATGCCGGTGGTGTGGGTCTGTCGTCGGTGGTGCACGCGGCCGGGTGTGCTGCCCGGGTGCCGGTGGGGGAGACCGACGGGGAGGTTCTGGCCCGGGTGCTGTCGGTGAAGGCCGGGGGTGCGATGTTCCTGGACGAGCTGACGGCGGGCCGGGATCTGGATGCTTTCGTGGTGTTCTCTTCCGGTGCGGGAGTCTGGGGCGCCGGCGGGCTGGGTGCCTGCGCGGCGGCCGACGCTTATGCGGACGCGTTGTGCGAGGAGCGCCGTTCGCGGGGTCTGCCCGCCACGTCGGTCGTGTGGGGCAAGTGGGCCACCACCCCCGACACCACCCCCGGCGCCACCGCCACCACCCCCGTCGCCACGGCCTCCGCCGTCGCCGCGGACGGCGTCACCGGTATCGGCGCCACGGCCACTGCCTCCGGCGGTGCCGCGGACGGCGTCACCGTCGCCGGAGCCACGGCCGCGGTCACTGCCGATGCCGATGCCGATGCCGATGCCGATGCCGACGGCGCGGCCGGCGTTGCCGTCGCCGCGGCCGGCCCGACCGTGACTGCCGCTGCCACGGCTGCCGGTACCGGTGTTGGTGCCGCTGCCACGGCTGCCGGTGCCGGTGTTGGTGTTGGTGTTGGTGGGGTGTGGGGTGGTTCTGGTCTGGAGGGTATTGACCCGGAGCGGGGTATGCGTGCTCTGGGCCGGATTCTGGATGCCGGTGAGAGTGGTCTGGTGGTGGCCGGGTTCGACTGGGACCGGTTCGTCCCGGCGTTCACGGTGCGCCGTCCGAGTGCGCTGTTGTCCGCTCTGCCCGCGGTGCAGCGGATCACGGCCGCGGCCGCGGCGGGGTCCGGTGACGGGTCCGGGTCCGGGTCCGGGGCCGTGGTGGGTGGGTCGGGGCTGGCTGCCCGGCTTCTGGGTATGCCGGAAGCGGACCGGGGGTCTTTCCTGACCGATCTGGTGCGGGGTCATGCGGCGGCGGTGCTGGGCTATGGGGCCGGCCGGGACGTGGTGGCGCAGCGGGCGTTTCGTGAGCTGGGTTTTGATTCGGTTGCTGCTGTTGAGCTGCAGAACCGGCTGTCGGCTGCGGTGGGGGTGCGGCTGCCGTCGACTGCGGTGTTCGATCATCCGAACGCGGTGGCGCTGGCGGGGTTCATCCTGGGTGAGCTGATCACCCCGCCCCCGGGGGTGGATGGCGGGGTGCGGGTGGTGGCCGCGGCCGGTGGTGAGCCGATCGCGATTGTGGGGATGGGCTGCCGGTTCCCCGGGGAGGTCCGCGGGCCGGAGGAGTTCTGGGAGCTGCTGGCCGAGGGCAGGGACGCGATCGCGGGGTTCCCGGCGGACCGCGGCTGGGAGTCCCCCGGACACCAGGCGGCCGGGGCGGGTGGTTCGTATGTCCGGCAGGGTGGTTTCGTCTACGATGCCACCGATTTCGATGCGGGTTTCTTCAATATCAACCCGCGTGAGGCTCTGGCGATGGATCCGCAGCAGCGGCTGCTGCTGGAAACGTCGTGGGAAGCGGTCGAGCGGGCCGGTCTGGCCCCGTCCGCGCTGCACGGCTCGGCGACCGGGGTGTTCATCGGGACCAGTGGTTCCGGCTACGAGAACAGTCTCCCGGCCGGTGACCGGAGTCTGGACGGCTACCGGCTCACCGGCAGTATCCCGGCGGTGGCCTCGGGCCGGATCTCCTATGTCCTGGGTCTGACCGGGCCGGCGGTGACGGTGGATACCGCCTGTTCGTCGTCGCTGGTGGCGCTGCATCAGGCGGTGACCGCGCTGCGCGGGGGTGAGTGCACGATGGCGCTGGCCGGCGGGGTGGCGGTGATGACGTCGCCGGGTGCGTTCACGGAGTTCGCGGAGCAGGGCGGGATGGCTCCCGATGCGCGCTGCAAGGCGTTTTCCGACGGTGCCGACGGCATTGTGTGGGGCGAGGGCGCGGGCATGATGCTGCTGGAGCGTCTGTCCGATGCCCGGCGTAACGGGCATCAGGTGCTGGCGGTGATCCGGGGCAGTGCGGTGAACCAGGACGGTGCCTCGAACGGCCTGGCCGCTCCGAACGGGCCGTCGCAGCGGCGGGTGATCCGTGCCGCGCTGGCCAATGCCCGGCTGTCGGCGGCCGATGTCGATGCGGTGGAGGCCCACGGTACGGGGACGTCGCTGGGTGACCCGATCGAGGCGCAGGCGCTGCTGGCGACGTACGGCCGGGAGCGTCCGGCGGGGGACCGGCCGTTGTGGCTGGGGTCGGTGAAGTCGAACATCGGGCATCTGCAGACCGCGGCGGGTGTGGCGGGTGTGATCAAGATGGTGCTGGCGCTGCAGCACGGGCAGTTGCCCCGGACGCTGCACGCCCAGGCTCCTTCCACCCGTATCGACTGGTCGGCGGGGAACGTGCGCCTGCTGCAGGAGGCCCGTGAGTGGCCTGCGGGGGACCGGCCGCGCCGGGCGGGTGTGTCCGCGTTCGGTGTCAGCGGCACGAATGTGCACGTGATCCTGGAGGAGACCCCCGCCCCTGCCGGGCTCCCCGCCCCTGCCGGGGCTCCCGCACCTGCGGGGGCTCCCGCACCGGGCGAGTTCACCGCCCCTGCGGGGGCTCCTGCAGGGGCCGGGGCCCTCGTGGCGCCTGGGGCTCTTGTGGCGGCCGGGGGGCTGCTGGGTTCTTCCGGGGACGGTGTCATCCCGGCGGGGGCGGTTCTGGCGCCGGTGTCCGGTCTTCCGGTCTGGCTGGTGTCGGGCCGCAGTGCGGCGGCGCTGGCCGGGCAGGCGGGCCGTCTGCGCGAGCACCTCGTGGCCCGGCCCGAGTTGCCGGTGGGTGATGTGGCGTGGTCGCTGGTGACCGGCCGGTCGGTGTTCGAGCACCGCGCCGTCGTCCTCGGCGCGGGCCGGGAGGAACTCTTCACCGGATTGGCATCGGCCGCTACGGGTCAGGCAGCGCCTGGTGTGGTGACCGGTGAGGTCGCTCCCGGCGGCACCGGCCGGACCGTGTTCGTCTTCCCGGGCCAGGGCAGTCAGTGGGTCGGCATGGGCCGCGAACTCGCCTCCAGCTCACCCGTATTCGCGGCACGGCTGGCGGAGTGTGCGGCCGCCCTCGCCCCGTACGTGGAGTGGGAGCTGGACGACGTCCTCGCCGGACACCACGGCTTCGAAGCCGCCGGTGTGGTGCAGCCCGCCCTGTGGGCTGTCATGGTCTCCCTGGCCGCGGTCTGGCAGGCGGCCGGTGTGCAGCCGGACGCGGTCGTCGGCCATTCCCAGGGCGAGATCGCCGCCGCAGCCGTCGCCGGGATCCTGTCCCTGGACGATGCGGCGAAGGTCGTCGCCTTGCGGAGCCGTACCCTGGCCGCCCTCGCAGGCCGCGGCGGGATGCTGTCGATAGCCGAACCGGCCGACACCGTCCGGGAACGGATTGCGGGCTTCGGTGACCGGTTGTCGGTTGCTGCGGTCAACGGCCCCTCCGCGACGGTCGTCTCCGGCGAAACCGATGCCCTGCAGGAGTTGCAGGACGCCTGTGGTGAAGCGGTACGGACCCGGATGATCCCGGTCGACTATGCCTCGCACGGTCCGCAGGTCGATGCCCTGCGCGAGGACATCCTCACCGCCCTCACCGGCATCACCCCCCAGCCCGCGGCCATCCCGATGGTGTCCGCGATGAGCGGGCAGTGGCTCACCGGCCCCGAAATGGACCCTGCCTACTGGTACGCGTCCCTGCGTGAGCCGGTCGAGTTCGACCGCGCGATCCGCGTCCTCGGTGAGGCGGGTCACGGTGTGTTCGTCGAAGCCTCCCCGCACCCCGTCGTCATCCACGCGATTGCCGACACCCTCGACGAGAGCGACCCGGTCACCGTCGGCACCCTGCGGCGCGACGACGGCGGCCCCGAAAGGCTGCTGACCTCCCTCGCCGAAGCCCATGTCCGGGGCGTCCCCGTCGACTGGACCACCATTCTCGGCAGCGGGACGGCGGTCGGTCTGCCGACGTATGCGTTCCAGCGGCGCCGGTTCTGGCCCGAAACCCCCGAAACTCCCCGAGGTCTCGAAGGCGGGCGGTCTGCCTGGTCGGTCGACGACTGGCGCTACCGCATCACCTGGCAGCCGTCCGGCCTCCACCCCGACAGCACGGTGCCCGTGCTGTCCGGGACGTGGCTGCTCGTCGGGCACGACCCGCAGGCCCCGGCGATCGCCGGCGCCCTGACCCGCCACGGCGCCGACGTCCTCACGGTTGCAGGCCCCGGGGACCTCGACCCCGCCGTGCTGGCGAACGCCGCCGGCGTCGTGTCGCTCCTCGCCCTCGACGAAACCCCCGACACCCGCCACCCCTGGGTGGCGTCCGGTACCGCAGCCACCCTGGACCTCGTCCACGCACTGCACCGGGCCGCCTCCACCACCCCCGTATGGCTGCTGACCCGCGGCGCCGTCCGGACCGGTACAGCCGACGCCACCACCAGCCCGGCCCAGAGCGCGGTGTGGGGCCTCGGGCGCGCCGTCGGCCTGGAACACCCCGGACTGTGGGGCGGACTGGCCGACCTCCCGGCCGAGTTCACCGCCGAAACCGGCACCCGGCTGGCCGCGGTCCTCGCGGACCCCGGCCACGAGGACCAGATCGCCCTGCGCGGCAACGCCGTCCTCGTGCGGCGCCTGTCCCGGGCCCTGCCCGCCCCCGCCCCCCGCCGCCCCTGGTCGCCCCGGGGCACGGTGCTGCTGACCGGCGGCACCGGATCCGTCGGCACCCACATCGCCACCTGGCTCGCCCGGCAGGGAACCCGCCGCCTGGTCCTGACCTCCCGCTCCGGCCCCTCGGCCCCCGGGGCAGCCGCCCTGGCCGCAGCCGCCGCCACCAGCGGCACCGACACCGACATCATCAGCTGCGACCTGAACACCCCCGACCAGGTCAGCCGTCTCGTCGCATGGACCCAGGCATCCGGACCCGCCCTGTCGACCGTGTTCCACTCCGCGACCGTGGCAACCCTGGCCCGCGTCGAAGACACCGACCACGACAACCTCGCGCAGGCCCTGGGCGCCAAAGCCGCCGGCGCCGTCCACCTCGACCAGGCCACCACCGGCCTCGACCTCGACGAGTTCGTCCTCTTCTCGTCGATCTCCGCCACCTGGGGCAGCAACGACCACGGCGCCTACGCCGCAGGAAACTCCTTCCTCGACGGATTCGCCGAAGCCCGCCGCTCCCGCGGCCTCCCGGCGACCTCCATCGCCTGGGGCGTATGGAACACACAGGACTGGGACGCCGTCGACGCCGCCATGGACCAGGCCCCCGGCCGGATCACCCCCGGCCGCCTGCGCCGCCAGGGCATGAACTTCATGGACACCGACCGCGCCCTGACCGCCCTGGGCCACATCCTCACCCACGACGAAACGTTCATCGCCGTCGCCGACATCACCTGGGACACCTTCGCCCCCGTCTTCCGCGCCGCCCGCCCCCGCCCCCTCCTCGACACCATCCCCGAAGCCCGGGAAGAACCCCCCACCCCCACCGGCCCGGCCGGCCAGGGAGGCCAGGGAGGGGCCGAACACGGCCAGTACGCCACCCTCCTGGCCCGCATGCCCCACACCGAACGCCACCGCACCCTCACCGAACTCGTCCGCTCCCACGCCGCAGCCGTCCTCGGCCACCCCTCGGTCACCGACGTACCCGCCGAACGCCCCTTCCGCGACATCGGCTTCGACTCCCTGACCGCCGTCGAACTCCGCAACCGCCTCAACACCACCACCGGCACACGACTGCCCGCCACCGCCGTCTTCGACCACCCCGACCCCACCACCCTCGCCCGCGAAATCCTCACCCGCCTCCTGGGAACCACCCCCCACCAGCCCACCACCACCCTCATCACCCAAGCCCCCACCGAACCCATCGCCATCGTCTCCATGGCCTGCCGCTACCCCGGCAACATCACCGCCCCCGAAGACCTCTGGGAACTCATCACCACCGGCACCGACGCCATCACCCCCTTCCCCCCGACCGCGGCTGGGACACCGAAGCCCTCTACAACCCCGACCCCGACGCCGACGGCACCACCTACGTCACCCAAGGCGGCTTCGTCACCGCCGCCGGGAACTTCGACGCCGCCTTCTTCAACATCAGCCCCCGCGAAGCCCTCGCCATGGACCCCCAGCAACGCCTCCTCCTCGAAACCACCTGGGAAGCCATCGAACGCGCCAACATCGCCCCCACCACCCTCAAAAACACCGGCACCGGCGTCTTCATCGGCGGCACCACCTCCGACTACCTCACCGCCGTCGGCAACGAACCCGACGCCCAGGCACACCTCATCACCGGCAACGCCCTCAGCGTCCTGTCCGGACGCCTCTCCTACACCCTCGGCCTCACCGGCCCCGCCGTCTCCGTCGACACCGCCTGCTCCTCCTCCCTGGTCGCCCTCCACCAGGCAGCCCAGGCCCTGCGCTCCGGCGAATGCACCCTCGCCCTCGCCGGCGGCGTCATGGTCATGGCCGACCCCAGCGAATTCACCGGCTTCTCCCGACTGCGCGCCCTGTCCCCGGACGGCCGCTGCAAAGCCTTCGGCGACGGCGCCGACGGCATGGGCATGGCCGAAGGCGCCGGCATGCTCATGCTGGAACGACTCTCCGACGCCCGCCGCAACGGACACCCCGTCCTCGCCGTCATCCGCGGCAGCGCCGTCAACCAGGACGGCGCCTCCAACGGCCTGTCCGCCCCCAACGGCCCCTCCCAGCAGCGCGTCATCCACGCCGCCCTCGCCAACGCCCGGCTCTCCGCGGCCGACGTCGACGCCGTCGAAGCCCACGGCACCGGCACCACCCTCGGCGACCCCATCGAAGCCCAGGCCCTCCTCGCCACCTACGGCCGCCAGCGCCCCGCCCAGGACCGGCCCCTGTGGATCGGCTCCGTCAAGTCCAACATCGGGCACGCCCAGCAGGCCGCCGGTGTCGCCGGTGTCATCAAGATGGTGATGGCCCTGCAGCACGGCGTCCTGCCCCGCACCCTGCACGCCGACACCCCCTCCACCCATGTGGACTGGACGGCCGGCAACGTACGCCTGCTCCAGGAGGCCCGCGACTGGCCCGCCGGTGACCAGCCCCGCCGGGCAGGAGTGTCCGCGTTCGGGATCAGCGGCACCAACGCCCACGTCATCCTCGAAGAAGCCCCCGCCCCCGAACCCGCCCCCGAACCCGACCCCGCCGCCCCTGCCTCCGGGGCGGGCGCCACCCCGGCGCCGGCGGTCCTCGCCCCGGCACCCGGCCTCCCGGCCTGGCTGGTCTCCGGCCGGACCGCGGCCGCCCTCGCCGGCCAGGCGGGCCGTCTGCGCGAGCACCTCGTAGCCCGCCCCTCGCTTCCGGCGGAGGATGTGGCGTGGTCGCTGGCGACCAGCCGGTCGGTGTTCGAGCACCGCGCCGTCGTCCTCGGCACCGGCCGCGACGAACTCCTCACCGGACTGGCATCGGCCGCCACCGGTCAGGCAGCGCCCGGTGTGGTGACCGGTGAGGTCGCCCCCGGCGGCACCGGCCGCACGGTGTTCGTCTTCCCCGGCCAGGGCAGCCAGTGGATCGGCATGGGCCGCGAACTCGCCGCCAGCTCACCCGTATTCGCGGCACGGCTGGCCGAGTGCGCGGCCGCCCTCGCCCCGTATGTCGACTGGGAGCTGGACGACGTCCTCGCCGGACACCACGGCTTCGAAGCCGCCGGTGTGGTCCAGCCCGCCCTGTGGGCCGTCATGGTCTCCCTGGCCGCCGTCTGGCAGGCCGCCGGAGTCACCCCCGACGCCGTGGTCGGCCATTCCCAGGGTGAGATCGCCGCCGCAGCCGTCGCCGGGATCCTGTCCCTGGACGATGCGGCGAAGGTCGTCGCGCTGCGGAGCCGTACCCTGTCCGCCCTCGCAGGCCGCGGCGGCATGCTCTCCATAGCCGAACCCGCCGACACCGTCCGGGCCCGGATCGCTTCCTTCGGTGACCGGTTGTCGGTCGCTGCGGTCAACGGCCCCTCCGCAACGGTCGTCTCCGGCGAACCGGATGCCCTGCGCGAACTTGCCGAGTCCTGTGGTGAAGTGGTGCGGACCCGGATGATCCCGGTGGACTATGCCTCGCACGGTCCGCAGGTCGACGCCCTGCGCGAAGACATCCTCACCGCCCTCACCGGCATCACCCCGGGCGAGGCCCGGATTCCGATGGTGTCCGCGATGAGCGGGCAGTGGCTCACCGGCCCCGAAATGGACCCCTCCTACTGGTACGCATCCCTGCGCGAGCCGGTGGAGTTCGACCGCGCGATCCGCGTCCTCGGTGAGGCGGGCCACGGTGTGTTCGTCGAAGCCTCCCCCCACCCCGTCGTCATCCACGCGATCACCGACACCCTCGACGAGAGCGACCCGGTCACCGTAGGCACCCTGCGCCGGGAGGACGGCGGCTCCGAAAGGCTGCTGACGTCCCTCGCCGAAGCCCACGTGCGGGGTGTGGCCGTCGACTGGACCACCGTCCTGGACACCGGCACGACCGTCGGCCTGCCGACCTACGCCTTCCAGCACCGGCACTACTGGCCGCGGCCGGCAGTACCGCCGGCCCTTCCGCAGACCGCGGGCACACCGGCGGAGGCCGGGTTCTGGGCGGCCGTCGAGCAGGGCGACGCGGACACCCTGGCCCATCTCCTGGGCGTCGACGCCGCCGAGTCCACCCTCGGTGCGCTGACCGACTGGCGCCTGCGGGAACGCGCCGACGCAACGGTCGCCGACTGGCGCTACCGCATCGGCTGGACACCCCTTCCCGACTCCGGCACCTCCCTGTCCGGCACGTGGCTGATCGTCGGCGACGGACCCGACACGGACACCGTCACCGCAGCGCTCGCCGCACGCGGCGCCCGCACCGTCACCGTCACCACCCCGGACCTCCTTAACCCGTCCACGGTCACCGGCGCAGCGGGCGTGGTGTCGACCCTGGCCCTGTCCGGGGGAACCCACCCCGAGCACCCCGTCGTCCCCGCCGGCCTGATGGCCACGGTCGACCTGGTACGGGCTCTGGGCGATGCCGGGGTGACGGCTCCGCTGTGGGTCGTCACCCGGGGCGCCGTGGGCACCAGTACGGCCGAGCCGGTTACCAGTGCGGTGCAGGCGCAGGTCTGGGGCCTGGGAGTCGTCGCCGGACTCGAACTCGCCGGACGCTGGGGCGGTCTGATCGACCTCCCCGCCGACTGGGACCCCCGTACCGCCGCCCGCCTGGTGTCCGTTCTCGCCGACGGCGTGGAGGACCAGGTCGCCCTGCGCGCCCGCGGCATCCTCGGCCGCCGCCTGGAGCATGCCCCCCGCCCCGCCGCAGGCCAGGCCTGGAACCCGTCCGGCACCGTCCTGGTGACCGGCGGCACCAGCGGCGTCGGCGCGATCACCGCCCACTGGCTCACCGAACGCACCACCGCACGCATGGTCCTCACCAGCCGCTCGGGCCCCCACGCCGAGAACGCCGCGGCTCTCGCGGCGTCGATCGCCACCGCCGGAACAGCCGTCGACGTCATCGCCGCCGACATCGCCGCCCGCACCGCAACAAGCACCCTCCTGGACTGGATCGACACCAGCGGACCGGCGCTGTCGTCGGTGTTCCACGCCGCCGGCGTCGGCACCCGCATGCCCGTCGAAGAAGTCGGCGCAGAAGACCTCTCGTACGTCCTGGCGGCGAAAGCCGGCGGCGCGACGCTCCTGGACGAACTGACCGCAGACCGCCCACTCGACGCCTTCGTCCTCTACTCCTCCGGCTCCGGCACCTGGGGCAGCGGCGGACTGAGCGCCTACGGGGCGGCCAACGCCTACCTGGACGCCCTGTGCGACCAGCGCCGCTCCCGCGGCCTTGCCGCCACCTCGATTGCCTGGGGCCTGTGGGCCGGCGTCGGGATGGCCGCCGGAAACGACGGCGACCGGCTGCTGGACTTCGGCATGGCAGGCATCGACACCGAACGCGGCACACGCGCCCTGGGCCAGGTCCTCGACGCCGGTGAAGGCGCCCTGACGATCGCCGGATTCGACTGGCCCCGGTTCGTACCCACCTACACCCTCCGCCGCCCCAGCCCCTTCCTGTCCGCCCTGCCCGAAGTCCGCGCCGTCCTCACCACCGACACCACCGGCACCGGCACCGGGAGCGGGAGCGGGAGTGGGGAGCCGGGCACCCGGGGCGGCGGCTCGGAACTCGCCGCCCGGCTGCACACCATGCCCGCCGGCGAGCAGCGCCAGCTCCTCGCAGAGCTGGTCCGGGGCCACGCGGCCGCCGTACTCGGACACGAGTCGGCCGAAGCCGTCCTGCCGCAGCGGGCGTTCAAGGACCTGGGCTTCGACTCCGTCGGCGCGGTCGAGCTCCGTAACCGCCTCTCTACCGCCGCCGGGGTCCGCCTGCCCTCGACCCTCGTCTTCGACTACCCCAACTCCGCCGCCCTCGCGGACTTCATCCACGGCGAACTCCTCGGCTCCGCCCAGGCCGACAGCACGGTACGGGTGGTGGCCGCCGCCGGCGGCGAGCCCATCGCCATCGTCGGCATGGGCTGCCGCTACCCCGGCGACGTCCGCGGACCCGAACAGTTCTGGAAACTGCTCACCGAAGGCACGGACGCCATCTCCGGCTTCCCCACCGACCGCGGCTGGGAAGCCTTCGAAGCAGAGTTCGGCAGCGAAGCGGTCCGGGCCGGCAACGCCTACGTCCGCGAAGGCGGCTTCGTCTACGACGTGGCCGACTTCGACCCCGGCTTCTTCGGCATCAACCCCCGCGAAGCCCTCGCCATGGACCCGCAGCAGCGCCTCCTGCTGGAAACCTCCTGGGAGGCCATCGAACGCGCCGGCCTCGCCCCGTCCTCGCTCCACGGCTCGGCCACCGGCGTGTTCATCGGCGTCAGCCACTCCGGCTACGAAAGCAGCCTCCCCGTCGACGACCAGAGCCTGGACGGCTACCGCCTGACCGGCTCCGTCTCCTCCGTCGCCTCCGGACGCATCTCCTACGTCCTCGGCCTCACCGGCCCCGCGGTCACCGTCGACACCGCCTGCTCCTCCTCCCTGGTCGCCCTCCACCAGGCAGCCCAGGCCCTGCGCTCCGGCGAATGCACCATGGCCCTCGCCGGCGGTGCCACGGTGATGACCTCACCCGGCGCGTTCATGGAGTTCTCCGAGCAGGGCGGCATGGCCTCCAACGGCCGCTGCAAGGCGTTCTCCGACGACGCCGACGGCATCGTCTGGGGTGAAGGGGCCGGTGTGGTCCTGCTGGAGCGCCTGTCCGACGCCCGCCGCAACGGCCACCAGGTCCTGGCTGTGATCCGCGGCAGCGCGGTCAACCAGGACGGCGCCTCCAACGGCCTGTCCGCCCCCAACGGACCCTCCCAGCAGCGCGTCATCCGCGCCGCGCTCGCCAACGCCCAGGTGTCGGCCGCCGACGTCGATATCGTCGAAGCCCACGGCACCGGCACCTCGCTGGGCGACCCGATCGAAGCCCAGGCGCTGCTGGCCACCTACGGCCAGGAGCGTCCGGCGGGGGACCGGCCGCTGTGGCTGGGCTCGGTGAAGTCGAACATCGGCCACCTGCAGTGCGCCGCCGGTGTCGCCGGGATCATCAAGATGGTCCTGTCGCTCCAGCACGGCCGGATGCCCCGCACCCTGCACGCCGAGACCCCCTCCACCCATGTGGACTGGTCGGCAGGCAACGTACGGCTGCTGGACGAGGCCCGTGACTGGCCCGCCGGTGACCGGCCGCGGCGGGCGGGTGTGTCCGCGTTCGGCGTCAGCGGCACCAACGTGCACGTCATCCTGGAAGAAACCCCGGCTGCCCCCGAAACACCGCAGCCCTCTCCCGGGACCGGCGGATCCCCGGCGCCGGCGGTCCTGGCACCGGCGTCCGGCCTCCCCGCATGGCTGGTCTCCGGCCACAGCCCGGCCGCCCTCGCCGGCCAGGCCGGCCTCCTGCGTGACCATCTGCTGGCCCGCCCCTCACTGCCGGCCGGTGATGTGGCGTGGTCGCTGGCCACCGGCCGCTCCGCGTTCGAACACCGCGCCGTCGTCCTGGGCGCCGGCCGCGGCGAACTCCTCACCGGCCTGGCATCGGCCGCCACCGGACAGGCCTCCGCCGGTGTGCTGACCGGCGAAGTCGCCCCGGCCGGCGCAGGCCGCACCGTGTTCGTCTTCCCCGGCCAGGGCAGCCAGTGGATCGGCATGGGCCGCGAACTCGCCGCCACCTCTCCCGTATTCGCGGCACGGCTGGCCGAGTGCGCGGCCGCCCTCGCCCCGTATGTCGACTGGGAGCTGGACGACGTCCTCGCCGGACACCACGGCTTCGAGGCCGCCGGGATCGTCCAGCCCGCCCTGTGGGCGGTGATGGTGTCCCTGGCCGCGGTCTGGCAGGCCGCCGGTGTCGAACCGGATGCCGTGGTCGGCCATTCCCAGGGTGAGATCGCCGCCGCAGCCGTCGCCGGGATCCTGTCCCTGGACGATGCGGCGAAGGTGGTGGCGCTGCGGAGCCGTACCCTCGCTGCCCTCGCAGGCCGCGGTGGCATGCTGTCGATAGCCGAGCCCGCCGATGCGGTACGGCGCAGGATCGCCCCCTTCCGCGACCGGCTGTCGGTCGCTGCGGTCAACGGCCCCTCCGCGACCGTCGTCTCCGGCGAACCCGACGCCCTGCAAGAGCTGCAGGACGCCTGTGGTGAAGCGGTACGGACCCGGATGATCCCGGTCGACTACGCCTCGCACGGTCCGCAGGTCGATGCCCTGCGGACCGACATCCTCACCACTCTCACCGGCATCACTCCGCACGAGGCGGCCATCCCGATGGTGTCCGCGATGAGCGGGCAGTGGCTCACCGGCCCCGAAATGGACCCTGCCTACTGGTACGCGTCTCTGCGGGAGCCGGTCGAGTTCGACCGCGCCATCCGCGTCCTGGGCGAGGCGGGTCACGGGGTGTTCGTCGAAGCGTCCCCCCACCCCGTCGTCATCCAGGCCATTGCCGACACCCTGGAGGACCGCGACCCGGTCGCGGTGGGCACGCTGCGCCGGGAGGACGGCGGCCCCGAGCGGCTGCTGACCTCCCTTGCCGAGGCATATGTCCGCGGCGTCCCCGTCGACTGGACCACCATCCTCGGCAGCGGCACCACCGTCGACCTGCCGACCTATGCGTTCCAGCGGCGCCGGTTCTGGCCCGAGACCCCCGAGGTCAAGCGCTCCGGCCGGCCGGCCGACGACTGGCGCTACCGCATCACCTGGCAGCTCTCCGACACCCACCCCGGCACCACCGGGCCTGCGCTCTCCGGCATCTGGCTGCTCGTCGGGGACGACCCGGACGCGCCCGCGATGGCTGAAGCGCTGACCCGCCACGGTGCCGACGTCCTCACCGCCACAGACGTCGGGGACCTCGACCCGGGCACGGTCGCGGAAGTCACCGGCATCGTGTCGCTCCTCGCCCTCGACGAGACCCCGGATGCGGAGTTTCCCTGGGTGCCGTCCGGTACGGCCGCGACGGTCGAACTGATCCAGGCCGTCCACCGCGCCGGAGCCGCCGTCCCGGTGTGGGTGCTGACCCGCGGTGCCGTCCAGACCGGTGCGGGCGAGGCCACCACCAGCCCGGCCCAGACCGCGGTCTGGGGCCTGTGCCGAGCCGTCGGCCTGGAACGCCCCGAACTGTGGGGCGGACTCGTCGACCTCCCGGCCGACTTCACCGCCGAAGCCGGTACCGGTCTGGCGTCAATCCTGGGCCAGACCAGTGAGGACCAGGTCGCCCTGCGGCCCGACGGCGTGTTCCTGCGCCGCCTCGTCCATGCAGAGCCGCGCCGCGCCGAGACGGGGAAGTGGACTCCGCGCGGGACGGTGCTGCTGACCGGTGGCACCGGTTCGATCGGCGTCACCGTGGGTGTCTGGCTCGCGGAGCAGAACGCCCAGCGCGTGGTGCTGACTTCCCGCTCCGGCCCCCTGGCTCCCGGCCTGCCCGCGCTGGCCGCATCCGTCGCCAACGGCGGCGCCGATGTCGACGTACTCGGCTGCGACCTGGGTACACCGGAGCAGGTCAACGGCATGGTCGGCTGGATCCAGGAGACCGGCCCCGGCCTCTCCACCGTCCTGCACACCGCCAACCTGCCCTACCTCGCGTGGGTCGAGGACACCGAACGTGAAGGCCTGGCGGCCGCGCTGGGTGCGAAGGCGGCCGGCGCCGTCCACCTCGACCAGGCCACCACCGGTCTCGACATCGACGAGTTCGTCCTCTTCTCGTCGATCTCCGCGACCTGGGGCAGCAACGACCACGGCGCCTACGCCGCCGGGAACTCCTTCCTCGACGGATTCGCTGAGACCCGCCGCTCCCGCGGCCTCCCGGCCACCTCCATTGCCTGGGGGGTGTGGGACTCCCGCGACTGGGACGCCCTCGACGCGGAGATGGAACAGGGCGCCGGAGCCGTCACCCCCAGCCGCCTGCGCCGCCAGGGCATGAACTTCCTCGAAACCCAACGCGCACTCACCGCGCTGGGGGAGATCCTCACCGAGGACGAGACGTTCATCGCCGTAGCCGACGTGGAATGGGAAAAGTTCGCCCCGGTGTTCTGCGCGGCCCGCCCGCGCCCCCTCCTCGACACCATCCCCGAAGCCCGGGAAGACACCGAACCCGCCCGCCCGGCACAGACCGCCACCACCGAACGCGGCGAATACGCCACCCAACTCGCCCCGATGACCCTGGGCGAACGACGCCGTACCGTCATCGACCTGGTCCGCTCCCACGCCACCGCCGTACTCGGCCATGAATCGACGGACGAGATCAACGCGACCCGCGCCTTCCGCGACGTCGGGTACGACTCCCTGACCGCGGTCGAGCTGCGCAACCGCCTCAACACCGTCACCGGGATACGGCTGCCGTCCACCGTCGTCTTCGACCACCCCAACCCCACCGCCCTGGCCGAGGAGATCCTGACCGAACTCTTCGGTACCGACACCGCAGGCACACCCCCGGTGGCCACGGTGGCCGCCGCAGCACCGTCCGAGCCGATCGCGATCGTCGGCATGGGCTGCCGCTACCCCGGCGGCGTCCGCAGCCCCGAGGAACTCTGGGACCTCCTGGCCACCGGCGGCGACGCAGTCTCCGGATTCCCCGCCGACCGCGGCTGGGACGCCGAAGCCCTCTTCGACCCCGACCCCGACGCCGAAGGCTCCACCTACGTCACCGAAGGCGGCTTCCTCACCGGCGCGGCCGACTTCGACGCCGACTTCTTCGGCATCAGCCCCCGCGAAGCCCTCGCCATGGACCCCCAGCAGCGCCTCCTCCTGGAAACCGCCTGGGAAGCCATCGAACGCGCCGGAATCTCCCCGGCCTCCCTCCACGGCTCGGGCACCGGCGTCTTCATCGGCGGCACCACCTCCGACTACATCACCGCCGTCGGCGGCGAATCGGACGCCCAGGCACACCTGATCACCGGCAACGCCCTGAGCGTCCTGTCGGGCCGCATCTCCTACACCCTCGGCCTGGTCGGCCCCGCGGTCTCCGTCGACACCGCCTGCTCCTCCTCCCTGGTCGCCCTCCACCAGGCAGCCCAGGCCCTGCGCTCCGGCGAATGCACCATGGCCCTGGCCGGCGGCGTCATGGTCATCGTCGACCCCAGCGAGTTCGTGAGCTTCTCCCGGATGAGGGCCCTGTCTTCGGACGGCCGCTGCAAGGCCTTCGGAGACGGCGCCGACGGTATGGGCCTGGCCGAAGGCGCCGGCATGATCCTGCTGGAACGCCTCTCCGACGCCCGCCGCAACGGACACCAGGTCCTCGCCGTCATCCGCGGCAGCGCCGTCAACCAGGACGGTGCCTCCAACGGCCTGTCCGCCCCCAACGGACCCTCCCAGCGCCGCGTCATCCGCGCCGCCCTCGCCAACGCCCAGCTCTCCGCGGCCGACGTCGACGTCGTCGAAGCCCACGGCACCGGCACCGAACTCGGCGACCCCATCGAAGCCGGCGCCCTGCTCGCCACCTACGGAAAGGAACGCCCCGCCCAGGACCACCCCCTGTGGATCGGCTCCGTCAAGTCGAACATCGGGCACGCCCAGCAGGCCGCGGGTGTGGCGGGTGTCATCAAGATGGTGATGGCCCTGCAGCACAGCCGGATGCCCCAGACCTTGTACGCGCAGACGCCGTCGTCACATGTGGACTGGTCGGCGGGGAACGTACGCCTGCTGGACGAAGCGCGCGAGTGGCCTGCGGGCGAGCGGCTGCGCCGGGCGGGTGTGTCCGCGTTCGGGATCAGCGGCACCAACGCGCACGTCATCCTGGAAGAGGCACCGGGCCAGGACGCCCCGGCCATCCGGGAGCAGGGGCCGGAGGAGACTCCCGCTCCCGTGCTCTCGGCCGGTCTCCCGGCGTGGCTGGTGTCGGGCCGGACCGCGGCCGCGCTGGCAGGCCAGGCGGGACGTCTGCGCGAGCACCTCGTAGCCCGGCCCGAGTCGCCGGTGGAGGATGTGGCGTGGTCGCTGGCGACCGGCCGGTCGGTGTTCGAGCACCGCGCCGTCATTCTCGGCACCGGCCGCGACGAACTCCTCACCGGACTGGTGTCGGCCGCCACAGGCCAGGCAGCGCCTGGTGTGGTGACCGGTGAGGTCGCTCCCGGCGGCACCGGGCGGACGGTGTTCGTGTTCCCCGGTCAGGGCAGTCAGTGGGTCGGCATGGGCCGCGAACTCGCCTCCCAGTCGCCGGTGTTTGCCGCCAGGCTGGCGGAGTGTGCGGCCGCCCTCGCTCCGTATGTGGAGTGGGAGCTGGACGATGTCCTCGCGGGACGCCACGGTTTCGAGGCTGCTGGTGTGGTGCAGCCCGCCCTGTGGGCGGTGATGGTGTCCCTGGCCGCGGTGTGGCAGGCGGCCGGTGTCGAACCGGATGCCGTGGTCGGCCATTCCCAGGGTGAGATCGCTGCCGCGGCCGTGGCCGGGATCCTGTCGCTGGAGGATGCGGCGAAGGTTGTCGCTTTGCGGAGCCGTACTCTGTCCGCCCTCGCCGGGCGTGGCGGGATGCTGTCGATAGCCGAGCCTGCCGATGCGGTACGGCGCAGGATTGCGGGCTTCGGTGACCGGTTGTCGGTTGCCGCGGTCAACGGCCCCTCCGCGACGGTGGTTTCCGGTGAGCCGGATGCCCTGCGGGAGCTGCAGGACGCCTGTGGTGAAGCGGTGCGGACCCGGATGATCCCGGTGGACTATGCCTCGCACGGTCCGCAGGTCGATGCCCTGCGCGAGGACATCCTCACCGCCCTCACCGGCATCACCCCCCAGCCCGCGGCCGTTCCGATGGTGTCGGCCATGAGCGGGCAGTGGCTCACCGGCCCGGAGATGGATGCCTCCTACTGGTACGCATCGCTGCGTGAGCCGGTGGAGTTCGACCGCGCGATACGCGTCCTGGGCGAGGCGGGTCATGGTGTGTTCGTCGAAGCCTCCCCGCACCCGGTCGTCATCCACGCGATTGCCGACACCCTTGACGAGAGCGACCCGGTCACGGTCGGCACCCTGCGCCGGGAGGACGGCGGTGCCGAAAGGCTGCTGACCTCCCTTGCCGAAGCCCACGTGCGGGGTGTGGCTGTCGACTGGACCACCGTCCTGGGCAGCGGGAACACCGTCGGCCTGCCGACGTACGCGTTCCAGCACCGGCACTACTGGCCCGATGCGCAGCCTTCCGAGGCGCGGGACGTCACCGAGAGCGATGCAGAGTTCTGGGCCGCTGTTGAGGGTGGTGATCTGGACGAGCTCGCCGCTGCGCTGAAGGTCGACGGCGGTGCGCTGGGGGAGATGCTGCCCGCGTTGGCCGACTACCGGCGGCGCACCCAGGCCGACGCGACACTCACCGACTGGCGCTACCGCATCGCATGGACGGCCATTCCCGATTCCGACACCTCCCTGTCGGGGACGTGGCTGGTCGTCGGTGGCGGTACGGACGCCGACGCCGTCGCGGGAGCACTGGCCGGACGCGGCACCGAGATCGTGAGAGTTGCCGGCCCCGGCGAGGCCGACGCCTCCACCCTTGCGGGTGTCGCCGGTGTGGTGTCGGTGCTGGCGCTGAACGACGGCCTGCCCGGTGACGGGGCTGTTTCTGCGGGTCTGGTGGCGACGGTGGAGCTGGTACGGGCTCTGGGCGATGCCGGGGTGACGGCTCCGCTGTGGGTCGTCACCCGGGGCGCGGTGGCCACCGGCACCAGTGAGCCGGTGGTGAGTGCGGTGCAGGCGCAGGTCTGGGGCCTGGGCGTCGTCGCCGGTCTCGAACTCGCCGGGCGCTGGGGTGGTCTGATCGACCTCCCCGCCGTCTGGGACGCACGGACTGGCGCCCGCCTGGTGTCGGTTCTGGCCGATGGCGTGGAGGACCAGGTCGCCCTGCGCGCCCGCGGCATCCTGGGCCGCCGCCTCGAACACGCGGGCAGGCCCCAGGTCCGTCAGAGCTGGACTCCGCACGGCACCGTTCTGGTGACCGGCGGTACCAGCGGGGTCGGTGCGATCACCGCCCGCTGGGTGGCCGAACGCGACGCCGGGCGAGTGGTGCTGACGAGCCGTTCGGGCCCCCGCGCCTCCGGGGTGGCCGGGCTGGCGGCGTCGATCGCCACGGCCGGAACAGCTGTCGACGTCATTGCCGCTGATATCGCCGCCCGCACGGCGACGAGCGCGCTGCTGGACTGGATTGATGCCAGTGGGCCGGTGCTGTCGTCGGTGATGCACGCGGCCGGTGTCGGTGCGCAGATCCCGGTCGAGGAGATCGGCGCGGAGGATCTGTCGTACATCCTGTCGGCGAAGGCCGGCGGCGCGATGCTCCTGGACGAGCTGACCGCAGCCCGCCCACTCGACGCCTTCGTTCTCTTCTCTTCCGGCGCGGGGACGTGGGGGAGTGGCCGGCTGAGCGCCTACGGGGCGGCCAACGCCTACCTGGACGCCCTGTGCGACCAGCGCCGCTCCCGCGGCCTTGCCGCCACCTCGATTGCCTGGGGTCTGTGGGCCGGGGTCGGGATGGCTGCGGGCAGTGGCGGCGACCGGCTGCTGGACTTCGGTATGGAGGGCATCGACCCGGAGCGGGGCATGCGTGCCCTGGGCCAGGTCCTCGACGCCGACGAGGGCGTACTCGCCGTCGCCGGATTCGACTGGCCCCAGTTCGTTCCCACCTACACCCTCCGCCGCCCCAGCCCCTTCCTGTCCGCCCTGCCCGAGGTCCGGGAGATCCTGGCGGCGGAGAACGAGCCCGCGGCCGGTTCAGGAACCGGCGGGTCCGAGCTGGCCGGCCGCCTGCGGAGCATGTCGCCCGGCGATCAGCGCCAGCAGCTCATCGAGCTGGTGCAGGGCCATGCGGCAGCGGTCCTGGGGCACGAGTCGGGACAAGCGGTCCTGCCGCAGCGGGCGTTCAAGGATCTGGGCTTCGACTCGGTCGGCGCGGTCGAACTGCGCAACCGCCTCTCTACCGCCGCCGGGGTCCGCCTGCCCTCGACCCTCGTCTTCGACTACCCCAACGCCGCCGCCCTCGCGGACTTCATCCGCGGCGAACTCCTCGGCTCCGCCGAAGCCGACAGCACGGTACGGGTGGTGGCCGCCGCCGGCGGCGAGCCCATCGCCATCGTCGGCATGGGCTGCCGCTTCCCCGGTGACGTCCGCGGGCCCGAGCAGTTCTGGGAGCTGCTGACCAACGGCACGGACGCCATCTCCGGCTTCCCCACCGACCGCGGCTGGGAAGCCTTCGAAGCAGAGTTCGGCAGCGAAGCGGTCCGTTCGGGGAACGCCTACGTCCGGGAGGGCGGCTTCGTCTACGACGTGGCCGACTTCGACCCCGGCTTCTTCGGCATCAACCCCCGTGAAGCCCTCGCCATGGACCCCCAGCAGCGCCTGCTGCTGGAAACCTCCTGGGAGGCCATCGAACGCGCCGGCCTCGCCCCCTCGTCACTGCACGGCTCGGCCACCGGCGTGTTCATCGGCGCCAGCGGCTCCGGCTACGAAAGCAGCCTCCCGGCCCATGACCAGAGCCTGGACGGCTACCGCCTCACCGGTTCCGTCTCCTCCGTCGCCTCCGGCCGTATCTCCTACGTCCTCGGCCTCACCGGCCCCGCCGTCACCGTCGACACCGCCTGCTCCTCCTCCCTGGTCGCCCTCCACCAGGCGGTGACCGCGCTGCGCGGCGGCGAGTGCACCATGGCCCTGGCCGGCGGTGTGGCGGTGATGACATCGCCGGGCGCCTTCATGGAGTTCTCCGAGCAGGGCGGCATGGCATCCAGCGGCCGCTCCAAGGCCTTCTCGGACGACGCCGACGGCATGGGATGGGGCGAGGGCGCAGGCGTCCTGCTCCTGGAACGTCTCTCCGACGCCCGCCGCAACGGCCACCAGGTCCTCGCCGTCATCCGCGGCAGCGCGGTCAACCAGGACGGCGCCTCCAACGGCCTGTCGGCGCCCCACGGCCCGTCCCAGCGCCGCGTCATCCGCGCCGCGCTGGCCAACGCCCAGGTCACCGCGGCCGATGTCGACGTCGTCGAAGCCCACGGCACCGGCACCTCGCTGGGCGACCCGATCGAGGCCCAGGCGCTGCTGGCCACCTACGGCCAGGAGCGTCCCGCCGGGGACCGGCCGCTGTGGCTCGGGTCGGTGAAGTCGAACATCGGTCACCTCCAGACCGCGGCCGGTGTCGCCGGTGTCATCAAGATGGTCCTGTCCCTGCAGCACGGCCGGATGCCGCAGACCCTGTATGCGCAGACACCGTCGTCGCACGTGGACTGGTCGGCAGGCAACGTACGCCTGCTGCAGGAGGCCCGCGACTGGCCTGCCGGTGACCGGCCGCGGCGGGCGGGTGTGTCCGCGTTCGGTGTGAGCGGCACGAACGTGCACGTCATTCTCGAAGAGACCCCGGCACCCGCTGACGTACCGGCCTCTGCTCCCGGGACCGGCGGATCCCCGGCGCTGCCGGTCCTGGCACCGGCGTCCGGTCTCCCGGCGTGGCTGGTCTCCGGCCACAGCCCGGCCGCGCTGGCCGGTCAGGCGGGCCGTCTGCGTGATCATCTGGTGGCCCGTCCCGGGCTGGCGGTGGGTGATGTGGCGTGGTCGCTGGCCACGGGCCGGTCGGTGTTCGAGCACCGCGCCGTGGTCCTGGGCGCGGGACGCGAGGAGCTGCTTGCGGGCCTGGTGTCGGCCGCTACGGGTCAGGCAGCGCCTGGTGTGGTGACCGGTGAGGTCGCTCCCGGCGGTATCGGCCGGACGGTGTTCGTGTTCCCGGGCCAGGGCAGTCAGTGGGTCGGCATGGGCCGCGAACTGGCCGAGGCATCCCCGGTGTTCGCTGCCAGGCTGGCCGAGTGCGCAGCCGCTCTCGCTCCGTATGTGGAGTGGGAGCTGGACGACGTCCTCGCCGGACATCACGGTTTCGAGGCCGCCGGTGTGGTGCAGCCCGCCCTGTGGGCCGTGATGGTGTCCCTGGCTGCCGTGTGGCAGGCCGCCGGTGTCGAACCGGATGCCGTGGTCGGCCATTCCCAGGGTGAGATCGCCGCCGCGGCCGTGGCCGGGATCCTGTCCCTGGAGGATGCGGCGAAGGTCGTCGCCTTGCGGAGCCGTACCCTCGCTGCCCTCGCCGGGCGCGGCGGGATGCTCTCGATAGCCGAGCCTGCCGATGCGGTACGGCGCAGGATTGCGGGCTTCGGTGACCGGCTGTCGGTTGCTGCGGTCAACGGCCCCTCCGCGACGGTGGTCTCCGGCGAACCGGATGCCCTGCGGGAGCTGCAGGACGCCTGTGGTGAAGCGGTGCGGACCCGGATGATCCCGGTGGATTACGCCTCGCACGGTCCGCAGGTCGATGCCCTGCGCGAGGACATCCTCACCGCCCTCACCGGCATCACTCCGCACGAGGCGACCGTCCCGATGGTGTCCGCGATGAGCGGGCAGTGGCTCACCGGCCCCGAAATGGACCCCTCCTACTGGTACGCATCCCTGCGCGAGCCGGTCGAGTTCGACCGCGCAGTGCGAGCGCTTGCCGCCAACGGACACGGCGTCTTCGTGGAAGCCTCCCCGCACCCGGTCCTGATCCAGGCGATTGCCGACACTCTGGAGGACCGCGACCCGGTCGCGGTGGGCACCCTGCGCCGCGAGGACGGCGGTGCCGAGCGGCTGCTGGCCTCCCTCGCCGAGGCACACACCGGCGGTGTAGCTGTCGACTGGACGACCGTCCTGTCCGGCGGGAACACCGTGGACCTGCCGACGTACGCCTTCCAGCGGCGCCGGTTCTGGCCCGAGACCCCCGAGGCCAAGCACTCCGGCCGTTCGGTCGACGACTGGCGTTACCGCATCACCTGGCAGCTGCCCGACACCAACCGCAGCATTGCTGCTCTCTCCGGGACCTGGCTGCTGGTCGGGGACGACCGGGATGCGCCCGCGGTGGCCGAGGCGCTGGCCCGCCACGGCGCCGAGATCGTCAGGGTTCCGGGTGTGGGGGACCTCGACCCTGCCGCGCTCGCGGAAGCGACCGGCATCGTGTCACTGCTTGCCCTCGACGAGACCCCGGATGCGGAGTTCCCCTGGGTGCCGTCCGGCACGGCCGCGACGGTCGAGCTGGTGCAGGCCGTCCACCGCGCCGGAGCCGCCGTCCCCGTATGGGTCCTGACCCGTGGTGCGGTGCAGACCGGTCCGGGTGAGGTCACCACCAGCCCGGCCCAGACCGCCGTCTGGGGCCTCGGGCGCGCCGTCGGCCTGGAACGCCCCGAACTGTGGGGCGGACTGGTCGACCTCCCGGCCGAGTTCACCGCCGAAGCCGGCACCCACCTCGCTACCGTCCTCACCCAGAGCAGTGAGGACCAGGTCGCTCTGCGGCCTGACGGCATCCTCCTGCGCCGCCTGGTGCGCGCGGAGGCACGCCGCGCCGAGGTGAAGAAGTGGACTCCGCGCGGGACGGTCCTGCTGACGGGTGGTACCGGTTCGATCGGTGTGTGCATCGGTGACTGGCTGGCTGAGCGCGGGACACGGCGTGTGGTGCTGACGTCGCGTTCGGGCCCGTCTGCGCCGGGTGTGGCGGGCCTGGCTGCGTCGGTGGCCGGGGGCGGTACGGCTGTTGAGGTCGTGAGCTGTGATCTGGGTGTGCCGGAGCAGGTCAACGGCATGGTCGGCTGGATCGAGGGGTCCGGGCCGGGTCTGTCGACGGTGCTGCACTCCGCGAACCTGCCCTACCTGGCCCGGGTCGAGGACACCGAACGTGAAGGCCTGGCGGCCGCGCTGGGCGCGAAGGCGGCCGGTGCCGTGCACCTCGACGAAGCCACCACCGGTCTCGACATCGACGAGTTCGTTCTCTTCTCGTCGATCTCCGCGACCTGGGGCAGCAACGACCACGGCGCCTACGCCGCCGGGAACTCCTTCCTCGACGGATTCGCCGAGGCCCGCCGCGCCCGCGGCCTGCCCGCCACTTCGATTGCCTGGGGTGTGTGGGACACCCGGGACTGGGATGCGGTCGACGCCGCGATGGAGCAGGGCGCGGGTGCGGTTACGCCCAGTCGTCTGCGCCGTCAGGGCATGAATTTCCTTGACACCGACCGGGCCCTGACCGCGCTGGGGGAGATCCTCACCGAGGACGAGACGTTCGTCGCCGTCGCGGACGTGGAGTGGGACCGGTTCGCACCCGTCTTCCGGGTTGCCCGCCCCCGCCCCCTGCTGGACACCATTCCCGAAGCCCGGGAAGACACCGAACCCACCCGCCCGGCGGAGACGGCGGCTGACCGCGGCGCATATGCGACCCTGCTCGCCGCCATGTCGGAGAGCGAGCGGCGCCGTACCGTCATCGACCTGGTCCGTTCGCAGGCAGCGGCGGTGCTCGGACACGAGTCGGTAGCGGAAGTACCGGCCGGGCGGGCGTTCCGTGAGGTCGGGTACGACTCGCTGACCGCGGTCGAACTCCGCAACCGGCTCAACGCCGCCGCCGGGGTACGGCTGCCGTCCACGGTCGTCTTCGACCACCCCGACCCCACCGCTCTGGCCGAGGAAATCCTGACCCGGCTTCTGGGGGCCGCGTCCCAGCAGGTCACCTCCGTCGTCGTCCAGGCTCCGTCCGAGCCGATCGCGATCGTCGGCATGGGCTGCCGCTACCCCGGCGGGGTCCGCAGTCCGGAGGAGTTCTGGGAGCTGCTGGCTTCCGGTGGTGACGCGGTTTCCGGGTTCCCGGCCGATCGCGGCTGGGACGCCGAAGCCCTCTTCGACCCGGACCCGGACGCCGAGGGTTCCACCTATGTGACCGAGGGCGGGTTCGTCACCGGGGCGGCCGAGTTCGACGCCGGTTTCTTCGGGATCAGCCCGCGTGAGGCCCTCGCCATGGACCCGCAGCAGCGGCTGCTGCTGGAGACCTCCTGGGAGGCCATCGAACGCGCCGGTATCGACCCGGCCTCGCTGAAGGGCTCCGGAATAGGGGTCTTCGTCGGTGCCGCCACCTCCGGCTACCTCGATGCGGCCAGCAACGACGCGGACGCCCAGGCGCATCTGATCACGGGCAACGCCCTGAGCGTCCTGTCGGGCCGCATCTCCTACACCCTCGGCCTGGTCGGCCCCGCGGTCTCCGTCGACACGGCCTGTTCGTCGTCGCTGGTGGCACTGCATCAGGCGGTCACCGCGCTGCGCGGTGGTGAGTGCACGATGGCGCTGGCCGGCGGTGTGATGGTGATGGCCGACCCCATGGAGTTCGTCGGCTTCTCCCGGATGCGGGCCCTGTCTTCGGACGGCCGCTGCAAGGCCTTCGGTGATGGTGCCGACGGTATGGGCATCGCCGAGGGCGCCGGCATGCTGATGCTGGAGCGTCTCTCCGACGCCCGCCGCAACGGCCACCGCGTCCTGGGCGTCATCCGGGGCAGCGCGGTGAACCAGGACGGTGCCTCCAACGGCCTGTCCGCCCCCAACGGACCCTCCCAGCAGCGCGTCATCCGCGCCGCCCTGGCCAACGCCCAGCTCTCCGCGGCCGATGTCGACGTCGTGGAGGCCCATGGCACGGGCACCACCCTGGGTGACCCGATCGAAGCGCAGGCCCTGCTGGCCACCTACGGTCAGGAGCGTCCGGCGGGGGACCGGCCGCTGTGGCTCGGGTCGGTGAAGTCCAACATCGGGCACGCGCAGCAGGCCGCGGGTGTGGCGGGTGTCATCAAGATGGTGATGGCCCTGCAGCACAGCCGGATGCCCCAGACCCTGTATGCGCAGACGCCGTCGTCACATGTGGACTGGTCGACGGGGAACGTACGCCTGCTGGACGAGGCCCGTGCATGGCCTGCGGGCGACCAGCCCCGCCGGGCGGGTGTGTCCGCGTTCGGGATCAGCGGCACCAACGCGCACGTCATCCTGGAGGAGGCGCCGGGCCAGGACGCTCCGGCGGCCGCGGAGCAGGGGCCGGAGAAGACCCCCGCTCCCGTGCTCTCGGCCGGTCTCCCCGCGTGGCTGGTGTCCGGCCGGACCGCGGCCGCGCTGGCCGGGCAGGCGGGCCGTCTGCGCGAGCACATGGTGGCCCGGCCCGGCCTGCCGGTGGGTGATGTGGCGTGGTCGCTGGCGACCGGCCGGTCGGTGTTCGAGCACCGCGCCGTCGTCCTCGGCACCGGCCGCGACGAACTCCTCACCGGCCTGGTATCGGTCGCTACGGGTCAGGCAGCGCCTGGTGTGGTGACCGGTGAGGTCGCTCCCGGCGGTATCGGCCGGACCGTGTTCGTCTTCCCGGGCCAGGGCAGTCAGTGGGTCGGCATGGGCCGCGAACTCGCCTCCCAGTCGCCGGTGTTTGCTGCCAGGCTGGCCGAGTGTGCGGCCGCCCTCGCCCCGTATGTGGAGTGGGAGCTGGACGACGTCCTCGCCGGACACCACGGCTTCGAGGCTGCTGGTGTGGTGCAGCCCGCCCTGTGGGCGGTGATGGTGTCGCTGGCCGCGGTCTGGCAGGCCGCCGGTGTCCAGCCGGATGCCGTGGTCGGCCATTCCCAGGGTGAGATCGCTGCGGCTGCGGTGGCGGGGATCCTGTCGCTGGAGGATGCGGCGAAGGTCGTCGCCTTGCGGAGCCGTACCCTCGCTGCCCTCGCAGGCCGCGGCGGCATGCTCTCCATAGCCGAGCCCGCCGATGCGGTCCGGCGCAGGATCGCGGGCTTCGGTGACCGGCTGTCGGTTGCCGCGGTCAACGGGCCCTCCGCGACCGTGGTCTCCGGTGAGCCGGATGCCCTGCGGGAGCTGCAGGACGCCTGTGGTGAAGCGGTGCGGACCCGGATGATCCCGGTGGATTACGCCTCTCACGGTCCGCAGGTCGATGCCCTGCGCGAGGACATCCTGACCGCCCTCACCGGCATCGTCCCGGGCGAGGCCCGGATTCCGATGGTGTCCGCGATGAGCGGGCAGTGGCTCACCGGCCCGGAGATGGATGCCGCCTACTGGTACGCGTCTCTGCGTGAGCCGGTCGAGTTCGACCGTGCCATCCGCGTCCTGGGCGAGGCGGGTCACGGCGTGTTCGTCGAAGCGTCCCCCCACCCCGTCGTCATCCAGGCCATTGCCGACACCCTCGAAGACCGCGACCCGATTGCGGTCGGTACGTTGCGGCGCGACGACGGTGGCGCCGAAAGGCTGCTGACCTCCCTCGCCGAAGCGTACGTCCGCGGTGTGACCGTCGACTGGACCACGGTCCTGTCCGGCGGGAACACCGTCGACCTGCCGACCTACGCCTTCCAGCACCGGCACTACTGGCCGCGGCCGGCAGCACCGTCGGCCCTCCCGCAGACAGGGAGTTCGCCTGCGGAGGCCGGTTTCTGGGCGGCCGTCGAGCAGGGTGACGCGGATACCCTGGCCCAGCTTCTGGGTGTCGACGCCGCCGAGAGCACGCTCGGTGCGCTGACCGACTGGCGCCTGCGGGAACGCGCCGACGCGACAGTAGCCGACTGGCGCTACCGCATCCGCTGGGCTGCGGTGCCCGACTTCGATGCTGTCCTGTCGGGGACGTGGCTGGTCGTCGGTGACGGTACGGACGCCGAGACCGTCGCCGGAGTGCTGGCCGAGCGCGGCGCCGAGGTGATGGCCGTTGCCGGTCCGGACGAGCTTGCTTCGGCCGCTGTTGCCGAGGCGGCCGGTGTGGTGTCGGTGCTGGCGCTGAACGACGGCCTGCCCGGTGACGGGGCTGTTTCTGCGGGTCTGGTGGCGACGGTGGAGCTGGTACGGGCTCTGGGCGATGCCGGGGTGACGGCTCCGCTGTGGGTCGTCACCCGGGGCGCCGTGGGTACCAGTACGGCCGAGCCGGTGGTCAGTGCGGTGCAGGCGCAGGTCTGGGGCCTGGGTGTCGTCGCCGGACTTGAACTCGCCGGGCGCTGGGGTGGTCTGATCGACCTCCCCGCCGTCTGGGACGCACGTACCGCCGCGCGCCTGGTGTCGGTTCTGGCCGATGGTGCTGAGGACCAGGTCGCCCTGCGCGCCCGTGGCATCCTCGGCCGCCGTCTGGAGCATGCCCCCCGCCCGACTACGGGCCGGGACTGGAGCCCCTCCGGCGCGGTGCTCGTCACGGGTGGCACCAGCGGGGTCGGTGCGATCACCGCCCGCTGGGTGGCCGAACGCGACGCCGGGCGAGTGGTGCTGACGAGCCGTTCGGGCCCCCGCGCCTCCGGGGTGGCCGAGCTGGCGGCGTCGATCGCCACCGCCGGAACAGCTGTCGACGTCATCGCCGCCGACATCGCCGCCCGCACCGCAACAAGCACCCTCCTGGACTGGATCGACACCAGCGGACCGGTGCTGTCGTCGGTGATGCACGCGGCCGGTGTCGGTGCGCAGATCCCGGTCGAGGAAGTCGGCGCGGAGGATCTGTCGTACGTCCTGTCCGCGAAGGCCGGCGGCGCGATGCTCCTGGACGAACTGACCACAGACCGCCCACTCGACGCCTTTGTGCTCTTCTCCTCCGGCGCGGGGACGTGGGGCAGCGGCGGGCTCAGCGCCTACGGGGCGGCCAACGCCTACCTGGACGCCCTGTGCGACCACCGGCGCTCCCGCGGTCTCCCGGCGAGCTCGATTGCCTGGGGTCTGTGGGCCGGGGTCGGCATGGCTGCGGGCAGTGGCGGCGACCGGCTGCTGGACTTCGGTATGGAGGGCATCGACCCGGAGCGGGGCATGCGTGCCCTGGGTCAGGTCCTCGACGCCGACGAGGGCGTACTCGCCGTCGCCGGATTCGACTGGCCCCAGTTCGTTCCCACCTACACCCTCCGCCGCCCCAGCCCCTTCCTGTCCGCCCTGCCCGAAGTCCGCGCCGTCCTCGCCGCCGAAGCCGGAGCGGGCAGCGGCACCGAAGCCGGTCCCAGCGCATCGGAACTGGCGATCCGCCTGCAGGGCATGTCGCCCGGCGATCAGCGCCAGCAGCTCATCGAGCTGGTGCAGGGCCATGCGGCAGCGGTCCTGGGACACGAGTCGGGACAAGCGGTCCTGCCGCAGCGGGCGTTCAAGGACCTGGGCTTCGACTCGGTCGGCGCGGTCGAACTGCGCAACCGCCTCTCTACCGCCGCCGGGGTCCGCCTGCCCTCGACCCTGGTCTTCGACTACCCCAACGCCGCCGCCCTCGCGGACTTCATCCGCGGCGAACTCCTGGGAACAACCGGCGGGGGAGCGGACGGGGCCGGACAGGGCGACTCCGTACTGGAGGTCCTGGACCGGCTGGCCACCGAGCTGGAGTCAATAGAAGAGGGCGCCGAAACGCGCCAGGACATTACCGAGCGGATGCAGACCATGCTGTCCCGCTGGCTGCGCAGCGGCGGATCCAACGAGCCCGCTGCCCCCGGCAGTACCGGACGAGAAATCGTCGCCGGGCATCTTGACGACGCCTCCGCCGATGAGGTGCTCGACTTTATCAACAAGGAACTCGGAGGCGCGTGATGATCACTCGTGGTCAGGCAGGCGCACCGTCAAGGAGGAGTTTTCGTGGCTGACAGCAAGAAGTTGCTCGAAACTCTGAAGAAGCTGGCGGCCGATCATTACGAGGCCCGTGAACGGGTCAGGCAACTCGAATCCGGTGCTCGCGAGCCGATCGCGATCGTGGGTATGGGCTGCCGCTATCCGGGTGATATCCGAGGGCCCGAGCAGTTCTGGAATCTGCTCACCGAAGGCACGGACGCGATTTCCGGGTTCCCGACCGACCGCGGCTGGGAGGAATTCGAAGAGGAATTCGGCGGAGAGGCGGCCAGGTCCGGCCGTTCCTATGTGCGCGAAGGCGGCTTCGTCTACGACGCCACGGACTTCGACGCAGGTTTTTTCGGCATCAACCCGCGTGAAGCCCTCGCCATGGACCCGCAGCAGCGGCTGCTGCTGGAAACTGCCTGGGAGGCCGTCGAACGCGCCGGTATCGCCCCGTCATCGCTCCACGGCTCGGCCACCGGCGTGTTCATCGGCGCCAGCGGCTCCGGCTACGAGAACACCCTGCCCCCAGACGATCACAGCCTGGACGGCTACCGGCTCACCGGTACGGTCTCCTCGGTGATCTCCGGCCGGATCTCGTACGTGATGGGTCTGACCGGGCCCGCCGTCACCGTCGATACCGCCTGCTCCTCCTCGCTGGTCGCCCTCCACCAGGCGGTGACCGCGCTGCGCGGCGGCGAGTGCACCATGGCCCTGGCCGGCGGTGTGGCGGTGATGATCTCACCGGGCGCCTTCATGGAGTTCTCCGAGCAGGGCGGCATGGCCTCCAGCGGCCGCTCCAAGGCCTTCGCCGACGACGCCGACGGCATCGGCTGGGGCGAAGGCGCAGGCGTCCTGCTCCTCGAACGCCTCTCCGACGCCCGCCGCAACGGACACCAGGTCCTCGCCGTCATCCGGGGAACCGCGGTCAACCAGGACGGCGCCTCCAACGGCCTGTCCGCCCCCAACGGCCCCTCCCAGCGCCGCGTCATCCGCGCCGCGCTGGCCAACGCCCAGCTGTCCGCCGACGACGTGGACGCCGTCGAGGCCCACGGCACGGGTACGTCCCTGGGCGACCCCATCGAAGCCGGAGCCCTGCTCGCCACCTACGGCCGGGAACGGCCCGGGGACCGGCCGCTGTGGCTCGGGTCGGTGAAGTCCAACATCGGGCATCTCCAGTGCGCTGCCGGTGTGGCCGGTGTCATCAAGATGGTGATGGCGCTCCAGCACGGCGTCCTGCCCCGCACCCTCCACGCCGAGACCCCCTCCACCCACATCGACTGGACGGCAGGCAACGTACGCCTGCTGCAGGAGGCCCGCGACTGGCCCGCGGGGGACCGGCCGCGGCGGGCAGGTGTGTCCGCGTTCGGTGTGAGCGGCACGAACGTGCACGTGATCGTGGAGGAGACCCCGGCGCCCGCTGAGGGACCGGAGTCCGCGCCCGAGACCGACGGATCCCCGGCGCTGCCGGTCCTGGCACCGGCGTCCGGTCTCCCGGCGTGGCTGGTCTCCGGCCACAGCCCGGCCGCGCTGGCCGGTCAGGCGGGTCGTCTGCGTGATCATCTGGTGGCCCGGCCCGGGCTGGCGGTGGGTGATGTGGCGTGGTCGCTGGCCACGGGCCGGTCGGTGTTCGAGCACCGCGCCGTGGTCCTGGGTACGGGACGTGAGGAGCTGCTCGCGGGCCTGGTGTCGGCCGCTACGGGTCAGGCAGCGCCTGGTGTGGTGACCGGTGAGGTCGCTCCCGGCGGTATCGGGCGGACGGTGTTCGTGTTCCCCGGTCAGGGCAGTCAGTGGGTCGGTATGGGCCGCGAACTCGCCTCCCAGTCACCGGTGTTCGCCGCCAGGCTGGCCGAGTGCGCGGCGGCTCTCGCGCCGTATGTGGAGTGGGAGCTGGACGACGTCCTCGCCGGACATCACGGTTTCGAGGCCGCCGGTGTGGTGCAGCCCGCGCTGTGGGCCGTCATGGTCTCCCTGGCCGCCGTGTGGCAGGCCGCCGGTGTCCAGCCGGACGCGGTCGTGGGTCATTCCCAGGGTGAGATCGCTGCCGCGGCCGTGGCCGGGATCCTGTCCCTGGAGGATGCGGCGAAGGTGGTGGCGCTGCGGAGCCGTACCCTCGCTGCCCTCGCCGGGCGTGGCGGCATGCTCTCCCTTGCCGAACCGGCCGACACCGTCCGGGAACGGATCGCTTCCTTCGGTGACCGGCTGTCGGTCGCCGCGGTCAACGGCCCCTCCGCAACGGTCGTCTCCGGCGAACCCGATGCCCTGCGGGAACTGCAGGACGCCTGCGGTGAAGCGGTGCGGACCCGGATGATCCCGGTGGACTATGCCTCGCACGGTCCGCAGGTCGATGCCCTGCGCGAAGACATCCTCACCGCCCTCACCGGCATCACCCCGGGCGAGGCCCGGATCCCGATGGTGTCCGCGATGAGCGGGCAGTGGCTCACCGGCCCCGAAATGGATGCCGCCTACTGGTACGCGTCCCTCCGCGAGCCGGTCGAGTTCGACCGCGCCATCCGCGTCCTGGGCGACGCGGGTCACGGCGTGTTCGTCGAAGCCTCCCCCCACCCCGTCGTCATCCAGGCCATTGCCGACACCCTGGAGGACCGCGACCCGGTCACCGTGGGCACGCTGCGCCGGGAGGACGGCGGCCCCGAGCGGCTGCTGACCTCCCTGGCCGAAGCCCATGTCCGCGGCGTCCCCGTCGACTGGACCACCATCCTCGGCAGCGGCACCACCGTTGACCTGCCGACGTACGCCTTCCAGCGGCGCCGGTTCTGGCCCGAGGCACCCGCCTTCAAACGGTCCGCCTGGTCGGTGGACGACTGGCGTTACCGCATCACCTGGCAGCTCTCCGACACCCACCCCGGCACCACCGGGCCCGTGCTGTCCGGGACCTGGCTGCTGGTCGGGGACGACCGGGATGCGCCTGCGGTGGCCGAGGCGCTGGCCCGCCACGGCGCCGAGATCGTCAGGGTTCCGGGTGTGGGGGACCTCGACCCTGCCGCGCTCGCGGAAGCGACCGGCATCGTGTCACTGCTTGCCCTCGACGAGACCCCGGATGCGGAGTTCCCCTGGGTGCCGTCCGGTACGGCCGCGACGGTCGAGCTGGTGCAGGCCGTCCACCGCGCCGGAGCCGCCGTCCCCGTATGGGTGCTGACCCGTGGTGCGGTGCAGACCGGTCCGGGTGAGGTCACCACCAGCCCGGCCCAGACGGCGGTCTGGGGCCTGGGACGTGCTGTTGGCCTGGAGCGTCCGGAGCTGTGGGGCGGACTGGTCGATCTCCCGGCCGAGTTCACGGCCGATTCCGGCACTCACCTCGCTACCGTTCTGACTCAGGGCAGTGAGGACCAGGTCGCTCTGCGGCCTGACGGCATCCTCCTGCGCCGCCTGGTGCGCGCGGAGGCACGCCGCGCCGAGGTGAAGAAGTGGACTCCGCGCGGGACGGTCCTGCTGACGGGTGGTACCGGTTCGATCGGTGTGTGTATCGGTGACTGGCTGGCTGAGCGCGGGACACGGCGTGTGGTGCTGACGTCGCGTTCGGGCCCGTCTGCGCCGGGTGTGGCGGGCCTGGCTGCGTCGGTGGCCGGGGGCGGTACGGCTGTTGAGGTCGTGAGCTGTGATCTGGGTGTGCCGGAGCAGGTCAACGGCATGGTCGGCTGGATCGAGGGGTCCGGGCCGGGTCTGTCGACGGTGCTGCACTCCGCGAACCTGCCCTACCTGGCCCGGGTCGAGGACACCGAACGCGAAGGCCTGGCGGCCGCGCTGGGCGCGAAGGCGGCCGGCGCCGTCCACCTCGACGAAGCCACCACCGGTCTCGACATCGACGAGTTCGTCCTCTTCTCGTCGATCTCCGCGACCTGGGGCAGCAACGACCACGGCGCCTACGCCGCAGGAAACTCCTTCCTCGACGGATTCGCCGAGACCCGCCGCGCCCGCGGCCTGCCCGCCACCTCCATTGCCTGGGGCGTATGGGACACCCGGGACTGGGACGCGGTCGACGCCGCGATGGAACAGGGCGCCGGAGCCGTCACCCCCAGCCGCCTGCGCCGCCAGGGCATGAACTTCCTCGACACCGACCGGGCCCTGACCGCGCTGGGCGAAATCCTCACCCAGGACGAGACGTTCGTCGCCGTCGCGGACGTGGAGTGGGACCGGTTCGCACCCGTCTTCCGGGTCGCCCGCCCCCGCCCCCTGCTGGACACCATTCCCGAAGCCCGGGAAGACACCGAACCCACCCGCCCCGCCGACGCCGAAGCAGCCGGCCGCGGCGAGTACGCATCCTTCCTCGCCGCCATGTCCGTGGCCGAACGCCGCCGTACCGTCATCGACCTGGTCCGCTCCCACGCCACCGCCGTCCTGGGTCACGACTCGACGGACGAGATTCCCGCCGAGCGCGCGTTCCGCGACGTCGGATACGACTCCCTGACCGCGGTCGAACTCCGCAACCGGCTCAACACCGCCGCCGGAGTACGGCTGCCGTCCACCGTCGTCTTCGACCACCCCAACCCCACCGCCCTGGCCGAGGAAATCCTCACCCGGCTCCTGGGCACCGCCTCCCAGCAGGTCACCTCCGTCGTCGTCCAGGCTCCGACCGAGCCGATCGCGATCGTCGGCATGGGCTGCCGCTACCCCGGCGGCGTCCGCAGCCCCGAGGAACTCTGGGACCTCCTGGCCACCGGCGGCGACGCGATCTCCGGATTCCCCGCCGACCGCGGCTGGGACGCCGAAGCCCTGTTCAACCCCGACCCCGACGCCGAAGGCTCCACCTACGTCACCGAAGGCGGGTTCGTCACCGGCGCGGCCGACTTCGACGCCGACTTCTTCGGCATCAGCCCCCGCGAAGCCCTCGCCATGGACCCCCAGCAGCGCCTGCTGCTGGAAACCTCCTGGGAAGCCATCGAACGCGCCGGAATCGACCCGGCCTCGCTGAAGGGCTCCGGCACCGGCGTCTTCATCGGCGCGGCGGCATCCGGCTACATCGCGGTCGCCGCCACCGACCCGGAGGCCGAAGCACACCTGATCACCGGCAACGCCCTGAGCGTCCTGTCGGGCCGCATCTCCTACACCCTCGGCCTGGTCGGCCCCGCCGTCTCCGTCGACACCGCCTGCTCGTCGTCGCTGGTCGCCCTCCACCAGGCGGTCACCGCGCTGCGCGGCGGCGAGTGCACGATGGCGCTGGCCGGCGGTGTGATGGTGATGGCCGACCCCATGGAGTTCGTCGGCTTCTCCCGGATGCGGGTGCTGGCCTCGGACGGCCGGTGCAAGGCCTTCGCCGACGGCGCCGACGGTATGGGCATCGCCGAAGGCGCCGGCATGCTGATGCTGGAACGCCTCTCCGACGCCCGCCGCAACGGCCACCGCGTCCTGGGCGTCATCCGGGGCAGCGCGGTCAACCAGGACGGTGCCTCCAACGGCCTGTCCGCCCCGAACGGACCCTCCCAGCAGCGCGTCATCCGCGCCGCGCTGGCCAACGCCCGGCTCTCCGCGGCCGACGTCGACGTCGTCGAAGCCCACGGCACCGGCACCGAACTCGGCGACCCCATCGAAGCCGGAGCCCTGCTCGCCACCTACGGCGAGGAACGCCCCGCCCAGGACCGGCCCCTGTGGATCGGCTCCGTCAAATCGAACATCGGGCACGCGCAGCAGGCGGCCGGTGTCGCCGGTGTCATCAAGATGGTGATGGCCCTGCAGCACGGGCAGCTGCCGCAGACCCTGTATGCGCAGACGCCGTCGCCGCACGTGGACTGGTCGACCGGGAACGTACGACTGCTCCAGGAGCCCCGCCAGTGGTCCGCCGGTGACCAGCCCCGGCGTGCCGGTGTGTCCGCGTTCGGCATCAGCGGCACCAACGCGCACGTCATCCTCGAAGAGGCCCCGGCCGACACCGAGATCCCCGAGCCCGCCCCCGCCGGCACGCCTGACGGGCAGCCGGCAGCCCTGCCGGTCCTCGCGCCCGCCGTTCCGGCGTGGCTGGTGTCCGGCCGGACCGCGGCCGCGCTGGCCGGGCAGGCGGGCCGTCTGCGCGAGCACATGGTGGCCCGCCCCTCGCTTCCGGTGGGTGATGTGGCGTGGTCGCTGGCGACCGGCCGGTCGGTCTTCGACCACCGCGCCGTCGTCATCGGCACCGGCCACAAGACCACCGGCCCCGACAGTGCCGGCGGCGAGACCACCGGCCGGGACGGCGCCGGCGGCGAGACCACTGATGGCGGGGGCGCGAAACTGCTGGCCGCCCTGGCCGCCCTTACCACCGGAGAACCCGCCACCGGTGTCGTGACCGGCGAAGTCGCCCCCGCCGGGACCGGCCGGACCGTGTTCGTGTTCCCCGGGCACGGCAGCCAGTGGGTCGGCATGGGCCGCGAACTCGCCTCCCAGTCGCCGGTGTTCGCCGCCCGCCTGGCCGAGTGCGCGGCAGCCCTCGCCCCGTACGTGGACTGGGAACTGGACGACGTCCTCGCCGGACGCCACGACTTCGCTGCCGCCGACGTACTGCAGCCCGCCGTATGGGCCGTGACCGTGTCCCTGGCCGCCGTCTGGCAGGCCGCAGGCGTGCAGCCCGACGCGGTCGTCGGCCACTCCCTCGGAGAGATCGCCGCAGCGACCGTCGCCGGAGCACTGTCCCTCGCGGACGGCGCCAAGGTCGCCGGCCTGCGGGCCAGAGCACTGCGGACCCTGGACGGCCGCGGCGGCATGCTGTCCGTCGCCGAACCCGCCGACACGGTACGGGAACGGATCGCCGGCTTCGGTGACCGGCTCTCGGTCGCCGCGGTCAACGGCCCCTCGTCGACCGTCCTCTCCGGTGACACCGACGCACTGGACGAGTACGCCGCCGCCTGCCCGAAGAACGTCCGCACCTCACGGATCCCCATCGACTACGCCTCCCACAGCGCCCAGGTGGAGGAACTGCGCGAGGAGATCCTCACCGCCCTCACCGGCATCACCCCCCGGCCGGCGGCCGTTCCGATGGTGTCCGCGATGAGCGGGCAGTGGCTCACCGGCCCCGAGATGGACGCCTCCTACTGGTACGCGTCCCTGCGCGAGCCGGTCGAGTTCGACCGCGCGATCCGCGTCCTGGGCGACGCGGGCCACGGCGTCTTCGTGGAATCCTCCGCCCACCCCGCCCTGATCCAGGCCATCGCCTCCACCCTCGAAGACCGCGACCCGGTCACCGTCGCAACCCTGCGCCGCGACAACGGCGGCGCCGAGAAACTCCTCACCTCCCTCGCCGAAGCCCATGTCCGCGGCGTCCCCGTCGACTGGACGGCGGTCCTGGGCGGCGGGAACACCGTCGACCTGCCGACCTACGCCTTCCAGCACCGGCACTACTGGCCGCAGCCGGTGGAACCGCCCGCCCTTCCGCAGGCGGGAAGCACGCCCGCGGAGGCCGGTTTCTGGGCGGCCGTCGAGCAGGGCGACGCGGACACCCTGGCCCGGCTTCTGGGTGTCGACGCAGCCGAGTCCACCCTCGGTGCGCTGACCGACTGGCGCCTGCGGGAACGCGCCGACGCAACGGTCGCCGACTGGCGCTACCGCGTCACATGGACGGCCGTCCCCGACTCCGACACCCCCCTGTCCGGCACGTGGCTGATCGTCGGCGACGGACCCGACACGGACACCGTCACCGCAGCGCTCGCCGCACGCGGCGCCCGCACCGTCACCGTCACCACCCCGGACCAGCTCACCTCCACCGACATCACCGAGGTGGCCGGTGTCGTCTCGACCCTGGCCCTGAACGAGGAACCCCACCCCGAACACCCCGTCGTCCCCGCCGGCCTGATGGCCACGGTCGACCTGATCCGCGCCCTGCGCGACAACGGGGCAACGGCTCCGCTGTGGGTCATCACCCGGGGCGCGATGGGCACCGGCGCGGGCGAACCGGCCGTCAACCCGACCCAGGCCGAAGTCTGGGGCCTGGGCGTGACCGCCGGACTCGAACTCGCCGGACGCTGGGGCGGCCTGATCGACCTCCCCGCCGACTGGGACCCCCGTACCGCCGCCCGCCTCGTGTCCGTCCTCGCCGACGGCGGCGAGGACCAGGTCGCCCTGCGTGCCCGCGGCATCCTCGGCCGCCGCCTCGAACGCGCCGGCCGCCCCGCCACCGGCCAGGCCTGGACCCCGTCCGGCACCGTCCTGGTGACCGGCGGCACCAGCGGCGTCGGCGCGATCACCGCCCACTGGACGGTCGACCGCGGCGCCACCCGCACCGTACTGACCAGCAGGTCGGGCCCGTCCGCCGCCGGGGTGCCCGAGCTCGCCGCCGCCATGGCCCGCTCCGGCGCCCTGGTCGAGGTCATCGCATGCGACGTCGCCGACCGCGACGCCGTCACCGGCCTGCTGGAGTGGACCGACACCACCGGCACCCCCCTCTCCTCGGTCTTCCACGCCGCCGGACTCGGCGACGGAGGCCCGGTCGAGGACATCCAGGCAGAGGTCCTGGCCCGCATGCTGTCGGCGAAGGCCGGCGGCGCAGCCCTCCTCGACGAGGCGACCGCCGACCGCGAACTCGACGCCTTCGTCTTCTTCTCCTCCGGCGCAGCCGCCTGGGGCAGCGGCGGCCTGAGCGCCTACGCGGCAGCCAACGCCTACCTGGACGCCCTGTGCGACCAGCGCCGCTCCCGCGGCCTTGCCGCCACCTCCATCGCCTGGGGCGTATGGGCCGGCGTCGGCATGGCCGCCAGCGAAGGCGGCGAACGACTCCTGGCCTACGGCATGGAAGGCATCGACGCCGAACGCGGCATGCGCATCCTCGGCCAGGCACTCGACGCCGACGAAAGCTCACTGGCGATCGCCGGCTTCGACTGGGAGAAGTTCGTCCCCACCTACACCCTCTACCGCCCCAGCCCCTTCCTGTCCGCCCTGCCCGAAGTCCGCGCCGTCCTCGCCGCCGAAGCCCGGGCGGAAACCGGAGCCGAAGCCCACGACTCCGAACTCGCGGCCCGCCTGCGGGGCATGCCGGAAGGCGAACAGCGGCAGACCCTGACCCACCTGGTCCGCGGCCACGCAGCCGCCGTACTCGGACACGAATCAGCCGAAGACGTCCCGCCCCAGCGGGCGTTCAAGGACCTGGGCTTCGACTCCGTCGGCGCGGTCGAGCTCCGCAACCGCCTCTCCACCGCCGCCGGAATCCGCCTCCCCTCGACCCTCGTCTTCGACTACCCCAACGCCGCCGCCCTCGCCGACCACATCCGCGCCGAACTCGTCGGCACACCCGACACCGACCCCACCGTGCAGGTCGTGGCCGCCGCCGGCGGCGAACCCATCGCCATCGTCGGCATGGGCTGCCGCTACCCCGGCGACGTCCGCGGACCCGAACAGCTCTGGGAACTGCTCACCGGCGGCACCGACGCCATCTCGCCCTTCCCCACCGACCGCGGCTGGGAAGCCTTCGAAGCAGAATTCGGAGGCAAAGCAGCCCAGTCCGGCCGCACCTACGCACGCGAAGGCGGCTTCGTCTACGACGCACCCCGGTTCGACGCCGACTTCTTCGGCATCAGCCCCCGCGAAGCCCTCGCCATGGACCCCCAGCAGCGCCTGCTCCTGGAAACCTCCTGGGAAGCCATCGAACGCGCCGGTATCGCCCCCTCCGCCCTCCACGGCTCGGCCACCGGCGTGTTCATCGGCGCCAGCGGCTCCGGCTACGAGAACACCCTCCCCATCGACGACCAGAGCCTGGACGGCTACCGCCTCACCGGTACGGTCTCCTCCGTCGCCTCCGGACGCATCTCCTACGTCCTCGGCCTCACCGGCCCCGCCCTGACCGTCGACACCGCCTGCTCCTCCTCCCTGGTCGCCCTCCACCAGGCCGTCACCGCACTGCGCGGCGGCGAATGCACCATGGCCCTCGCCGGCGGCGTCGCGGTCATGACCTCACCGGGCGCCTTCATGGAGTTCTCCAAGCAGGGCGGCATGGCCTCCAGCGCACGCTGCAAGGCCTTCTCCGACGACGCCGACGGCATCGTCTGGGGCGAAGGCGCCGGTGTGGTCCTGCTGGAGCGCCTGTCCGACGCCCGCCGCAACGGCCACCAGGTCCTGGCTGTGATCCGCGGCAGCGCGGTCAACCAGGACGGCGCCTCCAACGGCCTGTCCGCCCCCAACGGCCCCTCCCAGCGCCGCGTGATCCGCGCGGCCCTGGCCAACGCCCAGGTGTCGGCCGCCGACGTCGACGTCGTCGAAGCCCACGGCACGGGTACGTCCCTGGGCGACCCCATCGAGGCCCAGGCCCTGCTGGCCACCTACGGCCAGGAACGTCCGGCGGGGGACCGGCCGCTGTGGCTCGGCTCGGTCAAGACCAACATCGGACACACGCAGCAGGCGGCCGGAGTCGCCGGTGTCATCAAGATGGTCCTGGCCATGCGGCACGGCGTCCTGCCCCGCACCCTGCACGCCGAGACCCCCTCCACCCATGTGGACTGGTCGGCAGGCAACGTACGGCTGCTGGACGAGGCCCGTGACTGGCCTGCCGGTGACCGGCCGCGCCGTGCGGGTGTGTCCGCGTTCGGGATCAGCGGCACGAACGTCCACGTGATCCTGGAAGAGACCCCGGCCGACGCCGAACAGCCCGAACCCGCCCCCGAGGCCGACACATCCCCGGCGCTGCCCGTCCTTGCCTCGCGTCTTCCGGCGTGGCTGGTCTCCGGCCACAGCCCGGCCGCGCTGGCAGGCCAGGCGGGCCGTCTGCGCGAGCACCTCGTGGCCCGGCCCGAGTTGCCGGTGGGTGATGTGGCGTGGTCGCTGGCCACGGGCCGGTCGGTGTTCGAGCACCGCGCCGTCGTCCTGGGCACCGGCCGCGAGGAACTCCTCACCGGACTGGTATCGGTCGCCACAGGCCAGGCTGTGCCCGGTGTGGTGACGGGCAAGGTCGCTCCCGGCGGTATCGGCCGGACGGTGTTCGTGTTCCCGGGCCAGGGCAGTCAGTGGGTCGGCATGGGCCGCGAACTGGCCGAGGCATCGCCGGTGTTTGCCGCCAGGCTGGCGGAGTGTGCGGCGGCTCTCGCTCCGTATGTGGAGTGGGAGCTGGACGATGTCCTCGCCGGACATCACGGCTTCGAGGCTGCTGGTGTGGTGCAGCCCGCCCTGTGGGCGGTCATGGTGTCGCTGGCCGCGGTCTGGCAGGCCGCCGGTGTCATCCCCGACGCGGTCGTGGGCCATTCCCAGGGTGAGATCGCCGCCGCAGCCGTCGCCGGGATCCTGTCGCTGGAGGATGCGGCGAAGGTCGTCGCGCTGCGCAGCCGTACGCTGGCCGCCCTCGCCGGCCGCGGCGGCATGCTCTCCATAGCCGAACCTGCCGATGCGGTACGGCGCAGGATCGCCAGCTACGGCGACCGGCTGTCGGTCGCCGCGGTCAACGGCCCCTCCGCAACGGTGGTCTCCGGCGAACCCGACGCCCTGCGCGAACTGCAGGACGCCTGCGGTGAAGCGGTACGGACCCGGATGATCCCGGTGGACTATGCCTCTCACGGTCCGCAGGTCGATGCCCTGCGCGAGGACATCCTGACCGCCCTCACCGGCATCACCCCCCAGCCGGCGACCATTCCGATGGTGTCCGCGATGAGCGGGCAGTGGCTCACCGGCCCCGAAATGGACCCCTCCTACTGGTACGCGTCCCTGCGCGAGCCGGTCGAGTTCGACCGCGCCATCCGCGTCCTGGGCGAGGCGGGTCACGGTGTGTTCGTCGAAGCCTCCCCGCACCCGGTCGTCATCCACGCGATCACCGACACCCTCGACGAGAGCGACCCGGTCACCGTAGGCACCCTGCGCCGGGAGGACGGCGGCGCCGAAAGGCTGCTGACGTCCCTCGCTGAAGCCCACGTGCGAGGGGTGGCCCTCGACTGGACCACCGTCCTGGGCACCGGCACGACAGTGGAGCTCCCGACCTACGCCTTCCAGCGGCGCCGCTTCTGGCCCGAAACCCCGGAAGCCAAGCGACCCGCCTGGTCCGTCGACGACTGGCGCTACCACATCACCTGGCAGCCGTCCGACCCCCAGCACACCGCTCCGGCGCTCTCCGGGACCTGGCTGCTCGTCGGAGACGACCCGGACGCGCCCGCGATGGCCGAAGCGCTGACCCGCCACGGCGCCGACGTCCTCACCGCCACAAGCGCCGGAGACCTCGACCCCTCCGCGCTGGCGAACGCCACCGGCATCGTGTCGCTCCTCGCCCTCGACGAAACCCCGGATACGGAGTTCCCCTGGGTGCCCTCCGGCACCGCCACGACGGTCGAACTCATCCAGGCCGTCCACCGCGCCGGAGCCGCCGTCCCCGTATGGGTCCTGACCCGCGGCGCCGTCCAGACCGGTGCAGCCGACACCACCACCAGCCCGGCCCAGACCGCCGTCTGGGGCCTCGGCCGAGCCGTCGGCCTGGAACGCCCCGAACTGTGGGGCGGACTCGTCGACCTCCCGGCCGACTTCACCGCCGAAACCGGCACCCACCTCGCCACCGTCCTCACCAACGGCACCGAAGACCAGGTCGCTCTCCGGCCCGACGGCATCCTCCTGCGCCGCCTCGTCCACGCAGAGCCGCGCCGCGCCGAGGCGAAGAAGTGGACCCCCCGCGGTACGGTCCTGCTGACCGGCGGCACCGGGGCCATCGGCGTCAGCGTCGGCGTCTGGCTCGCCGAGCAGAACGCCCAACGCATCGTCCTGACCTCCCGCTCCGGCCCCTCCGCCCCAGACCTCCCCGCGCTGGCCGCATCCGTCGCCAACTCCGGCGCCCACGTCGACGTACTCGGCTGCGACCTCGGCGCACCCGAGCAGGTCAACGGCATGATCGGCTGGATCCAGGAGACCGGCCCCGGCCTCTCCACCATCCTCCACACCGCCAACCTCCCCTACCTCGCCTGGGTGGAGAACACCGAACGCGAAGGCCTGGCCGCCGCACTGGGCGCGAAAGCAACCGGCGCCGTCCACCTCGACCAGGCCACCACCGGCCTCGACATCGACGAGTTCGTCCTCTTCTCGTCGATCTCCGCGACCTGGGGCAGCAACGACCACGGCGCCTACGCCGCAGGAAACTCCTTCCTCGACGGATTCGCCGAGACCCGCCGCTCCCGCGGCCTGCCCGCCACCTCCATCGCCTGGGGCGTATGGGACAACCGGGACTGGGACGCGGTCGACGCCGTCATGGAACAGGGCGCCGGAGCCGTCACCCCCAGCCGCCTGCGCCGCCAGGGCATGAACGCCCTCAACACCGAACGCGCACTCACCGCCCTGGGCGAAATCCTCACCCACGACGAGACATTCATCGCCGTAGCCGACGTGGAATGGGAAAAGTTCGCCCCCGTCTTCCGCGCCTCCCGCCCCCGCCCCCTCCTCGACACCATCCCCGAAGCCCAGGAAGAACTCCCGGCCACCCCATCGACCGGTGCCCGGACAGCAGACCGCAGTGAGTACGCGACCCAGCTCGCCGCCATGCCGGAGAGCGAACGGCGCCGTACCGTCATCGAACTGGTCCGCTCCCACGCCACCGCCGTACTCGGCCGGGACTCGGCCGCCGAGATCGACGCCACCCGGGCCTTCCGCGACGTCGGCTTCGACTCGCTGACCGCGGTCGAGCTGCGCAACCAGCTCAACGCCGTCACCGGGACACGGCTGCCGTCCACGGTCGTCTTCGACCACCCCAACCCCACCGCCCTGGCCGAGGAGATCCTCGGTGAACTCTTCGGCACGGACACAGCAGGCACGGCCCCGGTCGTGATGGTGGCCGCCGCAGCGCCGTCCGAGCCGATCGCGATCGTCGGCATGGGCTGCCGCTATCCCGGCGGGGTCCGCAGCCCCGAAGAACTGTGGGACCTCCTGGCCACCGGCGGCGACGCGATCTCCGGATTCCCCGCCGACCGCGGCTGGGACGCCGAAGCCCTGTTCAACCCCGACCCCGACGCCGAAGGCTCCACCTACGTCACCGAGGGCGGCTTCATCACCGCCGCCGGGAACTTCGACGCCGACTTCTTCGGCATCAGCCCCCGCGAAGCCTTCGCCATGGACCCCCAGCAGCGCCTGCTCCTGGAGACCTCCTGGGAAGCCATCGAACGCGCCGGCATCACCCCGGCCTCACTGCACGGCACCGGCACCGGCGTCTTCGTCGGAGCAACCACCTCCGGCTACCTCGGTGCGACCATGGACACCGCCGGTTCCGAAGCCCATCTGATCACCGGCAACGCCCTGAGCGTCCTGTCGGGCCGCATCTCCTACACCCTCGGCCTGGTCGGCCCCGCGGTCTCCGTCGACACCGCCTGTTCGTCGTCGCTGGTCGCACTGCACCAGGCCGTTCAGGCCCTGCGCTCCGGCGAATGCACCATGGCCCTGGCCGGCGGCGTGATGGTCATGGCCGACCCCAGCGAGTTCGTCGGCTTCTCCCGGATGAGAGCCCTGTCTTCGGACGGCCGCTGCAAGGCCTTCGGAGACGGCGCCGACGGTATGGGCATGGCCGAAGGCGCCGGCATGATCTTGCTGGAACGCCTCTCCGACGCCCGCCGCAACGGCCACCGCGTCCTCGCCGTCATCCGCGGCAGCGCGGTCAACCAGGACGGCGCCTCCAACGGCCTGTCCGCCCCCAACGGACCCTCCCAGCGCCGCGTCATCCGCGCCGCGCTGGCCAACGCCCAGGTGTCAGCCGCCGACGTCGACGTCGTCGAGGCCCACGGCACCGGCACCGAACTCGGCGACCCCATCGAAGCGCAGGCGCTGCTGGCCACCTACGGCCAGGAGCGTCCCGCCGGGGACCGGCCGCTGTGGCTCGGGTCGGTGAAGTCCAACATCGGGCACGCCCAGCAGGCGGCCGGTGTCGCCGGTGTCATCAAGATGGTGATGGCCCTGCAGCACGGGCAGTTGCCGCAGACCCTGTATGCGCAGACGCCGTCGTCGCATGTGGACTGGTCGGCGGGGAACGTACGCCTGCTGGACGAGGCCCGCGACTGGCCTGCGGGCGACCAGCCCCGCCGGGCGGGTGTGTCGGCGTTCGGGATCAGCGGCACCAACGCGCACGTCATCCTGGAAGAGACCCCTGCCGACACCGAGCAGCCCGAGCCCGAAACCGGTCCCGAGACCGACGCCTCCCCGGCGCTGCCCGTCCTCGCCCCGGCATCCGGCCTCCCGGCCTGGCTGGTATCGGGCCGGAGCACCGCTGCGCTGGCGGGCCAGGCCGGCCGCCTGCGGGAACACCTCCTGGCCCACCCCGGCCTGCTGGTGGATGATGTGGCGTGGTCGCTGGCCACGAGCCGGTCGGTGTTCGAGCACCGCGCCGTCGTCCTCGGCACCGGCCGCGAGGAACTGCTTACGGGCCTGGTGTCGGTCGCCACCGGGCAGGCGTCTGCGGGTGCGGTGACCGGCGAGGTCGACCCCGGCGGCACCGGCCGGACCGTGTTCGTCTTCCCGGGCCAGGGCAGCCAGTGGGTCGGCATGGGCCGCGAACTGGCCTCCCAGTCGCCGGTGTTCGCTGCCAGGCTGGCCGAGTGCGCGGCGGCTCTCGCCCCGTATGTCGACTGGGAGCTGGACGACGTCCTCGCCGGACACCACGGCTTCGAAGCCGCCGACGTGGTCCAGCCCGCCCTGTGGGCGGTCATGGTGTCCCTGGCCGCCGTCTGGCAGGCCGCCGGAGTCACCCCCGACGCGGTCGTCGGCCATTCCCAGGGCGAGATAGCCGCCGCCGCCGTCGCCGGGATCCTCTCCCTGGACGATGCGGCGAAGGTCGTCGCTTTGCGGAGCCGTACTCTGTCCGCCCTCGCCGGGCGTGGCGGGATGCTGTCGATAGCCGAGCCTGCCGATGCGGTACGGCGCAGGATTGCGGGCTTCGGTGACAGGCTGTCGGTTGCCGCGGTCAACGGCCCCTCCGCGACGGTGGTCTCCGGCGAACCGGATGCCCTGCGGGAGCTGCAGGACGCCTGCGGTGAAGCGGTGCGGACCCGGATGATCCCGGTGGATTACGCCTCGCACGGTCCGCAGGTCGATGCCCTGCGCGAGGACATCCTCACCACTCTCACCGGCATCACCCCGCACGAGGCGACCATCCCGATGGTGTCCGCGATGAGCGGGCAGTGGCTCACCGGCCCCGAAATGGACCCCTCCTACTGGTACGCATCCCTCCGTGAGCCGGTCGAGTTCGACCGCGCCATCCGCGTCCTGGGCGAGGCGGGCCATGGTGTGTTCGTCGAAGCCTCCCCGCACCCGGTCGTCATCCACGCGATTGCCGACACCCTCGACGAGAGCGACCCGGTCACCGTAGGCACCCTGCGCCGGGAGGACGGCGGTGCCGAAAGGCTGCTCACGTCCCTCGCTGAAGCCCACGTGCGGGGTGTGGCCGTCGACTGGACCACCGTCCTGGGCAACGGGAACACCGTCGATCTGCCGACGTACGCGTTCCAGCACCGGCACTACTGGCCCGATGCACAGCCTTCCGAGGCGCGGGACGTCACCGAAAGTGATGCAGAGTTCTGGGCCGCTGTTGAGGGTGGTGATCTGGACGAGCTCGCCGCTGCGCTGAAGGTCGACGGCGGTGCGCTGGGGGAGATGCTGCCCGCGCTGGCCGACTACCGGCGGCGCACCCAGGCCGACGCGACACTCACCGACTGGCGCTACCGCATCGCATGGACGGCCATTCCCGATTCCGACACCTCCCTGTCGGGGACGTGGCTGGTCGTCGGTGGCGGTACGGATGCCGAAGTCGTCGCGGGAGCACTGGCCGGACGCGGCGCCCGTACGGTGACCGTCACCGCCCCGGACCAGCTCGCCTCCACCGAGGTCACCGATGTCACCGAGGTGGCCGGTGTCGTCTCGACCCTGGCCCTGTCCGGGGGAACCCACCCCGAGCACCCCGTCGTCCCCGCCGGCCTGATGGCGACGGTGGAGCTGGTACGGGCTCTGGGCGATGCCGGGGTGACGGCTCCGCTGTGGGTCGTCACCCGGGGCGCCGTGGGTACCAGTACGGCTGAGCCGGTTACCAGTGCGGTGCAGGCGCAGGTCTGGGGCCTGGGTGTCGTCGCCGGTCTTGAGCTGGCGGGGCGCTGGGGTGGTCTGATCGACCTCCCCGCCGTCTGGGACGCACGGACTGGCGCCCGCCTGGTGTCGGTTCTGGCCGATGGTGCTGAGGATCAGGTTGCCTTGCGCGCCCGCGGGATCCTCGGCCGTCGTCTGGAGCATGCCCCCCGCCCGACTGCGGGCCGGGACTGGAGCCCCTCCGGCGCGGTGCTCGTCACGGGTGGCACCAGCGGGGTCGGTGCGATCACCGCCCGCTGGGTGGCCGAACGCGATGCTGAGCGGGTGGTGCTGACGAGCCGTTCGGGCCCCCGGGCCGAGAACGTCGCGGCTCTCGCGGCGTCGATTGCCACGGCCGGAACGGCCGTCGACGTCATCGCCGCCGATATCGCCGCCCGCACCGCAACAAGCACCCTCCTGGACTGGATTGATGCCAGTGGGCCGGTGCTGTCGTCGGTGTTCCACGCGGCCGGTGTCGGTGGCCGGATCCCGGTTGAGGAAGTCGGCGCGGAGGATCTGTCGTACCTTCTGTCGGCGAAGGCCGGCGGCGCGATGCTCCTGGACGAGCTGACCGCAGACCGCCCACTCGACGCCTTCGTTCTCTTCTCTTCCGGCGCGGGCACCTGGGGGAGTGGCCGGCTGAGTGCCTACGGGGCGGCCAACGCCTACCTGGACGCCCTGTGCGACCAGCGCCGTTCCCGCGGTCTCCCGGCGAGCTCGATTGCCTGGGGTCTGTGGGCCGGGGTCGGCATGGCTGCCGGAAACGACGGCGACCGGCTGCTGGACTTCGGTATGGAGGGCATCGACCCGGAGCGGGGCATGCGTGCCCTGGGTCAGGTCCTCGACGCCGACGAGGGCGTACTCGCCGTCGCCGGATTCGACTGGCCCCAGTTCGTTCCCACCTACACCCTCCGCCGCCCCAGCCCCTTCCTGTCCGCCCTGCCCGAAGTCCGCGCCGTCCTCGCCGCCGAAGCCGGAGCGGGCAGCGGCACCGAAGCCGGTCCCAGCGCATCCGAACTGGCGGTCCGCCTCCAGGGCATGTCGCCCGGCGACCAGCGCCGGCAGCTCACGGACATGGTCCGGGCGCACGCGGCCGCGGTCCTGGGGCACGAGTCGGCCGAGGCCGTTCTGCCGCAGCGGGCGTTCAAGGACCTGGGCTTCGACTCGGTCGGCGCGGTCGAACTGCGCAACCGCCTCTCTGCCGCCGCCGGGGTCCGCCTGCCCTCGACCCTGGTCTTCGACTACCCCAACTCCGCTGCCCTGGCGGACTTCATCCGCGGTGAACTCCTCGGCTCGGCCGAAGCCGACAGCACGGTACGGGTGGTGGCGGCGGCCGGTGGTGAGCCGATCGCGATCGTCGGCATGGGCTGCCGCTACCCGGGCGACGTCCGCGGGCCCGAGCAGTTCTGGGAGCTGCTGACCAACGGCACGGACGCCATCTCCGGCTTCCCCACCGACCGCGGCTGGGAAGCCTTCGAAGCAGAGGTCGACGGCAAGAAGGCCCGGTCCCGCCGTTCCTACGTCCGGGAGGGCGGCTTCGTCTACGACGTGGCCGACTTCGACCCCGGCTTCTTCGGCATCAACCCGCGTGAAGCCCTCGCCATGGACCCGCAGCAGCGCCTGCTGCTGGAAACCTCCTGGGAGGCCATCGAACGCGCCGGCCTCGCCCCCTCCTCCCTCCACGGCTCGGCCACCGGCGTGTTCATCGGCGCCAGCAGCTCCGGCTACGAGAGCACCCTGCCCCCCGACGACCAGAGCCTGGACGGCTACCGCCTCACCGGTAGCGTCTCCGCAGTCGTTTCCGGCCGTATCTCCTACGTCCTGGGCCTGACCGGTCCCGCGGTCACGGTGGACACCGCCTGCTCCTCCTCGCTGGTCGCCCTCCACCAGGCGGTGACCGCGCTGCGCGGCGGCGAGTGCACGATGGCCCTGGCCGGCGGTGTCACGATCATGACGTCGCCGGGTGCGTTCTTGGAGTTCTCCGAGCAGGGCGGCATGGCGTCCAGCGGCCGCTCCAAGGCGTTCTCCGACGACGCCGACGGTATCGGCTGGGGCGAGGGCGCCGGTGTGGTCCTGCTGGAGCGTCTGTCCGACGCCCGCCGCAACGGGCACCAGGTCCTGGCTGTGATCCGCGGCAGCGCGGTCAACCAGGACGGTGCCTCCAACGGCCTGTCCGCCCCGAACGGACCCTCCCAGCAGCGCGTGATCCGCGCCGCGCTGGCCAACGCCCAGGTCACCGCGGCCGATGTCGACGTCGTCGAAGCCCACGGCACCGGCACCTCGCTGGGCGACCCCATCGAGGCCCAGGCCCTGCTGGCCACCTACGGCCAGGAGCGTCCGGCGGGGGACCGGCCGCTGTGGCTCGGGTCGGTGAAGTCGAACATCGGGCATCTCCAGACCGCGGCCGGTGTCGCCGGTGTCATCAAGATGGTCCTGTCCCTGCAGCACGGGCAGCTGCCCCGCACGCTGCACGCCGACATCCCTTCCACCCATGTGGACTGGTCGGCGGGGAACGTACGCCTGCTCCAGGAGGCCCGCGACTGGCCCGCCGGTGACCGGCCGCGCCGGGCAGGAGTGTCCGCGTTCGGCGTGAGCGGCACGAACGTGCACGTCATCCTCGAAGAGACCCCGGCGGCTGCTGAGGCCCCGGAGTCCGCGCCCGATCCCGGGGACCGGCCGGGGCTGCCCGTCCTTGCCTCGCGTCTTCCGGCGTGGCTGGTCTCCGGCCACAGCCCGGCCGCGCTGGCCGGTCAGGCGGGCCGTCTGCGCGAGCACCTCGTGGCCCGCCCCTCACTGCCGGTGGGTGATGTGGCGTGGTCGCTGGCCACGAGCCGGTCGGTGTTCGAGCACCGCGCCGTCGTCCTCGGCGCGGGCCGCGAGGAACTCCTCACCGGCCTGGTATCGGCCGCCACAGGCCAGGCTGTGCCCGGTGTGGTGACGGGCAAGGTCGCCCCCGGCGGTATCGGCCGCACGGTGTTCGTCTTCCCGGGCCAGGGCAGTCAGTGGGTCGGCATGGGCCGCGAACTGGCCGAGGCATCCCCGGTGTTCGCCGCCAGGCTGGCCGAGTGTGCGGCCGCCCTCGCCCCGTACGTGGAGTGGGAGCTGGACGACGTCCTCGCCGGACACCACGGCTTCGAGGCTGCCGGTGTGGTGCAGCCCGCGCTCTGGGCGGTGATGGTGTCCCTGGCCGCCGTGTGGCAGGCCGCCGGTGTCCAGCCGGACGCGGTCGTGGGTCACTCCCAGGGTGAGATAGCCGCCGCCGCCGTCGCCGGGATCCTGTCCCTGGACGATGCGGCGAAGGTCGTCGCTTTGCGGAGCCGTACCCTGTCCGCCCTCGCAGGCCGCGGCGGCATGCTCTCCATAGCCGAACCGGCCGACACCGTCCGGGCCCGGATCGCTTCCTTCGGTCACCGGTTGTCGGTTGCCGCGGTCAACGGCCCCTCCGCGACCGTCGTCTCCGGTGAGCCCGACGCCCTGCGGGAGCTGCAGGACGCCTGTGGTGAAGCGGTACGGACCCGGATGATCCCGGTGGACTACGCCTCGCACGGTCCGCAGGTCGATGCCCTGCGCGAGGACATCCTCACCGCCCTCACCGGCATCACCCCCCAGCCGGCGACCATCCCGATGGTGTCCGCGATGAGCGGGCAGTGGCTCACCGGCCCCGAAATGGACCCCTCCTACTGGTACGCATCGCTGCGTGAGCCGGTGGAGTTCGACCGCGCCATCCGCGTCCTGGGCGAGGCGGGTCACGGCGTGTTCGTCGAAGCCTCCCCGCACCCGGTCGTCATCCAGGCCATCGCCTCCACCCTCGAAGAGAGCGACCCGGTCACCGTCGGAACCCTGCGGCGCGAGGACGGCGGCGCCGAAAGGCTGCTCACCTCCCTCGCTGAAGCCCATGTGCGGGGCATTCCCGTGGAGTGGTCCGCGGTGCTCGGCCGTGGCGCCACGGTGGACCTGCCGACGTACGCCTTCCAGCGGCGCCGGTTCTGGCCCGAGACCCCCGAGGTCAAGCGCTCCGGCCGGCCGGCCGACGACTGGCGCTACCGCATCACCTGGCAGCTCTCCGACACCCACCCCGGCACCACCGGGCCTGCGCTCTCCGGCATCTGGCTGCTCGTCGGGGACGACCCGGACGCGCCCGCGATTGCTGAAGCGCTGACCCGCCACGGCGCCGACGTCCTCACCGCCACAAGCGCCGGGGACCTCGACCCGGGCACGGTCGCGGAAGTCACCGGCATCGTGTCGCTCCTCGCCCTCGACGAGACCCCGGATGCGGAGTTCCCCTGGGTGCCCTCCGGCACGGCCGCGACGGTCGAACTCATCCAGGCCGTCCACCGCGCCGGAGCCGCCGTTCCCGTATGGGTCCTGACCCGCGGCGCCGTCCAGACCGGCCCGGGCGAGGCCACCACCAGCCCGGCCCAGACCGCGGTCTGGGGCCTGTGCCGAGCCGTCGGCCTGGAACGCCCCGAACTGTGGGGCGGACTCGTCGACCTCCCGGCCGACTTCACCGCCGAAGCAGGCACCCACCTCGCCACCGTCCTCACCAACGGCACCGAGGACCAGGTCGCTCTGCGGCCCGACGGCATCCTCCTGCGCCGCCTCGTCCATGCAGAGCCGCGCCGCGCCGAGACGGGGAAGTGGACTCCGCGCGGGACGGTCCTGCTGACCGGTGGCACCGGTTCGATCGGCGTCACCGTGGGTGTCTGGCTCGCGGAGCAGAACGCCCAGCGCGTCGTCCTGACCTCCCGCTCCGGCCCCCTGGCTCCCGGCCTGCCCGCGCTGGCCGCATCCGTCGCCAACGGCGGCGCCGATGTCGACGTACTCGGTTGCGACCTCGGTACACCGGAGCAGGTCAACGGCATGGTCGGCTGGATACAGGAGACCGGCCCCGGCCTCTCCACCGTCCTGCACACCGCCAACCTGCCCTACCTCGCCTGGGTCGAGGACACCGAACGTGAAGGCCTGGCGGCCGCGCTGGGCGCGAAGGCGGCTGGTGCCGTCCACCTCGACCAGGCCACCACCGGTCTCGACATCGACGAGTTCGTCCTCTTCTCGTCGATCTCCGCGACCTGGGGCAGCAACGACCACGGCGCCTACGCCGCAGGAAACTCCTTCCTCGACGGATTCGCCGAAGCCCGCCGCTCCCGCGGCCTCCCGGCCACCTCCATTGCCTGGGGTGTGTGGGACACGCGGGACTGGGACGCGGTCGACGCCGTCATGGAACAGGGCGCCGGAGCCGTCACCCCCAGCCGTCTGCGCCGCCAGGGCATGAATTTCCTCGACACCGACCGGGCCCTGACCGCGCTGGGGGAGATCCTCACCGAGGACGAGACGTTCGTCGCCATCGCGGACGTGGAGTGGGAGAAGTTCGCCCCGGTCTTCCGGATGGCCCGCCCGCGTCCCCTGCTGGACACCATCCCCGAAGCCCGGGAAGACACCGAACCCGCCCACCCTGCCGACGCGGAAGCAGCCGGCCGCGGTGCGTACGCGACCCTCCTCGCCGCCATGTCGGAGAGCGAGCGGCGCCGTACCGTCATCGAACTGGTCCGCTCCCACGCCACGGCCGTCCTGGGCCACGACTCGGCCGACGAGATCGACGCGACCCGCGCCTTCCGCGACGTCGGCTTCGACTCGCTGACCGCGGTCGAGCTGCGCAACCGGCTCAACGCCGCCACCGGGGTACGGCTGCCGTCCACGGTCGTCTTCGACCACCCCAACCCCACCGCCCTGGCCGAGGAGATCCTCAGCGAACTGTACGAGCACGAACCGGTGGGCCACACCGCCGTGCTGGACGAGTTCGAACGCCTGGCGGCCGGGCTCACCCCGCCGGACGAGACGGCCCGCACCGAGATCGTCGCCCGTCTGGAAGCCCTGACCCAGCGATTCCGCGCCCTGAGGTCCGACCGGGGCCCCGCGGGAGCCGCAGTGAACGAAGCCGAGCAGCAGCGCGCACTTGAGGAGGCCACCGCGGACGAGCTGTTCGCCCTTCTGGAGGACGAACTCGACGATCCCGACTTCGACTGACCCCCGCCAGTCGGCGGTCCGGCGCCGCCACCACTCCCGAAGCAGGCCGAAGGGCAGAACACATGCAGAACGACGACAAACTCCTCGACTACCTCAAGCAGACCACCGCGAAGCTCCGGACCACGCGGGCCCGGCTGCGCGAGGCGACGGAGCGGGAGCGGGAGCCGGTCGCGATCGTCGGGATGGCCTGCCGCTACCCCGGGGGCGTCCGCGACCCCGAGGGGCTGTGGGAGCTGCTGGCCTCCGGCGGGGACGCGGTCGGTGACTTCCCCACCGACCGCGGCTGGGACCTCGACGCCCTCTTCGACCCCGACCCGGCGGCGCCGTACACCAGCGACGTCGCCCGGGCCGGCTTCGTGGCCGGAGCGGCGGACTTCGACGCCGGCTTCTTCGGGATCAGCCCGCGCGAAGCCCTCGCGATGGACCCCCAGCAGCGCCTGCTGCTGGAAACCGCCTGGGAGGCCGTCGAACGCGCCGGTATCGACCCGGCGTCGCTGAAGGGATCCGGCACCGGCGTGTTCGCGGGCGCAGCGCCCTCCGGATACCCCGGCGACGGCGACATATCCGGCTCCGAGGCACACCTGATCACCGGTACGGCGATGAGCGTGCTGTCCGGACGGATCTCCTACGCGCTGGGGCTGGTGGGGCCGGCCGTCTCGGTGGACACCGCCTGCTCCTCCTCCCTGGTCGCCGTCCACCTCGCGACCCAGGCGCTGCGCTCGGGGGAGTGCTCGATGGCCCTGGCCGGCGGGGTGACGGTGATCGTCGGCCCGGGCGAGTTCGTGGGCTTCTCGGCACAGAACGCGCTGGCGGCGGACGGCCGGTGCAAGGCGTTCGGCGCGGACGCCGACGGCATGGGCATCGCCGAAGGCGTCGGCGTGCTCGTCCTGGAACGCCTCTCCGACGCCCGCCGCAACAACCACCGGATCCTCGCCGTCATCCGCGGCAGCGCCTACAACCAGGACGGCGCCTCCAACGGCCTGTCCGCCCCCAACGGCCCCTCGCAGCGGCGCGTCATCCGCGCCGCCCTGGCCAACGCCCGTCTCACCACGGCCGACGTGGACGTCGTCGAGGCCCACGGCACCGGCACCACCCTGGGCGACCCCATCGAAGCGCAGGCCCTGCTGGCGACCTACGGGCAGGGGCATCCGGCCGACCGGCCGCTGTGGCTGGGCTCGGTCAAGTCGAACATCGGACACGCCCAGCAGGCCGCGGGTGTCGCCGGCATCATCAAAATGGTGCTGGCCCTCCAGCACGGAACGCTCCCGGCCACCCTGCACGCCGCACAGCCCACCCCGCACGTCGACTGGTCCGCCGGGCACGTGAGCCTGCTTCAGGAACCCGTGGCCTGGCCCGCGGGCGACCGGCCGCGCCGCGCCGGCGTATCGGCCTTCGGGATCAGCGGCACCAACGCGCACCTCATCCTCGAAGAGGCCCCCGCCCACGAGCCCGCCGCCCACGACCCGGCCGCCCACGAGCCCGCCGCCTCCGGGGAAGCGCCCGCGGACGATCCCCGCGGCGGGGAACCGCGCACGGCACAGGACACCGGCCCCGCCCCGGGACCGCACCGGCCGCGGCTGCTGGGCCCGGACATCGAGGCCGTGACCTTCGCCGTCTCCGGACGGTCCGCCGCCGCCCTCGCCGGCCAGGCGGAGCGGCTGAAGGCACATCTGCTGAACCGCCCGGAACTGGTATCCGCCGAGGTGGGCCGGGCGCTCGTCACCACCCGTACCGCGTTCGAGCACCGTGCGGTGGTGCTGGGCGGGACCCGGGACGAACTGCTGGCGGGGCTCGCCGCGGTGGCGGCAGACCGGCCCGTGCCCGGTGTGGTGACGGGGACGGCGGCGCCCGGCGAGGGCGAGACGGTGTTCGTCTTCCCCGGCCAGGGCAGCCAGTGGATCGGCATGGGCCGCGAACTCGCCTCCCAGTCACCGGTGTTCGCCGCCAGGCTGGCCGAGTGCGCGGCAGCCCTCGCCCCGTACGTGGACTGGGAGCTGGACGACGTCCTCGCCGGACACCACGGCTTCGAAGCCGCCGACGTGGTGCAGCCCGCCCTGTGGGCCGTCATGGTCTCCCTGGCCGCCGTCTGGCAGGCCGCCGGTGTCCGGCCCGGCGCCGTCGTCGGCCACTCCCAGGGCGAGATCGCCGCCGCAGCCGTCGCCGGGATCCTGTCCCTGGACGATGCGGCGAAGGTCGTCGCGCTGCGCAGCCGCACACTGAAGGCGCTGGCCGGGCGGGGCGGCATGCTGTCGATAGCCGAACCCGCCGACACGGTACGGGACCGGATCGTCGGCTTCGGTGACCGGCTGTCGGTCGCCGCGGTCAACGGCCCCTCCGCAACAGTGGTCTCCGGCGAACCCGACGCCCTGCAGGAGCTGCAGGACGCCTGCGGTGAAGCCGTACGGACCCGGATGATCCCCGTCGACTACGCCTCCCACGGCCCGCAGGTCGACGCCCTGCGGACCGACATCCTCACCGCCCTCACCGGCATCACCCCCCAGCCGGCGGCCATCCCGATGATCTCCGCCATGAGCGGTGACATGATCTCCGGCCCCGAACTCGACCCCGGCTACTGGTACGCCAGCCTGCGCGAGCCCGTCGAGTTCGACCGCGCCGTGCGCACCCTCGCCGCCACCGGCCACAGCACCTTCGTCGAGATCTCCCCGCACCCCGTCCTGACCCCGGCCGTCGCCGACACCCCAGACGGGGCACAGCCCCTCGTCACCGTCGACACGCTGCGGCGTGAGGACGGTGGTGCGGACCGGTTGTTGCGGTCGCTGGGTGAGGCGTGGGTGCGGGGTCTGCCGGTGGACTGGGGCACGGTCCTGCCCACCGGCGACAGCACGGGCACGGGTGCGGGTGGGGGTGCGGTGGAGTTGCCGACGTATGCCTTCCAGCACCGGCGTTACTGGCCCGAGTACCCGGTTTCGGCGTACGGGGTGGAGGGCTGGCGCTACCGGATCCGGTGGGAGGCGCTGGACGCGCCGCCGGCGGGCGGGGGTCTGTCGGGTGTCTGGCTGGTGGTGGCGCCGCCCGGGGAAGCGGGCCTTGCGGCCGAGGTGGCGCGGGTTTTGGACGGTGCCGGTGCGCGGGCGCGGGTGGTGGAGGTGGCCGGCGGGTCCGGCCGTGAGGCGCTCGCCGGTGTGCTGGAGGGTGTGGCGGGTGTGGTGTCGCTGCTGGGGTTGGACGAGTCGGGTGCGGGTGCGGGGGGCTGGGTGCCTGCGGGTGTGGTGGGTACGGCGGGTGTGGTGCAGGCCGTGGTGGATGCGGGGTTGGAGGTGCCGGTGTGGGCGGTGACCCGGGGCGCGGTCGCCGTGGCCGGGGGTGAGGTGCCGAGCGCGGCGCAGGCGCAGGTGTGGGCGCTGGGGCAGACGGCCGGTCTGGAACTGCCCAGGGTCTGGGGCGGTCTGGCGGACCTGCCCGCGGGCTGCGAGGTGCTGGACGAGGGTCTGGGCGGGGCGCTGGTGTCCCTCCTGGCCGCGGGCCCGGGCGGTGAGGACCAGGTCGCCCTGCGCCCCTCGGGCAGCTACGCCCGCCGCCTCGTCCACGCCGACCGCACCGACCGTACCGACCGGGGCGAGGACACCCGTACCCACGAAGAAAACACCCCCCGGGCACACTTCACCACCGGCGGCACGGTACTCGTCACGGGCGGCACCGGACTCATCGGCGGGCACACGGCACGGCTGTTCGCCGAACGCGGCGCCGCGCGGACCGTCCTGGTGTCCCGCTCCGGCCCCTCCGCCGCCGGAACCGCACAGCTCGCAGCAGAACTCGCCCAACAAGGCTGCAGTGCGGAGGTGGTGTCCTGCGACATCACCGCCCGCGACGCGGTAGCCCACCTGCTGGACTGGGTCCGGAACACCGGCCCCGGCCTGTCGGCCGTCGTCCACTCCGCAGGCATCGGACACGGAGCCCCCCTGACCGGACTGCAGCCCGCAGAACTCGCCGCAGCCTCACAGGTCAAGATCGCCGGAGCGGCACACCTCCACGAACTCACCACCGCACGCGGCATCGAACTCGACGCCTTCGTCGTCTACTCCTCCGGCGCCGCCGTATGGGGCAGCGGCTACCTCGCCGCCTACGCCGCGGCCAACGCCGCACTCGAAGCCCTGGTCGAACAGCGCCGGGCCGCGGGACTCGCGGGCACCGCCGTGGCCTGGGGCCTGTGGGGCGGCGGCGGCATGGGCGCAGGCCAAGGCGGCGACGCGATGGAAAGCCTCGGCATGCGCCCGATGGCACCCCGCCGCGGCATCAGAGGACTTGCCGAAGCCCTCGACGAGGACCACAGCCGGCTCGCCGTCGCGGACATCGACTGGGACCGCTTCCTGCAGACCTACACCCTGCACCGCCCCAGCCCCCTGCTCGCCCTCCTCCCCGAAGCCGTCCGCGCCCGCCAGGCCGAAACCGAAACCGGACTCGACACCGAAACCGGCACCGGCCGGCCGGACCCCCGGGACAGCACCCCGCTCGTCCGCCGTCTGACCGCGCTCCCGCCCGCCGACCGCAGGACCGCGCTCGAAGACGCCGTACGCGCCGAAGCCGCCGCCGCACTCGGCCACACCGACCCCGAGGAAATCGACCCCCACCAGGCCTTCCGCGATATGGGCTTCGACTCCGTCATGGCCGTCGCCCTGCGCAACCGCCTCGGCGAGATCACCGCCCTGCGGCTGCCCTCCACCCTGGTCTTCGACTACCCCTCCGTCACCGTCCTGTCCGACCTGCTGCACGGCACCCTCTTCGGCACCCCCGAACCCGCCCCCGCCATCCCTGCCCGCCCGGCCCCCGCCCCCGACGGCACCGACGACCCCATCGTCATCGTCGGCATGGGCTGCCGCTTCCCCGGCGGCGCCGGCACCCCCGAACAACTCTGGCAACTCCTCGCCGACGGCACCGACGCCATCAGCACCTTCCCCGACTACCGCGGCTGGGACCTGCACTCCGCCTTCGGCCAGGAAGGCGGCTTCCTCCACGAAGCAGCCGACTTCGACCCCTCCTTCTTCGGCATCGGACCCCACGAAGCCCTCGCCATGGACCCCCAGCAGCGCCTCCTGCTGGAAACCTCCTGGGAAGCCCTCGAACGCGCCGGCATCGACCCCGTCGCCCTCCGCGGCTCCCGCACCGGAGTGTTCGTCGGCGGCTGGATGCAGTTCTACAGCCAGACCCTCGTCGGCAGCACCGCAAGCACCGACACCAGCACCCCCGTCAGCGACGGCGGCTCCGTCCTGTCCGGCCGCGTCTCCTACGTCCTCGGCCTGGAAGGCCCCTCCCTCACCATCGACACCGCCTGCTCCGCCTCACTGGCCGCACTCCACCTGGCCTGCCAGGCACTGCGCGCCGGCGAATGCGACCTCGCCCTGGCCGGCGGTGCCACCGTCATGGCCGTCCCCGGCGCCTTCTCCTTCGGCTCCGCCCTCGGCCTGTCCCCCAACGGCCGCAGCAAAGCGTTCTCCGCATCCGCCGACGGCATGGGCATGGGAGAAGGCGTCGGCATGCTCGCCGTGGAACGGCTCTCCGACGCCCGCCGCCTGGGACACCCCGTACTCGCCGTCGTCCGCGGCACCGCCATCAACCAGGACGGCGCCTCCAACGGCTTCACCGCCCCCAACGGCCTCTCCCAGCAGCGCGTCATCCGCGCCGCCCTCCACTCCGGCGGACTGACCCCCGACCAGATCGACGTGGTCGAAGCCCACGGCACCGGCACCGTCCTCGGCGACCCCATCGAAGCCGGCGCGCTGCTCGCCACCTACGGCCAACAGCGCCCCGCCGAACGGCCGCTGTGGCTCGGCTCGATCAAATCGAACATCGGCCACGCGCAGGGCGCCGCCGGAGTCGCCGGGATCATGAAGATGGTGCTGGCGATGCGCCACGGCATGCTGCCGCGGACCCTGCACGCCGACGAACCCTCCCAGGAGATCGACTGGGAGTCGGGCCACGTCCGGCTGCTGACCCGCGAGCAGCCCTGGCCCGCCTCCGACCGCGGACCGCGCCGGGCCGGGATCTCCGGCTTCGGCATCAGCGGCACCAACGCCCACGTCATCGTGGAGGAGCCGCCCGCCGAAACCCCCGCCGCCGAACCCACCGAAACCGAAACCGGCACCGGCACCGGCGATGGCGGCGGGAGCGGTACGGCCGCGGCCGGGCCGGCGCTGCTGGCCCCCGGCCCCGGCGTCACCGCCTGGCCGCTGTCCGCACGCGGACCCGAAGCCCTCGCCGCACAGGCCGGCCGCATGCTCCCCTTCACCCGCGACACCGAGCCCGCCGCACCGGCTGCCGTCGCCCGCGCCCTGGTCACCGGCCGCAGCCGGTTCCGGCACCGGGCCGTCGCCGTCGGCTCGGACCGTACGGAACTCGCCGCACGGCTCTCCGCCCTCACCGCAGGCCGCCCGGACAGCGCGGTCGCCGTCGGCGACGTCCCCTCCGGCGGCCCCGGCCGCACCGTGTTCGTCTTCCCCGGCCAGGGCTCCCAGTGGGACGGCATGGGCCGCCGGCTGCTGGCGGAGTCACCGGTGTTCGCCGCGGAATTCGCCCGCTGCGCCGCCGCACTGGCACCGCACACCGAATGGGACCCCTACGCGGTACTGAGACAGGACGACAACGCCCCCTCCGTCGAGGAGACCGAGGTGCTGCAGCCACTGCTGTGGGCCGTGATGGTGTCTCTGGCCGCCGTGTGGCGGGCCGCGGGCGTCCACCCCGACGTGGTGACGGGCCACTCCCAGGGCGAGGTGGCGGCAGCCACCGTGGCCGGCATCCTCACCCTCGAAGACGCGGCACGCGTCGTGGCCGTACGCGCACGGATGCTCGCCGGCCTCGACACCGAAGGCGCCATGGTCTCCGTCGTCCTGCCCGTCGGCGAGGTCGCCGGACTCCTGCAGCAGTGGGGCGACCGGCTGGCGATCGCCGCGGTGAACTCCCCCCGGGCCACCGTCGTCTCCGGCGAACCCGAAGCCCTCACCGCCTTCGAACGCGAACTGCGGGCCCGGCGGATCATGCGCTGGCGCGTCCCGGTCAACGGATTCGTCGCCCACTCGCGGCTCTGCGAGCCCCTGGCCGACAAACTCCCCGCAGCCCTGGCCGGCATCCGCCCCCGCACCGGCACCGTCCCCTTCTTCTCCACCGTCGAAGGACGCCTCCTCGACGGCCCCCGGCTCGGCCCCGACTACTGGTACGCCAACGTACGGCGCGGCGTACGGTTCGCCGACGCCGTCGAAACCCTCGCCGCCACCGGACACCGCACCTTCGTCGAAGTCTCCGCCCACCCCGTACTGCTGACCGCCGTCGAAGAAGTACTGGTGCCCCGCGCCGACCTCCCCGACCCCGTCCTCATCGACACGCTGCGGCGTGAGGACGGTGGTGCGGACCGTCTTCTGCGGTCGCTGGGTGAGGCGTGGGTGCGGGGTCTGCCGGTGGACTGGGGCACGGTCCTGCCCACCGGCGACAGCACGGGCACGGGTGCGGGTGGGGGTGCGGTGGAGTTGCCGACGTATGCCTTCCAGCACCGGCGTTACTGGCCCCAGTACCCGGTTTCGGCGTACGGGGTGGAGGGCTGGCGCTACCGGATCCGGTGGGAGGCGCTGGACGCGCCGCTGTCGGGCGGGGGTCTGTCGGGTGTCTGGCTGGTGGTGGCGCCGCCCGGGGAAGCGGGCCTTGCGGCCGAGGTGGCGCGGGTTTTGGACGGTGCCGGTGCGCGGGCGCGGGTGGTGGAGGTGGCCGGTGGGTCCGGCCGTGAGGTGCTCGCCGGTGTGCTGGGCGGTGTGGCGGGTGTGGTGTCGCTGCTGGGGTTGGACGAGTCGGGTGCGGGTGCGGGGGGCTGGGTGCCTGCGGGTGTGGTGGGTACGGCGGGTGTGGTGCAGGCCGTGGTGGATGCAGGGTTGGAGGTGCCGGTGTGGGCGGTGACCCGGGGCGCGGTCGCCGTGGCCGGGGGTGAGGTGCCGAGCGCGGCGCAGGCGCAGGTGTGGGCGCTGGGGCAGACGGCCGGTCTGGAACTGCCCAGGGTCTGGGGCGGTCTGGCGGACCTGCCCGCGGGCTGCGAGGTGCTGGACGAGGGTCTCGGTGGGGCGCTGGTGTCCCTCCTGGCCGCGGGCCCGGGCGGTGAGGACCAGGTCGCCCTGCGCCCCTCGGGCACCTGCGCCCGCCGCCTCGTCCACGCCGACCGCACCGAGGACACCCGGAACACCGCGGCCGGTACGGTTCCGGGCGGCACGCTGCTGGTCACGGGCGGTACCGGACTCATCGGCGGGCATACGGCACGGCTGTTCGCCGAACGCGGCGCCGCGCGGACCGTCCTGGTGTCCCGCTCCGGCCCCTCCGCCGCCGCAGCCGCACAGCTCGCAGCAGAACTCGCCGGGCAGAACTGCGGTGTGGAGGTGGTGTCCTGCGACATCACCGCCCGCGACGCGGTAGCCGGCCTGCTGGACTGGGCCCAGAGGACCGGCCCCGGCCTGTCGGCCGTCGTCCACTCCGCAGGCATCGGACACGGAGCCCCGGTGACAGGGCTGTCGGTGGCGGAACTGGAGACCGCCTCGCAGACGAAGGTCGCGGGAGCGGTCCATCTGCACGAACTCACCGCCGAACGCGGCATCGAACTGGACGCCTTCGTCGTGTTCTCCTCGGTCGCCGCCGTGTGGGGGAGCGGCTACCTCGCCGGCTACGCCGCGGCCAACGCCGCACTGGAAGCCCTGGTCGAACAGCGCCGGGCCGCGGGACTCGCGGGCACCGCCGTGGCCTGGGGCCTGTGGGGCGGCGGCGGAATGGGCGCCGGTGAAGGCGGCGAGGCGATGGAGAGCCTCGGCATGCGCCCGATGGCACCCCGCCGCGGCATCCGGGGCCTTGCCGAAGCCCTGGACGAGGACCACGGCCGGCTCGTCGTCGCGGACCTCGACTGGGACCGCTTCCTGCAGACCTACACCCTGCACCGCCCCAGCCCCCTGCTCGCGCTCCTCCCCGAAGCCGTCCGCGCCCGCCAGGCCGAAACCGGAACCGGACCCGACACCGAAACCGGCACCCACACCACCCCCGAGACCGCGGCCCTCCTCGGCCGGCTCGCCTCGGCCCCGTCCCCCTTCGAACAGGAGACCATCCTCCTCGACGTCGTACGCGAACACGCCGCCGCCGTCCTCGGCCACCCCGGACCGTCCGCCGTCCAGCCCGACGTCACCTTCGTCGAACAGGGCTTCAACTCCCTGTCCGCCGTGGACGTACGCAACCGGCTCGCCCGCGTCACCGGCCTGCGCCTGACCGGACCCCTGGTCTTCGACCACCCCACCCCGGCAGAAACGGCCGCCCATCTGCGGGAACGGCTCGCCACCGGCACCCCCGGCCAGGGCGGCACCGGCCGGCCCGCCCCCCGCTTCGCCCTCACCGCAACCCCCGGCACCCCCGGCACATCACCCGCGGGCTCCGAAGCCGCGGCCCCCGACTCCCTCACCCCCCTCTATCTGCAAGCCCACCGCTCCGGCCGGGGCGCCGACGCCATGCGGATGATCACCGGCCTGGCCGCCTTCCGCCCCTCCTTCACCGACCCCGCCGAACTGGCGGCCCTGCCGCCCCTGGCCCCCCTCACCCGGGGCCCCGTCGACGCCGCCCACCCCCTGCTGATCTGCCTGCCCTCGTTCGGCGCGACCGCCGACGCCCAGGAGTTCGCCCGCCTCGCCCACGGCTTCGGCGGCGAACGGCACATCGTCGCCGCCACCGTCCCCGGCTACACCCCCGGCGAACCGCTCGCCGCAGGCCCCGGCGCCCTCCTCGACCTCTACGCCGAAACCGTACTCAACACCCCCGAACTCGCCTCGGACACCAGCCCGTTCGTCCTCATCGGCTACTCCTCCGGCGGACTGACCGCACACGCGCTCGCCACCCGCCTCACCGAACGCGGCAGGCCCCCGGCCGGCCTGGTCCTCCTCGACACCTTCACCCCCCTGCAGGCCGGCGTCCCCGACGACCTCCTCGCCGACCTGCCGGCGGCCGTACTCGCCAACAACGCCGAAGGCGCCACGGCATCCGGAGTCGGCGGCGACGACTGGCTCACCGCCTTCGCCCACTACTACGACTTCGACTGGCGCGGCCACCTCCCGCACGCCGGGACACTGCCGACCCTCCTGATCCGCCACACCGACACCCCCGACAACACGGGCGCCTCCGACAGCGGCTCCGGCGGTCCGGGCGGGGCGGCCGACTTCGACCGGGCCCCGTGGGCCTACTCCGACGACGTCACCCCGGTGGCCGTACCCGGCGACCACTTCACGATGATCGGCTCCCGGGCCGAGACCACCGCGCAGGCCGTCGAGTCCTGGCTTGCCACGCACCTCAACCCCACTCGGGACAGGGACGATGACTGACACACCGAACGAGCAGCCGGCACAGCACCGTCTCGCCGTCATCGGCGCCGGCGTCATGGGCACCAACATCACCGCCCTCGCCACCGGCCACGGCCTCGACGTCACCCTCGTCGACGTCGACGAGGAGACCCTCACCACGGCCCGCCGAACCATCCGGCACAAACTGGGGCACGCCCAGCTCATGAACGCCCTCCCCGACGGCCGCCCCCGGGGCACCGTGACCACCACCACCCGGCTCGACGGCATCACCGGCGCCACCACCGTCATCGAAGCCGTCGTGGAGATCGCCGAAGTCAAACGGAAGGTCCTGGCCGAAGCCTCCGCCCTGACCGCCCCCGGTACCCTGCTGATCTCCAACACCTCCTGCGTCCCCGTCGACGAGATGGCCGGCTGGGTCGTCCGCGGCGAGGAACTCGTCGGGGTCCACTTCATGAACCCCTCCTACCTGATCAAAATGGTCGAGGTCATCCGCGGCACCGCCACCGCCGACACCACCATGGACGCGGTCGGCAGCCTGCTCCACGCCCTCGGCCGCGAAGCCCTCGTCGTCAACGACGCCCCCGGCTTCGTCATCAACCGCCTCCTGCACCCCCTGATCAACCGCGCGGCCCTGCTCGTCCAGGAAGGCGTGGCCACCGCGGAAACCGTCGACGGCCTGCTGGAAGGCTGCCTCGGGCACACCACAGGACCGCTGCGCACCGCCGACCTGATCGGCATCGACAACCTCGTCGACTCCCTGCAGGTGCTCCACGAACGCACCGGCGACCCCGAATGCGCCCCCTGCGAACTGATGCTGCAGAAAGTCGCCGACGGGCACCACGGCCGCAAGACCGGCCGCGGGTTCTACGACTACCGGACCGCCACCAAAAGGAACACGCCATGACCGCAGCGAACCCCCACGCCGACGGCCCCGCCATCGAGAAGGAGCTGACCGTGTTCCTCGCCGGGCGGACCGGCAGCGAACCCACCCCCGACCAGGACCTCTTCACCACCGGCGTCATCACCTCGATGTTCGCCCTCCAGCTCGTGGTGCACCTGGAAGACGAGTACGACATCGAAATCGTCGGACCCGAGCTGTCCATGGACCACTTCCGCAGCGTGCGCACCATGACGGCCCTGGTCCAGCGCCTCACCCCCGCCGGCCGGGACGCATGACGCCCGCCACCGCCGCCACCGCCGGTGCCGGGATCGACACCGCGGCGATCGACGCACTCGTCGGCGACGGCCCGGCCGCCTGGGACGCGGCCGGCCGCATCCCCGTCGCCCTGCTCCGCAAACTCGGCGCGGCGGGCGTCCTGTGCGCGGAAGTCCCCGCCGCCCTCGGCGGACCGGGCGCCGACCCTCTCGCCAACGGCGAACTCACCGCCCACATCGGCGCCCTGTGCAGCTCGCTGCGGAGCATCATGACCGTCCACGGCATCGCCGCCGCCACCGTGCACCGCTTCGGCGACCGGGCCCAGCGCCGCGACTACCTCGGACAGCTCACCAGCGGCCGGCTCGCCTGCGTGGGCTTCAGCGAACCCGGCGCCGGATCCGACCTCAGCGGTATGACCACCCGCATCCGCCCCGCCGGCGACAGCAGCGGCGACCTCCTGGTCACCGGCGAGAAAATGTGGATCACCGGAGCCGTCTACGCCGACACCGTCCTCGTCTTCGGACAGTACGGCGCCGGGCCCGCCGGGTCCGGCGGGGCCGTCGGGGCCGCGGCCATGGTCCCCGCCGACGCCCCCGGCGTCAGCATCGAACCCGTCAAGGACCCGCTCGGCTGCCGCGCCGCCACCCACTGCCGCATCGTCCTCGACGACGTCCGCATCCCCGCGAGCGCCGTCCTCGGCGGCGGCGGACAGCCCCTGTCCCTGCTCTTCACCACCGCCCTGTCCTACGGCCGCATGTCGGTGGCCTGGGGCTGCGCCGGCATCCTGCGGGCCTGCCTGACCGCCGCCACCGCCGATGCCCGCACCCGCGAACAGGGCGGCGTCCCCATCGCCGAACACCAGCTGGTCGCCCGTCACATCGCCGAGCTCTACACCTCCGAACAGATCGCCACCCAGGCCTGCCGGCACGCCGCACAGCAGTGGACCCGCGGCGCCCCCGACGCGGCCGTCGCCGCCGTCCTGGCCAAACAGGTCGCCGCCACCCACGCCGCCCGCGGCGCCGCCACCGCCGTCCAGGTCCTGGCCTCCCGCGGATTCACCGACGGCCACGTCACCGCCCGCGCCTACCGCGACGCCAAGGCCATGGAACTCATCGAAGGCAGCACCGAGATCTCCCAGCTCATCCTGGCCCGCCATGCCCTTGATATCCACTGACACCCACTGACACCCCCTGACACCACTGACATCCACAGACACCCACCGACGGCCCCGCCGCCCGGCCACCACGACGCATCAGCACCGGCCCCGAAGGAGCGACCCGTGTCCGAAGCACCCGCCCTCGTCAAATGTCTGATCTGGGACCTCGACAACACCCTGTGGCGGGGCACCCTCCTGGAGGACTCCGACGTCGCCCTGCCGGACGAGATCCGCCGCACGATCACCGAACTCGACGCCCGCGGCATCCTCCAGTCCGTCGCCAGCAAGAACGACCACGACCACGCCTGGCAGCGCCTCGAAGCCCTCGGCATCGCCGACTACTTCGTCCTGCCGCAGATCGGCTGGCACCCCAAATCCCGCTCCGTCGCGGAGATAGCCGAACAGATGAACTTCGCCCTCTCGGCGATCGCGTTCATCGACGACCAGCCCGCCGAACGCGCCGAAGTCGCCTACCACCACCCGCAGGTCCGCTGCTACGACGCCGCCCGGGCCGCCGACCTCACCGGCCTGCCCGAGTTCAGCCCCGCCGTCGTCACCGTCGACGCCGCCCGCCGCCGCGACATGTACCGGGCCGGGTTCCGGCGCACCGCCGAACGCGAGAGCTTCACCGGCCCCGACGAAGAGTTCCTGCGCTCCCTGGACCTCGTCATGGAGATCAAACGCGCCGACGAAGCCGACCTCTCCCGCGTCGAGGAACTCACCCTGCGCACCAGCCAGATGAACGCCACCGGCGTGTACTACTCCGACGCCGACCTGCGCGCCCTGATCGCCGACCCCGGGCACGACGTCCTCACCGTCACCCTCACCGACCGCTTCGGCCCGCACGGCGCCGTCGGCGTGCTGCTCCTCGGCTACCACGAGCCGGTCTGGCATCTGAAACTGCTGGCCACCTCGTGCCGGGTGGTCTCCTTCGGTGCGGGCTCGGTCCTGCTGAACTGGCTCACCGACGCGGCCGCCGGCGCCGGTGTCCACCTGGCCGCCGACTTCCGGCAGACCGACCGCAACCGGATGATGGAGATCGCCTACCGGTTCGCCGGCTTCACCGGCGACGCCTGCGACTGCCTCGACGGCCTCCCGGACACCGGCAGCGACCGCACCGGCATCGAGTTCCGCCACCTGGTCGCCGGACCCCGCCCCGCCCCCACCACCATGCGCATCGCCGCCCCCGTCCTCGGCCCGGCCGGCGCCCGCCCCTGAACACCCGCACAGAACACCTGAACAGAACGCGCGCGCACAACAGCGGGCCCGGGGCATCGCCCCGGGCCCGGCCGTGTGAAGTGGGGGAAGGTCAGGGGCTGCCGAGGATGCCCCGGTCGTAGCCCGCCGCGACCGCAGCGGCCCGGTCCTTCACACCCAGCTTGCCGTAGATATGGGTGAGATGGGTCTTCACCGTGGCCTCGCTGATGAACAGCTTCGCCGCGATCTCGCGGTTCGACGTGCCGCGGGCCACCAGGGACAGCACCTCCCGCTCCCGGCCCGACAGCGTCCCGTCGGCGGGCACCGCAGGCCCGCGCACCGCACTCAGCAGCCGGGACGCCACCGCCGGGGAGAGCACGGCCCGGCCGTCCGCAGCCGCCCGCACCGCGGCCAGCAACTCGTCCCGGGGAGCGTCCTTGAGGAGATAACCCGTCGCGCCCGCCTCGATGGCCGGCAGCGTGTCGGTGTCCGTGTCGAACGTGGTGAGCACCAGGACCCGGGAGCGCGCGCCGCGCCGCGTCAGCTCCGCGATCGCGTCGACGCCGTTCCCGCCCGGCATCCGCAGGTCCATCAGCACGACGTCCGGATCCAGCCGGAACGTCATGTCCACGGCCTCGACGCCGCTCGAAGACTCTCCGAGGACCGTGAAACCGGGTGCGGCGGCGAAAATGCCGCGTAAGCCGTCCCGTACGACGGGATGGTCGTCTACCAGCAGCAACGTGATGTCATTCATGGCCCACCCACAGTACGGGAGACAGCCGGACGGTCTCGCCCCCCGAAGGCCCCGGCCCCCGGCCCGCCGGGCCCGCCGTCCGGGTACGGCGAACAGGCCCGCGGGCGGCAGCCGGTGCCCGCCCCGGGCCTGGCCGCCCCCCGGGGCGCACCACGGGCGGCCCGGTCAGTCCAGGAGATCGGGCTGGAGACGGACGATGTGCTCGTACAGCGGCTGGAACTGCATCCAGCCCGCCTCGTCCATCCCCGTCTGGTCATAGGTCAGCTTGGCGTACTCCGGGCTGATCTCCCGGGTCCGGCCGCCCGCCTTGGCCGCCAGCTGCGTCTGCGCGGAACGCTCCATCGTGATGTACCAGTAGGCGGCGGAGTCCACGGACTTGCCGACCGTGAGGTGCCCGTGGTTGCGCAGGATGATGGCCTTCTTGTCGCCGAGCGCGGCGGCCAGCCGGTTGCCCTCGTCGAGGTCCTCCAGCACACCGCTGTAGTTGTCGAACGACGCCTGGTCCTGGTAGAAGACGGCCGCGTCCTGGGTGAGGGGCTCGATGAACTGGTCCGTCGCGGACAGCGCCTTGCCGTAGATGGAATGGGCGTGCGCGGCCCCCACGACATCGGGCCGGTGGCGGTGGATGCAGGCGTGGATGACGAACGCCGGCCGGGAGATCGGGTACCTGCCCTTGAGGACGTTGCCGTGCTCGTCCACCAGCGACAGATCGCTGACCTTCACCTGCGAGAAGGGGATCAGGAACGGGTTGACCCAGAACAGGTTCGGGTACTCCGGGTCGCGGGCGCTGATGTGACCGGCGACCCCCTCGTCGAAACCGAACAGGGCGAACAGCCGCAGGGCAGCGGCCAGACGCTCCTTGCGGTAGCGGCGCTCCTGCGCGGGATCCTCGTAACCGGCCGGGATCTCGGGGGAGTAGTTGGCGGCCAGCACCTCGTCCGGAATGGGCTGAAGACCGTCGAGGGAGAGCTCTTCGCGGGCGATGCTCACGAGGCGGCCTCCGTCTTCTCCCCGGCGGCCACCTCACCCGCACCGGCATCGGCGGCATCGGCGGTGTCGTCGGCATCGGCTGCGGGCTGGGCGGGAACACTGAGGCCCGGAATGGAGATGCCGGGAATCGCCCTGACCGCCTCGAAACCGGCCTCGATGGCCTCGGCCAGAGTCGCGGTGACATCGTCCTCGAACGTGATGCGGGTGACCGCGACCTCCGCGTCCGTGGGCAGGGCCACCGTGGCGAAGGACATGCTCGCGCCGCTCTTCTCCTTGAGAGCGACCGTCTCCTGCTCGGTGACTTCCCGGTCCAGGATCAGTGAGAAGTGGTGTCCCATGGTTGCTGCTCCTTAGGTGGGTTGGCGTCCGGCGGGCAGGAGCACGAGGTGCTTCCTGGCATTCCGCTCGACTGCGCTTGGGGTGTAGACGAGGGGGAAGGTCCCGTTGCCCGCCCACAGCCGGTGCAGATCGCCGTAGTGCGGGCTGGTGGGATCGCCGGACTGTCCGGGCGCGTTCACGGCACGTGAGGCGTCCCAGTCGCCCACGTCCACGGCCATCCGGAACACCGGGCCGACCATCTGCTGGAGGTTGAGCAGGTTGTACGCGGAGTACTGCACCGTCTGGTACGACCCGCCGCGCGGTACCGGGCCGAAGGTGCCGCCCAGCGGATGGCGGAAGGTATGGGTCTGCAGATCGCCCCAGCGCCAGGCCGCGGGGTCCGGTCCGCGGGCGCCGGCCAGGATCCGGAACGCGGCCGGCAGGGTGTCCAGCAGCAGCCTGTCCCGTACCGCCGCGCCGCCCGGGCCGAACCACCGGTCCGGATCGGCGAACGACTCCAGCATCAGACCGGCCTCGGGGACCGCGAAGTACCACGGATTGCCCGCACTGCGGGGCGCGACCTTCTTCAGCCACGCCGGCCGCAGGACGGCCATGCTCCAGATCTCGAACAGTGCGGCACCCGAGGACCCCTCGGCAATCACCCCGTCGAAACCGCGCAGCACGTCCAGCGCCTTGCGGGTATCGGGATCGTCCGAGGCCAGGGTGCGCAGATACGGCACCAGCCGGGTGGCGAACAGCGACTTCTGGTCGGTCTGCAGATTCAGCGAATCCTGCACGGTTGCGTTCCGGGTGGCCGAGAGGACCTCGTCCAGGCGCTCCTTGCGGAACCGCGGATGCCACTCGTAGGCCGGGGTCACCGGATGGCCCGGCGGGAAGTTGTACTCGTTGGCCGTGGCGAAGTAGCCCTGCTCCGGGTTGAGGGTGCGGGGCATCTCGTCCTGGCTGTGGAAACCGTCCCACTCGTAGCGCCCGTCACCCGGCACCGGCAGCAGACCGTCGTAGCCCGCCCCCGTACGGCGCGGGACCATGCCGACCGGCACCCAGCCGATATCGCCCCGGGCATCGGCGTACACCAGATGCGAACCGGGCGTCTTCCAGGCCGCGAGACCCCGGGTGAACTCGGAGAAGTTCTTCGCCCGCTGGAAGGCGAGACTGCCGAGATAGGGGGAGGTGCCCGGCTCCGTCCACACCGAACGCACCGCATAGGCCCGCTTCTTCGCCTCGTCCACCTTCACGACCGGGCCGTGGCGGGTGAAGCCCAGCGAGGCCCGCGCCGGGGCCGCGCCCTTGACCGCGACGTCCTCCTGGACGGTGCGGAACGACTCCCAGCCGTCGCGGTAGCGGTAGCGGGTGGGATCGTCGGGGTGCAGCTCGTAGACGTACAGATCGTTCTGGTCGACCGGCATGTTGGTGAGACCGAACGCGATGTGCCCGTTGTGCCCGAAGCTCACACCGGGGTTCCACGGCTCCCCGGCGCCGATGACGTTGATCCCGGGCGCGGAGAGATGGACCAGATACCGGTTGGCCGGGGCACCGGAGCTGGCCCGGTGCGGGTCGGCGGCCAGGACGGGCCGCCCCGACGCGGTACGCCCGGGAGCGAGCGCCCAGGCGTTGCTGCCGCCCGCGGCACCGGCGAACGGATCCGCCGCAGGCGCAGGCGCGGGGGAGGGGGGTGTGGTGGTGCCGGTGGGGAAGGTGACACCGGCGGTCGCCAGATCGTAGGTCGCCAGCACGTCCGCGGGAAGGTCGCAGGGCGCGAGCCCGGCGGGCACCTCGGGCGTGCGGGCCGGTTCGAGCTTGCGGAAGGCCTTGGTGCCACCGATACCGTCCGCGCAGGTGATCTGCGCGCGGGCCAGCTCGTTGCGGAGGTTGTCGCCGAGGGCGTGGGTACGGATCCGGACGAGGTCCTCGGGTTTCCAGCGGGCCGGCCGGTAGCCGAGCTTCTGGAACTCCTGCGGCATCGCGGCGGGGTTGTCGGCCAGCCAGTCGATATAGGCGTTGATACCGGCGGCGAACTCGGTGGCGATCTCCCGGGTCCCGGCCGGGTAGCTCTCCCACTCCTTCTGCATATCGCCCCGGTAGAGGAAGAGCCGGGAGGCGGTGTCCTGGGCGACATAGGCGGACCCGAGGACCTCGCTGAGCTCGCCCAGCCCGTCGCGCCGCCAGGTGTCGATCTGGAAGAGCCGGTCGCGGGCCGCGGTGTAGCCCTGCGCGAAGAACAGGTCGTCGCTGTTCTCGGCCCGGATATGGGAGACGCCCCAGGTGTCGACGGTGACCCGGACCGGCCGGTCCAGGCCCGGCAGGCCCACGACCTCCCGGGCCGGCCGGCTGCCGGGAACAGGCCCGGCGGCGCCGACCAGCAGAGCGCCGAGACAGGTCAGGGCGAGGACTTGGCGAGTGGTGGGGCGCACGGGAGGGACTCCGAGGTCGTCGGCCGGATCCGTCGGAACGGACGCGGCCGGACGGAGCCCGGGACGACCGTTCCACATGGAGAGATCGTCGTGCCGGCACACAAGGGGACGGAACCCCTAAGAACTCCTAGGCCGTGTCCGCAAAGTCCCGCCTGGCCCGCGACGCCCGGCACGCACACTCTCCCCCTGTGCCCTTCGGGCACGGGAGGTACCCCCAGCGTTGTCGGGATTTCCCGAGTACGTCCAGTACGAGGGAAACCGCCCCCTGGCTTCGCCGGGGGGACCCCCACCGCCTTGCGATTGCACGCACCTGGGGGTCCCCCCAGCCGCAGGGCTGGGGGAGCCGCAGGCCCCGCCCTTCGGGCGGACGGCGCTACTTTGCGGACACGACCTGCCTGTCCGCACGGAACGGTCTCCGGGCCGGACCGGCCCTCCCGCCGCCCCCGGTAGACGATCCGCACGCGGAGGATCCCCGCCCGGGGCCCGCGGCCCTTCCTCAGGCCACCGCCCCCGGCAGACGGCCGGGTGCCGGATGGTGGCCCTCCAGCCACAGGGCCGCGGCAGCCTCCAGGACCGCGACCCGGTCGGGCCGGTCGCCCGGCAGCAGGGACAGCACCGCGCTGCCGCCGCCCTGCACCGCGGGCTGCCGGGCGGCGAGGGACGACAGCACCCGGCCGGGCCCGCACTCCACCAGCAGCCGGTCCCCGCCCTCCAGCAGCGCCGCCAGCGCGGGGCCGAAGCGGACGGGGTCCGTCAGCTGACGGGCCCAGAACCGCGCCGAACCCGCCTCCGCGGCGCTCAACAGCCGCCCGGTGTAGCCGGACCGGACGGGGAACCGGGCCGGCCCGGGCCGGGCGGCGAACGACCGCTCGACCGCCGCGGCGGCCGGCTCCATCGCCGGGCTGTGGAACGGAAGGGTGGCCGCGACCGGCCGCACCCGCAGCCCGTCACGGGCGAGCCGGGCCGCCACGGCGGCGAGTTCGGCGCGCGGCCCGGCCAGCATGGTCCGCCGCGCGGCGTTCACCGCCGCCACCGCGACCTGCCCGGACAGATACGGGCCGAGCTCACCCGGGGACGCGGCCACGGCCAGCATCCCGCCGGGCGGCACCGCGGCCGCCGCCCGCACCCGGTCCCGTACCAGCGCGGCGGCCTGCGCGGGGGTGAACACCCCGGCCAGCGCCGCCGCCGCGACCTCCCCCGCACTGTGCCCCAGCACCTCGGCCGGTACCACGCCCCAGCTCAGCAGCAGCCGGCCCAGCCCGTGGCCGACGGCGAACAGCAGCGGCTGGGAGCGGCGCCCGTCGTCGACCGGGATCCCCCGGCCCGCCCCGGTCCCCAGCCAGTCCGCGCGGATCGCCTCACCCTCGGCCCCCCACTCCTGCAGGACCTCGTCGACAGCGGCCCGGAACACCGGCTCGGCCCGGTACAGCCCGGCCGCCATCCCCTCGTGCTGGGAGCCCTGGCCGGGCAGCAGCAGGGCGAGGGGCCGGGGCCCGCCCGCCGCGACCTGCCGCACCGGGGCGGCCGCCAGATCCGCAAGGGCCCGCTCCGGCGCCGTGACGACCACCGCCCCGCGCACCGGCCCCGCAACCGCAGGGGGCACGGCGGTCCCGGCGCGCAGCGCGCCGGCGACCGAGGCCCGGGCGGCACGTTCCCCCGCCCGGTCCGCCCCCGCCCAGCACAGCAGCCGGGCCGTACCGTGCACCGTGCCGGTGACCGTCATACCGTTCTCCCTCCCTCCCATCGGGCGGGGCCGTATCTCAGGTGAGGGAGATACCGCCGTCGACACTGAGCACCTGGCCGGTGACGTAGTCGTTGTCCAGGAAGACCCCGATGGCGGGCGCCACCTCCTCGGGCGTGGTCAGCCGGGGCACCGGCAGGTTCGCGGCCAGGTTCTGCCGGAACTTCTCGGTGGCGTTCGCCGTCATCCGGGTCTCCATGAACCCGGGCGAGACGGCGTTCACCGTCACCCCGCGCCGCCCGCACTCGACGGCCAGGGTGCGCGTCAGCCCGATCACCCCGGCTTTGGACGCGGCATAGGCCGTCTGCCCGGACGTGGCGACCAGCGCCGACGGCGACACCACATTGACGATCCGCCCCCACCGCCGCTTCATCATCGACGGCAGCACGGCACGGCACACATGGAAGGTGCCCATCAGATTCGTCCGGACCACCTCGCCCCACACCTCGGGCGACTGACCCATCATCAGCGCGTCCTTGCGCACCGCCGCGTTGCTGACGAGGACGTCGACCTCGCCCAGCTCCTCGACGACCCGCCGGTGCATCGCACCGACCGACTCCCAGCTGCCCACATCGGCCTGGACGACGACCGCATCGTTCACCAGCCGCCCGGCGACCTCACGGGCACCGTCCTCGGCGCTGTTGTAGTGCAGGGCGACCCGGAAACCGAGCCGGTCCAGCTCCACGGCCACAGCCGCACCGAACCCCCCGGACGCGCCGGTCACCAGGGCGACCGGCTTCTCCGGGCGCTGCGCCGCCACCGGGCGGACGGGCGCGGGGGCGGTCATGAGTCCCACCCCGTCGGCTCGCCCGCACCCCACTCGACCAGCGCGGTCAGCCACACCATGCCGGCGCCGAACGCCGCGAACAGCACCCGGTCGCCCCGCTGGATACGGCCCGCGTCGAGCGCCTCGGCCAGCGCGATCGGCATCGACGCCGCCCCCGTATTGCCGTAGTACTCGATATTGGTGATCAACCGCTCCCGGGGCACGCCGCTGTGCTCCAGGATCGAGTCGACGATCCGCATATTCGCCTGATGCGGCAGCAGATGGTCGATGTCCTGCGGTGCGAGCCCCGCCGACCGCAGCGTCCGCTTCACCGAACCCACGGTGAAACGGACCGCGTTCAGATAGATCTCGTTGCCCTTGATCTGCGCGTAGTGCAGCTTCTCCCGCAGCGTCGTCTCACTCGCCGGCATCCGGCTGCCCCCGGCGGGGATCCTGAGACTGTCGACCTTGCTGCCGTCGCACCCCATGTCCCACGACCGCAGCCAGCTCCGGTCATGGGGCTCCAGCACGACCGCCCCGGCCCCGTCACCGATCAGAACCCCCAGGTCCCGGTCCTCCGGGTTGACCACCAGAGAGTGCGTATCGGTCCCGATCAGCAGGATCGGACGGGGGTCGATCGCCATCAGCCCGGCCGCGACCACGAAACCGTAGGCGAACCCGGCGCACTCGGCGTTCACATCGTGCGCACCGCCCGCCGTGCCCAGCTCCCGCTGCACAAACGCCGACGTGGCCGGCGACAACTGCTCGGGCGTGCCCGAGGCGAGAATGAGATGCGAGATCTGATCGGGCCGCAGCCCGGCCTTCGCCAGCGCCCGCCGGCCGGCCTCGACCGCCAGCGACGCGGTGGTCTCACCCGGCCCCACCACCCGGCGCTCACGGATCCCGGTCCGCTGCACGATCCACTCTTCGTCCACACCGAACCGCGCGGCCAGCTCCGCATTGGTCAGCCGGCCCTCCGGCAGATACCTGCCCCACCCGGTGATGCCGATCCCCGGCACCCCCGGCTCCGCGGTCACGCGCCGCCGGTCGCCGGGGCGACCGCAACACGGTGAACGGCCAGCAGCTGCTGGTGGATCCCCCGGAACGTGACGGTGTCGTCGATGCTCTCGACGATCGACTCGTCCACCCCCAGATCCGGGTACTGCTCCTGCATGTCGTAGACCCACTCCATCAGGTCCAGCGAGTCGATCCCCGAAGCCTGCAGCGGGGTATCGGGGTCGAAGACGTTGATCCGGCTCACAGCCATCAAACGGTCGACGGAAACTTCGAGCGTGGGAAGGTGCACGGCGCACTCCTGGTCCATGGGTGATCGGCCTGTGGGCCGCACCGTACGAAGCCCGGCGCAAGGGCTTCGCAAGTCCACCGCCCCTCCACCGCCCCTCGACCCGCCCCCCTCGCGACCCCCGCCCCGACCCGCACTTCTCAGCCACCCCACCCACCCCAGCCGCCGCCCCCGCCGCCTGCGCCCCGCAGTCCGCGCGAGCCCGCGACGGGGGCGCACAACGGGCGCGCAAGGCTACGGCCCGGCGTACCACCCCGGTCCCACCGGCCGTGGCCCGGTCCCGGCACCCGGCTGGTACCACCGCGCCGGAACCTGTCCACCACACAAGCACCTTGAGGGGGAGAGGTTTTATGGACACAGAGATCGACATCCTGGGACCCATGGCCGTACGCCGCGCCGGCACCGTGTACCACCTCCAGAGCGCACAGGCCCGGGTGGCACTGGCACGCCTCGTCCTCGCCGGCCCCGAAGGAGTCACCCGCGAAGAACTCGCCGACGTCATATGGCCCGGAGCACTCCCGCCCACCTGGGCCTCCGCCCTGCGGACCCTGGTCAGCCGGCTCCGGGCCTTCCTGGCACCGATGCAGACCGAATCGGCCAACCCGGTGGTCAAAAGAGGCGGCCGCTACGTCCTCGCCCTGGGCCAGGACACCCTCGTCGACGTCGAGGACGCCACCCGTGCGGTCGCCGCCGCCCACGACGCACTCGACGCCGGCAACATGACCGCCGCCACCCGCCTCGCCACCCGCGCCGCGGACCGGCTGCGCTCCCCGTTCCTGTCCGAACACGACGGCGACTGGGTCGCCGGATGGCGCGAACGCCTCTCCGAACACCTCGTCACCGCCCTGGAGATCGCCGCCCGGGCCGCGATGGGCGCCGGAGACCACCGCCGCGCCGCCCTCCTCGCCGAAGAAGCCACCGACCGCGCCCCCGCCCGCGAAAGCGCCCACCGCTGCCTCATCGCCGTCCGCGAAGCCATGGGCAACCGCGGCGAAGCCCTGCGCGCCTACCAGCGACTGCGCCGCTACCTCGCCGAAGAACTGGGCACCGACCCCTCACCCGCGACCGAAGCCGCCTTCCTGGCCCTCCTCGGCCCCTCCTCACCCTCCGGCCCGCCCGGCCGCACCCCCGCCGCCCGCCACCGCCCGGCCCCCTTCACCGGACGCCGCCGCGAAATGACCGCACTGGCCGGCGCCTGGGCCCGGGCAGCCCGCGGCCGCCGCCAGTTCGTCCTGGTCACCGGCGAAACCGGGATCGGCAAGACCCGCCTGCTCAGAGAAGCCGGCGCCACCGTCGCCGCCGAAGGCGGACTGCTCCTCGTCGGCCGCTGCGACCAGGACGCCGTCACCCCCTACCAGCCCCTCGTCGAAGCACTCGACGGCTACGTCGCCGCCGCACCCGACGACGTCCTCGCCGCCGTCACCCCCGCCTTCCGCGGCCCCCTGCGCCTGCTGCTCCCCTCCCTCGGCGGCCCCTGCCCGCCCGCCGCGCTGCCCGAACAGCCCATCCTGTTCGCGGCCCTGACCCAGCTGCTGCGGGCCGCGGCGAGCGAACGGCCCTGCGCCGTCCTGATCGACGACGCCCACTGGGCCGACCCGCAGACGGTGATGCTCCTGCGGCACCTGCTGCGCACCACCGCCGGCACCCGGCTGTGCATCGTCATCGCCGCCAGGAACGACCTGCCGGTACCGGACCGGCAGCGGGCCTGGGCCGGCCTGGACGAGGCGATGCTCCCCTTCGAACACGTCGGCGAGGCAACCGAGATCACCGTCGGCGGCCTCGACCTCGCCGCCACCACCGCCCTCGTCGACGAACTCGGCATCACCACCGCGGCCGGCAGCCCCGCCCACGGCCCCGCCGACAATTCCGCCCACCGCGCCCACACCCGCAGCGGCGGAAACCCGTTCATGCTCCTGGAAATGCTGCGGCACCGGGCCGGCCCGGACGCGGTACCACCCGCCGTCGCCCGGCTGGTGGCCGCCAAACAGGCCGCCATCGGCCAGGACGCCGGCCGCCTGCTCCAAGTCGCCGCCGTCACCGGCCCCTCCGTCGCCTTCGACACCATGGCGGGCGCCGCCGGCCTCGACGTCCTCGCCGCCCTGGACGCCCTCGAATCACTGCTGAGAACCGGAATCCTCACCGAAGTGACCGCCGCGGGCTCCCGCCACCCCGACCGGCCGGCCCTCTACGCGTTCCGCCACGACGTCGTGCGCCAGGCCGTCGGTGAACAGGTCAGCGCCGCCCGCCGCCGCCACGTCACCTCCCTGCAGCACCGGGTGCCCGGCACCGGCCACCAGCTCTCCCGCACCGGAGGCGAACGCCCGTGACCCCGCCCCCCGCCGCCGGACCCGCCGGCAGGCCGCGTACCACCGCCGACACCGCCCCCGGAAAAGCGGAGCCACCCGTGCCGGACCAAGCAACTGTTTCCGGGATAAAATAATGGAAGAAAAGGACCTCTCATCGTCATCAGTTCGTGTTACGTTGCAGCCCGATCACCCGGGCATGACGCCGGGAGGCCCGGGGCCGCCGGTTCAGCTGGCACAAGAAGGGGACCGCCTCGTATGGCACGCGTGCCTTTCGTCCCACGTCAGCGGCTGGTGGAAGAAATCCTCCACGCACGCAGCTCCGTCCTCATCGAAGCCGGCGGAGGATTCGGCAAGAGCGTCCTGATCGAACAGGTCAGCGCCCGCACCCCGGGCCGCCTCGACCTCCGCTTACCCCGCGACCACCCGGTCACCGTCGAAGAACTCACCACCGCGATCCTCGACCACGCCGCCGCCCGCACCACCGGCCGGCCGTACCCGGCCGCCACCGCCGCCCGGATCGGTGAACTCCTCGCCACCCCGGCCGCACCCGGCCTCCTGGTCGTCGACAACGCCGAATCCCTCACCGACGACGCCGCGGCCTGGCTCGCCGGCCTCGCCCAGGACGGCCGGCCGCCCCTGCGCATCCTCGTCAGCAGCCGCCTGTTACCGGCCCCGCTCGCCGCCATGGAATTCCAGGGCACCGCCGAGCGCCTCAACACCCAGGACCTGCGCCTCACCGAAGAAGAAGCCACCGCCCTCGCCCGCACCGAACTGGGCGACGAGGACGGCGAACGGCTCGCCGCCACCCTGCACGACCTCTCCGGCGGCTGGGTGGCCCTGCTCCTCGTGATGCTCCGCCGCCTCGCCCGCGCCTCCGACCGCATGGCCGCCGCCACCGTCCTGCTCCGCCACCCCGGCCTGATCCGCCAGCTCATGGACCACTACGCCGACGCCCTCGACCCGGCCGACCGCCATATGCTGATCCAGCTGGCCGCATTCCCGCTCGTCAACGACATCCTCGTCGCAGGACTGGGCCGGCCCGGACTGCTGCGCCGCCTCATCCGGGCCGGTATCCCCTTCGCCGTCGGCGCCGACGGCTGGTCACGGCTGTGCGTCGAATCACGGCAGACCCTCGCCGCCCTCGCCCCCCTCGACCCCGCCATCGCCCGCGAAGCCGCCCCCCTGCTCACCTCCCAGGGCGCCGAACTGGCCGCCGCCGGCATCCTGGTCGACAGCGGCGACCCCGAACAGGCCGCCCGGCTCGTCGCCAAACTCCCCACCTCACGCATCAACCAGCTCGACCCCGTCGAATTCATCCACCTGATGGCCCGCCTCGGCCCCGCCGCCCAGGCCGCCCCCCAGGTACTGCTCCACCTGGCCCGCACCCACCGCAACCTCGGCCAGCTCGCCGAAGAACGCGAAGTCATCGGCCGGGCCCTGCGCATCGTGCGCGACCGCAACACCGGCGACGACCTCGCCATCGAAGTCGAAAGCGAATGGCTGATCCAGCGGGCCCTGCACCACGACGCCGACGTACTCGCCCGCGTCGAACGCCTCCTCGAAGGAACCGCCGAAGGCACCCGCGCCCAGGCCAGCCTCCTGGAAGCCCTGGGCGTCGCCCTGTCCGACCGCCCCGACGGCCCGAGCCTGCGCCGGGCCGAGAACGCCATGCGCCAGGCCGCCATCATCTGGGGCGAACTCGGCGAACCCGCCCGCGTCGCCGCGGTCCAGCGCGGCCTCGCCGCCCAAGTCCTGTCCGCCATGGGCAAAACCGGCGAAGGCGCCCTGCTCCTCAGCCGGATCGGAGCCACCAGCGACACCCGCTTCGACCGCATGCTCTGCCTCGTCATGGAAGCCCGGCTGCTCGCCCTCGGCGGCGAGGCCGAACGCGCACTCGCCATCCTCGACGACGCCATCCGCCTCGCCGAACTCCTGCGCATCGACTGGGTGGCCGGCCACGCCGCCTGGACCCGCCTGATCGTCGCCGCCAACGACCACGACATGCCCGGCGTCCTGGAGAACCTGGCCCGCGCCGAAGCCCGGCTCGGCCAGATGCTCATCCACGGCAGCGCCGGACTGCTGTTCCTCTGCGAAGCCGCCGACGCCTGCGCCGTGGTCGGAGCCGACGCGGCCTCGGCCCGGCTCCTCGCCGCCGCCCGCGAACACTGCGTCCAGGACCCCCGGACCCTGGCCCTGACCGAAGCCTTCATCGGAGCCCGCCGAGGCGAACCCGAAGCCGCCGACGTCCTGCAGGCCATGCTCGAAAACGGCGACATCGCCCCCTGCCTGCGCTGGAAAGCCGAACTCCTCACGGGCTACGCCCGCCACGCGGGCGGCGATATCGACGCCGCCGCCCAGTGCCTGCAGATCACCCTCGACCGGGCCGCCAGCATCGGCCACCCCGAACTCCTCGACCGCCGCGAACACCACGTGGCCGGCGTCCTGCGCTCCGCCATCCGGCTGCCCCCGGCGATCGTCACCGGCACCCCGGCCACCGGCGACAGCTACGAAGTACGGGTCCTGGGCGGATTCGAGGTCCGCCGCGGCCACACCGTCCTCCACGGCTCCGGCCGCGCCAGCCAGCTCGTGAAACACCTCGTCCTCGCCGGCGGGTCGGTCCGCGTCGAGACCATGGTCGAGATGCTCTGGCCGGACGAGATGTCAGGGGTCGGCCAGCGCCGCCTCAAAAACGTCCTGACCCGGGCCCGCGCCTCCTACGGCTCCCTCGTCAACCGCAGAGGACAACTGCTCTGCCTGTCCTCCTGCACCGTCGACCTGCACGGATTCGAGGACCTGGCCCGCGCCGTCGCCGCCGCACAGGACGACGAACGCATCCTGCGCGCCCGTACCGCCGTCACCGCCTTCACCGGACCCCTGCTCCCCGACGACCTCTACGACGACCGCATCGCCCAGCGCCGCGAGGTCGTCTGCCAGCGCGTCCTCGGCCTCATCGACGTCGTCCTGACCGCCGCCCTGGAATCAGGCGACATGGAAGAGGCCACGGACCGGCTCGAATCCGCCATGGAACTCGACCCCTACGACCAGGAGCGGCCCCTGCGGGTGGCCCGCGCCCTGGTCGCGGGCCAGCGCTACCTCGAAGCCAACGACCTGGCCGCCCGGGTCATCGCCGCCGCCAACGACCTGGGCGTCCCCTACGCCGTCGAATGGGACGAACTCTCCCTCAGCCCGCTCGACAGGGCGCGGGCGGCACGCCGCGCAGCCGGTCCAGCGCCTCGCACCATGACTCAAGGCGGTCTGCCCGCAGCAGGTGGGTCCCGACCAGCAGTCCGGCATAACTGGCGCTGAGCAGCCCGGCAGCCACCTCCGGATCGTCGATACCGCTGGCACTGACCGGACACGGCGTCCCCGTGCCCCGGACGGCCGGCAGCAGCCGCAGGCTGCGGTCCGTATCGGCCTCCCCCCGTTCGCGGTTGCGGATGTCCCGGTTGTTGACGGCCACCACACACCCCTCGCACGGCGGGAGGGCCTCGGCCTCGGCGAGGCTCGCCACCTCGATGAAAGGGGTGAGACCCAGCGCGAGAGCCTGTTCGGCCAGCCGCGCCAGCGCGGCCCCGGGCAGCACCGCGGCCGTGAGCAGCACCGCGGACGCCCCCAGACCCGCGGCCGTCCGCAGCTGCCCGAGATTGGTGATGAAATCCTTCTGCAGCACCGGCAGCGAGGTACGCCGGACGACCTCGGCCAGCAGCTCCGTATCGCCCCCGAACCACCGGCCGGTGACCACCGAAAGACACGGGGCACCGGCGGCCTCGTAGCGGGCCGTGATCTCGGCCGGCGACCGGCCCCGGAACAGGTCCTCGCCGTCGGCCGACCGCGGCTTCAGCTCCATGATCACAGGACGGGCGGCGCCCAGCAGGGCGTCGATGAACGGTGATCCCATCAGGCGACCTCCTCCACCTCGGGCACGGCACGCCACTGCCGCCGGATACCGCCGATACGGTCGGCACAGAACGCTCCCGCCGCATCCCGCGCCGCCGTGTCGACATCGACACCGACGAAACGGGGATGGGCCGTCACCTTCTCGTACCGCGGCCGGTTGGCGGCCGAAATACCCCCGGCCAGCAGGAACGGCTGCGTCGTCGCCTCCGCCAGGTCCAGCACCACACCGGGGTCGAGGGTGACACCGGTGCTCCCGACCCGCCCGGCCTCGCTCACGGCGTCGAACAGGAACACATCGGTCCCCGCCCGCTCGTAGGAGGCCAGCAGCGGGCGTTCGGCACAGGCGTCCCCGCTGATGTGGAGGACCTTGACCACGGTCACCTCGGGCCAGCCCCGTTTGAGGGCCGCCACCACCGCCGGGGGCTGGTAGCCGTGCAGCTGCAGCCACCGCACCCCGGCGGCCCGGGCCGCGTCCAGCACGGCCGCCGGATCCGGCAGGAACGTGACCAGCACCGGCTCCGGCGCCGGCCGGGCCGCCGTCACCTCCAGCGTGCGGCACGCCTGCGCCAGGGCGGCCAGACGGCCCGCGGACAGCTCCGCCGGGCCGCCGGGCACCCCGTGCCACAGGCCGATCAGGTCGGCGCCAGCGGCCCCCAGCACGGCGACGTCCCGGCGGCTGGTGGCGCCGCACACCTTGAGCAGCACGGTCACAACCCCAGCAGCGACGAGATCCGGTTGTACTGGATCTCCGTCGTGCCCGAATAGATCGTGCTGCCCACGGCGTTGGCCAGCTCCCGGTCCAGACCGTACTCCGACGTATAGCCGTTGCCGCCGAAGATCTGCACGGCAGCCAGCCCCGAGGCCACATTCGCCTCACTGGTCAGCAGCTTGCTGATGGCCACGTCCATCGTGACGTCCTCACCCGCCGCGAGCCGCTCGCCCGTGTCGTACAGCCAGCGGCGCGCCGTCTCCAGCCGGATGCGCATATCGACCAGCTTGTGCGCGATCGCCTGGAACGAGCCGATCGGCTTCCCGAACTGCGTCCGGGTACGGGCGTATTCGAGGCAGCGCTCGAACCGGTGCTGCATCTCCCCGGCGTTGATGACGAAGGAGCAGAGGATCTCCCACTTCATCACGTGTTCGAGGAGCAGATATCCCCGCCCGGCGCCGCCGATGACCCGGTCGGCGGGCACCCGGCAGTCGTCGAAGTACAGCTCGCTCATCGGCGAGGACGTCAGCCCCATCTTCTTGATCGGCCGGCCCGAGGAGAATCCGGGGGTGTCCGTGTCGACCAGGAAGGCGGTGATACCGAGCGGCCCGCCCTGGGGCCGGGTCCGGGCGTAGACGACGACCACGTCGGCGATCGGCCCGTTGGTCACAAAGCTCTTGCTGCCGTTGAGGACATAGTGGTCCCCGTCGCGGACGGCGCTCGTCCGCATGCTCAGGGCGTCCGACCCGGTGTCGGGCTCGCTGATGGCGTGGGCGCCGATCAGATCGCCCGAGCACAGCCGGGTCAGATAGCGGTCCTTCTGTGCGCCGGTCCCGAAGTGCTGGAGGGGAACCCCCGTACTGCACAGGGTGGTGGCGACGGAGAAGCTCAGCCCTCCGTCGCGGCACCCCCTGCCCAGGGCCTCCAGGACGAACATGGTGGTGGGCAGATCGACGCCGGCACCGCCGTGGGCGGGGTCGAACGGCAGACCCATCACCCCCGACGAGCCGACCTGTTTCCACGCATCGAACGGGAACCCGGTCTCGCCCGTGTCGTGTGCGGGGGCGGCGCCGAGACTGCTGCACCACCGTTCCATTCCCTCGCGCAGTGCGAGCTGTTCCTCGTCCCAGATACGCATGGACTCAGTCCTTCGGTCCTCAGTAGGCGGAGCAGGTGGCGGCGTCGAGGCTGTGCCGCTCGTCGCCCCGCAGGGCGGGCGAGAACACGCACACCAGACGCAGATCGCTGTCCGGGTCGGCGACGAGGTAGTGGGCGTCGTGCTGGTCGAGCGCGTAGAGGGTGCCCGGGGTGATGCGGTGGGTCGTGCCGTCCAGGGCGACGACTTCTCCGGAGCCCTCGATGCAGTAGCAGGCCTCCAGATGGCGGCGGTACTCCAGCAGCGACTTCGTGCCGGCCCGCACCGTGGTGTCGGTGACGGAGTAGCCGAGGCCGTCGGCCTCCAGCAGGAAGCGGCGGCTCAGGCCGTTGCCCCAGTCGACGGTGGTAACGGCGTCCAGGTTTCGCACGATCATCGGATCGCTCCTCTCGGGATGGTGATGGTGGGGGAACCGGTCACAGGGACCGGGCAGAGCGGTGGTGGTGCGGACGGAGACCGGTGACCAGTGCCGCGAGGTCGGCGGTGACATCACGGCCGCCGGTCAGCGCCGCCTCGGCACAGGCGACGACGGTGCTGCCGACCACGGCGGCGTCGGCGCCCGCCGCGTGGACCCGCTCGACGTCGGCCGCCGTACGGACCCCGAAACCGGCCGCGACCGGCGCACCGGTCAGGGCCCGCAGGGCGTCGACGGGGGCCCGCAGCACCGCCGGGTCGGGCGCCGGTCCGGCCCCGCTCTGGCCGTAGTGCGTGATCAGGTACACATAGGCCGAGGCATGGGCCGCCGCCTCGGCCACGGCCTGCGGCGACGAGGACGCGTAGCAGGTGGTGACCACCGGCAGCCCGGCGGCCCCGGCCCGGTCGTACAGCTCCGGGCGGACCCGGGGCGGTGCGCCGTGCAGGAGCACCCCGGCCGCCCCGGAACCGGCGACGGCCGTGACGACCTGGTCCATGGAGCGGGGGCGTACCGTGTGCGCCCAGTCGGCGAGGACGACCACCCGCAGCCGGCGGTGCCGGCTCCGGGAGCGTTCGACGAAGCCGAGGGCGTCCTCCAGTGAGGTGCCGGCCGCCAGCGCCCGGTCGGCGGACCGGCGGATCACCGGCCCGTCGCTGACGGAGTCGGGGAACGGCACCCCCAATTCCAGGACGTCGACGCCGCATTCGTCGAGCATGTCGGCGATGTCGTCGAGGACGTCCAGCGGCGGGTCACCGGCGTTGAGGAACACCGCAAGTCCCGGCGGGCGGGGGAAGAAGGTCATGACCGGCCCCCTCGCCCGCCGGCGGTGACGGGCCCGGCACTCCCGGCCCCGACGGCGCCGACCAGATCGCGTACCGCGCCGTCCCGCAGTGCCGCCAGCGCCGCCGCCACGGCCGGGCGCCACTGCGTCTGCTGCCCGGCCGCGATCGTCAGGGCGGCGGCGTTGAGGGCCACGGTCTGCGTGGCCACCTCGCCCGCCCGCCCGGACACGACGTCCAGGAAGTGCTCCACGACCCGGCCGGGCTCCGTCACCGGTGCCAGGTCCCCGACGGTTCCGGCCGCCGTTCCCAGGTCGCCGGGGTTCAGCCGGAGCACGGTGCCGTCACCGCGGTGGATGGTGTTCTCCGTAAAGCCGATCAGCTCGTCGGCACCGATGTCGTTGGTGCACAGCCACACGTCACGGTCGTCCACGGCTGCCGCCAGCGAGCGGGCCAGCGGCAGGAGTTCGGGTCCGGGCAGGCCCGTGAGCTGCCGTGTTCCCGGCAGTACGGGAAGGAACGGGCCCAGCAGATTGAGCACCCGGCCGAAGGTCCGCATCGGCAGCGGCAGGATGCGCCGCGCCAGGACGGTCAGTTCGACCGGATACACGAAGTAGCCGGCGAAGGCGATGCCGTGGCGGTCCAGCGCCGCCGCCGTCTCGCCGTACGACTTGGTGAGCCCGATGCCGAGCCGGTCCAGCAGATCGACCGAACCGTAGGCGCTGGAATGGGCCCGTGACCCGGTCTTCACGATACGGGCGCCGAGCGCGGCGGCGGTGAAAGCGGCGGCGGTGGAGACGTTGAACGTCGGTATCCCGCCGCCCGTGCCGACCACGTTGACCGCCCCCGGGAAGGCGGTCACCGGCCCGGTGCGGCGCGCGCGCAGCGACCGCACCAGGTTGGTGAGCGTCAGCGGGTCGACCGTACGGGGGTCCAGGAGCGCCCCCATGAGTGCGGCCGGCTCGCCGGGTGCCAGGGCGTTGGCGCTCAGCTCGTCCCAGAACGAGGACCACACTGCGGTGGAGACCGGGCGGCCGGCCCGCAGGGCGGCGAATGCGTCGTGCACGCCGGTCAGCTCGCCCCGGCCGGGACCGACGCCCGCGCCACGAAGCCGTCGATGGCGTCGACGGTGCGGAAGTTGTCCGGGTCCAGGGCCGCGTCGTCGACGGTGATCCCGAACTCGGTCTCGATCCACGCGATCAGCTTGAGCAGCCCGAGGCTGTCGACGACACCGTTGGTGAGCAGGTCGTAGTCGCCGGCGAGCTCCGACGCCTGGACGTCGGGCATGAACTCCTGGATCAGGAAGTTCTTGACGAGGGTCACGTTGTTCATCGGTTCGGTTCCTTTCTGATGACGGCGTCCGCCTCGGGGCGAGGGGACGTCACAGGGTGTGCAGGGTCCGCCCGAGCACGAGGCGGTCGACCTTGCCGGTGGACGTTCGGGGCAAGGGGGCCTCGGACAGGCGGAAGGCTGAGGGGATGGCTGCCGTGGGCAGATACAGGGCGCAGTGGCGGCGCAGGCCGAGCGTCCCGGTGGCCGCTCCCGGCACCCGGCGCAGGACCGCGTGCAGCAGATGCCCGGCGACCGGGTCGGGGACGGCGAGGACCGCGGCTTCGGTGACCTCGTCGTGGTCGAGCAGCACCTGCTCGACGGCCGCGGTGTTCACCCGGGTGCCGCGCACCTTGACCTGGAAGTCGTTGCGCCCTTCCAGATGCAGGACACCGTCACCGTCGCGGCGTACGAGGTCGCCGGTGCGGTAGAAGCGGGTGGCGCCGCCGGGCCGGAGGGCGGGCAGGTCCGTGAACGGGCCGGGCACCGCCGGGTCGGCGCCGAGGTAGCCGGCGGTCTGGAACGGTGTGGCGACGACCAGCTCGCCCCGCCCCGGACCGGTGACCGCGGCCCCGTCCTCGCCGACGACCAGGGCCTCGACGCCGGGCAGCGGGGTGCCGAGCGGGACGGCATCGGCCGGGAGCGCGTCGCGGTCGACCTCGTGGAGGAAGCTGTCGTTCGTCTCGGTGCAGCCGTAGACGTTGTAGAAGCGGCTGCGGGGGAACACCCCGGGCAGCCGGGCCAGGCACCGGGCCGGCATATGGTCGCCGGTGAACAGGGTGTGGCGGACCGACGTGAGCTTCCGGCCCGCCTCGTCCGCGGCGTCGGCCAGCAGCTGATGGGCCATCGGCACCGCCTGCACGACCGTCACGGCGTTGTCGTCGACGGCGTCGAGGAGACGGCGCCCGTTGGTGGAGGCCGCCGGATCGACCAGGATCACCCGGCCGCCGTGGTGGAGCGTGGCCCACACATCGAGGAAGCAGAGGTCGAAGTTGAGCGGGGCGTAGTTCAGTACGGACGCCCCGGGGCCCAGTTCGAACCGTGCCGCGGCCCAGTCGGCGAAGCGCTCGACGGCGCCCGCGGTGAGCGGCACCAGCTTCGGCAGACCCGTCGAACCCGATGTCGTGAGCACAAAGGCCACGGAGCCGGGAGCCGGGGGAGCGGCGGGTGCCGGTACGGCGCCGGCCCGGGCGGGGCCGGCATCGTCATCGGCACTGACGAGGTGACGGCACCCGGCCCGGGCCAGGAGGCGTTGCAGGGTGGCGGCGGGCAGTGTGGCCGAGGGAAGCACCACCGGGAGGCCTGCCCGCAGGCAGGCCAGCACCAGAGCGATGGTCCGGGGTGTCTTCGTGGCCGGTACGGCGATCGGCTCGCCGCCTGCCGTGTCGAGCAGGCCGAGCCGGGCCGACGCTTCGGCCACCAGGCCGGCGAGCTCGCCGTAGGAGATGTGCCGGCCCTGCGCCACGAGAGCCGTGGCGCCGGGGCGGGCATCGGCCTGCCGGGCGAACGAGGTCCAGAGCTGAGTAGGTTTCATCCCCCGCATCGTGCGGGGGATCCCGCAACTTCAGCGCAAGGCCCGTCCCCGCCGCCCGCTGTGCTGTGCCCGGTGGCATCACCGGGACCGTCGCCTAGGCGGCGTCCCAGACTCCGGTGGGGGCGATCTCGGCGACCCAGTCCGCGAAGTCCCGCGGCTTGCGCTTCAGGGCCCGCTCGACGCCGTCCGCCAGCGAACTGTTGCGGCCGTCGAAGAACTCGGAGATCAGCGTCGCCAGCGGATCGGCGAAGTCACGCGGGGCACCGTCCTCGACGATCGCGTCGGCGAACTGGTCCCGGGTGATCGGCTCGTAGCGCAGGGTGCGCCCCGTCGCCCGGGCGATCTCCTCGACCCCTTCGGCGAAGGTCCACAGCCGCGGGCCCGTCAGCTCGTAACGCTCGCCCACATGGCCGTCCTCGGTGAGGGCAGCCACCGCCACATCGGCGATGTCGTCGGCGTCGACGAACGGGTCGGAGTTGTTCCCGGCGGGCAGGGCCAGCACGCCCTGGCGCAGCGGTTCGAGGAACACACCCTCGTCGAAGTTCTGGTTGAACGAGGCCGGGGCCACGATGGTCCACTCCACCGGAAGGCTCGTCACACCCTCCTCGCACCGGACGGCCTCTTCCTGGTTACGGGCCGACAGCAGCACCAGGCGCCGGACCCCGGCGTCCACGGCCAGCTTGGCCACCGCGCCGATCGCATCGCCCGCACCGGGCCACTCGACCTCGGGGTAGTACATCAGGTACGCGGACTGGACGCCGACGAAGGCGTCGGCCCAGGTCGAGGGGTCCTCCCAATCGAACGGAGGCGTACCGCTGCGGGAGCCGATCCGGACGTTCACGCCCCGCTCGACCAGCCTCTTCGCCACCCGGCGGCCGACCCGGCCGGTTCCGCCGAGAACCAATGTCGTGTGCTCGTTTGTCGTCATGCAAGCAGTCTGAAGGGCACAGATCTGGACGGTCCATGGTCGAGATGCCGGGATGCATGTCCCGTCGTCTAAACTCTGGTGGATGGATGCACTCGCCGGATTACTCGAAGGGCCGCGGGCCAGCGGCGCTTTCCTCCTCCGCATCGTCCTGGACCCCCCCTGGTCCATCCGGGTCCAGGACGGATCACCCCTCTGCCTCGCCGTCATGCTCAGCGGCGAAGCACACGTCCAGCCCGACCACGGCGACCCGGTACGGCTGCGCCCCGGCGACGTCGCCATCGTCCGCGGACCGGACCCCTATGTCATGAGCGACCAGGCGGCGACCCCGCCTCAGGTCATCGTCCACCCCGGCCAGCAGTGCGTCACCCCCGAAGGCGTCTCCCTGCGCGAGCGGATGGCCCTGGGAGCACGCACCTGGGGCAGCAACCCCGACGGCCCCGTCCAGATGGTCCTCGGTGTGTACGAGGAAGTCGGCGCCGTCGGCCAGCGCCTCATCGACGTCCTGCCGCCCCTGTTCGTCGTCTCCGGCGACAGCTGGGACTCCACCCTCATCCCGGTCCTGGCCCACGAAATCACCAAACAGGGCCCGGCCCAGGGCGTCGTCCTGGACCGCCTCCTCGACCTGCTCCTCATCTCCGTACTGCGGGAATGGCTGGACCGGCCCGACAGCGAAGCCCCCGCCTGGTACCGGGCCCACACCCACCCCGTCGCGGGCGAAGCCCTGCGCCTGTTCCACGAAGACCCCGCGAACGACTGGACCCTGGAACGGGTCGCCTCCGAGATCGGAGTGTCACGGGCCACCCTCGCCGGCTGCTTCCGCAGCGCCGTCGGCACACCGGCGATGACCTACCTCACCGAATGGCGGCTGGCCCTCGCCGCCGATCTGCTGCGCCAGTCCGACGCCACCTTGAACACCGTCGCCCGGCAAGTCGGCTACGGCAGCGGATTCGCCCTCAGCTCCGCGTTCAAACGGGTCTACGGCGTCAGCCCGCAGGAACACCGCACCGCCGCGATGGCGCACTGACCCCGGACACCCCCCCGCCCGCGGCAGCCCCCCGGCCACCGCACCGGCGCTCTCCGGTGCGGCCGGGGTGGTGCTCCCCGGTGCCGCACCCGCCCGCGGTACGGCCGGCGGCCCCCGGCCGTACCGCGGGCTTTGCGTTTTTCTTGCACCCCCGGGCGTACAAAACCAGACATGCATACCGACCTCACACGCCGGAAGATCCTGTCCGGGCTGGCAGTCGGAGCGGGGACGGCGGTCCTGGGGTGGGACCCCCAGGCCCGGGCGTGGGCCACCGCCCCCGGTCCGACGGCCGGCATCCGCCAGATCCCCGCCCTCGACGGCACGCTCGTCCTCCCCGCCGACCCGTCGGCGTTCACCGAGGACTTCGGCCACCTCTTCACCCGGCAGCCCCGGGCCGTCCTCACTCCGGGGTCGGTGAACGACATCCAGAAGGTCGTCCGCTACGCCCGCAACAACGCCATCCCCGTGGCCGTCAACGGCCAGAGCGGGACCGGCGCCGACGACCGCGAATCGCACTCGCACTACGGGCAGGCCCTGGTCGAGGGCGGCATAGCCATCGACCCCAAACCGCTCGGCACGATCCACAGCATCACCGCCGGCATCGCCGACGTCGACGCCGGCGTCACCTGGTCCGCACTGGCCCTGCGGGCACTCGAATCCGGCCAGACCCTGCCCGTCTACAACGACTTCGCCCATCTGTCGATCGGCGGCACCCTCAGCGTCGGCGGCCTCGGCGGCACCAGCCAGCGCCACGGCTCACAGGCCGACAACGTCGAATGGCTCCAGGTCGTCACCGGCACCGGCGACAAGGTCACCTGCTCCCGCACCAGCAACCGCGCCCTGTTCGAAGCCGTCCTCATCGGCGGCGGCCAGTACGCGATCATCGTCCGCGCCGGCGTCAAGCTCATCCCCGCCCACACCACCGCCCGGTCCCTGGAATTCACCTACACCGACCGGGCGGCCTTCCTGCGGGACTCGATGGCCGTCATGCGGTCCGGTGTCGTCCACGACCAGAACGGCTACGCCGAACCCAAGCCCGGCGGCGGCTGGACCTACCGGCTCGCGCTCGGCATGTTCTACTCCGCACCCGCCCAGCCCGACATCGCCGCCCTGCAGGCCGTCCTCTCGCCCCAGGCGACCGCCGGCCCCACCGCCGACCTGCCGTTCCAGAACTGGCTGCTGCGCTTCGACCCGAACTGGGCGGCCCTGAAGGCCGCCGGGTTCTGGGGCAGCAAGAAGCCGTGGCTGATGATGTTCGTCGGCGCCGAACAGACCCCCGCCTACCTCGACACCGTCCTCGGGGAACTGACGGCCACCCAGATGGGCCCGGGCCCGGTCCGTATCTCACCGATGGACACCCGCTCGCTGACCCGCCCCAACTTTATGCTGCCCCAGTCCAGGACGAACGAGTTCTTCGAGGTCAGCCTCATCCGGATCCCCGCCCCCAACCACCCGGACACCCCCGGCCTGCTGGCCCAGAACCGCCGCTTCTACGACCGGGCCGTATCCCTGGGGGCCAAGCGCTACCTCGTCGGCGCGGTCCCCTCGATGACCCGCGCCGACTGGCGGGCCCACTACGGGATGCGCTGGATCGCGCTCAGCGCCCTCAAGCGCTGGTACGACCCCGCCGGAATCCTCACCCCGGGCCAGGGCATCTTCACCTGACCCGCCCGCCCGGCCCCTGCCCCCTTGAGCAAGGAGACCCCGCCATGACGGCACCACGCCCGGAAGACATCCCCGGCCTCATCGCCGCGGCCTTCAACACCAACGACCCGCAGGCCATGCTCGACCTCTACGAGCCCGACGGCATCCTCGTCACCCCGCCGCACGGCGCCCAGGAACAGGGACTCGAAGCCGTCGCCGAAGCCCTCAAGCCGATGTTCGCCGCCATCACGGCCGCCGACATCACCATGACCAGCGCCCTGCGGTCCGGCGATATCGCCATGACCCACGCCGACTGGCACCTCATGGGAACCGACGAGACCGGCAAACCCATCGACCTGCGCGGCAAGGGCACCGTGGTCTCCCGCCGGCAGCCCGACGGAACCTGGCGGATCGTCTTCGACGATCCGGTCGGGGCCTGAAGAGCAGGGGGCACCGCCATGGAGACACCGTTCAGCGTCCGCATCCGAACCCGCGCCTACGAGGTCGACCGGCAGGGCCATCTCAACCAAGCCGTCTACATGCAGTACGCGGAACACGCCCGCTGGCAGTTCCTGCAGGCCGCCGGACTCACCCCGGACGTCCTGGCCGAAGCCGGCATCGGCCCGGTACTGCTGAAGGCCACCGTACGGTTCCAGCGCGAACTGCTCGCCGGTGACGAGGTCGACGTGGGCTGCACCATCAGCGGCGGACGCGGCAAACTCGTCGAACTCACCCAGCCCTTCCTCACCCCCGGCAAGATCCCGGTCGCCCGCGTCGACGGTGTGATCGGACTGCTCGACCTGGCCACCCGCCGGCTCCTCCCCGACCCCCGCGCCACCCTGCGCGAACTGGCCAAGCAGCCCGCCGTACTCGGTCTCGACACCCCAGCAGAAAAGGAGTGACACCCCGCCCACCCTGCCCGTCCCGCCCATCCGCCCCCCGGCCGGGCACGGCGAAGCCGTGGCCGAACCTTTCCCGCACCTTTCCGCAAACACCGAAGCCCACTGCCATGCTCGAAGACCGGGCGGCGGCCGACCGGCCCCGCACCACCGCCACCTAAGCCACCGCCACTGCCGGCGTCCGGCCCGAAAGGAACGCAGCATGAGAAACCTGCAGACCGGCATGCTGCTCGCCGCCACCCTCTCCACCGGACTGATGGCCGGACTGTTCGCGGCCGTGTCCTATGCGGTCATGCCCGGTCTGGCCCGGTCCTCCGACCGCACCCTCATCGAGACGATGCAGGGCATCAATATCGCCATTCTCAACCCCTTCTTCATCCTCCCCTTCGTCGGCTCCATCCCCCTCCTCGGCGTGGCCGTCTATCTGGCCTGGCGGGGAGAGGGCCGGTCCGTACTGCCCTGGCTGATCGCCGCACTCGCCCTCTACCTGGCCGCCCTCGCGGTCACCGCCGCCGTCCACGTCCCCCTGAACATCCAGCTCGACGACGCGGGCGACCCCGCGAAGATCACCCAACTCGACCAGGTCCGCGCCGACTTCGAGGACAAATGGGTGGCCTGGAACACCGTCCGCGCCGTCCTGCACACCGCCGCCTTCGTCTGCCTGCTCTGGGCGCTGATCGGCTACGGCACCCACCGGTCGCAGGACAGCGGCAGCACCGAGAGCGCGCAGCAGTCCGCCGCACCCGCCTCCCTGACCGTCTGAACCGGACCCGGCCCGCCGTGGAAGCACCCGACCAGGAGAACGGAACCGGGCGGGGCGCCATCGCCCCGCCCGCCACGGACCCCGGCCCGGCCGCCTCCCCGGCTGCCTCCCCGGCTGCCTCCCCGGCTGCCTCCCCGGCCGTAGTTCCGGCCGTTCCTCCGGCCGGTGACGGACACCCGCTCACCACCCTGCACCTGCCCGGACTGACGGCCCTGACCGGCCGCGCCCACCGGCCCGACGGCACCGGCGCACCCGCCGAGGACATCTGGCGGGCCGTCATGTCACCCGCCGAACTGCAGCGGGCCGCCACCTACCGGCTCGCCACGGACCGCCGCCAGTTCCAGCACGCCCGGTGGCTGCTCCGCACCGCCCTCTCCCGCCTCGCCCCCGTCGCCCCCCGGGACTGGGAGTTCACCCTCTCCCCCCACGGCAAGCCCGCGATCCACCCCCGGTTCGGATCCGACATCGAGTTCAGCCTGTCGCACTCGGGCGGCCTGTGCCTGATCGCCCTCACCCGCGGCCGGCCGGTCGGCGCCGATATCCAGCACTGCGCCGCCCTGGACGGGCCGGAGAGCGTCGGACGCCTCGTCAGAAACAGCCTCTCGCCCCCCGAACGCGCCGGTATGGCACACCTGACCGGCCGGCGGCGGCGGGACGCCGTCGTACAGCTGTGGACGCTGAAAGAGGCCTACGCCAAGGCCGTGGGGCTCGGGCTGCGGCTGCCCTTCGGCGAGATCGCCTTCCGCCCCGGCGGCCCGACCGGCATCGCGCTGCAGCCCTCCGCCCGCATACCCGACCCCGGCCGGTGGGACTGCTACGCGCCGCCCGCCCCGGAGGGTTTCCGCATGGCGCTCTGCACGGCCCGCCCCGCCGCCGGCCGGTGACACCCGGACCGGGCACCGGGGAAGAGAGGCCTGCGGGTCAGGGGCGGACCAGGGGCAGCCGGGTCGAGACCGCCGTGCCGTAGCCGGGCTCCGACTCGACCGTGAGGGAACCGGCGACCCGCTCGGCACGCGACCGCATCCCTTCGAGCCCGAAACCACCCGTCCCGGTCCGCTTCGGCAGCCGCAGCGGGTCGAAACCCCGCCCGTTGTCGCGGACGTCCAGCGTCACCTCGCTGTCCATATAGGACAGCGTGACACCGACCCGGGACGCCCCCGCGTGCTTGGCCGCGTTCGTCAGGGCCTCCTGCGTGATCCGCAGCAGCGTGGCGGAGAGTTCGCTGTGCAGCTCCAGGGCCTCCCCGGCCAGGGTGAAGTCGGCGTACACACCGTGCTGGTCGGCCCACTGGGCCACCGACTTCCGCAGCGCCTGCGGGAGGGTGTCGTGGACCAGGCCCACCGGCGCCAGATTCTGCACCGAACGGCGCGCCTCGCCCAGACTGTGCCGGGCCAGGGCCGCGGCCCGCTCGACGTGCTCGTGCGCCGTCGCCGGATCCGCGGTGCCCGACACCACCTGGAGCTGGGCGATGATGCCCGTCATCCCCTGGGCGATGGTGTCGTGGATCTCCGCCGCCAGCCGCCGCCGCTCCTCCACGATGCCCGCCTCCCGCGCCTGGAGAAGAAGCTGCGCCTGGAGCGCGGCGTTCTCGTCGTGCGCCTTCTGCAGGGCGGTGTTGGTGCGCTCCAGCTCCCCGATGGTCGCGGCCCGGGCCGCGGACCGCTCCTCCTCGTGCTGGACGAAGTAACCGACCATCGTCAGCAGCGCGTTGTTGACCAGCAGCAGCCCGGCGAACAGCGCCCACTGCTCGGCGCGCGCGAAGGGCACCCCGCCGGCCTGGGCCGCGGCCAGCGGCAGGGAGGACGCGAACGCCCCGGCCCTGCGCCACCGCCGGTCGGCGATCAGCTCGTTGTTGTCGATGTAGCCCGTCGCCGCGTAGAACGCGAAGAACGGATTCAGCCAGGTGAGCACCACGCTCAGCGTCCAGCGCAGGGCGAAGTAGGCGGCCGAAACGGCGTCGGGACCCGTCCGCAGACGACGGGCCCTTCCCCACCACAGTTGCAGTACGAGAGCCGCGACGATCAGCACAACCGTGGCGATGCGTTCACCGCCGGCCGGCGTCAGCTCCGGCCTCGCCACCGACAGCAGGGTCCCGGTGGCGAGCAGCCAGTACGGATGCCACTTCAGGACGGTCGCCCAGTGCCGGTCGAGATCGGTGTCCGCCGTCGTCATGGTCCCAGTGTGCACGGTTGCGTCCTACTCCCACCGGAACCAGCGGACGGCGGCGGCCGAGGTGACCACGGCCCACACGGTGAGCACGATCAGATGCGACCAGGCGGGCCAGTCGCCCGCGGCGGCCTGGTCCAGGGCGCTGGCCGCGGCACCGAAGGGCGTGAACTCGACAATGTTGGCCAGGGCGTCCGGCATGGACCGGACCGGAATCCACAGCCCGGTGCAGAACAGCGCGGGGAAGTACACCGCGGTACCGATACCGGTCGCATGCTTGGCGGTCTTGGCCAGGGCCGCCACCAGGGCACCCATGGCGAGACTGGCCGCGGCGGCCAGCAGCAGCGCCAGCACGTACCCCGCGACCGCCTTCGGGAACGCCACGTCGTAGACGACCCGGCCGGCGATCAGACACAGCACCGCCGACAGCAGCGCCATCACACCGTTCAGCCACATCTGCGTGGACAGCAGGGTCGAGGGCCGCACCGGGGTCGTCGACATGCGCCGCAGGATGCCGAGTTCGCGGTAGCTGGTCAGGATCGGCGGGAAGATCTGCAGGGCGGCCGTGATCAGCGAGATCAGGACCACCACCGGCACATACAGGTCGATGACCCGCAGCCCGTCGAGATCCTCGTTGACCTCCCGGAACATCGGCACCAGGCCGAGGACCACCAGCAGGACGGGCGGGAAGACGATGGAGATGATGTTGGAGAGATCGCGCCGGTAGAGCGTGAACTCGGCCCGCAGCACGGCGACCCGCGCGGAGGGCCCGCCGGTGACGGTCGCCGGGGCCGTGGTCGTTGCCTGGTCGATCATGAAACTGCTCCTGTCGGGGGGTGGAACGGTCGGCGGGGCACTGCCGGTCACGCCTTCGTCAGGTCGATGAAGGCGTCGTCCAGCGTGGCGTCGGTGACCCGGAGCTGATACGCCCAGATATGGCTCTGGGCGAGAAGCGAGATGACCGCGTTGACGGTCTCGTCCGTTCCGCTGAGGGTGACCCGGCCGTCCTTGCTGTCGAAGGTCGCCTGCCCGGGCAGCGCGGCCAGGATCTCCTCGTTGATCGGCTGCGACGGAGTGAAGGAGATGACCGTCGACCCCGCCGAGCGGCCGATCAGACCTTCAGGGGTGTCCAGCGCGCCGACCCGCCCCTTGTTGATCACGGCGATCCGGTCGCACAGCCGCTGGGCCTCCTCCATGAAGTGCGTGACGAGGATGACGGTGACGCCGCTGTCGCGGACGTCTTCGATCAGCGACCAGGTGTCGCGGCGGGCCCGCGGGTCCAGGCCGGTGGTCAGCTCGTCGAGGATCACGACACGGGGGGAGCCGAGCAGGGCGAGCGCGATGAACAGCCGCTGCTTCTGCCCGCCGGACAGCATGCCGAAGCGGGTGTTCAGCTTCGCCGTCAGGCCCAGACGCTCGGCCAGCGGCCGCCAGTCCAGCGGGCGCGGGTAGAAAGCGGAGTACAGCTGGAGCGCCTCGCGCACGGTCAGCTTGGCCTGGAGCGCGCTCTCCTGGAGCTGGGCGCCGAGGACCTGGGTGACCTCGGCACGGTCGGCGATCGGGTCGAATCCCGCGACCCGGATGGTGCCGGAGTCGGGGACCCGCAGGCCCTCGATGCACTCGACCGAGGTGGTCTTGCCGGCGCCGTTCAGGCCGAGGATCCCGAAGATCTCGCCCTCCTCGACGGTGAAGGAGAGGCCGTCGACGACGGTCCGGCCGCCGTAGGCCTTGCGGAGGTCGCTGACTTCGACGATGGGCCCGCGGCCCGTCCTCGGCAGGTGCGTTGTGGTCATGAAAAGAGCTTCCCGCGGGCCGTCCCCCCGCCGCATCGCCCATCGCGCCAGAAGCGGAATCAGCCGATCGGTTGATCGCGGTACGACCCGCGGGACCGGCCCCGCGCCCCGCCGCACCGGGCCCGTACCCGCTGCCGGGCCCGGGTCCGGCAGCGGCGGTACGGCTCAGAGGGACCCGGCCGCCTCGGCGGCCAGCCGCTTCCGGTCGATCTTGCGGTTGGCGTTCAGGGGGAACTCCGCGACATGCCGGAACACCTTGGGCAGGACCGCCTCCGGCAGCCGCTCCGACAGCTCCCGGCGCAGCGCCGCCGCGGGCCTGCGCTCCCCGGTGTAGTAGACGACCAGCTCCAGCCCCCCGGCCGGAGCCGGACGGGTCACCGCCGCCGCGTTCCCCACCCCGGTGCACTGCCGTACGGCGTGATCGACCTCGGCCAGCTCGACCCGGAAGCCCTGGATCTGCACCTGGGCGTCCATCCGGCCGAGATAGACCAGCTCGCCGTCGTCCAGGCGCCGTACCCGGTCACCCGTCCGGTACCAGCGCCGGCCGTGACGTTCGAAGAAGCGGTCCGCGCCGTCCCCGGGGTCGAGATAACCGGGCGTCAGCTGCGGCCCGCTGATGCACAGATCACCCTCGGCCGCCGACTCCTGCTCCCCGTCGAGCAGCAGCAGCTCGTGCCCGGCGTGCAGCCGGCCGATCGGCACCACACCGTTCACCGCCCGGCGCGCCGAGGCCCCGGGCGACCAGCGGTGCCCGGTGATGGTGATGGTCAGCTCGGTCGGCCCGTACAGGTTCTCCACCCGGGACCCGGGCGCGGCCTCCTGCCAGGCGGCGGCGTCCGGGCACAGCAGCGCCTCTCCGGCGAACAGGCTCCACCGCAGCGTCGGCATCGCACCCGGCGCCAGACCGCCCATGCGCCGGGTGAACGCGATGGCACCGGGAACGGAGAACCACACCGTCATCCCCCGCTCGGCGACGAACGCCGGCAGATCCCGGTGGGCCGCCGGCGGCACCTCGTGCAGGGCCGCCCCGCTGCCCCAGGCACCGAACAGCTCGAACATCGCACAGTCGAAACCGAGCCCGAAGTACTGGGAGAACACATCGTCCGGACCGAAGTCGTAACGCTCGTCCAGCAGACGGAAGTAGTGCCCGTTGGCGCCGTGGGTCACCGGCACCCCCTTGGGGCGGCCGGTCGAACCGGAAGTGAACAGGACGTAGGCGGTGTCGGACGGCGCAACCGCGGCGGGCGCATCCAGCGCGGGCGCCGCGGCGCTGTCGTCCAGCACCGGCAGATCCACCCCGGCCGCCTCCAGGGCGGCCCGCCCCGCCCCGTCCGCGATCACCGTCGCGGCCCCGGCCGCCCGCAGCATGGAACGGGTGCGCCCGGCGGGGAACCGGGGGTTCAGCGGCACCACCGCCGCCCCCGCATACAGCGCCGCCAGGATCCCGGCGTACGCGGTCACGCCCTTGTCCGCCAGCACGGCCACCGTCTGCCGCTCCTGCCCGGCCCGGGCCGCCAGCGCCCCCGCCCGGCGCAGCGCCAGCTCGTGCAGTGCCTCGTAGGTCAGGCTCTCGCCGTCCACGCACACCGCCGTCCGGCCCGGCGCCAGCGCCAGGCCGCGCAGGAACCGCTCGTGCAGACCGTGTCCGGCCGTGGGTGTCTCGGTCATTTTCCTGGTCTCCGCGGAAGAATGGGGTGGCTAGGGGTGCCCGGCGGCACCGGGGCGCATTACGTTTGCCGCGAAGCCGCCTGTGATGTGAACAATGCCGTGAAAATGCAGAGGAAAAACGGAACGATAAAGGGGGATCCCTGATGTGGGACGAGCCGTTCGAGGTTCTGCTCCGCAAGCACCTTTCCCTGCTGGAGGCGGACGACGTCCTCACCGCCGAAACCAGCCTGAGGGATTTCGGCCTCGATTCCATGGGCGTGGTCGAGCTGCTGTCCTCGCTGGAGCGGACGTACGGTGTGCGCTTCGTCGACGACGCCCTGCACATCGACAACTTCGCCACCCCCGAGATCCTGTGGGACACGCTCCGCGCCATGCGCACCCCCGCCGGCTGACCCCCGCGGCGGCCGCGGGCCGGACGAACCCAGTAGCACTCAGCCGCACTCGGCCGCACTCGGACGGCCCGGCCGAACCCGGCCGGGCTCAGACGAACACGGAACGCCGCCGCGGCCGCATGGCCGTCTGCGGCTTCACGGCGACCACTTCGAACGCCCCGGTCATGATCTCCACCCGGCCCCACAGCGCGTCCTCGCCGGTGACATGAGCCTGCCGGACCCCCAGCGACCGGAGCGTGTCGACCACCATCGGCCACCGCACCGGCCGCACCGCCGCGTCCAGCAGCAGCTCCCTGACCCCCGCCGCCGTCTCCACCAGCGAACCGTCGTGGTCGGACACCAGCGGCACCCGCGGATCACCGAACGGGACCCCCGCCATCACCTCGGCCGCCATCTCCTCCCGCAGCGCACCGAACAGCGGCGAGTGCATCGGCGGCCGCATCACGTACAGCGGCAGCCCGCCGGCCGCCCGCAGCCTGCCCTGGAGCCGGTCCAGCACGCCCTCGCGCACCGACAGCATGTGGAAGTCGTGGTCGACCTGGCAGGCCACCTCGTTCCACTCGCCGCGCGCGTCCAGCTCCCCGCGGATCTCCGCCAGCACCTCGGCCGGCACCCGGGCGAAGGACTGCGTGACGACATCACGGTGCTCCCGGGCGAAGTAGGCCTCCGCACGGCGGCCCCACTCCGCGGTCACGAGCACCGCGTCCCCAAACGACAGCGCCCCGCACTGCACCGCGGCCGGCGTCCCCCCGAAACTGGCCCCCGCGCAGACGGCCGGCTGCACACCGCGCTCGGTGACGGCCCACTCGGCCAGCGCCAGACAGCCCACGAGATACGCGATCCGCGCCGGCTCGGGGAACGCGCCCCCCGCACCGCGGGCCTCCGCCTCCCGGTACCGGTCGATCAGGGGATACCCCAGCACCCGGTCCGCCTCGGCGACCAGCCTGCGCGCCACCGGATGGGCCGTCAGGAAACGCGCCGAATCGGCCAGCCGAACCGGCCCGATTCCGGGAAAGACAATCGCCGACTTTCCCTCCGACATTCTGCCTCCCGGGTTAGCCGAACTCTCCCGCGCATTTCGGTGAATACAGCGGACCGATCCGTATGCTGTCAATTTCCGGATAGTCTTGTGGCCGCCCCTCCCGAGGCATAACCCCTAAGGCCCCCTAACCGGCCGCCGGGTGATCGGCGGTTCTTGTCGTGAGCAAATGCGCTCTGTTAGAAACAGTCCGCTATTCGGTATCGGCAATCGGAAGGGTGGCGCATGAGCCCGTTCGGACCGCGTCCGCCCCGCGCGCACGCCTCCGTGGACAACCTCCGGACCCATCTCCTCGACGGAGCCCGGACGGCCCCCCACCGGCCCGCCGTGATCCAGGCCGCCCCCGGCGGCGGCCTGGAAACCGTCACCTACGGCGAACTCGCCGCGCGCACCGACCGCTGCGCCGACGCCCTCGACGACCTCGGGCTCGACGTCGGCGACCGGGTCGTCATCGAGTCGGACACCAGCGCCGACGCCGTCGCCACCCTCCTGGCCTGCGCCACCCTGGGACTGCCCTTCGTCCCCGTCAGCCCCGGGCTGCCGGACGAGCGCCTGCGCGCGGTCATCGACGGCGCCGGACCCGCGCTCTACCTCCAGGCGGAAGACGGCCGGCGCACCGGGATCCCCGAACCGGTCGGCACGGGCCGGTTCGGCCCCCACGGCCCGACCCTGGAACGCGCCCCCGCACCGCGCGGACCCCGCCGCCGCCGTACCGTGACACCCGTCGACACCGCCTACATCATCTTCACCTCCGGCACCACCGGCCGGCCCAAGGGCGTCACCATGAGCCACCGCGGCGTCGTCTCCTTCCTGCGCGGTGTGCAGGCCTCGGGCTTCCTCACCCCCCGGGACCGGGTCGCGAGCACCGCACCGCTCCAGTTCGACTTCGCCCTCTTCGACATCGGGTTCGCCCTCGGCCACGGCGCCGCGCTGGTCCCCGTACCCCGCGACCGGCTGAGCTGGCCGCGCCGCTTCCTGTCCTTCCTCCGCGAGACCGGGGCGACACAGATCGACGCCGTGCCCTCGCTGTGGCGGCCGGTCCTGCGCCACGAGCCCGGGATGCTGGCCGAACTGGGGGAGAGCGGCACCGTCCGCGGCGTCCTCTTCTCGGGAGAGGCGTTCCCCCCGGCCGAACTGCGCCACCTCCAGAAACTGCTGCCCGGCGCGGACTTCATCAATCTGTACGGCCCCACCGAGGTGATGGCGATCTCCGTCACCCGGCTGCCGAACCCGCTGCCCGCCGGTGCCGAACGCCTGTCGATCGGCACCGCGGTCCCCGGCGCCGAGATGACCCTGATCGGCCCCGACGGCCGCATCGTCGACGAGCCCGGCCGGATCGGCGAGATCCACGTCCGCAGCACCTCGCTGTTCAGCGGCTACTGGAACGACCCGCAGACCACCGCCGCCGCCCTCGTCCCCGACCCGCTCGACCGCGCATCGGGACGGCTGGTCCTGAAGACCGGCGACCTGGCGTCCCACGGACCGGACGGTGACCTGTACTTCCACGGCCGCGCCGACTCCCAGGTACAGATCCGCGGCAACCGGGTCGAACTCGGCGAGGTGGAAGGGCGCATCGCCGCCTTCCCCGGTATCACCGGCGCCGTCGCCGCCGTCCTGCCGCACCAGGACGGCGAACCGCGGCTCCATGTCTTCGTCACCCCGGCCCCCGGCAGCCCGGCACCGGACCCCAAGGAGATCGCCGCCTTCGTCCGCGCCGCGCTGCCCGCCTACATGGTCCCGCACCACCTGCACCCGGTGGACGCGTTCCCGCTGACCCCCAACGGCAAGGTCGACCGGGCGGCGCTGAGCGCCCTCGTACCGTCCTGACCCCCCCTTGCCCCTTTGCTGCCTTTGCCTGCTCTACCGCCTCACCTCCTTCACCCACACCGCACGCCCTCGCTAGGGAGTACGCCCATGACCGAGCACTCCAGGGCCGCGATGCTGGAACTGGTGCTGACGCAGACCGCCGAGGTCCTGCGCGCCGTCGACCCCGACGCCCACCCGGACACGATCACCGGCATGCCGGCCGACCGTCCCTTCCTCGCCATGGGCCTGGACTCCCTGGGACTGGTCCAGCTGCACCGGCGGCTCACCGCCGCACTGGGCGTCGAACTGCCCGTCACCGTCGGCTTCGACCACCCCACCCCCGAGGCCCTGGCCGCACATCTGGCCCGCCTCCTCCAGGACGGCACCCCCGGCGACCGGCCCGCCCACCCCGAAAACCAGCCCGCCCAGCCCGCCCCGCCCGGGCCCGGGACGTACGACGAACCGGTCGCGATCCTCGGCATCGGCTGCCGCTACCCCGGCGGCGTCACCTCGCCCGAGGACCTGTGGCGCCTGCTCGCCGAGGAGGTCCACACCCTCTCCGGCTTCCCCGACGACCGGGGCTGGGACCTGGAGCGCCTCTACGACCCCGACCCCGCGACCCCCGGCACCAGCTATGTACGGCACGGCGGATTCCTCCCCGACGCCGCCGACTTCGACGCCGACTTCTTCGGCATCAGCCCCAAGGAAGCCCACGCCATGGACCCCCAGCAGCGGCTGCTGCTGGAAACCTGCTGGGAGGCCGTCGAACGCGCCGGCATCGACCCGGCCCGGCTGCACGGCACCGGCTCCGGCGTGTTCATCGGCGTCGAACCCCACGAGTACGGGCCCCGCACCCATCTCGCCCCGGACGGCGCCGACGGCTACGTACTCCTGGGCAATCTGCCCAGCGTCGTCTCCGGCCGCGTCGCCTACACCCTCGGCCTCCAGGGCCCCGCACTCACCGTCGACACCGCCTGCTCCGGCTCCCTGACCGCCCTGCACCTGGCGGTGCGCTCCCTGCAGCGCGGCGAATGCCCGCTCGCCCTGGCCGGCGGTGTCACCGTCATCTCCAGCCCCGGAACGTTCACCACCTTCAGCCGGCAGCGCGGACTGGCACCCGACGGACGGATCAAGGCCTTCGCCGCCGCGGCCGACGGCACCAGCTTCGCCGAAGGCGCCGGCGTGTTCGTCCTGGCCCGCCTCTCCGACGCACTGCGCGACGGCCGGCCCGTGCTCGCCGTGATCCGCGGCAGCGCGGTCAACCAGGACGGCGCGTCCAACGGACTGGCCGCACCCAGCGGCCTCGCCCAGCAGCGCGTCATCCACCAGGCCCTCGCCGACGCCCGCCTCACCCCCGCCGAGGTCGACGCGGTCGAGGCACACGGCACCGGCACCACCCTCGGCGACCCCATCGAAGGCCGGGCCCTGATCGCCGCCTACGGGCCCGGACACTCACCCGACACCCCCCTGTGGCTGGGCTCGGTGAAATCCAACATCGGCCACACCGGCGCCGCCGCGGGCGCCGCGGGCATCATCAAAATGGTGATGGCGATGCGGAACGCCACCCTGCCCCGCACCCTGCACGTCGACGAGCCCACCCCGCACGTCGACTGGTCCGCCGGCACCGTACGGCTCACCACCGAACCCGTCCCCTGGCAGCCGGGGGAGAGGCCCCGCCGCGCCGGGATCTCCTCCTTCGGCGTCAGCGGCACCAACGCCCACGTCATCATCGAAGAACCCCCCGCCCCCGCCCCGCACCCCGAACCCCCGGCCCCCGGCCGCCCCCTGCCCGTCGTCCTGTCGGCCCGCACCGGCCCGGCCCTGGCCGAACAGGCCCGCCGCCTCGCCGCCACCGCGGCCGGCACCACCCCCCTGGACCTCGCCTACTCCACCGCCACCAGCCGCGCCGCCCTGCGCGAACGCGCCACCGTCGTCGCCGCCGACCGCACCGAACTCGTCCACGCCCTCACCGCCCTCGCCGACGGCACCCCCACCCCCGCAACGGCCCGCGGAACCACCCTGGCCACCGGCCGCACCGCCTTCCTCTTCACCGGCCAGGGCAGCCAGCGCCCCGGCACCGGCCGCGAACTCGCCCGCGCCTTCCCCGTCTTCGCCGAAGCCCTCCAGGAAGCCGCCGACCACCTCGACCTCCACCTCGAACACCCCCTGGGCGACGTCCTGTTCGCCGAACCCGGCTCACCCCGGGCCGCACTCCTGCACCACACCCACTACGCCCAGGCCGCGCTCTTCGCCCTCGAAACCGCCCTCTTCCGGCTCCTCACCTCCTGGGGCGTCACCCCCGGCCTCCTCACCGGACACTCCGTCGGCGAAATCGCCGCCGCCCACGCCGCGGGCGCCCTCACCCTCGCCGACGCGGCCCTCCTCGTCGGCGCCCGCGGCACCCTGATGCACGAACTCCCCACCACCGGCGCGATGGCCGCCGTCCAGGCCACCGAGGACGAAATCACCCCGCTCCTCACCGACCGGGTCGCCCTCGCCGCCGTCAACGGCCCCACCGCCGCCGTGGTCTCCGGCGACACCGACGCCGTCACCGCCCTCGCCGCCCACTTCGCCGCACAGGGCCGCAAAACCCGGCGCCTCAACGTCTCGCACGCCTTCCACTCCCCGCTGATGGACCCCATGCTCGACGCCTTCCGCCGCGTCGCCGAAACCCTCGACCACACCCCGCCGCGGATCCCCGTCGTCTCCACCCTCACCGGCGAAACCGTCACCGCCTTCGACGCCGACCACTGGGTACGCCACGTCCGCCGCCCCGTACGCTTCGCCGACGCCGTACGCCGCCTGGAAGCCCTCGGCACCACCACCTACCTGGAACTCGGGCCCGACGCCGTCCTGTCCGCGGCCGGCCGCTCCTGCCTCACCGACCAGGACGCCGACACCGCGTTCGCCCCCCTGCTGCGCGACGGCCACGGCGAGGAGCGGCAGACCGTCACCGCCCTCGGCCTGGCCCACGCCCGCGGCACCACCGTCGACTGGGAACGCTTCTTCGCCGGACGCGGAGCCCGCCGCACCGCCCTGCCCACCTACCCCTTCCAGCGCAAGCGGTACTGGCTGAACCCCGAACCCGCCCCCACCACCGGCAGCCACCCCCTGCTCGACACCACCGTCGGCCTCGCCGGCACCGGGGCCCTGGTCCTCACCGGCCGGCTCTCCACCCGCTCCCACCCCTGGCTGGCCGACCACGTCATCGCCGGCACCGTGCTCCTGCCCGGCACCGCCCTGGTCGAACTCGCCGTCCGCGCCGGCGACGAAGCGGGCTGCAGTGTGCTGGAGGAACTCACCCTCCAAGCCCCCCTGCCGCTCACCGGCGAATCCACCGACATCCAGGTCACCGTCGGACCCCCCGACGAGACCGGCCGCCGCCCGGTGGACATCCACGCCCGCCCCACCGGCGGCGAAACCCCCTGGGAACGGCACGCCACCGGCCTCCTCACCGCCACCGCGGCGACCGCACCCGCACCCGCCCCGGCCGCCCACACCTCCTGGCCCCCGCCCGGCGCCCTCCCCGTCGACATCGACGACCTCTACGAACAGCAGGCCGCCCAGGGATACGCCTACGGGCCCGCGTTCCGCCGCGTCCGCGCCGCCTGGCGCCTGGGCGACGAAGTCTTCGCCGACGTCACCACCGACCCCACAGACCTCACGGGTGCTGCGGCGGCCGAACGCTTCGGCCTCCACCCCGCCCTCCTCGACGCCGCCCTGCACGCCGTCCCCGCCCCCGACGCCGACGACGCCGTCACCGCGGTACGGCTCCCCTTCGCCTGGCTCGGGGTCGAACTCCACGCCTCCGGTGCCACCGAGGTCCGCGCCCACATCACCCCCGCCGGCCCCGACACCCTCACCATCCGCCTCACCGACCCCGACGGCGCCCCGGTCGCCACCGTCCGCTCCCTCGTCCAGCGGCCCGTACCCCGCACCGGCCTGCCCGCCACCCGCAAGCGGGCCGGCACCCTGCTCCACCTCACCCGCACCGAAATCCAGCCCCCGCCCCAGCCCGACCCCGGCACCCATGTCCTGGCACACCTCCCCGCCTTCCCCGGCACACCCCCCGAGGCCGCCCGCGCCGCCACCCTCCACGCCCTGGAACTCGTCCAGAACGCCCTGCGCGACGAAACCCCCCTCCTCGCCCTCGTCACCCGCGACCCCGCCGGCGACCCCGCAACCGCCGCCGCCCACGCCCTGATCCGCGCCGCCCAGGCCGAACACCCCGGCCGGTTCACCCTCCTCGACACCGACCACGAACGGCCCGAACCCGATCTGCGCACCGCCCTGGCCTGCAACGAACCCCATATTTCCCTGCGCGGCAACACCCTCTGCGCCCCCCGCCTCGCCCCGGCCCCCACCCCCGGCCCGACACCCCCCGCCCCCTTCGACCCGCAGGGCACCGTACTGATCACCGGCGGCACCGGCGGCCTCGGCGGCCTCGTCGCCCGGCACCTCGCGACCCGCCACGGCGTCCGGCACCTGCAGCTCACCGGCCGCCGCGGCGCCGACACCCCCGGCGCCGCACACCTGGCCGCCGAACTCGCCGCCCACGGCACGGCGACGACCATCACCGCCTGCGACGCCGCCGACCGCACCGCCCTCGCCACCCTGCTGGACACCGTCCCCGCCGCCCACCCCCTCACCGCCGTCGTCCACACCGCGGGCGTCGTCGACGACGGACTCACCACCACCCTCACCCCCCAACAGATCCACACCGTCTTCCACGGCAAAGCCGACGGCGCCTGGCACCTGCACGAACTCACCCGCGACCGCCCGCTCGCCGCATTCCTCCTCTTCTCCTCCGCCGCCGGAACCCTGGAAGCCGCCGGACAGGGCAACTACGCCGCCGCCAACGCCTTCCTCGACGCCCTCGCCGAACACCGCGCCGCCCACGGGCTGCCCGCCACCTCCCTGGCCTGGAACCTGTGGGCCGGCAACGCCGGCATGGGCGCCCGCCTCGACGAACTCACCCTCCGCCGCACCGCCCGCTCCGGACTCCCCGCCCTGACCGCCGAGGACAACCTCGCCCTCCTCGACCAGGCCCTCACCACCACCACCCCCACCCTGATACCCCTGCACATCGACGCCCCCGCACTCCGCGCCCGCCCCCAGGGCATCCCACCCCTCCTGCACGGCCTCGTCCGCCCGCCCGCCCACCGCACCACCACCGGCCCCGCCACCGCAGGCACCCTCGCACAGCAACTGGCCGGACGGCCCGACGCCGAACAGGAACGCATCGTCCTGACCCTGGTACGCAGCCGGATCGCGGCCGTCCTCGGCCACGACGACGCCACCGCCATCGACCCCCGCACCGCCTTCACCGAACTCGGCTTCGACTCCCTGGCCGCCGTCGAACTGCGCACCGCACTCGGCCCGGCCACCGGACTCCGCCTCACCTCCACCCTCGTCTTCGACCACCCCACCCCCCAGGCACTCGCCCGCCACCTCCTCGACACCGCCCGCGGCACCGGCCCCGCCACCCCGCCCCGCCCCGCCGCCCGCCCCGCCGACGGCAGCACCGACGGCACCGATGACCCCATCGCCATTGTGGCCATGGCCTGCCGCTACCCCGGAGGCATCACCACCCCCCAGGAACTGTGGCAGCTCGTCGCCGAAGGCACCGACGCCATCACCCCCTTCCCCACCGACCGGGGCTGGCCCACCGACGAGATCTACGACCCCGAACCCGGCCGCCACGGCCGCACCTCCACCCACCACGGCGGCTTCCTCCACGACGCCGCCGCATTCGACCCCGCCTTCTTCAACATCAGCCCCAAAGAAGCCCAGGTCATGGACCCCCAGCAGCGCCTCCTGCTGGAACTCGCCTGGGAAACCCTCGAACGCGGCGCCATCGACCCGCACTCCCTCAAAGGCAGCGACACCGGCGTCTTCACCGGCGTCATGTACCACGACTGGGCCCCCCGCACCGCCGACGTCCCCGAAGACCTCGCCGGCTTCGCCGGCCGCGGCGGCATGGGCAGCGTCGCCTCCGGCCGCGTCTCCTACACCCTCGGCCTCGAAGGCCCCGCCGTCACCGTCGACACCGCCTGCTCGTCATCGCTGGTCGCCCTCCACTGGGCGGCCCAGGCCCTGCGCTCCGGCGAATGCACCCTCGCCCTCGCCGGCGGCGTCACCGTCATGGCCACCCCCGAAACCTTCATCGAGATGAGCCTCCAGCGCGGACTGGCCCCCGACGGCCGCTGCAAGGCCTTCGGCGCCGGAGCCGACGGCACCGGCTGGGCCGAAGGCGCCGGACTGCTGCTCCTGGAACGCCTCTCCGACGCCCGCCGCAACAACCACCCCGTCCTCGCCGTCATCCGCGGCAGCGCCGTCAACCAGGACGGCGCCTCCAACGGCCTCACCGCCCCCAACGGCCCCGCCCAGCAGCGCGTCATCCGGCAGGCCCTGACCCACGCCGGCCTCACCCCGGCCGACGTCGACGTCGTCGAAGGCCACGGCACCGGCACCACCCTCGGCGACCCCATCGAAGCCCAGGCCCTGATGGCCACCTACGGCCAGGACCGCCCCGACGACACCCCGCTGTGGCTCGGGTCCGTCAAATCCAACCTCGGACACACCCAGGCCGCCGCCGGAGTCGCCGGCGTCATCAAAATGGTGATGGCGATGCGGAACGCCACCCTGCCCCGCACCCTCCACGCCGACACCCCCTCCCCCCACATCGACTGGACCGAGGGCAACGTCCGCCTCCTCGACCAGGCCCGGACCTGGACCACCGGCGAGAGGCCCCGCCGGGCCGGCATCTCCTCCTTCGGCGTCAGCGGCACCAACGCCCACGTCGTCATCGAAGAACCGCCCACCACCCCCGAACCCCCCCGCGGCCCCCGGCCCCCCGCCCTCGCCCTGCCCCTGTCGGCCGACACCCCCGCCGCCCTCACCGCCCAGGCCACCCGGCTCGCCGCCCATCTGCGCGACCACCCCGGCACCGACGAACTCGACATCGCCGCCGGCCTGGCCCGGGGCCGCGCCGCCCTCAAACACCGCGCCGTCGTCGTCGACACCGACCGCACCGCCCTCCTCGCCGGCCTCGACGCACTGGCCACCACCACCGCCTCCGCCGCCGTCACCACCGGCGAAGCCCGCGGCGACGGACGCCCCGTCTTCGTCTTCCCCGGACAGGGCTCCCAGTGGCCCGGCATGGGCACCGAACTCCTCCAGCACTCGCCCGCGTTCGCCGACCGGCTCACCGCATGCGCCCGGGCCCTCGAACCCCACACCGGCTGGAACCTCCTCGACGTCCTGCACGGCACCCCGGGCACCCCGCCCCTCGACGACGTCGACACCGTCCAGCCCGCCCTGTGGGCCGTCATGGTCTCCCTCGCCGAAGCCTGGCGCGCCGCCGGCGTCGAACCGGCCGCCGTCATCGGCCACTCCCAGGGCGAGATCGCCGCCGCCTGCGTCGCCGGAGCCCTCACCCTGGACCAGGGCGCCCTCGTCGTCGCCCGCCGCAGCCAGGCCATCCGCGACCACCTCGCCGGCCACGGCGGCATGCTCTCCGTCGCCCTGCCCGCCGACCGCATCCGCGAACACCTCGACGCCGCCCCCGACGGCCTGCTCCACCTCGCCGCCGTCAACAGCCCCCGCTCCGTCGTCGTCTCCGGCGCCCCCGACGCCCTCGAAACCCTCCGCACCCGCCTCGACGCCGACGGCATCCAGACCCGCCGCATCCCCGTCGACTACGCCTCCCACTCCGCCTTCGTCACCGAAGCCCGCGACCGCATCCTCACCGAACTCACCGGCCTCACCCCCCGCACCTCCGACATCCCCTTCTACTCCACCGTCACCGCAGGCCCCCTCGACACCACCGGCCTCGACGCCGAGTACTGGTACACCAACCTGCGCCGGACCGTCCGCTTCGAAGAGACCACCCGCGCCCTCCTCACCGACGGCTACGGCCTCTTCATCGAAACCAGCCCGCACCCCGGCATGCTCGTCGGACTCGGCGAAACCGCCGAAGCAGCCGGCACCCCCGCCGCCCTCGTCGGCACCCTGCGCCGCAACTCCGGCGGCCCCCGCACCTTCCTCACCTCCCTCGCCGAGGCCTACACCCACAACGCCCCCGTCGACTGGACCACCCACCTCACCGGCACCGGCGCCCGCCACACCGACCTGCCCACCTACCCCTTCCAGCGCCGCCCCTACTGGCTCACCGCCCAAAAGCCCGCCGGCGACGCCTCCCGCAACGGACAGACCGCCACCCGCCACCCCCTCCTCGGCGCCGCCGTCCCCGTCGCCGGCACCGGCACCCTCCTGCTCACCGGCCGCCTGTCGGCCTCCGACCAGCCCTGGCTCGCCGACCACGTCGTCGACGGCAACATCGTCTTCCCCGGCACCGGCTTCCTCGAACTCGCCGTCCGGGCCGGCGACGAAGCCGGCCGCGGAGCCGTCCAGGACCTCACCCTCCACACCCCCCTCGTCCTCCCGGCAGGCGCCGCCGCCGCCGTCCAGGTCCATATCGCCGCCGATCTGCGCACCATCGAGATCCACTCCCGGCCCGACGGCGCCCCCGCCAACGCCCCCTGGACCCGCCACGCCGAAGGCACCCTCACCGACACCCGCCCCGAACCCGCCCCCGAAACCACCACCTGGCCCCCGCCCGGCGCCCAACCGGTCGACCTCACCGGCTTCTACGACCGCCTCACCGACCAGCACCTCGCCTACGGACCCGCGTTCCGGGGACTGCGCGCAGCCTGGCGCTCCGGCCCCGACACCGTCTACGCCGACATCGCCCTCCCCGACCCCACGGCCGCCCAGGCCCCGCAGTTCGCCCTGCACCCCGCCGCCCTCGACGCGGCCCTCCACGCCACCGCACTCTTCGACACCACCCCCGGCCCCACCACCCTCCCCTTCGCCTGGACCGGCGTCGACCTCCACGCCTCCGGCGCCGCCGCCCTCAGACTGCGCATGACCCGCCGCGGCGACAACGAGGTCACCCTGCACCTCGCCGACACCCACGGCCGCCCCGTCGCCTCCGTCGACTCCCTCGTCCTGCGCCCCCTCGCCCCCACCGCAGGCCGGCCTGCCCCCACCACCCACGACGCCCTCTTCGCCCTCGAATGGATCCCCGCCGCCCCCGGCAACACCCCCGCACCCAGCCCCTCGCACACCACCGTCCACCACTGCACCGGCGGTACGACCGCGGCCGCGGTCCACACCCAGACCGCCGCCGCCCTCGCCCGCCTCCAGTCCTGGCTCGCGGACGACCAGCCCGACACCGCCACCCTCACCATCGTCACCCGCGGCGCCGTGTCCGTGACCGGCGAAGACATCACCGACCTCGCCGGCGCCGCCGTCTGGGGCCTGGCCCGCAGCGCCCAGACCGAGAACCCCGGCCGGATCGTCCTGATCGACCTGGACCCCGACGGCCCCGCACCCGGACCCGGCCCGACCGGCACCGACCCCCTCCTCGCCCCGGCCCTCGCCACCGGCGAACCCCAGATCGCGATCCGCTCCCACACCCCCCACCGCCCCCGCCTGTCCCGCGTCACCACCGACCGGCCCACCACGGCCGCCCCCGCCTTCGGCGAGCGGCCCGGCACCGTCCTGATCACCGGCGGCACCGGCACCCTCGGCGGACTCGTCGCCCGCCACCTCGCCACCACCCACAACGTCACCGACCTGCTGCTCACCAGCCGCCGCGGCCCCGAAGCCACCGGAACCGCCGCCCTCGCCGCCGAACTCGCCGCACACGGCGCCGGCGTCGAAGTACTCGCCGGCGACGCCTCCGACCGCGCCGCACTGGCCGCCACCCTCACCGGCCGCACCCTCACCGGAGTCGTCCACACCGCGGGCGTCCTCGACGACGGCACCCTCGCCTCCCTCACCGGCGAACGCATGGCCGCCGTCCTGCGGCCCAAGGTCGACGCCGCCGTCAACCTCCACGACCTCACCGCAGGCCACCCCCTCACCGCCTTCGTCCTCTTCTCCTCCGCCGCCGGCGTCACCGGCGGCGGCGGCCAGGGCAACTACGCCGCCGCCAACACCTTCCTGGACGGCCTGGCCGCACACCGGCGCGCCCGCGGACTGCCCGCACAGTCACTGGCCTGGGGCATGTGGGAACAGGCCAGCGGCATGACCGGCACCCTCAACGCCGCCGACCTGTCCGCCCAGCGCCGCGACGGCGTCCTGCCCCTGCCCACCGGCCAGGCCCTGGCCCTGATGGACGCCGCCGGCGCACTCGACCTCCCGCTCGCCGTGCCGATCCTGCTCGACCTCACCGGAATCGGCCGCCCCGACCTGCCCTACCTTCTGCGCGATCTGGTACGCGGCCCGGCCCGCCGGACCGTCGACACCGCCGCCGCACCTCCCGAGCCCGCCGAGAGCATCCGCGAACGGCTGGCCCGCCTGCGCCCGGCCCGCCGCGAACAGACCCTGCTGGAACTGGTCCGTACCCACGCGGCCTCCACCCTCGGCTACGCCGGCCCGGCGGACGTCGACCCCGGACAGTCCTTCCGCGATATGGGCTTCGACTCCCTCGCCGCCGTCCGGCTCCGCAACAGCCTCGGCGAGGAAGTCGGCGAACGCCTCCCCGCGACCCTGGTCTTCGACCACCCCAACCCGGTCGACCTCACCCGGCATCTGCTGGAGGAGATGGGATTCACCGGCCAGGACCCGGACGGGGAAACCGGCGCGCCCCCGGCCGCGGACGACGGGAAGGGATTCGCGGACCGGGCGGCGGAGATCGAGGGAATGAGCCTGGACGACCTGCTGCGGGCCGCCCGCCGCCCCGTCGACCCGCAACAGCCGGAATAACCAGAGCAACCAGAGCAACCTGAAAAACCAGAGCAACCTGAACAGCCGGATATCCGGTACGGCCGGATATCCGCAACAAGGGGACCGAACCGCCCCTGCCCTCCGCCGCCCGGGACCACCGAAACCGGGCGGCGGACCCCTGCCCGCCGCCCCTCTCCCCAACACGACACCCACCGCACACGACACCCAACCGCACCGCGCCGCCGTCCGCGCCGCCGCCCGGAACGCCGAAGGCCCGCCGGAAGAAACCGGCGGGCCGGGACGGTCGGGAAGACGGCGAAGCCGCCCCGCACCCCTGCTCAGGACACCAGACGGCCGATGCCCTCTTCGATCCTGCGGATCCCCGCCGCGACATGCGGCAGCGCCAGCGGAGTATCGGAGTGCAGCGCCTGCCACTGCAGCACGGGCGTATCCCCGTACAGCATGCTGGTGGCGGCCTTGAAGCGCAGCGCACCGGCGTCGTCGCCCAGCAGATGCCCGGCCAGGACGGCCAGACCGCCGTGGTCCAGCAGCCGGCGCGCCAGAGTGGGGGAGTCGACGACGCCCTTGGCGGCCAGGACCGGCCGCAGCGGCTCGAAGTCGGGATAGACGTAGAAACCCCCGGCCGGGGGACGGCACACCGCACCCGCCCCGATGAGGACGGCGTGCACCGCCCGCGCCACGGAGCCGTGGAGCCGGGCGCTCGCCGCGAGATGCCCCCGCAGCTCCGGGGGCTCGGCGAACGCGTACGCGGCGACCTCCTGCATCGGCCCCGCCAGCGTGGACCACATCTCACTGGCGACCGAGAGCACCTGGTCCCGCAGCATCCGCCCCGGCCCGTCGCCGGGGAAGCGGGCCACCCCGATGCGCCAGCCGCCGAGCGCCAGGCTCTTGGACAGCCCGCTGGTCACCACCGTCCGGTGGGGGATCACCTCGCACGGGCTGAGGAAGGGCGTCGCCGGGTCGTGGACGACGTCCCGGTAGATCTCGTCGGAGACGACGGTGAGGTCCTCCCGCTCGGCGATCTCGCAGATCTCCCGCACCAGCGCGGGCGGCGCGAGGCTGCCGGTGGGGTTGTCGGGCAGCGTCAGCACCACCGTCCGCGGGTCACGGCCCGCGCGCCGCTCGGCGCCGATGACCCGGCACAGCTCATCCGGGTCGGGAACACCGCCCGCCCCGGCGGGAATCGGTACCCCGACGGCCCGCCGGCCCGCCAGGGCCGCCTGCGGCGCATACGTGTTCCAGGCCGGCCGGGGAATCACGACATCACCCGGCAGCACCAGATTGAGCGCCATCAGCAGCGGTTTGCTGCCGGGACCGACCACCACCTGGTCCGGACCGGTCGGCATCCGCCGGCGGGTGAAGTACCCGGCCACGGCCTCCCGTACGGCGGCATCGCCCTGCACGGGGCCGTACGCATTGCGCTTCGCCCCCGCGACCAGGCTCTCCACCAGCGGCCCGAAGGCCGGCAGACGCGACTCGCCGAACCCCAGATGGACAATGTCCTCGCCCGCGGCCCGCCGCTCGGCGACCTCCTGATTGAGCGCCAGATTCGGCGACATCGGCCGGGACACCGGCACGGCCCGGGGCTCGGGCGCGGCGGGCGTCGGACGGTCCGGGTGCACCGCGACGGTCACGGCAGGATCCCTTCGGTTCGGGCCCGGCCCGGGGCGCCGCCCCAGACCGCGGCGGCGATGTCCGGCGCAGTGTCCTCGGCCGGCTCCAACTCGTCCAGCCACGCCGCGCTCGCGCAGTAACGGGCCCTGAACGGACGCCCCACCAGCGCGGGATCCCGCGCCTGGAGCATCCGCAGCTGGAAGAACCGGCCCCGGGCGGTCTCCTCGACCCCGTCCACCACCACCTTGCCCGGAGTGGCCGACATCACCGGACCCCGTACCGTCCTGGCCAGCCCCGGAAGCGTCCGGTAGGCCGAACGGAACACCTCGGCGGCCTTCGCCAGCGGCACCTTGAAATAGTCGTACGGACCCGTGTCACGCTCGACGAACATGTAGTACGGCACGGCCCCGGCCGCCAGCTCCGCCCGCCACAGCGAACTCCACACCAGCGGATCGTCGTTGATCCGCCCGATCAGCGGCGCCTGGCAGTACACCACGGCACCGGTGGCACGGATCCGGGACAGCGCCCTCGCCACCACATCGGTGCCCAGCTCCCGGGGATGGGTGAAGTGCGCCATCACGGCCAGCGTCCGCCCGCTCGCCGTCACCCGCTCGAACAGGCGCAGCACATCGTCCGCGTCCTGGTCGGTGACGAACCGCTGCGGCCAGTACGCGAGCGACTTCGTGCCGATCCGGACCGTACGGACCGAACCGACCTCCAGCAGCGGCTCCAGATGGTCCCTGAGCCGGTCCGTACCCATGATCATCGGATCGCCGCCGGTGACCAGCACATCGGACACCTCGGGATGCTCCCGCAGATAGCGGACGAGGACATCCGGACGAGGCGTGGCGAACCGCAGATCGGCGTCCCCGACGAACTGCGCCCACCGGAAACAGTAGGTGCAGTACGAATGACAGGACTGCCCCTGACTGGGGAAGTAGAGCACCGTCTCCCGGTACTTGTGCTGCAGCCCCGGCGCGGGCGAACCGTCGATCCGCGGCACGTTCAGCTCCTGCTGGCCCGACGGATGCGGGTTCAGACGCCCCCGGATCTCCTTGACCGCCGCCGCGACCGCCTGCCGGTCCCCGGTCGCCGTCGCCACCGTCAGCAACTGCTCGTCCCCCGGCGACAGCATGCCGCGCTGGGGAAACACCATCCGGAACATCGGGTCGTCGGGCACCCGGTCCCAGTCGATCAGCTCCGACAGCGTGTACTCGTTGACCCGGAACGGCAGCACCTGCGAAATCAGCCGGACCGTCTCCACCTGCTCCGGGGTGAGGGGGTAACGCGCGGCGACGGCGTCGACCTGCCGGACACCGAACGCGCGGAAGCGTTCGCTCTGGACGGGGGAGGGGCCCGGCGGCGGCATCATGACCAATCTCTTCCGTGAGACTCCGGCGGAAACGGAATGACGGCAAAGGGCTCCGTACGGCGACAGCGACAACGCGGCATGGTGGCCAGTGCTTCCTCGTCACGCGCTCGAAGAGCGCCGTGGGCGGCCGACTTGACTACAGAGGCGATCGTCCGTCCCGCCGCCCGCCGCAAGCCACCCGTAGAGCCCCCTAGGTCCTGCCCGCACCGTCCCGCCCCTAGCAGGCGACCGCGTGATCCCCGTCCAGCAGCTGCTCCCGGTTGCGGATACCCAGCTTCCGGTAGACCCGGGTCAGATGCTGCTCCACCGTGCTGACCGTGATGAACAGCCGGTCGGCGATCTCCCGGTTGGCATACCCCTGCGTGGCGAGCACGGCGACCCGCCGCTCCGACTCGCTCAGCCGGTCGAAACTGAACTGATCCCCGCCCAGACCTCCCACCGGACCCGCCGCCTTCCTCGTATCGGCGACCCGGGACGCCTTCGTCGGCAGCAGCGACTGGCACAGCGACTCCGCCCGGCAGCTCCTCGCCAGCCGCCACGCCCGCCGTGCCGTCTGCCGCGCCACCGCCGTCTCACCCAGCTGCTGATAGGCCCGGCTCAGATCCACGAGCACCCCGGCGGCCTCGTACCACGCGCCGCTGCTGTCCAGCCGGTCGAACGCGTCCAGCAGGATCGGCGGCTGCTTCACCGCCGGCTGCAGCAGCGCCAGACTGTGCAGCACCATCCCCCGGGACCGCGCCAGCCCCGCCTCCGGCGCCGCGAGCTGCGCCTCGACGAGCCGCGCCGCCCGCTCCCGGTCACCCAGCCGCATCCACACCTCCGCCGCCCCCAGCCGCCACGGCGCCAGCGCCGGCGTATCGACGTTCCAGCGCTGCATCAGCGTGCCGCAGCCCAGGAAGTCCGTCAGCGCCATGTTCAGCTTCCCCGTCGCCAGATGGTGACGGCCCCGCGCATACAGATAGTGCAGCCCGGCCCGGGTCAGGAACAGCGCCTGCGGCGGCTCCTCGGCCAGCAGCTTCACCACCGCCTCGTGATCGCCCATCGCGGTCAGCGCCTCCACCAGCACCGCCAGCGCCGACGCACTGCCCACATTCCAGCTGCGCCCCGACAGCCGCGCCCGCGCCGTCTCCGCCTGGCGCACCGCATCGGCCAGCTGGCCGCGCCGCAGCGAGATCAGCGCCCCGGTGCCCTCCAGCATCCCCTGCCACCCCGGCGCCGCGTTCCGCCCGGCATCGGCCACCAGAACCTCGTACCACTTACGGGCGGACTCCAGCCGGTCGGCGTAGCAGAGCGCCATCAGCGCGGCCTGGAACCCGTCCAGCTTCCAGGGCTCCGGGGAGTGACTGCCCTGCAGCACCTGCTCGGCCATGGCGACGGCGTCCTCGTCCGCGCCCCGCGCCAGCGCCCGGGCCAGGGCGTAGCGGGCGCGCACCTCCGACGTCGACGTCGCCGACAGCTGCATCTTCGGCAGCGGCCGGCACGGCCGGTCGAGCAGCCCCAGGAACTCCGAGGACATCAGCAGCCGCGTACCGTTGAGCGCCGTCACCGCCCCCTCGTCGCCGTTCTGGTGGTCCACGACCTTCAGCGCCTCGTCGAAGTGGAGGTAGAACATCATGCCCTCGGCCACCCGCAGCGCGTCACCGCTCGCCAGCTTCCCCGCCGTGATCGGGTTCTTCAGCGTGAGGAAGTGCTGGGCCGCGTGGGCGGGCCTGAGCTGCCACTGGCCGTGGGCGTACTGCGACATCACCGACAGCCGCTCCGCCTCCTCCGAGCAGCAGTCCCGGGCCAGCTCCAGACACCTCAGCCCCTGCGCCGCGTCACCGTCCGCCAGCGCCTGGCGGGCGGCTTCCTGAAGGACCGGAACCACCCATCCCTCGTGCAGCGGGCTGGAGTTCAGCAGATGCGCGGCCACCTCCCGGGGCGGGGCCCCGTCGTCGTACAGCAGACCGGCCGCCCGGTGCCGCAGCTCCGTCACCTCGTCATGGGGCATCTCGCGCAGCAGCGCCTGCCGCATGCTCGGATGCCGCAGCCGGGTGCCGTCCAGCACACCGATCCCCGTGAGCAGCCGCAGACAGCGCCGCACCAGCTCGGCGTCGATTCCGCTCAGCCGGCTCAGCAGCTGGGTGGTGGCCGCCCGGTCCAGCAGCGCCGCGCAGCGGGCCACCCGTTCGGCGTGCGGCCCCAGCCGGTGCAGACAGGTGAGCACCACCTGCTGGAAGACGTGCCCGGCCACCGGGCCGTCCGCGGGGGCCGGCCGCAGGGCGGGATCGTCGGCCGCGGCCAGGACCTGAGCCGTCTCGGACTCCGCGGCGGCCCGCAGCCGGTCCTCCACCAGCGCCTGTACGAGCAGCGGATTGCCCATGCTCAGCCGGTGCAGCTCCGCGACGAGGCGGTCCGAAGGAGGGGCGGGGGAGAGGCTCGCGGCCAGCTCCCGCACCCCGTCGCGGGAGAGCGGCCCCAGATGGAACCGCCGTACGCTCGTCTTGTAGACGAGGTCGTCCAGGATCCGCGGCGACTGCTCGTCCAGCAGCATGGTGCCCCGTGTCAGCACCAGCGTGACGGGCAGCTGCGGCAGCCGCTGCGCCAGATAGCGCAGGCAGAAGAGGGTGGCCGCGTCGGTGTGCTGGACATCGTCCACCGTGATCAGCAGAGGTCCCCGGGCCGCGAGTTCGGCGACGGACCGGTGCGTCTGCCGGGCGAGGGCGACCAGTTCGTCGTGGGTCACCCCGGGCGCCGGTGAGACGACCGCCTCGCCCGGCCCGCCGAGCCGGACACCGCCGGGGAGGACACCGCCGGGGAGGACGATGTCCTTGGGCCCCGTCTGCGGGGCGTGCGTGTGCAGTGCGTGGAACAGCTGGGCCAGCCCGCTGAACGGATGGTCGCGCTCGTCCGGTGTGCTCACCACACCGAGCACCGTGCTGCCCGCTAAGGAAGCCCGGTCCGCCAGGACGTTGAGGACCGCGGTCTTGCCCATGGCGGTCGACCCGCTGACCGAGGCGATGGCGCCCCTGCCGCGTGCCGACCGGGCCAGCAGATCACCGAGTTCTTCGAGTATCTCCGAACGCTCCACCAACACTGTGTCCCCCTGTCGGTACGTACACCAGGCAGCCCGGTCCCGTTCCCGGCGTCGGCCGGACCGGGACGGGACCGGTTGTGGCGGGGGAGTCCGTGACGGACCGTCGACACGTGTAGGCGGAAAAGGCTCCGCACACGACCGCAGCACACGGACACCCCCGTAGTCCCGGAAGTGCTTTGGGCAGTCACGATTTGACCAAGGCTCCGCCAAGAGCGCAACGGAGCAAAGGGCGTGCCGGGGCCGTGCGCGGGTGCCCCTAGGGGTGGCAACCCTTAACCGGTAGGGGCTGCCCGGCGCGCCCCCGGGAGCTCAGGGACACCGTGCACCGGCGGGCCGCGGGGCCCGCCCACCCGCCGTGGTGCGCCCCCCTCCGCGGTCCGGTGCCCTCCCCTACGGACCCGCCACCCGGCCACCCCTACGGTCACCCCTATGCCCCGGTCCGCCGCCGGCTCCCCCTTCCGCCACCGGGGGCGTCCCGGCCCGCGGCGGCCGGGTGCCGGGAGCGGGGCAGGGGGTGTGTCGGTGCCGGCGGCTACGGTGGCGGTCATGGAGAGGGAAGGAACCGCGGTGCCGGGCACCGGCGATGACCCCGGCGGCTTCGCCGAGGACATCGTCGCCGTCCACGAGTCCGGCGGTACGGTGCATTTCCTGCTGATCGCCTATCCGCCCGGCGCATCGGGCAACGCGGCGGGGTACGTCTTCCGGCGCCCCGCCGGCCGCGACGGGCCCGCCGAGAACATCCTGGCCACCAACGACACGCTCCGCGAGCTGTGGTGCTCACCGGCCGGCCGGGTGTGGACGGCGAGCAGCACGGGCCTGGTGTGGACGAGCGCCCCGGTGTCCTGGCCCGGGGCCGTGGCACCGGATCTCGAATTCGACGCCCCGGAGGGCGGTGTGACGTGGCATCACACCGCGCTGCCGGTGCAGGAGCACAACGGGGCCCGGCCCAATCCGACGGCGATCTGGGGGACCTCCGACGACGATGTCCACCTCGCCACCTTCGGCGGTGTCCTCTACCACTTCGACGGCCGCCGCTGGACGCAGTTCCACTCCGGTGCGGGCAGGCCGATCGGGGTGATCCGCGGCCGTGCCGCCGACGACGTCTACGCGGCCGGCTACGGCAGCACCCTGCTGCACTTCGACGGCGGTACCTGGACACCGGTCGCCGACCCCGACGGCCCCGGTACCAACGACGTGCTGACGGGCATCGCGTTCGGCGGCACCGGGGAGGTGTACGTCTGCGGCAAGTCTCGGGGCGGGCGGGTCCTGTGCGGGTCCGCGGCGCGGGGCTTCTCCGTGCTCGGCCGCTACGGAGTACCGGCCACCGGCATCGCCCGCACCGGCGGCCGGCTCTTCCTCACCGCGGGGCGGAGCGGAGTCCTGGAGGTGACGTCCGAGGGCGCCGGGACACTGCGCGACGACCTCGTCGCGTGGTCCCTCGCCGAGGGCGAGGGCCGTATCTACGTCACCGAGACCTCCGGCGAGGCCGCGTACTCGGAATTCGGCCTCGCCGACGGCCGGTGGCACCGCCGGTTCTACTGACCCGCAACCCGCAACCCGCAACCCGCAACCCGCAACCCGCAACCCGCAACCCGCAACCCGCCGCCCGGCATCCGCCAACCGGGTCCCGGCACCCGCCGCCCGGCACCCGGGTTCCGGCATCCGGCACCCGGGTTCCGCCAACCGGGTCCCGGTACCCGGCACACCGCCACCCGGCATCCGCCAACCGGGGTCCCGCCGCCCGGCACCCGGCATCCGGGTCCCGCACCGGGCCGCCCCCGGCCCCGCCGCCCGCCGTGCGCGGGGAAGCCCAACGGGAATGCGCACTTCCCGTTGCCCCGCGCCCGGCGGGCCGCCACACTCGGGCCGGACACCGGGGCGGACGGCCCCGGTCCGCCCGGAATCCAAGACAAGAAGGAGTGCGCTTCGTCATGTCTTTGACCAGAAAGCTCTCCGCCGCCGGTGCTGCGGTGGCCCTGACGGCCGCCGCGCTGCTGACGGCTCCGGCCGCCCAGGCCGCCGGCGCCGCCCCGGCCGCTGCGGCGGCCTCCGGATGGGTCCCGATGGGGACGCATTCGTCGTACGGGGCCTGTAACGCCACCGGCCAGTACCTGGTCTCCATCTGGCTGATCCCCGAGTTCTACTGCGACCCGTATGCGCCGTACATGCTCTACGGCTGGAAGTAGCCGCACCCGGATCAGCCCGCACCGCCGCACACGCGTCCTCGCCACGGCCGGGCCGGAGGCCCCGGCCCGGCCGTGGCGGCTGCCCGGCCGCTACACGGTGCCGGCGATCCAGCCGACGGTCTCGGTGGTGTGGGGCCCGTCGGACAGGGCCCGGCCGGTGCCCACGAGTTCATTGAGCCGGATCTTGAAGCCGGTGGTGGTGACGTCGGCGATGCGCAGGCCCGGAGTGTCGGGGCCGTTGAACGTCTGGACGAACGGTACGACGATCACCGCCGCGTTGTCCGGGAACGGTGAGGGGAACGTGACCTGGGTGAATGTCGAGGTGTCTCTGCCGGTCAGTTCCGTGGCGCTGTTGGAGTTCAGCTGCAGCCTGCCGGTCTGGATCATGCTCATGACTTCCGCCTCTCACTCGACGGCCGCGGCCCCTGTCCGGCCGGCCTGTCCGTAAAAATCCGGCGACAGATCCGCTTCCGTATGAAGCAACTGAGGGTGAGCTGCCCGCACCGGCCCGCGTTTAGAGCGCAAGTCGCCCATGCGAGGCAATTGCCGACAAGAGCCTTGTCAGGGTGGAAAACCCGGAAACCGGAAACACGGCGACCCCTGACGGCCCGCCCCGGCCCCTCCGCTATTCCGTCTTGCTGAGTACCAGTAGTCAGTGTTACTGTGTACTGGTACTCGACAGCACTGACTAGTGCAGGAAGGAGGTGTTCCATGACCAAGCTGGAGACCGAGATGCTCAAAGGCACGCTGGAGGGCATCATCCTGGCGTCCCTGGCGGGCCGGCCCGCCTACGGCTACGAGATCACGGCACGCCTGCGGCAGCAGGGTTTCTCCGATATCGCCGAAGGGACCATCTACGCGCTGCTCCTCCGGATGGAGAAACGCGGCCTCGTCGACGTGGAGAAGGTCCCCTCCCAGAAGGGGCCGCCGCGCAAGGTGCACTCCCTCAACGCGCAGGGACGGGAGTACCTCGAAGAGTTCTGGAGGACCTGGAGCTTCCTCACGGAACGACTGGAACAGCTTCGCGAAGGGGGCAAGTGACCATGTCCGATGCAGAGAAGAGCGGTTTCGTCGCCAGGATGATCGGGCCCAAGAAGCGCTGGAGGGCGTACCGGGCGCGCGTCGCGGAGCTCCCCGGGAACTACCGTACGGCGGTCGAGGCCGTCGAGCGGTACCTGATGCACTTCGTGCCGATCGACGGGGACAGCAACGTCCTGATGTTCGAAGACCTCGCCGACCTCTTCGAGCAGGCCGCGGCGGACGGAACGCCGGTCCGCGGCATCGTCGGGGACGATCCGGCGGAGTTCGTCGACACCTTCGCCCGGAACTACTCGGAGGGCGGCTACGTCCCCGCCCGGGCGCGGAAGCAGCTGACCGCCGACATCGAGCGCGCCGCGGGCTGAGACACCGCGGAAGAAGACAAGGCGGCCCGATCGCGCCGCAGCGCACTGCCCCCCGGGCGAGCGCCACGTCCACCGCCGCCGCCGGCGCCTGACCGCACCATGTGGTCACGGGGAGGCATGCCCGCGGCAGCCCCCCCCTGCCCGCCGGCGGCGGCGCCGGTACCGGGCACTGCGCACAAGGAGACTCGTGATGGGCAACGGCACCGGCGGCTTCACCGCGGCAGGGCTGCGCAGACTGCGCGAAGTACTGGAACGGCATGTGGAGTCCGGGCGGATTCCCGGGCTCGTCGCCCTGGTCGGCCGCGGCGAGGAGACCCACGTCGAAGCGGTCGGGACGATGTGCCACGACGGCGGCGCGCCGATGCGCCGGGACACCATCTTCCGGATGGCGTCCACGACCAAGCCCGTCGCGGTCGCCGCGACGATGGTCCTGCTGGACGAGTGCCGGCTGCGGCTGGACGACCCGGTGGACCGGTGGCTGCCCGAACTCGCCGGACGCAGGGTGCTCGTACGGCCCGGCGGACCGCTCGGCGACACCGTGCCGGCCCGGCGCCCGGTCACCGTGCGGGACCTGCTCACCTCCACCTGCGGGCTCGGACTGGACATGACGGCGAAGGACTCCCCGATGATGAGGGAGTTCTTCGAACGGGGGATCTACGGCACGCAGTGGCTGCTGCCGGCGCCCGGCCCGGACGAGTGGATGCGCCGCCTGGGCACCCTCCCGCTGCTGCACCAGCCCGGAGAGCGCTGGCTGTACCACGTCAGCGACGATGTGCTCGGCGTACTGGTGGCCAGGGTCACCGGCCGGCCGTTCGAGGCGTTCCTGCACGAACGCATCTTCGGCCCGCTGGGCATGAAGGACACCGGCTTCCACGTACCGGCCGGCAAGATCGACCGGCTGCCGCCCCTGTACGCCCCCGACCCGCGGACCGGGGAGTTCCACGTGGCCGACGAGGCCGCGGGGGGACACTACAGCCGGCCTCCCGCGTTCCCCTCCGGCGGCGGCGGACTCGACTCCACCGTCGACGACTACCACGCCTACTTCCGCATGCTGCTCGGCCACGGAATGCACGGCACCCGGCGGATCCTGTCCCGGCCCGCCGTGGAACTGATGACGACCAACCGGCTCACGCCCGGACAGCTGGCCGCCCGGGAGGACTGGGCCCGCAGCGTCGTCCATCTGTCGCACGGTCAGGGGCAGCACGGCGGCTGGGGCTTCGGGATGGCGGTCCGCACCTACCGCGGGGACTACGCGCCCGTCGGCCAGTTCGGCTGGGACGGCGGAGCCGGCACCACCGTGTACGCCGACCCGCACCACCGGATCGTCGGCATCCTGCTCACCCAGACCGGGATGTCCACCCCGGATTCGGCCCGCGCCCTCCACGACTTCTGGACCACCCTCTACCAGGCGGTCGACGACTGATCCGCCCGCCGGTGCGCTGCTTCAGGTGTGGGTGAGGGTCGCGGTGAACGGGGTCCGGCCCTCCTGGTGTGCGGTGATGTGCGTGATGCCGTCCCCGCCGCCGGTATCGGCGCCGATGCGGACGGGGGCGGTGTATTCGGCGTAGTGGTGGAAGTGGGCGCGGAGCCCGGTGGGCACGGGGCGGCCGGGGCGGGTGTGGACGGCGGCCTGGAAGGCGGCTTCGAGCAGGACCATGCCGGGGTAGTGGTCGCTGGTGTGCTCGAAGAGCGTGGGATGGGCGGGGTCGGGGTCCAGGAGGTAGTCCCGGGGCCGGCCGGTTTCGGCGAGGACGACATCGGCGGCGGAGTTCTTCAGGGTGGCGGCCGGGCTCAGGGTGCGGCCGGGGCTGGTGCGGGTCCGGGGCGGCGGAGCGGTGGTGCCGCGCAGGCGCCGGTAGACGGCCCGCGGGATGGTGGCGAAATGCCCGCCGCCGGTCGCACAGGGGTGCCCGTTGCGGTGGATGACGATGTCCATCGCGAAGTGCGTCAGCCGCTTGCCGCGGTGGGTGGTGTCGGTGGTGGTGGCGGTGACGGCGAGTTCGGTCGGGCCGGGGGCGGTGGCCATCTGCCGGGGATGAACCGCGAGATGCAGCTGGGTGAGGAGGAAATGGTGGTCGAGGGGGATGCCGTACTGGGTGTGGGCGAGCAGCAGCCCGGTCTGGCGAATGGTCTCCGCGGCCTGGAGCGGATGGTGGTGACGGCCGTCGGGGGTGGTGAAGAACGGATGTCTGTGGGGCCATTCGGCGGTGAGGGCGAACTGGTGGTCGGCGAGCCTCCGGGACCCGGTGAGGAAGACCTCCGCATGGCTGGCGCGGTGGACGTACTCGCGGGGGACGGTCGTCGTCAGCCGCGGTACGGGCGCGACACACGGCGCGGTACGGGCGCGCGCCGCACCGGCCGGACCCGGGGCCGTACGGGGGCGGGGCACGACCGGGCAGGCGGTGCGGGTGACGGTCTGGCAGCCGGCGGCCGGTGCGGCGGTGTGGTGCGTCCGGATGGTCACGCGCGCTCTCCGTTTCTCTGCCGCGGCGCGGCAGGCAGGGAGGGGGGTGGCTCGGACCACGTAAGATACGGACTAACCGGTTTTGTTTTCAAGCCAACTGCGGAATGCTGGGCGTTAGTCTTCCGTTAAGAGCCTGGTGATCGCAGGGGCGGGATCACCGTGATAGTCACACTTGGAGTGTGAACATACCGCCTGTACGGTTTCCTATGGGTGCGGGCCCGGCGATCGGCGGGCCCGCTCGGCCGACCGGAGGGGTTCATGTCCGTGGAACAGCAGTGCCCGTTTGCCTTCGATCCGTCGGGGCGTGATGTGCAGGGGGAAGCCGCCCGGTTACGGGAGCGCGGGGCGGTGGCACGGGTGGTTCTGCCCGGTGGTGTGGGCGCGTGGGCGGTGACGGGGCAGCGGGAGATCCGGGCGCTGCTGACGGATCCGCGGATCTCCAAGGACGCCTACCGCCACTGGCCCGCGTGGACGGACGGGGACATCGCGGGATCCTGGCCGCTGGCGATCTGGGTGTCCGTGCAGAACATGGTGACCGCCTACGGGGAGGAGCACCGGCGGCTGCGGAAACTGGTGGCGGCCGCGTTCACGGCACGCCGGGTGGCGCTGCTGCGGCCCCGGGTGGCGGAGATCGCACAGGACCTGCTGGTCCGGCTGGCCGGGCTGCCGGCCGGCGCGCCGGTCGATCTGCGGCAGGAGTTCACCCACCTGCTGCCGATGCGGGTGCTGGCCGAGCTGTTCGGGATCCCCGGCGAGCTGCGGGTGAGGCTGCGCCGCATCATCGCGGGATTCTTCAGGACCTCCGCGTCGGTGGAGGAGGCACGGGCGAACGGCGCCGATCTGTATCTGACGATGAACGAACTGCTGGCCCTCAGACGCGACATGCCCGGGGAGGACCTGACGAGTGCGCTGATCGCCGTGCGCGACGAGGACGGTTCACGGCTCACGGAGAAGGAACTCGTCGACAATCTGATCCTGCTCTACACGGCGGGGTACGAGACGACGGTCAACCTGCTCGGCAACGCGGTGGCGCTGCTGCTGGCGAACCCGGACGAGCTTGCCCTGGTGCGGTCGGGACGGGCTGCGTGGGGCGATGCGGTCGAGGAGGCTCTGCGGGTGGAGGCACCGGGGGCGAACGCGATCCTGCGGTACGCGGTGGAGGACGTGGAAGTGGGCGGGGTGGTGCTGGCCCGGGGCGACGCGGTGGTGATCTCGTACGCCGCCGCGGGCCGCGATCCGGCCGTGCACGGCGAGAACGCGGGGGAGTTCGACGTACGGCGCGCCGCCCGGCGCGAACATCTCTCCTTCGGCCACGGCCCGCACTACTGCCTGGGCGCCTCGCTGGCCCGGATGGAGGCGGAGATCGCGCTGAGCGGCCTGTTCACACAGTTCCCCGCACTGCGGCTCGCGGTGCCGCCGCAGAGCCTGCGGCCCCTGGAGTCGTTCATCTCCAACGGACACCGCGAACTGCCCGTGGAACTGGGACCGTTCACCGGACCGGACACGGGAACGCGGTAGCCGCCCGCGGCGCACCGGAGCGCGCCGCAGGTCAGGGCCGGAGACAGGCCCCGGCGCTGTGCAGGCCCGCCCCGGCCGCCCGGTTCCGGCTCCGCTGCGGGCCGGTGCGGTGCGGCCGGTGCGGTGCGGTCCGCAGCAGCGGGCCGTACCACCCGGTGTGCCGGACGAGACCGTCGGCGGGGGCGGGACCCGGGCTGCACCCGAGGGCCCGCCAGACCGGATCGCTGTCGAACCAGTGGTCCGTCCCGAGCATGGCGAGGTGGTGCAGGGCCCGGGGCGAGTTGCGGGCCAGCTCGGTGGCGCGGCGCAGGGAAAGGGGAGCGCGCCGGGGGAGGCCGAGGTGGCCCTGCACCAGACGGACGAGGGCCGAGGTGCTGATGGGGCGGGGGTGGTTGGCGTGGAGGACGGCGGGCAGCGGGTCCTCGTGGAGGGCGGCGGCGACGGCGAGACCGGCGAGTGCGCCGACGTCGACGGCGGAGTGCAGCGTGGGGCAGTCGATACCGGTGCCCAGATGGCGCAGGAGCTGGGCGAGCCCGGGCAGGACCCAGCGGTCCCCGGTGCCGTAGACGAGATGGGGGCGCAGGACGGTGCCGCCCGCGGCGAGCACATGGCGTTCGGCCGCGGCCCGGGTACGGCTGGCGGCCGAGGCGGGGGCCTGGGGGAGCCCGGCGGGTCCGGCGCCGCGGAAAGGACCGCGGCCGTAGACGGCGGCGGTGCTGATGTAGACGATACGGCGGACCCCCTGGCGCTGCGCTTCGTCGACCAGGGCGCGGGTGCCGAGGTCGTTGACGGCACGGAGGCTGTCGTGGTCGCCGCCGACGAGGGAGGCGCAGTGGATGACGGCGTCGGTGTCCCGGCAGAGGCCGGTGAGCGAGGCGGGGTCGGTGAGATCGGCGTGGACCGTCTCGGCGGCGGATCCGGAGTGCGGGGCAGCAGCGCGGGGGCTGCGCTGGTTCAGCCGAACCCGCGCGGCCGGTTTTGTCAGCGCGGCATGGACCACATGGCGGCCGATAAAGCCGTTTGCGCCGGTGACCAGGATGTTTTTCGGCATGTGGGGACTCCTCGGGGTACCGGACCGGGGTGAAGGCAGCGGCGAAATGTGCAGGTACGGTCCGGTGGTGGCTTGTGAAAATACGGACTACCTGGTTTGGTTCTGGTAGAGAACGGACACCTGACCTGGTGCCGTACCCAGCAATGACCAGGGAGGGCCTTCATGGCGCAGCAGGAGCGTGCGATCCGGACGAAGCTGGCGATCGTGACGGCCGCTGCTTCTGTGTTCGACGAGTGCGGCTACGAGCGCGCGACCATCGGCGAGATCCTGGCCAGGGCCGGTGTGACCAAGGGCGCGCTCTACTTTCACTTCCCGTCCAAGGCGGCTCTGGCGGAAGGGGTGCTGAGCCAGCAGTTCAGTACGGTCTCGGTGGAGCCCAGCGCCTCCAAGCTGCAGGAACTGGTGGACACGGGGCTCACCGTGGCCTACCGCATGCGCCGGGATCCGCTGGTGAGCGCGGTCGCCCGGCTCAGCCTGGAGCAGGATGTGCGGGCCCAGTTCGGCACCGAGGCCATCACGCAGTGGATCGGCGCGAGCGCCCTGCTGCTGGAGGAGGCCAAGAAGCAGGGCGAACTCCTCCCGCACGTGGTGCCGTCCGAGACCGCCTGGCTGTTCTCGGCGTCCTGGACCGGCGTGCAGGTCTATTCGCAGATCCTGGCGCAGCGGGAGGACCTGGAGGCGCGGGTGGTGTCGCTCTTCGGGCATCTGCTGCCCGGTATCGCGGTTCCCGCCGTCCTGGCGAGCCTGGAGATCACCACCGCGCGGGCGATGGAACTCGGCGTCAGAAGCGAGGCGCGGGGCCGGGAGGCGCTCGCCGGGGAGCCGGTCGCGGCGGGCTGACCGGCCGGCCGTGCCCTGCCCCCCGGTTGCCGTGCCGCCCGGTCACGGCCGCGCGGCCCCGCCCCGCCCGGTGGTTCAGCCGGCGGCCGCGGTCACCGTGGAGTGGAACACCGGTTCGCCGTGGAGACGGCCCGTCACCAGCACCGACTCCGTTCCCCCGGCGGCGGGCAGACGGCGCGCCCCGATCACGCACGGGCCGGCCGGTACGGTGCCGGGCCCGAACCCGGCGGCGATGTCCAGCGGTGTGCAGGGGCGTCCCAGGGTCATGGCCGTGGCCTGACAGGCCGCTTCGAGCAGCACCATGTCCGGGATCCGGCCGCCGCGGCCGGTGAAGACGGGATGCCCGGTGTCGGTGCGCAGCAGCCAGCGGTCCGGCCGCGGGGTGGGGGACAGGACGACGTCCAGGGGAGAGAGGCGTCCGACGGCCTGCGGCGCAAGGGGGGCCTGCGGTGCGGCGGCCGGAAGCCCGTCCCGCAGGGCCGGGCGGCGGGAGGGCGGCCGCTCGTCCTCGGGCGCCGTGACGCAGGCGACGGCGCTCAGACCGGTCGCGGCCGTACGGCCGTCGCGGCGGATCTCGGTCTCGGCGCGCAGCCCCGTCAGGGTCCCGTCGTCCGCGTGCCGCGGCCGGACGGTGACCCGGAGTTCGAGCGTGGCGGGTGTCCAGCCGATGCCGAAGAGCCCGGGGCGGGTGCTCACCCGGATCTCCTCCACCGGCAGCGGCCCGTCCAGCGGTACGCCGTACTCGGTGTGGGCCAGCAGGATCCCCGCCTGGCGGATCGTTTCTGCGGCAATCAGCGGGTGATAACGGCCCCCGGTGGTGAAGAGGCTGTGGCCGCGGGGCCACTGGGCGGTCACCGTGAAGTGGTCGCCTTCCACCCGCTCCCAGCCGGTGAGCATGACCTCGGCGACGCCCGTGCGGTGGACGAGTTCCTTCGGGACGATGCTGGTCAGCGGCCGGTCGGGCGCCGGCCTCGCCCCCGGAGGTACTGCCGCGCTGCCCGGTGTGCCTGCCGTGCCGGGTAGTGCGCGGTCGGTGCGGAACGTGCTCGCGGACATGGAATCCCCCTGAGCCGTAGTGGCCTGCACCAGGGGTGCTCTCCCCCCGGTAAGCCCGAAGATACATACCACCCGGTTTAATTTCTAGAAGAAATATGGCCCTGCGGCCGGGCGGGAAAAGGGAACGGGCCGTTCCCGGATCCGGAGGTGAGCGGTCCGGCCTGCCGGGCGGTCCGCGCCCCGGGGCCCCTTGCGCCGCCGGGGCCGCCGGGTCCCGGCTGCCCCGTGTCCCGGGCGGCCCCGGGGCGGGCCCTGGTATCACCGTGCCCTGCGCCGTAGCCGGTGCGGCGCAGGGCCGCCCCGGCTACGGCGGAAGGTGCTCCGGCCGCCGGGGAAGCGGCTGGGGTACCCGCGCGATTTCCGGTCAGGAGACGGGTGGAACGGGGTTCTTGTGAACACTCTATATAAACCGTCCAAGCGGTTTGTTAAGATGGGGGGCCGGGCCGGGTCTCCTCGGCTCCGTCCCGGGAAGGGGCGTGGCGTGGCGATGACGGCGGCGCCGTCCGGGCCGGGTCCGGCGGTCTTCCGGTGGCCCGGACGGCCGCGCCGGAGCCCGGGCCCGCTCCCGTGGCGGATTCTCCCGGGGTCCGGCCCCGGTTCCGCCCCGGGCCGGACTGCCCCTTCTTCCGGTGAGCGGCGGGGTGTTCTGCCCTGCGGTGAGCCGCCGTATCAGGAGAACGAGCCCGGGGCCGGCCGGTGAAGCCGCCTGCCGCCCCAGTCAGGAGAACCCGGCATGGTGAAGCAGGAGCGTGCCCTGCGCACGCGGCAGGCCCTGGTGCGAGCGGCCGCCGAGGTGTTCGCGCAGGACGGTTTCGCGATGGCGTCGCTCGGCTCCATCAGCCGGAAGGCCGGGGTCAGCAGCGGTGCGCTGCACTTCCACTTCGAGAACAAGCGGGTCCTGGCCCGGGCCGTGGAGGACGAGGCGGCCGCCGCGGTCCGGGTCATCGCCGGGCCCGCCCCGGCCGGCGGGCCCGGCCCGCTGCAGCGGCTCATCGACGCCACCCATGCTCTGGCGGCGAGGCTGGACCGGGACGTCGTGGTCCGGGCGGGGTTCGAGCTCGGCTGCGGACTGCCGCGCCGGAGCGGTGCCGTCGACCTGCGCCGGCAGTGGCAGGCCTGGGTCGAGGAGGTGCTCCGGGAGGCGGAGCGCGAAGGCGCTCTCGCCGAGGGCGTGTCCGCCGCCGACGCCTCGGTCGCCGTGGTCGCGGCGACGGTGGGCTTCGAAGTGCTCGGCGCCGGCGACCGGGCATGGGCGGCCCCTGCCGTGCTCGTACGGTTCTGGGGTCTGCTGCTGCCGCGGCTGGCGGCGGCCGGCACCCTCGGCCGGCTGCTGCCCGGCGGCTCCCCGGGCGCGGCACCCGGCCCCTCCTGAACAGGGCGCACGGTTTGTTCCACGGGTGACGGACGGCGCGCGGCGCTTGCCGGACCGGCGCCCGGGGCTCCGTGGCGTTTCAGGGGGATGCCGTCGGCTTCAGGGTGTTGCCCCAGCCCGGAAGGTCGATGAGGAGTGGTGGACCGGTCGAGCTTCAATGAATGAAACAGCTTGGTCGGTTTGATATTGACAGACCGTTCGTGCTGTTTTTTACTTGGTATGGGCCGGAGACCGTCCCAGGAGCCACGACATGGGGAGTCGGTGTGGATATTGATGTGCTGGGCACGCTGGGCGCCAGGGAAAACGGGGTTTCGGTCACCCCGACGGCGCCGAAGCCACGGCAGGTTCTTGCCTGCCTGGCCCTCCACGCCGACCAGGTGGTGCCCGTCGGCGGGCTGATCGAGGAGCTGTGGGGCGGCACTCCGCCGCGCAGCGCCCGCACCACCCTGCAGACGTACGTGCTGCAGCTGCGCGAACTCATCTCCGCCGCACTGGAGAAGGACGTACCCGTCGAGGGTGTGCCACGGCGCAGCGCGAAGGACGTACTGGTCACCTCGCCCGGCGGCTATCTCCTGGTCACCGGTGGCGGCACCAGCGACGTGCGGGAGTTCGAGCGGCTGGCGGGCGCCGGATACCGGGCCATGGACGCCGGTGACTTCCCCGGAGCCGCCCGCAAGCTCCGGGACGCCCTCGGCCTGTGGACCGGGGCCGCGTTCGCCGATGTCCACACCGGAACCCAGCTGCAGATGGAGGCCAGACGGCTGGAGGAGAGCCGTCTGTGCGCTCTCGACCAGCGCATCGAGGCCGATCTGCGGCTCGGCCGGCACCGCGAACTCCTGGCCGAACTCACCGTGCTGACCAGCCGCTACCGCACTCATGAGAATCTGCACGCCCAGTTCATGCTGGCCCTGCACCGCTCCGGCCGGCGCAGCGAGGCGCTCGGCGTCTACCACCGGCTGCGCGGCACCCTCGTACGGGACCTCGGCCTGGAGCCCTCGGCGCGGCTGCGCCGGCTGCAGCAGTCGATCCTGGTGGCCGCCCCCGAGACCCCGCTGTCCATGGAACACCCGGCGCCCCCGCCCGCCGGACCGCCCACCGGATCCGGCAGGGGCCGCATGGCGCAGGTGTGAAAACGCCCGCCCGCCGTCCGCGGCCCGTTCCGGGGAGCAGCACCCGCGTGTTTCCCCCCGGAACGGGCCGCGTTCCGTATCACCGCCGCGGGCCGGGAACCACGGGACGGCACGGCCCCGGCCACCCGCCCCCGCCGCTCGCACCGGCGGCGCGCCATCCGCCCGGGTGGCGATGCGAAGCCGGGGCGCCGCACCCCGTACCCCCGTACCGGCCGCAACACCGCCGGCCTGCGCCCCGACGCCCTCACTCAGGTACCGGGCACGGCAGTTGGAGGCCCGGTCGAGGGCCGCTACACCGTCCCGCTCGCCCCGGACGGGCCCGGCTAGCGTGGAACGCGGCACCGATCCCGGCCGGCGGAAGGAATCCGGACAGAGAGCTCGACCACTACGGAAGAGGGGGTACCGTGAGAATTCAGGTTCTGGGGCCGTTGAGTGCCGAGGTCAACGGGGGATCCATCGTTCCCACCGCGGCCAAGCCGCGGCAGATCCTGTCCCTGATGGCGCTCTATCCGGGGCGTGTCCTGCCCGTCCCGATGCTCATGGAAGAGATCTGGGGGACCGCGCCGCCGCAGAGCGCCCTCACCACCCTGCAGACCTACATCCTCCAGCTCCGCAGAAGACTGGACACCGCGATGGGCCCGAGCGCACCGGGCGGAGCCAAGGAGGTACTGGCCACCCGGCACGGGGGATATCTGCTGCAGATCCCCGAAGCCAGCGTCGACGTCCACGAGTACGAGCGTCTGGCACGCCAGGGACAGACCGCTTTCGAAACGGGGGACAACGAGGTGTCGGCGCGGCGGCTGCGGGCCGCTCTCGACCTGTGGAAGGGACCGGCCCTCGTCGACATACGCGTCGGACCGATCCTCGACATCGAGGTCAGACGCCTGGAGGAGAGCCGGCTGGCCGTCGTCGAACGCCGTATCGACGCCGACCTCAAACTCGGCCGGCACACCGAACTCATCCCCGAACTGACCGACCTGACGGCCCGCCACCCCCAGCACGAGGGCCTGCACGCGCAGATGATGGTGGCGCTGTACCGGTCGGGGCGGCAGGCCGGGGCCCTGGAGGCCTACCGCAGGCTGCGGATGCGCCTGATCGACGAACTCGGCGTGGAGCCCTCGCCGCAGCTGCAGCGGCTGCACCAGGCCATGCTCTCCGTCGACCCGCAGCTGGACGTGGTGGCGGGAGCGCGGCGCACCTCGACCTTCGACCTCTTCGCCGCCTGACCCCCGCTTCCCCGGCGCGGGCGGCGGTGGACCGCTCGTCCACCGCCCACCGCGGGGCGAGCGCGGTCACCCGCGTGCCGGGCCCGGCGGTTGCACGCCGTACGGACGCACACGGCACCGGCCCGTGCCCCGGCGCCCTCTCCCCGGGCCGCTCTCCCTCCCGCCCCCGCCGCCGGGCCCGCCCGACCGGGCCTCAGGTGTTTCTCCAGGGCGGCCGGTGATCCTCGGCGGACGAACACCCCGGCCCCCGGGACGCCCGCGGAGCACGAGCCCGCCGGCGGTGCCGCCCTCTGCCGCAACGCCCACCCCCGCCGTCGGCGGCCCCGGCATCCGCAGCGCAGAAGGCCGCTGCTCCGACCCGGCGAGTGTCCCCCACGACACGAAAGGCCCGGCCATGCGCCTGACCCTGACCGACCCGCTGAGCGGGACCCTGCATGCCTTCCTGACCCGCCACACCGTGCAGGAACGCAACAAGGCCCTCGCCCTCGCCCTGGTCGAGTCCGCCAACCGGGGCGAACCCTGCCTCCTCACCGCCCTCTTCGCCCCCGACCGTCCGCTGCTGGTCTGCGACAGCGTCCTCGCCGACGGCGACCACGTCGCCCTGCGCCTGACCGCGACCACCGGCACCGCCGCCCGGTGTCTGTTCGCGGAGTTCCGCTTCGACGGCGAGGGCCGCATCACCGAGCACCACACCACCCCCCGGGCGGACGCCGGTCCGCCCGCCGTGACCGACCATCACCCCCTTCCTCCCGCCCCGCGCCGCCCGCAGGGGCTTGCGGAACGCTAGGGGAGTACCGGAGGAAACGGGGCAGCCCCGCCCGCGCCGCTACCGTGACCGGTGTCGAGTGGGAGGAGCCGGCCGTGGACGAACGGCACACCACCCTGCGCGAACCGTCCACCGCCCGGACCCCGGCGAGTGCAGGGCACGACCAACCGCCCCCGGTGCCGGTGGACCCGTACCCCACCCCGGCGCAGACGGTACGCCACCGGCCCCCGGACCGGCCCGCCCGCACCGGCCCCCGTACACCGGCACCGGCCTCCCGCGCCCCGGCCGTCCCCGCACCGGCGGCACCCGGGCCGCCCGGCCGGTTCCCCCGGCCCACCGGCCGCAACCGCCCCGCCCGCCCGCCGCCCCCACCCGCTGCCGGCCCGGCCCGTTCCCCGGCCGGCCCCGTGGCACGGCAGTCCGCGAACCCGAACCCCCGTGAGGCAGGAGAGGAGGAAGACCGATGCCGACCGACCGCTCGCCGGCACCGACCATGACCGTGGTCCTCGACCCCGGACACCACCACCGCACCCAGGAGCCCCGGCCGGTGCTGGAACTGCGGGGCCGCCTCGACCCCGCCCTGTTCCTGGCCGCCCTCGACCGGATCGCCGCCGGCCACCCCGCCCCGCTCACCGGCCGGCTCCGCCTGCACCGGCACGGACCCGACCACCACAGCCTCGAACTGCCCTCCGCGACCGGCGATCCGGCCCCCTGCCCGGCCGGACTTCTGGCCGACCTGATCACCAGCACCCCCGCCCTGCCCGCCGCCCCCGGGGACACCCCCGGCCCCCCGCCGGACACCGCCTCCGGCGGGGAAACAGCCGGGTCCGCCACCCGCGGGCCCCTGCCGCAGACCTTCGCCGTGACCCCGCTGCAGCACGAACTCCTCACCGACGCGAGCCGCGGCCCCGACCACCAGGTCGAGCAACTCCTGTGGCGCTGGCACGGACCGCTGGACCTCACCCGCTTCACCACCGCATGGCAGGCGGTGTCCACCTGCGAAACCGTCCTGAGGTCCGCCTTCGTCTGGGACCCGCACCCCCGCACCGTCCTCTTCGACCACCCCGGACCCGACGTGGTCACCCACCACACCCACGGCACCTTCACCGACCGCGAACACCTCCGGAACACCGAACGCTCCCACGGCTTCGACCTGCGCCGCCCCGGCCCGCTGCGCATCGCCCTCCTCGACGGCCCGCCGCCGCGCACCCCCGGCGAAGAGCCCTCCACCGACATCGTCCTCACCTACCACCGCGCCCTCCTCGACGACTGGAGCGCACGCGTCCTGGTCCGCGAGTTCTACCGCGCCTACCTCGCCGGCGGCACCCTGCCCGGCGGGGAACGCCGCCCCGACCTGCGCGACTACACCCGCTGGCTGGACCGCCAGGACCCCGGGCCCGCCCGCGACTTCTGGCGCCGCACCACCCCGCACGCCGCCCCCGCACCACTGCCGCGCGCCACCCCGGGCGAACACACCGGCCACCACGGCGCCGGACACACCTCCACCCGCCTCTCCGGAACCGAGACGACCCGCCTCCTCCACTGGGCGGCCCGCCACGGCGCCACCGAGTCCAGCGCCCTGCACACGGTGTGGGCCATGCTGCTCTACCGGGCCTCCGGCCCGCTGCGCGGCCCCGTCCCCATCGGCTTCGGCGTCTCCTTCTCCGGCCGCGGCGGCCTCCTCGACGACATCGAAAGGATCCCCGGCCCGCTCGCCAACCCGCTGCCCCTGACCGTCGAGGTCGACCCCGCGGCCCCCGTCGAACGACTGCTGCGCACCCTGCGCGACCGCGTACTGGACATGGCCGCCTACGAATGGACCCCGGCCGGCCGCATCCACGAATGGCTCGCCCGCCCCGGCACCGAACCCACCGAACCCACTCAACCCCCCGAACCCACTGAACCCACTGAACTCCCCGAACTCCCCGAAACGCAGCTCGCCTTCGCGCACACCCCCCGCCGCGACGACCGGCTCACCGCCGCCCTCGCCGCCCACGGCGTACGCGTCGAGCACCCCGTCCCCGCCCCGGCCCGTACCGCGACGGCCCTGTCCCTCGTCGCCCACCACGACGGACAGGGCAGCCTGGTGCTGTCCGCCGTCCACGACCGCGAACGCCTGGCCGACGACCGGACCCGGGCCGTACTCGCGCACACCGCCCGCCTGCTGCGCACCCTGCCCCGCACCGCGGGACCGGGCACCACCGTCGCCGAAGTGATCGGCTCACTCGACGGAACGGACCTGCCCCGGATGCACGACCGCCCCGCCCCGGCGAGCCTCCTCGTCCCGCTGCGCCCGGCCGCACCGGCCGGCCGGGCCGTGATCTGCCTCGTCGCCGCCCCGGGCGCACCCGCCGACTGGTGCCGCGCACTGCTGCATGCCTACGACGGCCCCGAGGCGATGTTCGTCCTGCGCACCCCGGCGGACGTGCCCCGCGGCGCGGCCGCCCTCGCACCGGTCACCGGCCCCGGCAGCCGACTGGTGCTGGGCGGCTTCTCCGGAGCGGGCGCCATCGCCTACGAGATCGCCCGGCGTCTGGCGGCGGCGGGCCGTACCCCGCCCCTGGTGGTCCTCGGCGGTGCGGACGGCGACGGAGTACGCGAGCTGGCCAGGGCGCTGCGGCAGGCGGCGGCGGACTGACCGGACTTGGCCGGGGGGGCTCACCGCACCGTGCGGAGCCCGGAGGACAGGAGCAGGGCGCGCCGGACGTCCTCCCGGATCCGGCGGGCGACGTCCGGGAGCCGGCCCTGGAAGTAGAAGTGGCCGCCGTCGAAGAGACGCAGACCGAAGTAGTGCTCCGAGGCGGCCGCCCAGCCGTCCAGGCGGTGCGGCGGGGCCACATGGTCCGCGGTGCCGCCGAACACCGAAAGCGGTACCGGGAGCGGCGCGGCCAGCGGCTCGGAGCACCAGGTCTCGCCCAGGCGCAGATCCGCGCGGATGGTCGGCGCGAACAGCTCCCACAGCTCCGGATGGTTCAGCGCGGACGGCGCCGTACCGCCCATCGCCGCCAGCTCCCGGCGCAGCTCCGCATCGGACAGCAGATGGCGCTGCGGCCGGTCCCCGCCGGGCTGGAGGGTGCCGCGTGCGGAGATGCCGAGCCACACCGGTGCGGTACGGCCCGAATCGACGAGCCGGCGGGTCAGTTCGTAGGCCACGAGCCCGCCCAGGCTGTGCCCGAAGAACGCGAAGGGGCCCGTGAGCCGGGGCTCCAGCGTACGGAGAAAATATTCGATCAGGGCACCGGCGTCCGCGAGTGCGGGACGCTCGTCACGCGGCCCGCGGCCCGGCGCGTCGGGAGTCCGCACCTCCCAGTCCGCCGGGAAGTGGGCGGGCCAGTCGCGGTACGTCAGCCGGGAACCACCGGAGTGGTGGAACACGAACAGACGCAGTCCCGGCTCTGGTGACTTGTGCATGACCGTTCCCTCGACGACGTCTCCGGTGTCCGGCCCCGTCCGGCCCGCCGACCCCGCCCGGGCGGCGGGCCGGACGGCCGCCGTGTCCCGGCCGCCGGGGCCGCTCGTACGGAACAGCGGGGCTCTGCACCGCTCGACACGCATGGTCGCATCCACCCGCCGAGGCCCGCTGGAGAACCGGTCCAGCAACGGTCCGGAACCGGTCCGCAAGCCGATCCGCACCGGGCGGCCCCCGGTGCCGGACGCCCGGGAACACCCCTCAAGGGCCACGCGAAGACCGCTCCACCCGGGCCCCGGACAGTGTCCGGAGCCCGGCCGGAAGCCGCCCGGGGCCCGGTAGGCCCCGCCGGCGGGCACCGCGGCACACCGAAGGACACGACGAAAGAAGGCCGGAACCATGACCGCCGAGCCGGTGGGCACCGCCCGACGCACGCCCCGGGGCCAGGGGTTCGCCGCCCTGTACGCGCAGGCGCAGCAGTTCTACGCCCACCAGATGCACATCCTCAACACCCAAGCCACCCACGCCACCGAACGCTGGGCGGGCACCTTCACCGAGGACGCCGTCCTCGAACTGCCCTTTCTGCCCGGTCCGGTGCCCGCCCGCACCGGGCTCGCCCACTATGTACGCGCCGGAGCCGAACGCCACCGGCGGGCCGCCGGCCGCCTCGACCACTGGGTCGGCCGGCTCGACGTCCGGCCCCGCGCCGACGGGTCGCTGCACACCCGCTGTTCGGCCCTGGTCCACGGCGGCACCCCCGGCCCGGGCGGGGCGAGGGTCCTGTACGTATGCGTGATGGAGGACGTCCTGGTCGCTACCCGCGGCGGATGGCGCACCGCGCACCGCCGGGTGACCCGTGACGATCTGGCCTGACCCGGCCCGGTCGGCCCCGGGGCGGTGCGCGGTGGAAGGCCGCTGCAGCTGAGCTGGAGGTTCCGCGGAGCCGCGGCCCCACCGGCCCGGCCCGTGCCTAGAGTGACCGTGCACATCCCTCCCTGTCCGCGCCCGCCCGCCGTCCCCTTCCGACGAGGGCGGGCGCGTCGACGCCCTCAGGGAGGAGGTCTTCGCATACGCCCGGCAGGACCGGATCCCGCGCCGCGCACCCCGCCGCGCCGGGCACGCACCCTTCTCTCCCCACGAAGAACACCAGGAGGAACCCGCCATGCCCCGAAACGGCGCCGCAGCCGGCGAACCGGCAGCCCGGGCGGAACGGAAGGCGGTCGCGCACCGTCTGCTCATGTGCCGTCCGCAGTACTTCGACGTGACCTACAGCATCAACCCGTGGATGAACCCGAAGAAGCCGACGGACGCCGCGACCGCCCTGCTGCAATGGGAACAGCTCCGCGAGCTCTATCTCTCACTCGGGCACACGGTCGAGGTGGTCGAACCGGTCCCGGGCCTCCCGGACATGGTGTTCGCCGCCAACGGCGCCACCGTGGTGGACGGCAAGGTCTTCGGCGCCCGGTTCCGGCACCGGGAGCGGACCGCGGAGGGGCCCGCCTACCTCGACTGGTTCGCCGGCCACGGCTTCCGCGAACTGCTGTGGCCGGAACACATCAACGAGGGCGAAGGCGACTATCTGCGCGTGGGCCGCCGGATCCTGGCCGGCACCGGATTCCGCACCGACTCCCGCTCGCACGCCGAGGCCCAGGAGTTCTTCGGCCTCCCCGTGACCGGTCTGACCCTGGTCGACCCCGACTTCTACCATCTGGACACCGCGCTCTCGGTGCTCGCGCCGGACGAGATCATGTACTACCCGGCGGCGTTCAGCCCGGGCAGCCGGGCGGTGCTGCGGGAGATGTTCCCCGACGCGGTCCTCGCCACGGACCAGGACGCCGCGGTGTTCGGCCTCAACGCCTTCTCCGACGGCCTCAACGTGGTGCTGCCCCAGGCGGCCACCGGGCTGATCGCCCGGCTCAAGGAGCGCGGCTTCAACCCGATCGGGGTGAGCCTGGGGGAGCTCCTCAAAGCGGGCGGCAGCGTGAAGTGCTGCACCCTCGTACTGTCGTGACCCGCGGCCCCCGCACCGGCCGTCTCCCCGGCAGCACCGCGGAGGACGGCCGGCGCGGGGGCGGCCCCGGCGCACCCGCACACGGGCGGCGGCGGCCGCCTCCCGGCCCGCCGTGCGGGATCAGGGCAGGGCGGTGAACGCGGCGAAGACGTCGTCCAGTTCACCGGTGTGGACCGTGAGCGAATCGACCGCGGCTTCCGCCGCGTCGAGGACCGCGAGCACGGCCCGCAGGGCCTCGACACCGGCGGGTCCGGGAATGCGGAGGGTGAGCGTCGCGGGCTCGCTCAGCGCCTCGCCCAGGCCCGCGCCCGGCCGGGCGGCGCCGAAAGCGGCGGCGGCGCGCTCCAGTGCGGCCGGGTCGGCGAACCGCAGGCGGATCAGACCGCGCGGTGCGCGGGGCGGGCCGTTCGGCGGGGCGGACCGGACGGGACCTGCCGGTCCCCGGACGTGACGGTCCGCCGCACCGGACGGCGGCGTGGTGTGTGTCACGGGCACTGCCCTCTCCTTCGCTCGGGTATCACCATTCGGATGCCGGATGCCGGATGCCGGATGCCGGATGCCGGATGCCGGGATACGGGCCCGGCGCGGCCGCCCGGCGCTCGGGTGAGGTGGCCGGGGCACCTCACGGTGCGCCGCCTCAGGCGGCCGAGGGCGATTCCGCCACCGAGCGGCTGCGGCCCAGCTCCTGCCGGGTGCGCCGCATCACGATCGAATCGGCGATCTCACCGCTGCGTACCGCGGTGTTCGACAGCAGCGACGACGACAGTCCATGACTGTGCTCGGTGCCGCCCTGAAGATAGACGCCGCAGGTCAGCCCGGACGCGGACACCAGACGGTAGTCCCGTTCCAGCCGGTGCCTGCCCGCCGCGTCGCGCTGGAAGTGCCGGTCGAAGTCGCCGAGCAGCCGGGCCGGGTCCATCCCGTCGTAGCCGGTGGCGAACACCAGCGCGTCGACGGCCAGTTCCTCCCTGCGGTCGTCCAGCAGGGAGCGCAGCATCACCCACGCCCCGCTCGCGGACCCCTCGACCTCCACGACCCGGGTGAGGTTGCGGAAGTGCAGCCTTCGGCCGCCGCGGACCTCCTCGTCGTACGAGCGCCGGTACAGGTCCCGGATCACGTCGGCGTCCACCACCGAGTAGTTGGTGTTGCCGTGGTAGCGCCAGAAGGCGTCCCGCGCCCGCTGGGTGCCGTAGTAGTACTCGTCGACCGCGCCGGGGTCGAACACCTGGTTGGCGAAGGGGGTGTCGTCGGCGATGGAGTAGCCGTAGGACGGGATGACCGCGGAGACCTGGGCGTGCGGCAGCGAGTCGTGGAGGAAGCGGGTGATCTCGGCAGCGCTCTGGCCGGCCCCGACCACGGCCACGTGCCGGAGGTCCGCCGGGGTCTGCGCGCCGAACCTGCCCAGGAACTCCGAGCTGTGCCAGACCCGCGGCCCGGACGTCACGCCCTTCGGCAGACGCGGTACCAGCCCCGTCGAGATGGCCACGTTCCGCGCGGTGACGGTCCCGGTGGTGCCGTCGCCGCGGCGCACCTCGATCTCCAGGAGGTCCGCCGTCCGCGATCCGGGCCCGGTGCGGGGCCGGATCGACGCGACCTCGGCACCGTAGGTGACCCGGTCGCCGAGGGCGGCGGCCGCCCACTCCAGATACTGATGGAATTCCTGCCGGGTCGGGTAGAAGTCCTGGTTGTTCACGAACTGCACCAGCCGGTTCGAGGCATGCAGATACGACACAAAACTGAACCGGGACATCGGATTCCTGAACGTCGCCAGGTCCTTGAGGAATGAGATCTGCATCGTCGTCGAAGGCAGCAGCATGTTCCGGTGCCAGCCGAACGCGGGCTGCCGTTCGAAAAAATGAGAGGTGACCGGATGCTGCGGAGCGCTCGCCCCGTGCTCGTCCAAGGCGATCGCGAGCGCCAGGTTCGACGGGCCGAACCCGATGCCGACCAGGTCCAGGACCTCGTGTTTACCCCTGCCCGTTATACCCATGAAAATTCTCCCGCTAGGCGTATGGAAAATTCTGGCGGTGGCCCGAGAGCCCGATTCGCAGTGTGCTCGGGAGAACGACTCGAAGGCAACTGGAGAACGCCATGAGGTCTCTTCGGGAACTCCTTCCGATCCACTCGACATCCGGAAGTGTTGTCCTGTCGGCGGGACGGGGATACGGTCGGCGCGGATTCCCAGAACCTCTGCACGGCACGGCCCGGCGGCCCTTCCGTTCCGGACGGCGCGATCAGCCGAGAACCGGGCCGCGGCCCTGCCCCGCATCGCGATTTCCTGAAAGGGTGGAACGGATGTTTGTGCCCAGCATGTACCGAGCGCCGGACAGTTCGTGGATGGTGAATCTGATCCGTGAGAATCCGCTGGCGCTCGCGGTGGCGAACGGCAGCCCGGAGAACGGCCCGTTCGCCACTCATCTGCCGGTCGTCTTCGACCCGGAGACCTCCGCCGACCCGGCCGGCGAACTGCCGGGCACCACGCTCCTGGGGCATATGAACCGGGCGAATCCGCACTGGGCGGCGCTGGAGACGGGCAGTGTCCTGCTCCTCACGTTCACCGGCCCGAACTCCTATGTGTCGCCCTCGGTGTACGGGGTCACACCGGCCGCCCCGACCTGGAACTTCACCGCGGTGCACGTCCGCGGTGTGGTGGAGAAGATCTCCTCGCTGGAGGAGAGCCTGGACGTGGTGCAGTCCACCGTGCGCGCCTTCGAGGGGGCGTTCGGCAACGGCTGGGACATGACCGAATCCCTGGGCTACTTCCGCAGGATCGCCCCCGCCGTGGGTGCCTTCCGGCTCACGGTGACCGGGGCCGAAGGCATGTTCAAGCTCAGCCAGGAGCAACCGGGCGACGTGCGGCGGCGGGTCCGCGAGTCGTTCGGGCAGAGCGCCTGCCGGTACCGGCGGGAGACCGCCGGGCTGATGAGCCGGCTGCCGTAACCGGCCCGTCCCCGGAACAGCCGGAACAGCCGGGAGCCCGTGGACGCGGGGGCCGGGGGAGAGGGGTTCAGGCGCCGACGACCGCCGGCGGGGCCTGTCCGGCGAGCCCCGCGGTCCGGGCGCTCACCCCGTACCCGCCCGCGTCCGGCGCATCCGCACCCGCAACAGCCGTGTCCGGCACACCCCCGTCCGGTCCTGCCGGGCCTCCGGTCTCCCCGCGGCCGGGGATCTCCCGCGGCTCCCGCGGCTCCTGCGGCCCGCCGGGCTCCTCCAGGGCGTGTGCGGCGGCGCTGTCCAGCGTGGTCATCACCCACTGGTCGAACGCGATCCCCGACTGCTCGGCGGCCCGGTGCCACCACTGAAGACGGTTGCCCGGCACCTCCAGACGGCGGCTCGGCCCGGCGGGAGCCTTCGGCGGCTCCTCGCCCCGGCGCGCGGCCCGCAGCGCACCGCGCAGCTGCTTGGTGGTCCACTGCCGCTGCTCGGCCCGGTCCAGCCAGAAGTCCTGCTCCTCGACCGGCATCGACGCCAGCTCGGCATGGTGCTGGAAGCTCAGGGCGGACCGGCGCCGGGTGAGGTCGAAACGCCGGGCGACCCAGGCGTAGTTGCGCAGGGTCTGGTAGGAGAGGCCGACGGCGCGTATCCCGCGCTGGTACCGGTCGGTGTAGTGGTCCTTGCCGTAGACCAGCCAGTCGCCCAGCCACCAGGAGGACGAGTCGAGGACCCCGGCGAGCTGACGCCCGGACCGCTCCCACTCGTCGTACGCCAGCTGCGCCGGCATCTGCAGCCCCACCTTGGTCGTCAGCACCTGGCCCCGGCCCGGCGCGGCCCCCGCGGCGGGCGGCCGGCGCGACGGGGGCTGGGGGAGGGCGGGTGCCGGGCCGCCCTGCGGACCCGGGGTACGCCCGGCCTGACGCGCCATCATGCCTCCACGAGTTGGGGTGCCTGCAACCGCACCGAAGTCTCGCGGCAGGAACTGAAGCGCCACCGGAGCGGCACTCGAAAACGTGTACGGAGAACATCTCTGCGGTACGGCGCCGGGGCGCGGCGGCCGTATCCGGCGGGCCCGCGCCCCCGGCCGCCCCCGCCCGTCCGGCGCTCCGCCCCGAGGGGAGCGGGCGGCCCCCGGACCCCGCCGCCCGCACCGTCACCCGCCCGCGTCCGGCGGCCCGTGCGCGGCCGCGCGGCGCGGCATCCTGGCACACCGGTGCCCCCGGGGTACAGAGAACCCGGTCGAGGTGCGGGCCTGCCCGCCCGGCCCGCGGCCCGGGTCCCCGCCGCCCTTGTAGCGCCGGAAGCCGGGTTCCTACGGTGACGTGGCAGTGCCGGAGCCGCCATGCGGTGCCGGACGCCGTCCCGTCGACCGGACAGCGCCCGGCCGGCGGCCCGCGCCCGGTGCCCGCTCCATCTCCCGCACCCGGCCCGGCGCATCCCCACCCCCGCTCACCCCATGACGGTTAAGGACGGTGCCAGTTGAGCGCGAACCCCTTCGATGACGAGGACGGCCGCTTCTACATCGTGGTCAACGACGAGGAGCAGCACTCCCTGTGGCCGGTGTTCGCCGAGGTGCCCGAGGGCTGGCGCGTCGCCTTCGGCGAGGCGTCCAGGGCCGAGTGCCTGGAGTACGTCGAGAAGAACTGGACCGACCTGCGCCCCCGCAGCCTGCGGGAGGCCATGGCGGCGGACTGACCGCCGCCCCGCCCGCCACCGGCCGCCGGGCGGTGCCCGGGCAGGGTGCCGGCCCGTTCCGCCCGCGGCACCCCCGCGGCCCGCCCGACCGCACACCCCCTCACATCGGAGTCAGTTGATGATCCTTCAGGGAAGGCGGGTCGCCCTGCCCCCGGAGCCCGTCGTCCACCGGCGGTTCGAGGAGCACGCGGCAGCCACCCCCGACGCGGTGGCCGTCGTGCACGACGGCGCGCAGCTGACGTACGCCGAGCTGGACGCCGAGGCGAACCGGTTCGCCCACTTCCTCCTCGCGCGCGGACACGGCCGGGGCGCGAAGGTCGGCATCTGTCTCGACTACTCGGCCGACCTGCTCGTCGCCGTCCTCGGCACGCTGAAGGCGGGCGCGGCCTATGTGCCGCTCGACCCGGCCTATCCGGCGGCCCGGCTCGCCCTGCTGGCGGGCCGGGTGCCCGGTCTCGCCCTGATCGTGGCCTCCCCGGCGACCGCCGGCCCGGTCGCGGCGGCGGGCGCCGAGATCCTCGCCCCCGAGCGGCTCTCCGACCGTCTGGACGGCCTCCCGGCGGCCCGCCCGGACACGACCGTCACCGGGGACGACATCTGCTACGCCGTCTTCACCTCCGGCTCGACCGGGACCCCGAAACTGGCCGCCGTACGGCACGAGGGCTGGTTCAACCTGATGCACTGGCTGACGGCCGAATACGGCCTGCACAGCGGATCGGGCAACCTGGTCGTCAGCGCCTTCGGGTTCGACCTCTCCCAGCGCAGCCTGATGACACCGCTGTTCTGCGGCGCCACCCAGTACCTGATGGCGAGCCGGAACTTCGACGCCATGCTGGCGTACCGGATGCTGGCCGACCACGACATACGCATCGTCCACTGCGCCTCCAGCACGCTCTATCTGCTGGTGGACTGGGAGACGGCGCGCGGCGGCGACGCGCTGGCCCGGCTGGACTACGTGCTCTTCGGCGGGGAGCCGCTGAAGACCGAACGGATCACCGCCTGGGCCCGCCGCGAGGGCACCACCTGCACCCTGTTGCACCAGTACGGCGTCGCCGAGTGCACCGATGTCGCAACCTCGTACGACCTCTCCGGCCACCGCGGCGGCGACCGGGGGATCGCACCGGTCGGCAGACCGGCGTACAACACCGCGATCCACCTCGTCGACGAGGACCTGAACCCCGTTGCCGCGGGGGAGGCGGGCGAGATCTGCATCTCCGGGACCGGCGTCGGCGCGGGCTATCTGGGCGCCACCGGCCCCGAATCCGGGAAGTTCACGACCGTCCTGGTCGACGGCGCACCGCGCGGGCTCTACCGCACCGGCGACCGCGGCCGGGTGACCCCCGCCGGTGACCTCGTCGTCCTCGGCCGGATCGACTCCCAGGTGAAGGTGCGGGGCATGCGCATCGACCCGGCCGACATCGAACGCACGCTGGAGAGACTGCCCGGGGTCCGGGAAGCCGCCGTCGTGCCCGGCGACCGCGGCACGGGGGAGACCGAACTGGTCGCCTATCTCGTCCGATCCCCCGGCGGGCTCGACGAGAACGGCCTGCGCACCGGCCTCCTCGAAACACTGCCGCGGAATATGGTCCCCGCCCATTTCGTCACCATCCCGCGGCTTCCGCTGAGCCCGCACGGAAAAGTGGACCGCACGGCACTGGCCGGCGCATTCCGCGGCCGGTCCGCCGCCCCGACGACAGACGGAACAACGGAAGGACCGCGATGATTTCCGACAGGGTGCGCGCCATATGGTGCCGGGAACTCCAGCGCGACGATATATCGGTCGACGACGACTTCTTCGCCCTCGGCGGACAGTCCGTGACCATGACGAAGATTCAGATCGCATTCCTCGACGAGCTGGGCGTCGAGGTCCCCATGGACCAGATGTATCTCCACTCGACGGTCGCTTCGATTTCCGCCCATATCGTTGAATCCATGAACCGGGTTGCCCGATAGCGTCCGTGAACGACCCCTCCGGATCCGGCCGTTGAAACCCATGAATTCCCCCTTTGGCAAGAGAGGCGCCCATGTATGATGTGATTGTCATCGGTGCCCGATGTGCGGGTTCGCCGGCGGCCATGCTGTTCGCCCGGCAGGGATACCGCGTCCTGCTGCTGGAAAAGGCAACCTTTCCGCAGGACACCCTGTCCTCGCACTATATTCACCAGCCGGGCGTGGCACTGCTCGACCGCTGGGGACTGCTCGGCGAACTCCGCAGCGCGGGCTGCCGGCCGATCGACCGCCAGAGCTACGAGGCGCTCGGCGTCCGCCTGGAGGGCTTCTCCCTGCCGGTCGGCGGCCACCGCACCACGTACGCACCCCGGCGGTTCGTCCTCGACCCGATCCTCGCCCGCGGCGCCGTGGCCGCCGGAGTGGACTTCCGCCAGTCCTGCACCGTCACCGATCTGCTCCACACCGGCGACCGGGTCACCGGAGTGCGGTACACCACCCCCGGCGGCACCCCGGCCACCGAACACGCCCGGCTGGTCGTCGGCGCCGACGGCATGCGGTCCCTGGTGGCCCGCCGGACCGGCGCCCCCAAGGTCGTCGAGCGCCCCCGGATGACCTGCACCTACTACAGCTACTGGGAGCAGGTCCCCGCCCACTTCGAGCTCTACGAACGGCCGGGACGGTGGATCGCCCTCGCCCCCACCAACGACGGCCTCACGCTGATCATGACCTACTTCCCGCAGAGCGAGTTCGCCGACGTCCGCACCCATGTCGAGGACTCCTACCTCGAAGCCGTCCGCACCACCGCCCCCGAACTGTACGAGCGGATGTCCGCGGGCAAACGCGTCGAGCAGATGTACGGCACCGGGGCCCAGGAGAACTACTTCCGCAAGGCCCACGGCCCCGGATGGGTCCTGCTCGGCGACGCCGTGCACCACAAGGACTCCATCACCGCCCGCGGTATCACCGACGCCTTCCTCCAGGCCCAGGCCCTCACCGGCCACATCGGCCAGGACCTCCACGACGACACCGCGCTCGCCACCGCGCTCCGCCGCTACGAGAAGGACCTGGACAGCACGTTCTACAGCTTCTACCAGGGCGCCCTCAACGTGGCCGAGCTCAAGCCCGAACGCCACACGGAAATGGTGCAGAAGCTCGTCGGCCACCAGGACCTGATCGACCGCTACTTCTCGACCGTGTCCGGCGCCTACTCCTTCGACGACTTCTACAACAACGAACTGCTGACCGTACTCGACCAGGGCTGACCGGCGGATCCTCCCCGACGGAACTGCCGATTTGGAGACTCAATGATCCCGTTGTCGTTCGCGCAGCGCCGGCTGTGGTTCGTGGACCGGTTCGAAGGCCCCTCCGCCACCTACAACGGCGCCTTCGCCCTGCGGCTGACCGGTGAGCTGAGCGTGAGTGCGCTGGAGTCCGCGCTCCGCGATCTCCTGGACAGGCACGAGATCCTGCGCACGGTGATCGTCGAGGACGACGACGGCGTTCCCCACCAGCAGGTCCTGCCCGCCGGCCGGGCAGGGTTCGCCCTGCCGGTCGTCGCGGCCACGACGGAGCAGGAGCGGACGGCGGCGGTCGGCGACCTCGCCACCCGCACCTTCGACCTCGCCGCCGACATCCCCCTCCGCGCCACGCTGGTGCGATCCGGCCCCCGGGACCACACCCTGGTGCTGGTGCTGCACCACATCGCCGTGGACGGGGAGTCCTTCGGCCCGCTCTTCCGCGACCTCCACACCGCCTACACCGCCCGGACCGGCGGGGGAGCCCCGGCATGGGAGCCGCTGCCCGTGCAGTACGCGGACTACACCCTGTGGCAGCGCGACGTCCTGGGCGAGGAGTCCGACCCCGAAAGCCTCGCGGCCCGGCAGCTGGAGTACTGGCGCCGGACCCTGGCCGGCCTGCCGCAGCCGCTGGCCCTGCCCACCGACCGCCCCCGCCCCAAGACGACGGGCCACCACGGCGACACCGTCCCCTTCACCCTCGGCGCCGGCCTGCTGCACCAGGTCGGGGAGCTGGCCGCCCGCGCCGACACCACCGTCTCCATGGTCATGCACTCCGCCCTCGGAGTCCTCCTGCACCACCTCGGCAGCGGCGACGACATCCCCATCGGCGCACCGATCGCCGGCCGCACCGACGACGAACTGCGCGACCTCGTCGGATTCTTCGTCAACACCTGGGTACTCCGCGTCGACCTGTCCGGCACCCCGACCTTCCACCAGCTACTGCAGCGGGTACGGGAGCGGGCCCTCGCCGCCTACGACCACCAGGACATGCCCTTCGAACGGCTGGTGGAACTCCTCAACCCCGAACGGTCCACCGCCTACCACCCGTTCTTCCAGGTGATGCTCGCCTGGCAGGAGGCCGTACCGGAGACGGAGTTCCCCGGCCTCGATGTCCGGGTCGACAAACTCGACACCGGGACCGCCAAGTTCGACCTGTTCTTCAATCTGATCCCCACCGGCTCCGGCGGCGCGGACTGCCGCCTGGAGTACGCCACCGACCTGTTCGACCGCTCCACCGCCGAAGACCTCGCCCGCCGCTTCGTCCGGGTACTGGACCGGCTCACCGCCGACCCCGGCCGCCCGGTCGGCCGCATCGACGTCCTCGACACCCCCGAACGGGACCGGCTCCTCACCCGCTTCAACGACACCGCCACGACCGTCCCCGCCCTGACGGTCCCCCGGCTCTTCGAGGACCAGGCGGCCCGGACCCCCGACGCACCGGCCGTCGTCTGCGACGACCGCACCCTGACCTACCGGGAACTCGACGAACGCGCCGACCGGCTCGCCCGGGAACTCGTCCGCCGCGGCGCCGGACCGGAAGACCTGGTGGCCCTCGCACTGCCCCGCACCGAGAACCTCGCCGTCGGCCTCCTCGGCATCCTCAAATCCGGCGCCGCCTATCTGCCGATGGACCCGCAGCACCACAGCGGACGGTCCCACCAGGTACTCGCCGAAGCAGCCCCCCGGTTCGCGGTCACCGACACCCGCACCGGACGCGACCTGCCGCAGCACGGCATCTCGACCGTCAACCTCGACCTCCCGTACGGGCCCGACACCCCCGACGGCACCGGCCGGACCGCCCCGCCGGACCCCGACAACCTCGCCTACGTCATGTACACCTCCGGCTCCACGGGCACCCCCAAGGGCGCGGCCATCACCCACCGCAGCGTCGTCAACGGCATCCGGCAACTCGTCCGCACCCTGGACCCCCCGCCCGGCTGGCGGATCCTGGCCGGCACCTCCGTCAACTTCGACGTCTCCGTCTTCGAACTGCTCTCCGCCCTCTCCACCGGCGGCACCGTCGACCTGGTCCCCGACGCACTGGTCCTGGGCGAACGCGACCGCTGGGACGGCCAGGTCATCAGCGCGGTCCCCTCCGTCCTGGGCGAACTGGTCGAACACCTGCCGAAAACCCATGGCGTCACCACCGTCGTCTTCGCCGGCGACATCCTCCCCACCCGCCTGGTCCGCCAGGTCCGCGAAGCCCTGCCCGGCGTACGGATCGTCAACTCCTACGGACAGAGCGAAAGCTTCTACGCCACCGCCTCCTGCCTCCCGCCCGCCCCGGAACCCGCCGAGGGCGACATCGCCCCCATCGGCACCCCCCTGGGCAATATGCGCGCCTACGTCCTGGGCCCCTCACTCACCCCCGTACCGCAGGGCGTGATCGGCGAACTGTACGTCGCCGGCACCTGCCTGGGCCGCGGCTACCACGCCCGCCCCGGCATGACCGCGGAACGCTACATCGCCAACCCCTTCGAACCGGCGGGGGAGCGGATGTACCGTACGGGCGATCTGGCCCGCTGGAACACCCACGGCGAACTGGAATGCCTCGGCCGGAGCGACGGCCAGGTCAAGGTACGCGGCTTCCGCATCGACCCCGCCGAGGTCCAGGCCGTGTGCGAGCTCTACCCCGGCATCCGCGAAGCCGTCGTCATCAGCCGCAAGGCCCCCCTGGGCGGCGGACACCGGCTCGTCGCCTACGTCGTCCACGAAGGCGACGGAGCCGTCCCCGACGACGGAGCCGGCGGCGTCGGCGACGTCAACACCATGGCCGGAGCATCGGCCGCCGAACTGCGCAGATTCGTCGCCGGACGGCTGCCCGACTACATGGTCCCCGCAGCCTTCGTCACCGTCGGCCGCATGCCGCTGGGACCGACCGGCAAACTCGACCGCTCCGCCCTGCCGGAACCCGAATTCACCGGCGAGGCCTACCGCAAGCCCCGTACCGACACCGAAGCGGTCATCGTCGCCGCCTACATCGACGTCCTCGGGGTGGAACGCGTCGGCATCGACGACGACTTCTTCGCCGTCGGCGGCGACAGCCTGCGCTCCATCCAGGTCGTCGCCCGGGCCCGGGCCCGGGGACTGAAACTGACCACCCGGGAGATCTTCGAATGCCGCACCGCGGCCCGGCTGGCCGAGGCGGCCGACGCCCGCCCCGACCTCACCCCCGCCCTCGCCGAAGACGCCGACGGCGGCATCGGCCCCATGCCGCTCCAGCCGGTCGCCCGCCACATCTTCCGGCACGGCGGCCGCATCGACCGGTTCGCCATGGCCATGGCCCTGGAACTGCCCCGGGACATCGACCGGGCCGGGCTGACCGCCACCCTGGACGCCGTACTCGACCGGCACGACCTGCTGCGCGCCCGGCTGGTCCCCGGCGCCCCCGGCGACGACCCCCACCTGGACATCCGCCCGCCCGGCACCGTCCGGGCCGCCGACCACCTCCACCGCATCCCCTGCGACGGCCGCTGGGACGAGACCGCACAGGACACCGCCCTCGACAACGCCCGCACGGAACTCGACGAGGCCGCCGGACGCCTCGACCCGCACGCCGGGACCATGGCCCAGTTCGTCTGGTACGCCGCCGACTCCGGCACCGGCAGACTGCTCGTCGTCCTCCACCACCTGGTCGTCGACGGCGTCTCCTGGCGGATCCTCATGTCCGACCTCGCCGAGGCCTGGCAGCAGATCCGCACCGGCACCACCCCCGCACTGCCCCCCACCGGCACCTCCGCCCGCCGCTGGGCCCAGGCCCTGCAGGCCGACGCCCTCACCCCGCAGAGGGAAGCCGAACTGCCCTACTGGCGCTCCCTGCTCACCACCCCGAACCCCCCACTGGGCAGCCGCCTCCCCGACCCCGCCGTCGACACCATGTCCACCGTCGACACCGTACGGATCCAGCTCCCCGCCGACACCACCGACGCCCTGCTGACCACCCTGCCCGCGGCCTACCGCAGCACCCCCACCGACGTCCTGCTCGCCGCACTCGCCCTCGCCGTCAACCAGTGGCAGGGCACCGACCGTCCGCTCCTGGTCCGCCTCGAAGGGCACGGCCGCGAAGAGGACCTCGCCCCCGGCGCCGACCTCTCCCGCACCGTCGGCTGGTTCACCAGCATGCACCCCGCCCGCATCGACGTGCGCACCACCGGCCCCGCCTGCCCGGCCACCGGCGCCCCCACCGCCGCAACCGCGATCAAACAGGTCAAGGAACAGCTCCGCGGCATCCCCGGCAAGGGCATCGGCTACGGACTGCTGCGCCACCTCAACCCCCGCACGGCCACGGAACTCGCCCCCCACCCCGAACCGCAGATCGGATTCAACTACCTCGGCCGGATCTCCGGCACCGACGTCCCCGAACACCTGCGCGCACAGGGCTGGGGCCCCGCCCCCTGGTCCGCCGAGCTGATCCCCGCCCTCGACCCGGACCTGCCCGCACTGTCCGCACTGGAAGTCAACTCCGTCGCCACCGACACCCCCGACGGCACCCGGCTCACCACCGCCTTCATGTTCCCCACCGGAATCCTCACCCGCCCGCAGGTCACCGAGCTCGCCCGGATCTGGACCGAGACCCTGCACACCATGGCCGCACACGCCGCCCACCCCCGGGCCGGCGGACTCACCCCCTCCGACGCGCCGCTCACCACCGTCCGCCAGGACGAGATCGAAGCCTGGGAGACCCGCTACGGCCCCCTGACCGAGATCTGGCCCCAAGCCCCGGGACAGTCCGGCATCCAGTTCCAGGCGGCGATCGCCGAGGACTCCTACGACGTCTACCACATGCAACTCGTGCTCCACCTCTCCGGGACCATCGACCCCGACCGGATGCGGGCCGCCGGACAGGCCCTCCTGGAGCGCTACCCCAACCTGCGCGCCGCCTTCCACCACGCGGCCGGCGGCGACCCCGTCCAGATCGTCCCCGAGCACGTCACCCTGCCCTGGCGGCACACCGACGTGACCGGCCGGGACGAGACCGCACAGGACACCGCACTCGACACCTTCCTCGGCGAGGACCGGGCCGCCCGGCTCGACCCCACCCGCCCCCCGCTGTTCCGCCTGGGCCTGCTCACCTGCGGCCCCGACCGGGCCAAACTGATCATCACCGCCCACCACACCGTCTTCGACGGCTGGTCCTCACCCCTGGTCATCAGGGACCTGATCCGCCTCTACGCAGGCACCGGCGACCTCCCCCCGGTCCGCAGCTACGGCGACTACCTGACCTGGCTGTCCACCCACGACCAGCAGGCCTCCGCCGCCCGCTGGACCGCCGAGCTCACCGGCTTCGACCAGCCCACCCTCGTGGCCCCCGACACCACGGCCCGACAGGGCGCGTCCGCCATCGGAAAGGTCGAAGTACCCCTGTCCATCGACAAGGGACGCGAACTCGCCCGCCGCGCCGCCGAACTCGGCATCACCCTCAACACCCTCCTCCAGGGCGCCTGGGCCATCCTGCTGTCCAAGCTCACCGGACGGCGCGACGTGGTGTTCGGCGCCGCCGTCAACGGCCGCCCCGCCGACCTGCCCGGATCCGACGACATGGTCGGCCTCTTCATCAACACCCTCCCCATCAGGGTGTTCTGGCAGCCCGGCGACACCCTCGCCGATATCGTCACCCGCCTCCAGGACCGGCAGACCGCCCTCCTGGACCACCACCACTACGGCCTCGCCGACATCCAGCGCGCCAGCGGACTGCCCGCCCTCTTCGACACCTTCATCGGCTTCGAGAACTACCCCATGGACCGCGAGGGCATCGCCGACGCCCACACCTCCGCCGGGCTCACCATCGACGCCATCCGGCCCATCGCCGGCGCACACTACGCCCTCGCCCTCGCCGCAGCCGACCCCTATCTGCGGCTCTCCCTCGACTACCGGAAAGACCTCTACACCCTCCACGAGGCCGAAGCCGTCGGCGCCCGCCTCGTACGGATCCTGGACCGGATCCTCGCCGACCCCCACGCACCCGCCGCCACCATCGACGTCCTCTCCCCGGCCGAGCGCGACCACCTCCTGCACACCGTCAACGACACCGCCCACCCGCTGCCCGACAGCACCCTGCCCGACGCCTTCGAGGCCCAGGCCGAACGCACCCCCCACCGCACCGCCGTCATCGGCGAGGACGAAACCCTCACCTACCGCGAGTTCAACCGGCGCGCCAACCGGCTCGCCCACTGGCTCACCGAACAGGGCGCCGGACCCGACCGGCCCGTCGCCGTCCGCATCCCCCGCTCGGTCGACCTGATGGTCGCCGCCTTCGCCGTCACCAAAGCAGGCGCCGCCTATCTGCCCGTCGACCCCGAACTGCCCCCCGACCGGGTACGGCACATGCTCGACACCGCCCGCCCCCTGCTCACCCTCGACCAGACCCTGCCCGACGTCTCCGGCCGGCCCGACACCAACCCGCGGCGCACCCTGCTGCCCGACCACACCGCGTACATCATCCACACCTCGGGCTCCACCGGCGGCCCCAAAGGCGTCCTGGTCTCCCACCGCTCCATCATGAACCGCATCGAATGGGGCCTCGACCACTTCGCCGTCACCGCCGACGACCGCATCCTCTTCAGCACCGCACCCGGCTTCGACGCCTCGATACCGGAGATGTTCGCACCCCTGCAGACCGGGGCCGCCGTGGTCCTCGCCCACCCCGACGGCCGCCGCGACCCCGCCTACCTCGCCGGCCTCATCCAGCGCGAACAGGTCACCGGCGCCGTCTTCGTCTCCTCCCAGCTGGCCGCCTTCACCGACGAACCCGCCGCCCGCCACTGCACCAGCCTGCGCTGGGCCGAAGTCGGCGCCGAACCCTTCCCCGCCGCCCTCGCCAACCGGTTCGCCGAACTGCTGCCGAACTGCACCGTCCACAACCTCTACGGCCCCACCGAGGCCACCGTCGAAGTCACCACCTGGCAGCACACGCCCGGAGCAGCCGAACTCCCCATCGGCACACCCCTGCGCAACACCCGGGTCTACGTCCTGGACACGGCACTGCGCCCCGTCCCACCCGGCATCCCCGGCGAGCTCTACATCGCCGGCACCCCCCTGGCCAGGGGCTACCTCCGACAGCCCGCACTGACCGCCCACCGGTTCACCGCCTGCCCCTACGGCGAACCCGGCACCCGGATGTACCGCACCGGCGACCTGGCGCGCTGGGACGGCCACGGCCGCCTCGAATACCTCGACCGCACCGACTTCCAGGTCAAGATCCGCGGCCGCCGTATCGAGCTCGGCGAAATCGAGACCGCCCTGACCGCCCAACCCGGCATCGGCACCGCCGTCGCCGTCGTACGCGAAGACCGCGCCGGCGACCAGCGGCTCCTCGCCTACGTGGTACCCCAACCCGGCACCGGCCCGGCCGACCCCGCCGGCCTCACCGCCCTGCTCCAGGAACAACTGCCCCCCTACATGGTCCCCTCCGCGATCGTGCCGCTGGACCGGCTCCCCACCACCCTGACCGGAAAACTCGACCGGGCCGCCCTCCCCGCACCCGACTACGCCGAGGCCACCGCCGGACGCGGCCCGCGCAACGACAGGGAGAAAGCCCTGTGCCGGCTCTTCGCCGAACTCCTCGGCGTCGACTCCGTCGGCATCGACACCGGCTTCTTCGACCTCGGAGGACACTCCCTGCTGGCCACCCGCCTCACCGGCCGCATCCGCAGCGAACTCGGCCTCGACGTGAAAGTCACCACGGTCTTCACCCACCCCACGGTCGCCCAACTGGCCGACCGGATCGGCGAACAGGCCGCCCCCGCCCGGCCCCGGCTGCGCCGGATGACCGTTGAGGAGAACCTCCGATGATCCCCCTGTCCTACGCCCAGAGCCGGATGTGGTTCCTCCACCGGCTGGAAGGCCCCTCCGCCACCTACAACGGCCCGCTCGTACTGCGCCTGGAAGGCCCGCTGGACACCGCGGCCCTGGCCGCCGCCGTCCGCGACGTCGTCACCCGGCACGAGAGCCTGCGCACCCTGATCGCGGAGAACGAGGACGGCACCCCCGAGCAGCGGATCCTGCCCCCCGGCGAGGCCACCGTCCCGGTCCGGCTCGTGGACGTGGTCCCGGACGCGGCCGACGCCACCCTGCACGCCGCCGCCTGCGAACCGTTCGACCTGGAGACCGAGCTCCCGCTGCGGGCCACCGTCCTGCGCCTCACCGAGCAGGAGCACATCCTGGCCCTCGTGTTCCACCACATCGCCGCCGACGGAGCGTCGATGGGACCCTTCCTGCGCGACCTGGTGACGGCCTACACCGCCCGCCGCGAACAGCGGGCACCCGACCCGACCCCGCTGCCGGTGCAGTACAAGGACTACACCCTGTGGCAGCGGCAGCTCCTGGGGGACGCGGCCGACCCGGACAGCATCACCGCGATCCAGCGCGGCTACTGGCAGCGCGAACTGGCCGGCGTACCGCAGCCGGTGCGGCTGCCGCTGGACCGGCCGCGGCCCCCGGTCTCCGGCCACCGCGGCGGCCACGTCGACTTCACCCTGGAACCCGACCTCTTCACCGGCATCGGGAAGCTCGCCGCCGGCAGCGGCGCCACCGCACCCATGGTCGCCCAGGCCGTACTCGCCGTGGTCCTGCACCACTTCGGCGCCGGCCACGACCTCACCATCGGCAGCCCCATCGAAGGACGCCCCGACGAACAGCTCGACGAACTGATCGGGTTCTTCGTCAACACCTGGGTGCTCCGCGTCGACCTGTCGGGAAACCCGTCCTTCGGCGAACTGCTGGAACAGGTCCGCCTCAGGGCCCTGGCCGCCTACGACCACCAGGACCTCCCCTTCGAGCGCCTGGTGGAACTGCTGGCACCGGAGCGCTCCACCGCCTACCCGCCGCTGTTCCAGACCATGCTGGCCTGGCAGTTCCCCTGGTCCGGAATCGACCTGCCGGACCTGAAGGTCACCCCCCTCCCGCTGGGCACCGGCACCGCCAAGTTCGACCTGTTCTTCAACTTCGTCCCCGACCCCGTCCAGGGCGCCCACGGGCGGCTGGAGTACGCGGCGGAACTCTTCGACCACTCCACCGCCGAACGCCTCGTCGACTGCTATCTGCGGATCCTGCGGCAGGTCGTCGCCGACCCCGGCACCCGGCTGGCCGAGGCGGACGCCCTCACCCCCGCCGAACGGGACCGGCTGACGGAGCTCAACGACACGGCCGAAGCCCTCCCGGCCGCCACCGTCCCCGAACTGGTCACCGCCCAGGCCCGGCGCACCCCCCGGGCAACCGCCGTGGTCTGCGGAACCACCTCACTGACCTACCGGGAACTCGACCTGCGCGCCGGCCGGCTCGCCGCAGCACTGCGCGACCACGGCGTCGGACCGGACACCCCCGTGGCCGTGGCACTGCCCCGGTCGGCGGACCTGGCCGTGGCCCTCCTCGGCGTCCTCAAGGCCGGCGGCGCCTACCTCCCCCTCGACCCCGCCTTCCCCGCCGCCCGCACCGCCCTCCTCCTCGAAACCGCCCGGCCCCTGCTCGTCCTCACCGACCGCGCCACCGACCCCACCGCGGCCGGCAGCGGACCGCCGGTCCTCCACCTCGACGACCTCGACCTCGACACCGACGGCCGCCCCGCCCCCGAAGCCCGCAGCCGCCCGGACCACCTGGCCTACGTGATGTTCACCTCCGGATCGACCGGAACCCCCAAGGGCGTCGCCGTCACCCACGCCGCCGTGGTCAACGGCGTACGGGACCTGCGCCGGGTGACCCGGGTCGGGCCGGACTCGACGATGCTCGCCGCGACCTCCGTCAACTTCGACGTCTCCGTGTTCGAGATCTTCACCGCGCTCACCGCCGGAGCACGCGTCGAAATCGTCCGGGACGTCCTCGAACTCGCCGAACGCGGCGGCTGGTCGGGCACCACCCTCAGCGCCGTACCGGCAGTCTTCTCCACCCTCCTCGACCTGCTCACCGCCGACAGCCCCGGAGGATCCGGCGCCCCCCGGCTCGACGTCGAAACCGTGATCCTCGCCGGCGAGGCACTCCCCGCCGACCTGGCCCGCAGGATCCGGCAGACGCTCCCCGGAGTACGGGTCGTCAACGCCTACGGACAGACCGAGAGCTTCTACGCCACCACCTTCACCCTCCCCGAGCCGTGGACCGGCACCGGCGCCGTGCCCATCGGCCGGCCGCTCGCCAATATGCGCGCCCATGTCCTGGGCCCCGGGCTGGCGCCCGTCGCGCCCGGCGCGACCGGGGAACTGTACGTCGCAGGCCTCCTCGCCCGCGGCTACCACCACCAGGGCCCGGGGACCGCCGAACGCTTCGTGGCCTGCCCCTTCGGACCGCCCGGCACCCGGATGTACCGCACCGGCGACCTGGCCCGCCGGGACGCCGACGGCCGGCTCGTCTACCAGGGGCGCGCCGACGGCCAGGTCAAGATCAACGGCATCCGCATCGAGCCCACCGAAATCGAAGCGGTCCTCGCCCGGCATCCCGCGGTCGGCCGGGCAGCGGTCACCGTCCGCGCGGACCGCACCGGCACCCCGCGGCTCGTCGGCTACGTCGCACCGGCCACCGGCCCCGACGACTCCACCGGCACCGGCACCGGTGACAGTGCGGGTGCGGGGCTGTCGGTGGCGGAGCTGCGGCGGTTCGCCGCCGAACAGCTGCCGGACTACATGATCCCCGCCCATCTCGCCGTCCTCGACCGGCTGCCGCTGACCCCGAGCGGAAAACCGGACCGCGCCGCACTGCCCGCCCCCGAGTTCACCGGCCCCGCCCACCGGGCGCCGCGCACCGAGGCCGAGCGGATCCTGACCGAGGTCTTCGCCGACGTCCTGGGCACCGAAACCCTCGGCATCGACGACGACTTCTTCACCTCCGGCGGAGACAGCATCCGCTCCATCCAGGTCGTCGCCCGCGCCAGGACCCGCGGCGTCACCGTCACCACCCGCGAGGTGTTCGAACACCGCACGGCCGCCCGGCTCGCGGAACTCGCCGCCCAGCGGGCCGAAACCGGACGCGTCACCCTGGCCGAACTGCCGGGCGGCGCAGTCGGCTGGGCCCCGCTGCCGCCCACCGCCGCCCACTTCCTCACCCTCGGCGGCGGCATCGACCGGCTCAGCATGTCCGCCATGCTGACCCTGCCCCACGACACCGGCCGCACCGCCCTGCTCGCCACCCTCCAGGCCGTACTGGACCGGCACGACGTCCTGCGCTCCCGCCTCGACCGGGTCAACCCCGGCCTGGTGATGCAGCCGCCCGGCAGCCTGCAGGCCGCCGTCCTGCTGCGGCAGACCCCCTACAACCCCACCACCGTGTACGCCGAACTCGACGCCGCCGCCGACCGGCTCGACCCGGCCGCGGGCGTGATGGCCCAGTTCGTCTGGTTCACCCCCCGGACACCCGGCGACCCGGGCCGGCTGATGATCGTGCTCCACCACCTGGTCGTCGACGGCGTGTCCTGGCGCATCCTCCTCCCGGACCTGGCCGCGGCCTGGCAGCAGGCCCGCGACGGCCTGCCCCCGCGGCCCGCCCCCACCGGCACCTCGCTGCGGCGCTGGGCCCACGCCCTCGCCGAAGAAGCAGCCACCCCGGCCCGCGAGGCGGAACTGCCCCTGTGGCAGAACACCCTGGCCGCAGACGACCCGCTGCTCGGCAGCCGGGAAGTGGATCCCGCACGCGACACCACCGCCACCGTGGACACCGTCCGCATCAAGATCCCCGCCGACGTCACCACCACCCTCCTCACCGCACTGCCCGCGGTGTTCAACGGCGGCGTCGACGACGGACTCCTCACCGGCCTCGCCCTCGCCCTCGCCCGCTGGCGCGAGACCCGGTCCGCCCCCGGCACCACGGCACTCGTCCGCCTCGAAGGACACGGCCGCACCGAACACCTGGTGCCCGGCGCCGACCTGTCGGACACGGTCGGCTGGTTCACCGCGATGTACCCGGTCCGCCTGGACATCACCGGCATCGACCTCGCCGACGCCTTCGCCGGCGGCCCGGCCGCGGGACGAGCCGTCAAAGCCGTCAAGGAACAGCTGCGGGCGATACCGGACCACGGCATCGGCTACGGACTGCTGCGCCACCTCAACCCCGCCACCGGCCCCGCCCTGGCCGGGCTGCGCAGTCCCCGTATCGGCTTCAACTACCTCGGCAAGTACTCCGGCACCGACATCCCCGCCGAACTGCGCGGACTGGGCTGGGCCCTGGACACCACCCACCAGGACCTGATGGCCGCACCGGACCAGGACCTTCCGGTGCTCTCGGCCCTGGAGATCAGCGCGGTGGCCGCCGACACCGCCGACGGCGAGGAGCTGACCGCCTACTTCGCCTTCGCCACCGGCGTGCTCTCCCGCGCCGAAGCCGGCGAAATCGCCGCCTTGTGGGCCGAGGCACTGACCGCCCTGGCCCGGCACACCACCACCCCCGGCGCCGGCGGACTGACCCCCGGCGACGCCCCCCTCGTCGACGTGCACCAGGACGAGATCGACACCTGGGAGGCCCGCTTCGGCAAGCTGGCCCGGATCTGGCCCGCGACCCCCGCCCAGTCGGGGATCGCCTTCCAGGCAAGCCTGGCCGGGGCATCGTTCGACCCGTACCACATGCAACTCGTCTTCCATCTCACCGGCGAGGCCGACCCGGAGCGCATGCGCCGCGCCGGACAGGCCCTGCTGGACCGCTACCCCGTCCTGCGCGCCGGATTCGTCAGCCGGGCGGACGGCGCCACGGTCCAGGTGGTACCGGAAGCGGTGACCCTGCCCTGGCGGCACCTCGACCTCACCGCCGCCGGCCCGGCCGCGCGGACCGAGGCCTTCGAGGAGTTCCTCGAACAGGACCGCACCACCTACTTCGACACCGACAGCCCCCCGCTGATCCGGATGGCCCTCGCCGCCCTCGAACCGGGCCGCACCGAACTCGTCCTGACCGCCCACCACGTCCTCTACGACGGCTGGTCGGCCCCCCTGCTCCTGCAGGACCTGCTGCTGCTCTACGCCTCCGGCGGCGATCCCGCCGGGCTGCCCGCCCCCCGCGACTACGGCGACTTCCTCACCTGGCTCACCGGCCGCGACGAGGCGGAATCCGCCCGGGCCTGGGCCGCGGAACTCGACGGATTCCGTGAGCCCACCCTCCTCGCGCCCGGTTTCGCCGCCGCCGACGACGAAGGCCACGGCCAGGTCGACCTCACCATCCCGCCCGACGTCGCCCGGCGCCTGACCCGACTGACGGCCGACCTGGGCATCACCATGAACACCCTGGTCCAGGCGGCCTGGGGACTGCTGCTTGCCGAACTCACCGGCCGCCGGGACGTCGTCTTCGGCGCCACCGTCTCCGGCCGGCCGCCCGCCGTCACCGGCATCGAGTCCATGGTCGGCATGCTCATCAACACCGTCCCCGTCCGGGTCGCCCAGAACCCCGCCGAAACCCTCGCCGGCCTCCTCAGCCGCCTCCAGCACCGGCAGAGCGAACTCGCCGAACACCACCACCACGGCCTCACCGAGATCCAGCGCACCGCCGGCCTGAAAACCCTCTTCGACACCCTCGTCGTCTTCGAATCGTTCCCCGTCGACGACGACGGCCTCAGCGCCGCCGCCTCCACCGAGGGCGGCATCGGCTACGACGGCTTCCGCCCCTCCGCCGGAAACCACTACCCCCTGTGCCTGATGGCCGCCGCGGGCCCCGACCTCGAAGGCATCATCCAGTACGCGCCCGGAGCCTTCGACCGGGACACCGTCGAGACGTACGCGGCCCGCCTCGTCCGCCTCCTCACCCGGATCGCCACCACCCCCGACCTGCCCACCGCACGGATCCACTCCCTCACCGACGCCGAACGCGACCGGATGCTGACCGCCCTCAACGACACCACCGCCACCTCGGGACCGGCCCGCCGCACCACCCTCACCGAACTCTTCGAAGCCCAGGCCGCCGCCACCCCCCACGCCCCGGCCGTCGTCGCCGGCGACGAGACACTCACCTACGCCGAACTCGACGCCCGCGCCGAACACCTCGCCACCGCACTCGCCCGGCGCGGAGCAGGCCCCGAAACCGTCATCGGCCTGGTCCTGCCGCGCACCGCGGACACCGTCGCCGCCCTCCTGGCCGTCCTCAAGACCGGCGCCGCCTATCTGCCCGTCGACCCGGCCTACGCCGCCGCCCGCCTCCCGCACATCCTCCCCACCGCCCGCCCCCACCTGCTCCTCACCGACACCGCCCACCACACCCTCGTCCCGCCCACCGACATCCCCCTCGTCCTCCTCGGCGACCTCACCCCGGACCCGGCCGCCACCGGCCCCGCAGCAACCACCACGGCACGGCGCCGGGCCCGCCCCGACAACCTCGCCTACGTCATCTACACCTCCGGCTCCACCGGAGTACCCAAAGGCGCCGGCGTCACCCACACCACCATCGTCAACGCCGTCGACACCATGGTCGCCCAGGCCGCGGCCGAGCCCGGCCGGCGCGTCCTGCTCGCCACCTCCTTCGGCTTCGACGTCGCCGCCTTCGAACTCTTCGCCGCCCTCACCCGGGGCGGCAGCGTCGAAATCGTCCGCGACATCCTCGCCCTGACCGAACGCGACAGCTGGGACATCGACCTCGTCTGCTCCGTACCGTCGGCCTTCGCCGAACTCGTCGACCAGCTCGGCGACCGCATCACCCCCACGGCACTCAACATGGCCGGAGAGGCACTCACCCCGGCCCTGGCCCGGCGGATCCGCGAACTCTGGCCCGAGGCCCGGGTCACCAACGGCTACGGCCCCAGCGAAACCTTCTACGCCACCGCCCACCTCCTCGACCCCCACCGGCCCTACCCCGACGGCGTCCCCATCGGCCGCCCCTTCCCCGGCGTCCGTGCCTACGTCCTCGGCCCCCACCTGAACCTGCTGCCCTGGGGCACCCCCGGCGAGCTCTATCTGGCCGGAGCCGGCCGCGGCTACCACAACCAGCCCGCCATGACCGCCGAACGCTTCGTCCCCGACCCCTACGGCCTCCCCGGCGCCCGGATGTACCGCACCGGCGACATCGCCCGCCTCACCCCGGACGGCGAACTCCTCCACCTGGGCCGCACCGACACCCAGGTCAAGATCCGCGGCTACCGCGTCGAACCCGGCGAGATCGAAGCCGCCCTCACCTCCCATCCCCGCATCGCCCGGGCCGCCGTCGTGGTCCAGCACCACGGCGACACCACCCCCGGCCTCGTCGCCTACCTCGTCCCCGAACCCGGCACGGACGCCCCGCCCCCCGGCGAAGTCCGCTCCCACCTGACCGGCAGGCTCCCCGACTACATGATCCCCACCGCCTGCGTCCCGCTCGACCGGCTCCCGCTGACCCCCAACGGCAAACTCGACCTCAAGGCCCTGCCCGCCGCCGACCTCACCCCCACCACCGCCTTCCGCGCCCCCCGCACCCCGCGCGAGGAGACCCTGGCCACCCTCTTCGCCGAGGTCCTCGGCCTGGAAAAGGTCGGCGTCGACGACGGCTTCTTCGAACTCGGCGGACACTCCCTGCTCGCCACCCGGCTGATCAACCGCGCCCGTCTCGACCTCGGCATCGAGATCCCCATCCGCACCGTCTTCGACCTGCCCACGGTATCGGCGCTCGCCGCATGGACGGAGGACACCGCTGTACCCCTTCGCCCCCGACTCCGCAGGATGATCACAGAGGAGCAGAACCAGTGATTCCGCTTTCGTTCGCACAGCGCCGCATGTGGCTGACGCACCAACTGGAAGACGGGGCCCAGACCTACAACATGTCCCCGGCGTTCCGGCTGACCGGCGTACTGGACCGGACCGCTCTCACCGCAGCCATCGGTGATCTCGTCGACCGGCACGAGATCCTGCGCACCACATATGTGACGGACGACCAGGACGAGCCCTACCAGCAGATCCTCTCCCCCGAAGCGGCCCGGGTGCAGGTGCCGGTGGTCGAGGTGGCGCCCGACGGTCTGCCGGGCGCGGTCGACGCATTCATCACCCACCGCTTCGACCTGGCGGCGGAGATCCCCCTCCGGGCAGCCCTCTTCCGCTGCTCACCCGAAGACCACCTCCTGGTCCTGCTCATCCACCACATCGCCTCGGACGGCGTCTCGGGCGGGCTGATCGCCCGGGACATCGCCACCGCCTACACCGCCCGCACCGCCGGCCGGACCCCGCAGTGGCACCCGCTGTCCGTGCAGTACAAGGACTACGCACTGTGGCAGCGCGAACTCCTCGGCGATGTGAACGACCCCGGCAGTCTGGCCGCGGCACAGGCCGACTACTGGCGCAAGGAACTGGCCGGAGTGCCGCAGCCGCTGAGTCTGCCGCTGGACCGTCCGCGGCCCGCGCAACGCAGCTCGCAGGGCGGCATGGTCGCCTTCGGGGCGGAACCGGACGTGGGGGCCGGGCTGCAGAAGCTGGCCGATGAGTACGGCATGACCCTGGCCATGGTCGTGCAGGCGGCGCTGGCCGTGCTGCTGAGCAAACTCGGCGGCGGGGACGACGTGCCGATCGGCGGACCGATCGCCGGGCGGACGGACGACGCACTGGCCGAGCTGGTCGGGTTCTTCGTCAACACACAGGTGCTGCGGGTCGATCTCGCCGGGGACCCGCCGTTCACCCGCCTGCTCGCACAGGTGCGGGAGAAGACACTGGCGGCCTACGAGCACCAGGACGTGCCCTTCGAGACACTGGTCGAGCTGATCAACCCCGACCGCTCCGCGGCGTACCAGCCGCTGTTCCAGGTGATGCTCGCCTGGCACAACTGGGAACGAGGGAACTTCGAGCTCCCCGGGCTGGAGGTGAAGTTCGAACAGCACACCACCTCCACAGCCATGTTCGATCTCTTCTTCAGCATGGCAGTGGACGAGTCGGGGGCGCTGCAGTGCGACCTCCAGTACGCGACCGAGCTGTTCGACCGGGACACGGCCGAGGCCGTCGCCGCCCGGTTCGTGCGGGTGCTGGAGCAGGTGGCCGCCGACCCCGAGATCCTGATCAGCTCCGTCGAGGTGCTGTCGGCGGAGGAGCGCGACCGGCTGGTGAGGGGTGTCAACGACACCGGGCAGCCGCTCCCCGCCACAACGCTGCCGGGCGCTTTCGAAGCCCAGGTCGACCGCGACCCCGACCGCCCCGCACTGATCGCCGACGGAGCGACGCTGACGTACGGCGAGTTCAACCGGCGCGCCAACCGACTGGCGCACTGGCTGGTGGAGCAGGGAGTGGGCCCCGAGCGGCTGGTGGCGGTGCGTATCCCGCGCTCCGTGGATCTGATGGTGGCGCTGTACGCGGTGGTCAAGGCGGGCGGAGCCTATCTGCCGGTCGACACCGAGCTGCCCGATGACCGGGTGCGGCAGTTGCTGGAGAGCGCGGACCCCCTGCTGGTCCTCGACGGGACACTTCCGGACCTGTCCGGCTATCCGCAGGACAATCCGCGGCGGACGCTGTTGCCGGACCATGCCGCGTACGTCATCTACACCTCCGGTTCCACCGGCGGACCCAAGGGAGTGCAGGTCTCCCACCGGTCGATCATGAACCGGCTGGCGTGGGGGCTGGCGCACTTCGAGGTGGGCGCCGACGACCGGGTGCTGCTGAGCACATCGGCGAGTTTCGATGTGTCGGTCCCGGAGCTGTTCGCGCCGTTGCAGGTGGGTGCCGCCGTGGTCATCGCCGCTCCGGACGCGCGCCGGGAACCTGCCCGGCTGGCCGAGCTGATCCGGCGGGAACAGGTGACCGGAGCGGACTTCGTCCCCTCCTTGCTGGAGGCGTTCGTCGCCGAGCCGGCCGCGAAGGACTGCACCAGCCTGCGCTGGATGGAGGTCGCGGGCGAGGCATTCCCGCCGGAGCTGGCCAACAGGACCGCCGGCCTGCTGCCCGGCTGCGGTGTGCACAACCTCTACGGGCCGACCGAGGCGTCGGTTGAGGTCACAGCCTGGCAGCACGTGCCCGGTGCGGACCGGGTGCCGATCGGCGCGCCGGTGTGGAACACGCAGGTGTACGTGCTGGATGCGTTCCTGCGCCCGGTGGCGCCCGGAACGGCCGGTGAGCTGTACCTGGCCGGTGCCGGGCTCGCCAGGGGATATCTGGGACAGACCGCGCTGACCGCGCACCGGTTCGTGGCATGCCCCTTCGGCGCACCCGGGACCCGGATGTACCGCACCGGGGACATCGTGCGGTGGAACAAGGACGACCAGGTCGAGTACCTCGGGCGGGCGGACTTCCAGGTGAAGGTCCGGGGCTTCCGCATCGAGCTGGAAGAGATCGAGAACGTACTGACCGGGCATCCCGGGGTGGCCCAGGCCGTCGTCGTGGCGCGGGAGAAACAGCCGGGCGACAACCGGCTCGTGGGGTACGTGGTGCCCGATCCGGGTGCCGCGGCGGCGGAAACCGGCGATCAGGTGGACGAGTGGCGCCAGGTGTACGACGAGACCTACGCCGACTCCGGCGACACGGAATGGGGCGAGGACTTCGAACCGTGGACGTCGTCGTACGACGGGGAGCCCATCCCGCAGGAACAGATGGCGGAGTGGCGGGACGCGGCGGTTGCGCAGGTCATGCAGTTCGCACCGCGCAGGGTGCTGGAGATCGGTGTGGGATCCGGCCTGCTCCTCGCGAAGATCGTCGGCGAGGTGGAGGAGTACTGGGGCACCGACATCTCGCCCACGGTCGTGGACCGGGTCCGCACCCAGGCCGATCAGGCCGGCTGGGCCGACCGGGTACGGCTGACCGCCCAGGCGGCCGACGATGTGTCGGGGCTGCCCCGGGGCGGGTTCGACACCGTGGTGCTCAACTCCGTGGTGCAGTACTTCCCGAGCGCCGAGTACCTCGACCACGTGCTGGACCGGGCGATGGAACTCCTCGCGCCGGGCGGCCGCCTGATCGTCGGTGACGTCCGCAACGCCGCGACGCTCCGACTGCTGCTGACCGCGGGGAAGCGCACGGCGCGGCCCTACGCCACCCACGAGGAGATACGGGCGCTGGTGGAGCAGGCGCTCCTCGCCGAGCGGGAGCTGGTGGTCGCACCGGAATGGTTCGCCGAGTGGGCACAGGAGCGCTCCGTCGGGGTCGACATCCGGCTGAAGGCGGGGCAGACGCACAATGAGCTCACCCGACACCGCTACGAGGTCGTCCTCCACAAGGATCCTGAACGCGTACTGGACCTGACCGGTGTGCCCGCAGTGCCGTGGGACCGGGACACGACCGGTCCGGACGGCCTGAGGGGCCTGGTGGAGCGGGCGGGCGGCCCGGTACGGGTGACCGGAATACCGAACGCGCGACTGGCGGCGGAGGCCGCAGGGGTCACCGGCAGGGACACCCGCTCCGGCAAGACCCTCGACCCGGAAGACCTTGCCGCCCTGGCACGGCAACAGGGCCTGGACGCCGTCCTCACCTGGTCGGGCCGGGCCGTCCACGCTTTTGACGCGATCCTCCTGCCCGCCTTGCGGAGCCCCCGGCGCACCGTCTGCGGAGGCTTCGTTCCCGGACCCGGTGCCGGGCGCACCCGGGCGAACACCCCGGCTCTGGCCACGTCGATCGGCCCGCTCCTGGCCGAACTGCCCGGGTATCTGCGCGGACGTCTTCCGGACTACATGGTCCCCGCGGTCATCGTGCCGCTGTCAGAGCTTCCGTTGACCCCGGCGGGCAAGCTCGACCGGCGTGCACTGCCGGTCGAGCAGACGGCCGCCGCGCGTGGCGGAGGACCGCGCAACTCCCACGAAGAGATGCTCTGCTCCTTCTTCGGTGAGCTGCTCGGCGTGGAGAAGGTCGGTATCGACGACGACTTCTTCGCGCTCGGTGGCCATTCGCTTCTGGCCACCCGGCTCAGCGCGAGAATCCGCAAGCACTTCAACCTCGACATGCCCCTGAGGACGATCGTCCAGTTCCCCACCGTTGCCGAGCTCGCCGCGCTGGTGCTCACCGGCAGTGCACCCGGCGACCACGGTGACGCGTTCGAGGTCCTTCTGCCACTGAACCGCGATCCCGGTACGGGGAAGCCACCGGTGTGGTTCTTCCACGGCGGCGGAGGCTTCGGCTGGGCCTACTTCACCTTCGCGCCCCACCTGGACCGGCCTGCCTACTGCCTCCAGTCCCGTGGCTTCAACGGCACGGACCCACTGGCGGAATCGGTGGAGGACATGGTCGAGGACTACCTCAACCGGATAATCGAGATCCAGCCCGAAGGGCCCTTCAGCCTGATCGGCTGGTCCTACGGCGGCCCGCTGGCGCACGCCGTCGCGGAGGCGCTCGACCGCCGCGGGCACGAAGTCGCCCTCCTGGCCGTACTGGACTCCCAGCCGGCGTGTGCCGGCAGCGGATTCAGGCTGCCGGAGGTAGCCGGCCGGACGAAGGAGCTCTACCGCGGAGACATCGAAGGAGTCTTCGGCCAGTTCATGAACACCGAGAAAATGGACGCCTTCCTGGACAGGATTTCGAGGGTGGGCTCCAGCAACCTCAACAAAATGGCCCTGTTCGAATCACCGGTCTTCCGCGGTGACCTGCTGTTCTTCAATGCAACGAAGGACAAGGAGAAATCGTGGGGCCCCGACTGGCGGGCGTTCGTCCTCGGTTCGCTCGAAGAGCACGACGTGGACGCCACACACCACGACCTGCACATGCCGGAATCGGTGCGACACATCATGAAGATCATCACCCGGAAGCTGGCGGCGTGACCGCCCGGCGGCGGCGTACGGACGACAGGAGGCGGACGACGTGAAGGAATCGGGCAACTCCGCGAAGGACGGGGTCCCGGACACGCTGCTGTGCCTGCCGTTCGCAGGCGCGGGACCGTCGTTCTTCCACCCGTGGCGGAGACTGTCCGCCGGCCGGTGGCGGATCGTCCCGGTCGAGCTGCCGGGGAGGGAACGGCGGATTCTGGAGACACCGTACCGGAACGTCGCAGAAGCGGTTGAGAATTCGGTCGACGACATCGTCGCGGACCTCGGCGACCGGGCGCGGACCATGATATTCGGACACAGCCTGGGCGCGGTCCTCGCCTACGAACTGGCACCCCTGCTGAGCGCCCGCGGCATACATGTGGAGCGGCTGTTCGTCAGCGGTTCACCCGGCCCGTGGACACAGCGGGAGAGACGGGCCACCGGACTTTCGGGCGACGAGTTTCTCGCCCGGGTCGAGGAGTTCGCAGGCTTCAGGCACGAGGCCCTGGACCATCCTGAGATGCGCGAGCTCATCCTCCCCACCCTGCAGGCCGATTGCGAAATGCACGAGAACTACCTTCCGAGCACCGGAGAACCGTTGCAAGTCCCGATCTGCTCGATCCGCGGCGACTCCGACGGCCTGGTCGGACCGGATCAGGCAAGGGAATGGAAGAAGGCAACGACGGAAGAGTTCAGCTATACAGAATTCCCCGGTGATCACATGTATCTGGTGGATTGCGCCCAGGAAATTCTCCACCTGATCGAGAGGGAATCCACCGGCAAACGCCCGGGCCCTGCGCCGGACTGATGCCGCGCCCGAACCGTCGCACACAGCCGGCCGCCAGGCTGCGCAGACGAACCGCCGGCCTGCCGGACCCCCGGCCCGGACGCCGGGCAGGGAGCGCTCACGCATCCCGGGCGCCGGGCATCCCGGGGCCCGGGACGGCTCCCCGGACCGACCGCGGCCCCGACACCGGGTCGCGCACACCGCCCGGCGCATTCCCCCGGGGCGGCGGCGACGGCCCCGCCCCCCACCCCCGACCGCAGCGTGTTCCGGGGGCACCGAACCAGCGACACTCCGGAAGGCGACCGCGATGAGCCCTGCCCGCCGCGCAACGAGACCCCCCGCCCACCCGGGCGGGGGAGTGGTCCTGCGCCCCGGGGACCTCCACCCCGGCGTCGCGGACCCGGTGATGGACACGATGAACTTCCTCAACGAAATCACCCTGGACCATCCCGAAGCGATCTCCTTCGCCCCGGGACGGCCGTACGAGGAACTCTTCGACACCGAGGAGGTCTTCACCCACCTCCGCCGCTACCTCGACCACCTCACCGACCAGGGACACACCCCCGCCCGCATCCGCAGCACCCTGTTCCAGTACGGCCCCTCCGCCGGACTGATCCGCGAACTCGTCGCCGACTCGCTCCGCGCCGACGAAGGCATCGACGTCCCGGCCGAATCCGTCGTCATCACCGTCGGCTGCCAGGAAGCGATGTTCCTGGCCCTGCGCGCCCTCATCACCGGCCCCGACGACGTCCTGATGGTCTCCAGCCCCTGCTACGTGGGAATCGCCGGAGCCGCACGGCTCCTGGACACCGAACCCGTCGCCGTCAGGGAACGGCAGGACGGACTGGACTGCGCCGACCTGGAGGCCGCCGTCCTCGAACAGCGCCGCCGCGGCCGCAGACCCCGCGCCCTGTACACCATCCCCGACCACTCCAACCCCTCCGGCACCACCATGCCGCTGGAGACCCGGCACGAACTGCTGGCCCTGGCCGCCCGGCTCGACCTCCTCGTCCTGGAGGACAGCCCCTACCGGCTGGTCAGCCCCGGCCCCCGACTGCCAACGCTCAAAGCCATCGACCGCGACCGGCGCGTCATCCACCTGGGCTCCTACGCCAAATCCCTCTTCCCCGGCGCCCGCGTGGGCTACGCCGTCGCCGACCAGACGGTCCTGCGGGCCGACGGCACCACCGGACTGCTCGCCACCGAACTCGCCAAGATCAAAAGCATGGTCACCGTGAACACCTCCCCCCTCAGCCAGGCGGTCGTCGCGGGCGCCCTGCTGGCCGCCGGCGGCCGGCTCACCGAACACAGCAAACAGGCCGCCGCCCACTACGGAAACACCCTGCGGCACACCCTGCGGACCCTGGAACACGCCTTCCCCGCCGAACGCCGCACCCGGCTCCGGGTGAGCTGGAACGCACCCGCCGGGGGCTTCTTCCTGACCCTGAACGTGCCCTTCCGCGCCGACGACGACGCACTGGGCCGGTCCGCCCGCGACTTCGGAGTCATCTGGACCCCGATGTCCTACTTCCATCCGGAGGGCGGAGGTGATCACACCATCCGGCTGTCGGCCAGCTACCTCACCCACGACGACGTGGAAGAGGGACTCCGACGGCTGTCCGACTTCGTGGAGTCCGAAGTTGCCGCGGCATAACCCCGCCGCTGAGCCCGGCCGAGTGCGCACCCCCTGGAGGTGGCGTGTGGAAATACAGTCCATAGATCACATCGAGTTCTTCGCCGAGAACGCGGAAGAAGCAGCCCTCGGGCTGCGCGACCTGTTCGGCTTCACCCTCGCCGGCCGCGGCGGAGCCCGTACGGGACTCCAGGGCTGCGAGTCGGTGCTGCTGCGCCAGCACGACATCACCCTGCTGGTCACCTCGGCCACCAGCGCCGGCCACCGCGCCGCCGAGTACGTGGAGCGGCACGGGGACGGCGTCGGCGTGATCGGCCTGCGCGTCGACGACGCCCAGGCCGCGTTCGCCCAGGCCGTCGAGCGGGGAGCCGCCCCCGTCGCCCCGCCCGAGATCCTCGGCCCCCCGGGAGCCCGGACCGTGTTCGCCTCGGTGAGCGGCTTCGGCGACGTGGAACACCGCTTCGTCTCCCGGGAACGGCCCGGCGGCCCCTTCGCCCCGCTCATCGAGGAGACCGCCCGGACCCGCCCCGCCCCCGGGCTGTTCACCGCGATCGACCACCTCGCCGTCTGCGTGCCCGCCGGCACCCTCAAGGAGACCGTCCACACCTACGAGAACGTCTTCGGCCTCCACCAGATCTACGAGGAGCAGATCGTCGTCGGCTCCCAGGCCATGGACTCCACCGTCGTCCAGAGCGACTCCGGCCGGCTCACCCTCACCCTCATCGAACCCGACATCACCCGCGCCCCCGGCCAGATCGACCGGTTCATCGCCACCCACGACGGCGCCGGAGTCCAGCACATCGCCTTCCTGACCGGCGACATCCTGACCGCCGTACCCCGCAGCGCCGAGCGGGGCGTACGGTTTTTGACCACACCGTCCGGCTACTACGACCGGCTGGGACCACGCCTCGGCCCGATCGGCGTCCCGGTGGAGGAACTGCGCGGACTCGGCGTCCTCGCCGACCGCGACCACACCGGCGTCATGCTCCAGATCTTCACCGAATCACAGCACCGCCGGGGCACCCTCTTCTACGAACTGATCGACCGCCGGGGCGCCCACACCTTCGGCAGCAACAACATCAAGGCCCTCTACGAGGCCGTGGACCGCCGGCAGACCAGCAAACCGGCCGGCCATGCCTGACACACCCCCCGCAGCCCGCCCCGCACACCACCCCCCGCCTCCGGCCACCGGGCCCGACCCGCTGAGACTGACCCTCGCCGACTTCGCGGAAGCCGCGAGATCCCGCCTCGAACCCGCCGTATGGGACTTCTTTGAAGGCGGCGCGGGCGAGGAACGGACCCTCGCGGCCAACACCGAGGCCTTCGAACGGCTGCTGCTGCGGCCACGGGTCCTGCGCGGCACGGCCGCCACCCCCGACACCACCGCCACCGTCCTGGGCCGCTCCTGGGACGCCCCGGTGGCGATCGCCCCGCTGGGCTACCAGACCCTCGCCCACCCCCTGGGCGAACTCGCCACCGTCCAGGGCACCGCGGCAGCCGCCCGCATACCGGTCGTGATCAGCACCTTCGCCGGGCGCGACCTCGGAGAACTCGCCACCGCCGGCGGCGGCCCCCTCTGGCTCCAGGTCTACTGCCTGCGCGACCGCTCGACCACCCGGCGCCTCATCGAGCGCGCGGAGGAAACCGGCTTCGAAGCACTCGTCCTGACCGTCGACACCCCCCATATGGGACGCCGGCTGCGGGACCTGCGCAACGGCTTCCGCCTCCCCGACGGAATCGCCCCCGCCAACCTCGGCGGACACGACTTCGCGGTACCGGCCGCACACGCCAGGGCCGAATTCGCCCCCGCACTCGACTGGACGGTCGTGGACTGGCTTCGCTCGGTCAGCGCGCTGCCGCTCCTGCTCAAGGGCATCCTCACCGACAGCGACGCGGTACGCGCCGTCCGCGCGGGGGCGGACGGCATCATCGTGTCCAACCACGGCGGGCGGCAGCTCGACGGCGTGCCCGCCACCGTCGACGTCCTGCCGGAGATCGTGACGGCGGTGGCCGGGCGCATCCCCGTCCTCCTCGACGGGGGAGTACGCCGCGGCCGGGACGTCCTGGCCGCGCTCGCCCTCGGCGCCGACGCGGTCCTCGTCGGCCGCCCGGTCCTGCACGGCCTCGCCGCCGACGGCAGCCGGGGAGTGACGGACGTACTGAACATCCTGCTCGCCGAACTCACCGACACCATGGCCCTCGCGGGCCTGGGCACCCTCGCCGACACCGGCCCCGGACTCGTCCGCCCCGCCACCGCACCCGGCACACCGGCCCTCTCGGCCCCGCACCGGTAACCCCGCGGCCGCGGGCGCCCCGGTCCACGGGGCCCGGGCGCCCGCAGCCCCGGGGGGCGTACCCCCGCCCACCGATCCGGCCCGATCCGGAAGAAATTCCCTAGCGGTGCCGCCACCCGCCGTTGTGCAGGGCCGTCATCAGCACCTCGCGCCGGTCCCCGGGCACACTGAGCCGGACCAGACCGCCCGGCCGCCCCGCCGCATGCTCCAGGCGGACGTCCTCCACATCGGCACCGGCACGGGAGGCATCGGTGAAGAGCCGGGCCAGTTCCCCCGGCCGGCCGCCGATCACGACCGTCACCTCCTCGTACCGCTTCGGCACGGCACCGGGCCCGGCCGGGATCCTGGCCCGCCCCGCCCGGCCGCGCCGCAGCAGATCCCCCACCACCCGCGCACCACTGCTGCGCTTGTCCTCGTCGGCGGCCCCCATGGCCCGCAGCCCCGCCACGGCGTCCTCCAACCCCTCCGACAGCTCTTCGAGCAGATCGGCCACCACCAGCGCATTCGCACCGAGCACATCGACCCACAGATCCGGATCCCCGGCCGCGGTACGGGTCAGATCGCGCACGCCCGGACCCGCCAGGCTCACCATGCGCTCCTCGCCCCGTTCCAGCAGGGCGGCGACCAGACTCGCCATCAGATGCGGGGCGTGCGAGACGAGGCCGACCGCCCGGTCGTGGGCGTCGGCCTCCATCAGGACGGGCACCGCCCCGCATATCGCCACGAGTTCGAGGGCGGCGTTCAACGTGTCGGTACGGGTGTCGGCCGTCGGGGTCAGCACCCAGTTGCAGCGGTCGAAGAGATCCGCCCGCGCGGCGAGCGGCCCGCTGCGCTCACTGCCCGCCATCGGATGCCCGCCGACGTAGCGGGCGCTGTCGCAGGCCAGCGCGGCGGCCTCCTGCTGCGGCCTGGCCCGGACACTGGCGACATCGGTGTAGTGCCGCGCCGCGCCCTCGCCCTGCAGGCGTACCAGGACACCGGGCACCAGCGCCGGCGGGACGGCCACCACGGCCAGGTCGACGGCGCCCGGCGGGTCCGCCGCGGTGCCGGCGCCGAGACAGGACGCGATCTTGGCCGCGGCCGGGTCCGCATCCCTCAGATACACCCTCACCCCGTGGGCCCGCAGGGCCAGCCCGACCGAGGTTCCCACCACACCGGTGCCGACCACCAGGGCGTCTTTCAGCGAGAGCATGTCCACTCCTGGGCCGGCAACGGAGCGGATGCTGCGGACGCACCCGGGCGCTGCTCGATGTACCGATGGCGCCTGCCAACGGATGACGCTCGACGGCGGAACCGTCCGGACCGGCCGTCAGGCGCCCGCCGGGACCGGCCCGGCCGGCCTCGTCTCGATGAGGCTGAAACCCGACTCCCCGACGGGCAGCACCCGGGTCCGGACCAGGCCCGCGGCGGCGAACACCGTGTCGAACTCCGGCAGTGTGCGCTCCCGGCCGCCGAGGAGGACCAGCATGCCGAGGTCGCTCCAGCGCGCCGGATGCGGTTCGGCGGTTTCGGGAACGACGAGTTCGCAGACCAGGATCCGGCCGCCGGGGGCGAGGGCCCGGACTCCGGCGCGCAGGATGCCCGCCGCCTTCTCGTCGTCCCAGTCGTGCAGCACACTGCCCAGCACCTGGACGTCCGCACCACCGGGAAGCCCGTCGAAGAAGTCGCCGGCCACCAGCGTGCACCGGTCCCGGACCGGGTCGAGCGGGGAGTCGACGGCCGCGAGGTCGATCACCGAACGGCGGTCGAACAGCACCCCGCGCAACTGCGGCCGGGCCGTGAGGATCGCCGCCAGCACCGTGCCCGTACCGCCGCCGATGTCCATGACCGTGTGCGCCCCGTCCCACACCGGCAGTTCGGCCAGCGAGCCGTACAGCCGCCGGGCCCGTTCCTTCATCCGGGTGTTGAACGCCGCATCGGTCGTGGTCCTGGTGTCCTGGTCCGTGAAGAAGGACTCGCCCGCGGCCGCCGGGAGCGGCCGCAGCTGCGCGGCGGCGTCGGCCGCCCGCAGCCAGGCCCGGCAGGAATCCAGGTTGGAGAGCGTGGCCCGCATCGACAGGGCCGAACCGGCCTTGAGCACCTCACCCAGCTCCGTCGGGGCGAAACGCCCGTGTTCGTCCCGGGTGAAGAAGCCCGCCCCGGTCAGGGCGTTCAGCAGACTCGTGAGCGGCTCCGCGGCGAAGCCGACGGCGGCCGCGAGTTCCCCGGGCGCCGATCCCTCCGGCGCACAGGCGTCGGCCACCCCCAGACGTGCGGCGATGGCCAGCGTGAAGGGGAGCACCGCGACAATGCTGTCGTCGGCCATCAACAGGAATTCGCGCACGACCGGATCGGGCACGCCGTGCACCAGCTGTTCCAACTCAGTCAGCGTACTCGCCCCACTTCGTCGAAGTCGTCCGGACGGCAAAAGCGATTTCACCGCCCGCCAGGCAGGGAGAAGACGTACGAGTTCATGAACTCGTCCCCGCCCCCTGCGTCACGGAATCGAGTCTATCCGGAAGCCGGCGGCGGAAAACCGGATCGCAGCCGTATCCGGGACGGCCCGCAGATACGGCCCACCGGAGCCCGGTAAACAACAGCCTTCCGGCCCCGGATGTTTGGACCGGCCGTCCGCGGCGGAATGGACGTAACGCCGGGAAACACCCCCAGGCCCGACCGCGGCGAGGAATCCGGAGAATAACCGGCAAACGCCGCCGCCCGCACCGCCGTCCCGTCGACGGGACGACGAAACATCCCCGAAAAAATGGGCCGCACCGCGCCGGAACACGCCCAGCGGGATCGTCCGGCATACGCAACACGGTGCCACAGGAACTTTCTGACGACGTGCGGACCAAAGTCGATTGCCCGATGCGAAGCCATCCGGATCCATATCCCGGGTATTTCCACTCCCGCTGATCCGGATGACGCCCTCCGTGCCCCGCCGGTCTCCCGTCACCGGCCCTGGATACCGCGGCGTCCTCCCCGGCCGTGAACGGCCTGCTCCCGCCCACCGCATCTGCAAGCCCCGTACGACGGACAGCCCGTGCGGTGGCACCAGGACGGCGCGTACCGGACACCGGGCCCCATGGACGCACTGACGGCGCAGCCGGCCGTCGACGAGAGCACCACGGAGAACGGCTGCCTGCGGATGACCGCGCCGACACCCGGGACGGCCCACCGCACCCGCGTGCGGTGGGCCACCGGCGATCCCACCGGAAAGGGAGAGGGGAAGCGGGCGGAACACCCCCCGCGGGCACCGCAACCGGCCCCGCCCCGGGAGGGTTCGCCGCCGCAGCCCGCAGCCCGCAGCCCGCAGCCCGCAGCCCGCAGCCCGCAGCCCGCAGCCCGCAGCCCGCACCACGGCCCGGAAGGCTCCGGCAGCCACGGCACGGGCGGGCGGGCCGCATCTCAGAGGACTTCGCCCTCCCTCGTCCTCCTGCGCAGCGCCGGCCTGGCGGACCGGCCCAGGTCCTGCCACATCCCGGACAGACCCGCGACGGTACGCACCGCGAACAGCGTCCGGATGGACACCTCCTGCTCCAGCCCGCTCCGGATCAGCCCGACCAGCCTGATCGCCCGCAGCGAGTTCCCGCCGAGATCGAAGAAGTCCTCGTCGATCCCCACCCCCCGGCCCAGCTCCAGCACCTCGGCGAACGCCCCGGCCAGCACCCGCTCGGTACGGTCACGCGGAGCCCGGTACCCCCCCTCCCCGAACTCCGGTTCCGGCAGCGCCCCCCGGTCCACCCGCCCGCCCGGCGTCAGCGGCAGCCGCTCCAGCACCACGAACACCGGCGGCACCAGGATCTCCGGCAGCCGCTCCGAAACGAACCGGCCCAGCTCCCCGGCCGAAGGACCACCCGCCGAAGGACCGCCCGCCGGAACCACATAGGCCACCAGCCGCCCCTGCCCCGAACCGTCCCTCCGCACGGACACCACCGCCCGCGCCACCCCGGGATGCCCGGACAGCACCTCCTCCACCCCGGCCGGCTCGACCTCCGCGCCCCGTACCTCCACCGTCTCCCCGGCCCGGCCCACATACTCCAGGACACCGCCGTCCGCCCACCGCACCCGCTCCCCGGTCCGGTACATCAGCCCGCCCGCCGGACCGGACGGGCAGGCCACGAACCGCTCCGCGGTCGCCCCCGGACGCCCCGGAAAGCCGCGCCCCACCCCCGGCCCCGCCACATACAGCTCCCCGCTCACCCCCACGGGGACCGGCGCCAGCCCCGGCCCCAGCACATGGAAGACCGTACGGTCCGCCGGCCGGCCCACCACATCCCCGCCGGCCGCCCACCGGTCCACGACGGCGAACCCGGCCGTCTCCGCCGGACCCCGGCCGCACACCACCACCAGCCCGGGGCACGCCTCCCGTACCCGCCGTACCGCCGCCCCGGACACCCGGTCGCCACCGGTCCACACCTCCCGCAACCCCGCGAGCACCCCCGGCCGTTCGGCCGCGACCGCCGAGAACACATCCGCAGGCAGCCGCAGCCGCGCCACACCCTGCGCCACGAGCGCCCCGAAATCCGGCTCCCCCTCGGGCGCAACGACCACCCGGCCGCCGTTCAGCAGCGGAACCCACACATCCAGCGCCACCGCGTCCCCGCCGGGCGGCGCGCACCACCCCGCCGTACCGTGACCGCCCTCCCGGAAGGCCCGGTCCGAGGCGAGCCGCTCCATGTTCCGGTGCGTCACGGCGACCCCGGTGACCGCCCCGTCCCGCCCCTCCCCGTACACCACGGCGAACAGACCGTCCCGGTACCCCCGGCCCCCGGCCGCCGCGTCACCACCGGCAGTATCCGGGCCGCCGGGGCCGGACAGCAGATCGGCGAGGACCAGCGCCGGCACGCCCAGCGCGTCCCCGAGCCGCCCGGCGGTCGCCGCATCGGTCAGTACGGCGCTCACCGCGGCGTCGGCGGCCACCGCAGCGATCCGCTCCGCCCCCGTCCCCGGGTCGACCGGAAGCCAGGCCCCGCCCGCCTTCACCACACCCAGCAGGGCCACGACCAGTTCGGCCGACCGGGGCAGCGCCACCGCGACGACCGTCTCGCGCCCCACCCCCCGCCGCGCGAGCGCCCCGGCCAGCCGGCTGGAGAGCTCGTCCAGCTCCCGGTAGGAGACCGCACGCTCCCCGGACACCACCGCAACGGCGTCGGGAGCCCGCGCCGCCTGCCGGGCGAACAACTCGGGAACCGTGAGCCCCGCCGGCTCCGCCCCGCCGGCCGGCTCCCGCTCCGGTATCGCACCGCCCGCCGTGTCCAGCGCACCGACCGGCCGGTCACCGGCGGCCACGACCGCCCGGATGTGGGCGAGCAGATCCTCCCCGATGAACCGCAGTTCCGCGCGCGAGTACAGGCTCGCGGGGGCATCGAGCCGGAGGTACAGGTCGCTGTCCTCGCTTCCGTCGGTGTAGACGCCGATCGCCAGTTCCTCGAAGGTCCCGGTCGTCCCGGCCAGGAACCGGGCCGGGCGGCCCGCGAAGCGGAGCCGGCGGGGGAAGTCGACGACGTTCACGACGGCGCCGAAGCTGCCGCGGTCGCCCAGGGCCGTCCCGCTCGCGCGCTGGATCTCCGAGTAGTGGCAGCCGGCGTGGTCGAAGATCTCGTACGTCTCGTCGCCGATCGCCTCCGCGATCTCCGCGAACGCCGCCCCGAGCGGCACCCGTACCCGCACCGGCACCACGTTCACCGCAAGACCGGGCGTCCTGCTCGCCGCCCCCGACCGGTTGCCCACGGCCAGCGACAGCAGGAACTCCTCACGGTCGCAGCGGTGCCGCAGATACACCGCGGTGGCCGCGGTCAGCAGGGACGACAGCCACACCCCCAGCGATTGTGCGGCCGCGGTCCACGCATCCGCCTCGGCCCGCGGCACGGTCAGGGTCCGGCTCACCATGCCGATGGCCCCGGCCAGCTCCCCCCACCGGTCGGCGCCGCCCGCCGGTTCACCGAGCGCGGCCCGCGCCGCCCCGGACAGGGCGACCCGCGGTACCCGCGCGGGCGCGGGCGCGTCCGCCAGATAGCCGCGCCAGAACGCCCTGTCCCGGTCCAACCGCCCCGACGCCCGGTACTCCTCCGCACCGGCCGCAAACGACCCGGCGTCCCACGGATGCGCCGGCTCCGGCACCTCCGCCCCCTGCGACAGCGCCGTGTACACCTCGGCGAGACGCCGCGACAGCAGCCCGGACACGCCGTACCCGTCCGATACGAGATGGTGATAGACGATCACCAGCAGCGAACGGCCGGCCGCGAGCCGGATCACCCCCAGCCGCAGCAGCAGCTCCCGCTCCGTATCGAAGGGCTGCCGCAGCACACCGGCCAGAGCCTCGCGCGCCGCCCCCTCGGGATCGTCCTCCGCGCCGACGTCCAGGAAGAACGGCCGCAGGTCCCCCACCTCCCGGGGCACCATGCGCAGCCCGCCACCATCACCGGTGGTGGTGAAGGTGACACGCAGGACCTCCGCCTCCTCCATCACCTGCAGGAACGCGGATTCCATGACCGCGGGATCGAGCACACCGTCCACGTCCCACAGGGTCAGCGCATGGTTCGGCGTGTCGGGAAACATTTCCTGCGCCCGCCACAACCCTTCCTGCGCAGACGACGCGGCGAAGGAACGCACAGAGATCATCCTCTCGGCAGAGCCGGAACGGCAGGGGTGCCGGCGGGCTCGCCGCCCGCCGGCCGGTCGGTGCACGGGATCCGGCCCTCCCGCACACCCGGGGGGTTCACCGCCGGCCGTGACCGGTCATCGAGGCCAGCAGATGCCCGGCGACCCGCCTCGGCGTGGGGTGCTGCAGCACCAGATTCGGCTTCAGCTTCAGTCCGGTCACCGCGGCCAGGCTCTTGCTGAGCTGCACCGCGAGCAGCGAGTCGAATCCGGCGTCCCTGAACTCCCGGTCGGGGTCGAGGATCTCGCCCGCCGAGTGCCCCAGGACGACGGCGACCTTCTTCAGGACGTGGTCGAGGACCAGCGCCGCCGCCTCGCCGTCCGGGAGACCTTTGATCAGCTCCGGCAGGGCGAGCAGCTCCCCGCCACCCACCCCCGCCTCCGGCTCCGCGGCCGGCAGGTCCAGCACCGCCCCCGGGCGGGCGGAGTCCAGCCAGTAGCGCCGCCGCTGGAACGCGTACGTCGGCAGATCCACCCGCCGGCGCGTGGTGAACAGGGCTTCCCAGGCGGCCTGCCCGCCCCGGACGTGCAGCGCCGCCAGCGACCCGAGGACGGCCTCCGCCTCCCCGCGGTCCCGCCGCACCGACGACAGGACCACCGCACCCTCCACGCCCTCGGTGTCCTCGGTGATCTCCTGCACCGGGACGGTCAGCACCGGATGCGGACTCATCTCGATGAACACCCGGAAACCGTCCCCGGCAAGCCGCCGCACGGCCGTCTCGAAGACGACCTTCTCCCGCAGATTGCGGTACCAGTAGCCGCCGTCCAGCCGCGCGGTGTCGACGACTTCGCCGTACAGCGTCGAGTAGAAGGGCAGCGCCGACGTACCCGGGCTCAGATCGGACAGCGCTTCGGTCACCCGGGATTGGACCCGGGCCACATGAGGCGAATGGGACGCGTAGCCGACGTTGATCCGCCGGGCCGCCACCTCCTCGGCCTCCAGCTTCCCCACGAACTCGTCGACGGCGCCGGGATCCCCGGACACCACCACCGAACGGGGCCCGTTGACGACGGCGACACCCACCCGCCCGCCCCACGGGGCGATCCGCTCCGCAACGGCGTCCTCGGACAGGGCGACCGACGCCATCGCGCCGTGACCGGTCAGATCCACCAGAGCCCGGCTGCGCAGCGCCACGACCTTGGCCGCATCGCGCAGGGACAGCGCCCCGCAGACACAGGCGGCGGCTATCTCCCCCTGACTGTGCCCCACCACCGCATCCGGTTCCACACCCCAGGACCGCCACAGGGCGGCCAGCGACACCATCACCGAGAACAGCACGGGCTGCACCACGTCCACCCGGTCCAGCCCCGGTGCCCCCGCCACCCCGTGCACCACGTCGAGCAGCGACCAGTCGACCCACTCGGCCAGCGCCGCCCCGCACGCGTCCAGACTCCGCGCGAAGACGGGGAACGCCCCGTACAGCTCGCGGCCCATACCGGCCCACTGCGACCCCTGCCCGGGGAACACGAAGACCGTCGCACCGAGCGGCCCTGCCCTGCCGTGGACCACCGCGGCGGACTCCTCCCCGGCGGCGAGCGCCGCCAGGCCGTTCAGCAGCTCGTCCCGGCCGTGCCCCAGGACCACCGCACGGTGCTCGAACCGGGTCCGGCCCGACACCAGCGACCAGCCCGCGGCGGCGAGGTCGAACCCCGGGTCGGCGGCGGCCGCGCCGTGCAGCGCGGCCGCCTGCTGCCGCAGGGCGCCCGGACTCCGGCCGGACAGCACCCACGGCACAACACCCCCGGCGACACCACCCGTACCCGGACCGCCCCCGTACACCTGCACCCCCGTGCCGTTCCCGTCCCCCGGCTCCCCGTTCCCGTCCCCCGGCTCCTCGTGCGGCGCCTCCTCCAGGACGACGTGCGCATTGGTGCCACTGATACCGAACGACGACACCGCGGCCCGCCGCGGGCCGTCCGCCCGGTCCCACTCACGCCCCTCCACCAGCAGCTCGACCGCACCGGACGACCAGTCCACATGCCGCGAAGGCACCCCGGCATGCAGGGTCTTGGGCAGATAGCGGTGCCGCATCGCCATCACCGCCTTGATCACCCCGCCCACCCCCGCCGCGGCCATCGAGTGCCCGATGTTCGACTTCAGCGACCCCAGCCACAGCGGCCTGCCCTCGGCCCGGCCCTGCCCGTAGGTCGCCAGCAGGGCCCCCGCCTCGATGGGATCGCCCAGCGTCGTCCCGGTCCCGTGCGCCTCCAGGAGGTCCACCTCGGACGCGGACACCCCCGCGTTCGCCAGCGCCCTGCGGATCACCCGCTCCTGGGCCCGGCCGTTGGGCGCGGTCAGCCCATTGCTGGCCCCGTCCTGGTTCACCGCCGAACCCCGCAGGACGGCCAGCACCGGATGCCCGTTGCGGCGGGCGTCCGACAGCTTCTCCAGGAGCAGCACGCCCGCCCCCTCGGCCCAGCCCGTCCCGTCGGCCGCGTCCGAGAAGGACTTGCACCGGCCGTCCGCCGCCAGCCCCCGCTGCCGCGAGAACTCCAGGAACACCCAGGGCGTCGGCATCAGCGCCGCCCCGCCCGCCAGCGCCAGCGACGATTCCCCCGAACGCAGCGACTGCATCGCCAGATGCACGGACACCAGCGACGACGAGCACGCCGTGTCCACCGTCACCGCGGGACCGGTCAGCCCGAACTCGTACGCCACCCGCCCGGAGGCCACGCTCGGCGCGCTGCCCTGCAGCAGGAAACCCTCCAGCTCGTTCCCCCGCGCCTCCAGGAAACGCATCCCGTACTCGGGGAACATCACCCCGCAGAACACCCCGACATCGGCCCCGCGGACCTCGGCCGGAACGATGCCCGCCCGCTCGAACACCTCCCACGCCGTCTCCAGCAGCAGCCGCTGCTGCGGATCGGTCGCCAGAGCCTCACGCGGACTGATGCCGAAGAACTCCGCGTCGAAAGCGCCCGCGTCCCGGAGGAAACCGCCGTGCCGCGCGTACGAGCGGCCCGGCGCGTCGGGATCCGGGTCGAAGACGTCCGGCCACCCCCGGTCCCCGGGGAACACGTCCACCACGTCCCGGCCGCCGCGGACCACGTCCCACAGCTCCTCGGGCGAGGACACCCCGCCCGGGTAGCGGCACGCCATGGCCACCACGGCGACCGGCTCGCCGCGCCCGGCCTCCAGGGCACCGACCCTGCGGCGGAGACGGTCGCGTTCCTCCAGCAGCGCACGCAGCGCCTGCTGGACCCGCTCCCCGCCCTCCGCCGTACGGTCCGCGGAACCGTTCATGTCAGTTGCCCCTCTCGTCCAGCGCCAGATCGACGAGTGCGTCCAGGTCCAGGGCGGCCAGCGCACCCGCCCCCGCCCCGGTTTCCGTGTCCGGGCCCGGTTCCGCGGCTGCCGTACCGGTGTCCGGTACCGGTCCGGCGCACGCCAGCACCAGCTCCAGGACACCCGCGCTGCGCAGCGCGCCGATCGGGACGGTCCGCAGCACTTCCCGGATCGCCGCGTCCTCGGCACCGTCACCGACACCGTCATCGGCGGCGGGGCCGGGGGCGGGGCGGACCAGTCCGGACAGATACCGGCACAGCTCCCGCGGCGTCGGATAGCCGAAGACGAGGGTGGACGTCAGCCGCAGTCCGGTCGAGGACGCCAGCTGGTTGCGCAGCTCGACCGAGGTCAGCGAGTCGAAGCCGATGTCCTTGAACGCCTGGTCGAAGTCGATGCTGTCGGCCGTGGCATGGCCCAGGACGTGCGCTGCGCTGGTACGGACGAGATCGGCGACGGCGTCCTCCGCCTCCTCGGCGGAGAGCCGCGCCAGGCGGTCGAGGAACGTGGCACCCCCGCCGGCCGCAGCCGCAGCGGCCCGGCGGACCGGGGCGCGCACCAGGCCCCGCAGCACCGCGGGAAGCGTTCCGGCCTCCTGGTGCGGGCGGAGCAGCGCGGGGTCGATCCCGGCCGGGACCGGGCAGGCGGTGTCCGCGGCACGGGCGGTCTCGAAGAGCGCGGCCCCTTCCTCGGCGAGGAGGGGGGTGATCCCGAGGCGGGCCATCCGGGCCCGGTCCGCGTCGCTCATATGGCCGGTCATCCCGCTGTCCGCGGCCCACAGTCCCCAGGCCAGGGAGGTGGCCGGCAGCCCCAGGGCGCGGCGGTGCCCGGCCAGCGCGTCCAGGAAGACGTTCGCCGCGGCGTAGTTGCCCTGCCCCGGAGTTCCCACGACGCCCGCCACCGAGGAGAAGAGGACGAATTCGGCGAGGTCCGCCCCGAGGGTGAGCTCGTGCAGATGCCAGGCGGCGTCGGCCTTGGGCCGGAACACGCGCTCGACCTGCTCTGCCGTCAGCGAGGTGACGGTTCCGTCGTCCAGGACACCGGCGGTGTGCACCACGGAGGTCAGGGGGTGTTCGGCGGGGACGGACGCCAGGAGCGCGGCCAGGGCGGCCCGGTCACCGGTGTCACAGGCGGCGACGGTGACCTTCGCCCCCAGCCCGGCCAGTTCGGCGGCGAGTTCCCGCGCGCCCGGAGCATCCGGGCCGCGCCGGCCGGCCAGCAGCAGATGAGCGGCCCCGGCCGCCGCGTACCGGCGGGCGAACCGCGCGCCGAGGGTACCCGTGCCGCCGGTGATCAGAACCGTGCCGCCCGCGGCGGGCCCCCGCCCGGCGGCCCCTGCGGCCGGGGTCTCCCGCACCAGCCGGGGAACGTACACCCCCGGGCCGTGCCCGCGGACGGCGCTCTGCGGTTCGCCGCCGGCCAGCGCCAGTGCCGCGCGGAACGGCGCGGCGGGGAAAACGTCCGAGTCCGGCAGGGGCAGGTCGATCACGGCGAAGCGGCCCGGGTGTTCGGTCTGTGCGGTACGGATCAGGCCCCAGACGGCTGCGGCGGCGGGGTCCGGCGACTCGGCGCCGGCCCGGACCGCGACGGCCCCCGCGGTGACGAACACCAGCCGGCTGCCCGCCGTCCGCTCATCGGCCGCCCAGGACCGGATCAGGTCCAGGGCATACCCGACGGCCTCCCGCGCGGCGAGCGGAACGTCCCCGGCCGCCGCCCCGGCACGCTCCAGCAGGCCGGTGGCGACCACCAGTCCGGGAAGGGGAGCCGTACGGTCCGCGAGCAGCGCGGCCGGCCCCGGGTGGCATTCGGCCGCGGTGCCCTCGGGCAGTGAGGCGGCCAGGGCCGGGGGAACGGCGGCGCCGAGGAACGCCACCCGCCCCGGCATTGCCGTCCCGGCGTCGGGTGCGGCCGTCCAGTCCAGGCGGAAGAGACGGCCGTCCCCGCTCCCGCCCGCGGCGTTCGCCAACTGCCCGGCGCTGATGGGCCGCAGCGCCAGGGAGGCGACTTCGGCGACCGGCTGCCCGGCGGGGTCGGCCAGCTCCAGCCGCAGGGCCCCCGCACCGGCCGGGCCGATCCGGACGCGCAGCGCCCGGGCCCCCACGGCGTGAAGCTGCACATCCGACCAGGCGAACGGCAGCAGCACCCCGTCCGGGTCCTGTTCGGGGCCGGTGCCGACGAGCGGGTGGAGCGCGGCGTCGAAGAGCGCGGGGTGCACCCCGTACTCGGCGCCGCTGCCGTCGCCGCCGGTGGCATCGGCGGCATCGGAGGGGAGGGCGATCTCGGCGTACAGGTGGTCGCCGTGGCGCCAGGCGGCGGTCAGGCCCTGGAAGGCGGGCCCGTAGTGGTAGCCGCGGCCGGCGAGCCGGTCGTAGAGGTCACCGGCGGGCAGGACGGTGGCCCCGGCCGGCGGCCAGGCCGCGGGTTCCGCCCACGGCGCCAGGTCCGGTACGGCGGCGGGCCCGGGGGCGAGGGTGCCGGCGGCATGACGGGTCCAGGGCGGGCCGGCGGTGTCGCCGTCGGGCCGGGAGTGGACGGTGAGGGCCCGCCGGCCGTCCCCGTCGGCCGCCGCCACGTGTACCTGCAGCAGGCGGCCGCCGGTGCCCGGGACGACCAGGGGCGCTTCGAGGGTGAAGTCCTCCAGCCGGGGCGTGCCGGTGACCCGGCCCGCGTGGAGGGCGAGTTCCACGAACGCCGTACCGGGCAGCAAAGGTGTGCCGTGGACCGCATGGTCGGCCAGCCACGGACGGCTGTGCGCCGACAGCCGGCCGGTGAACAGCTGCCCGCCGTCGGCCAGGGCGACCGCGGCACCGAGCAGACCGTGCCCGGCGGTGTGCAGCCCCAGGGAGCGGGGATCGCCCGCGGTGCTCTGCCGGATCCAGTAGTGCTGTCGTTGGAAGGGGTAGGTGGGGAGGTCGGGGTGGGTGGGTGGGGTGGTGGGGTAGAAGCGTTTCCAGTCGGTGGGGGTGTGGGTGTGGGTGGTGGCGAGGGAGGTGAGGACGCGGTGCCAGGTGTCGTCGTTGCGGCGCAGGGTCGGGGTGACGGTGACGGTGGCCGGGGCCCCGCCGCCCGTACTGCCCGTGCTGCTGGTGCTGCTGGTGTGGTGTTCGGCGGTCTCCTGCAGCGGGTGGGTGAGCACCGGGTGGGGGCTGACCTCGACGAACAGGGTGTGCCCGTCGTCCAGCAGGGCCCGTACCGCCCCCTCGAACGCCACGGTGGTCCGCAGATTCTCGTACCAGTAGGCCGCGTCCATCACCGTCGTGTCGCTCATCGCACCCTTGGCACGGTCACCCACCGTCGAGTAGAACGCCACCTCCGCCTCCCGCGGGCGCACCGGCGCCAGCAGGCTCAGGAGTTCGCCCCGCAGCGCCTCCATATGAGGGGAGTGCGAGGCATAGTCCACCGGGATCCTCCGCGCCCGGACATCCTCCCTCTCGCAGTGGGCGAGGAGTTCGCCGACGGCGGTGAGGTCGCCCGCGACGACGGTGGCGGAGGGTCCGTTGACGGTGGCGACGGCCAGCCGTCCTTCCCACCGTTTCGTCAGTTGTGCGGTGTCGGCGGGGGAGAGGGGCAGGGAGACCATGCCGCCGTGTCCGGCTATTCCGGCGAGGGCCCGGGAGCGCAGGGCGACGATGCGGGCGGCGTCCTCCAGGGTCAGCACTCCGGCGATATGGGCGGCGGCGATCTCGCCCTGCGAATGGCCCACCACCGCGTCGGGAACGACCCCGAGGTGCTCCCAGAGCCGGGCCAGGGACACCATCACCGCCCACAGCGCGGGCTGCACCACATCCACCCGGTCGAGGCCGGGCGCCCCCGGCACCCCCCGGAGGACATCCAGAAGATCCCAGCCGGTGTACGGCTCCAGCGCCGCCCCGCAGTCCGCCAGACAACGCGCGAACACCGGCGACGTACGCATCAGCTCCACCCCCATCCCCGCCCACTGCGACCCCTGCCCCGGGAAGACGAACACCGTCCCGCCCGTCCGCGCAGGCGCGGTGCCGGTGACGGCATGCGGTGACGGCTCGCCGTCGGCCAGGGCACGGAGCGCGCTGCGGAAGCCGTCGGGGCCGGTTGCGGTGAGGACGGCCCGGTGGTCGAAGACGGAGCGTCCGGCCGCCAGTGCGTGGCCGGTCTCGGCCGCACCCGCCCCGGGGTTGCGGTCGAGATGGTCCAGAAGGCGGCGTGCCTGGTCCCGCAGCGCGCCCGGGGTCTTCGCGGACAGCGGCCACGGCAGCGTCCCGTCCGTCACCACCACCGGCCCGCCCCCCACTGCCCCCGCACCCCCGTCCGCGGGCGCCTCCTCGACGATCAGATGGGCATTGGTACCGCTGATACCGAAGGACGAGACACCGGCCCGCCGCGGACGGCCGCACTCCGGCCACCCCCGCGCCTCGGTCAGCAGCTCCACCGCACCCGCCGACCAGTCCACATGCGACGACGGCCGGTCCACATGCAGCGTCTTCGGCAACACCCCGTGCCGCAGCGCCATGACCATCTTGATGACCCCGCCCACCCCCGCCGCGGCCTGCGCATGCCCGATGTTGGACTTCAGCGACCCCAGCCACAACGGCCGGTCCCCGGGCCGGTCCCGGCCGTACACGGCGAGCAGCGCCCGCGCCTCGATGGGATCCCCCAGAGCGGTCCCGGTCCCATGCGCCTCGACGGCGTCGACCTCCCCCGCCGACAGACCCGCACCGGCCAGGGCCTGCCGGATCACCCGCTCCTGGGACGGCCCGCTCGGAGCCGTCAGACCATTGCTGGCACCGTCCTGATTGACGGCCGACCCGCGCACCAGGGCCAGCACCCGGTGCCCGTTGCGCCGGGCGTCGGAGAGCCGCTCCAGAAGCAGCAGGCCCACCCCCTCCGCCCAGGCCGTACCGTCCGCGGCCTCCGCGAACGCCTTGCACCGCCCGTCCGCCGCAAGCCCGCGCTGCCGGCTGAACTCCACGAACATGCCCGGCGCCGCCATGACGGCGACACCGCCCGCGAGGGCGAGATCGCACTCGCCGCCGCGCAGCGCCCCGGCCGCCTGGTGCACCGCGACCAGGGAGGAGGAACAGGCCGTGTCCACCGTCACGGCCGGACCCTGCAGACCGAGGGTGTACGCGATACGGCCCGAGGCGACGCTCGCGGTGTTCCCGGTCAGCAGATAGCCGTCGAGCCCGGCCGCGCCGTCGTGCAGACGGGGACCGTACTCCTGCGTCATGGCGCCCACGAAGACACCGGTGGCGCTGCCGCGCAGGGCGGCCGGGTCGATGCCCGCCCGCTCCAGGGCCTCCCAGGAGGTTTCCAGCAGCAGCCGCTGCTGCGGGTCCATCGCCGTCGCTTCGCGCGGGCTGATCCCGAAGAACGCGGGGTCGAACGCTCCCGCGCCGGAAAGGAAACCGCCCCGGTCGGTGTACGAGGTCCCGGGCCGCTCCGGATCCGGGTCGAAGAGCCCGCCGGTGTCCCAGCCCCGGTCGGCGGGGAAACCCGTGATGGCGTCGGTGCCTTCGCTGACCAGGCGCCACAGGTCCTCCGGGCCTGAGACGTCCCCCGGGTAGCGGCAGGCCATCCCCACGATCGCGACGGGCTCGTCCGCACCCGCCGCGGCCGGCGCGGACGAGCCCGCCGCGGCACCGGGCCGCCCCGAGTCCAGGAGCCCGGCGAGCAGGAAGCGGGCCACGGCCACGGGGGTGGGGTGGTCGAAGAGCAGCGTCGACGGCAGCGGCAGCCCGGTGAGGCCGGTGAGACGGTTCTGCAGTTCCACGGCGGCGAAGGAGTCGAAGCCGAGGTCCCGGAACGTACGGTCGCCGCCGACCGTCTGCCAGGCGGCCCGCCCGGTGACCGCCGCGGCCTCGGCGCGGATCCGGTCGGTCAGAAGCTGCTCCTGCCGTGCACGCGGTGCGCTGCGCAGCCGCTCCAGGAGCGGCGTCCGCGCCCCGGGCCCGGCAGCCGGCCCGGTCTCCGCGGCCCGCCCGGCGCCCGTACCGGCGGCTGCGGCTGCGTCTGTGTCTGCCGGGGCGGGGCCGTCCCCGGGCAGATCGACCCAGTGGCGCTGTCGTTGGAAGGGGTAGGTGGGGAGGTCGGGGTGGGTGGGTGGGGTGGTGGGGTAGAAGCGTTTCCAGTTGGTGGGGGTGTGGGTGTGGGTGGTGGCGAGGGAGGTGAGGACGCGGTGCCAGGTGTCGTCGTTGCGGCGCAGGGTCGGGGTGACGGTGATGGTGGCCGGGGCCCCGCCGCCCGTACTGCCCGTGCTGCTGGTGCTGCTGGTGTGGTGTTCGGCGGACTCCCGGAGCGGGTGGGTGAGGACGGGGTGGGGGCTGACCTCGACGAACAGGGTGTGCCCGTCGTCCAGCAGGGCCCGTACCGCCCCCTCGAAATGCACCGCCGTAGCAAGGTTGTCGTACCAGTAGGCCGCGTCCATCACCGTGGTGTCGCTCAGCGCACCCTTGGCGCGGTCACCCACCGTCGAGTAGAACGCCGTCTCCGCCTCCCGCGGGCGCACCGGCGCCAGAACCTCCAGCAGACGCCCGCGCAGCGGATGCACCTGAGAGGTGTGCGAGGCGTAGTCGATCGGCACCCGGCGCGCCCGGATGTTCTCGTTCTCGCAGTGGGTGAGGAGTTCGCCGACGGCGGTGAGGTCGCCGGCGACGACGGTGGCGGAGGGTCCGTTGACGGTGGCGACGGCCAGCCGGCCTTCCCACCGCTGTGTCAGTTGTGCGGTGTCGGCGGGGGAGAGGGGCAGGGAGACCATGCCGCCTTCTCCCGCGATTTCGGCGAGGGCGCGGGAGCGCAGGGCGACGATGCGGGCGGCGTCCTGCAGGGTGAGTACCCCGGCGATATGGGCGGCGGCGATCTCGCCCTGCGAATGGCCCACCACCGCGTCGGGGACGACCCCGAGGTGCTCCCAGAGCCGGGCCAGGGACACCATCACTGCCCACAGCGCGGGCTGCACCACATCGTCACCCTCCAGCGCGGGTGCGCCGTGCCTCTCGTGGAGGACGTCGATCAGGTCCCAGCCGGTGTACGGCTCCAGGGCCGCCGTGCAGTCGGCCAGGCTGCGGGCGAACACCGGGCTGGAGGCCATGAGCCGTACCCCCATGCCCGCCCACTGCGACCCCTGCCCCGGGAAGACGAACACCGTCCCGCCCGTCCGGGCGGGGGCGGTGCCGGTGACGGCGTGGGGTGAGGGTTCGCCGTCGGCCAGGGCGCGGAGCGCGGTGCGGAAGCCGTCGGGGCCGGTTGCGGTGAGGACGGCCCGGTGGTCGAAGACGGAGCGTCCGGCTGCCAGTGCGTGGCCGGTCTCGGCCGCACCCGCCCCGGGGTTGCGGTCGAGGTGGTCCAGGAGGCGGCGTGCCTGGTCCCGCAGTGCGGCCGGGGTCTTCGCGGACAGCGGCCACGGCAGCGTCCCGTCCGTCACCACCACCGGCCCGCCCCCCACGGCCCCTTCGGCGTCCTTCTCCCCGCGGGCACCCGTCCACTCGCGCACGACGACATGGCAGTTGGTACCGCCCATGCCGAACGAACTGACGCCCGCGACCAGCGGCCGGCCGGGCCGCGGCCAGGGCGTGAGGTCCTGCTGGACCCGCAGCCGCAGTTCCCCGAAGGCGATGGCGGGGCTGGGCGTCTCGAAGTTGAGGCTGGGCGGCAGCTCGCGGTGGCGGATGCTGAGAATGGTCTTCAGCAGGCCGACGACGCCCGCCGCGCCCTCCAGATGGCCGACGTTGGTCTTCACCGACCCCACGAGCAGCGGATCACCGGCCGGGCGGCCGGCACCGAGCGCCGCGCCCAGGGCCGCCGCCTCGACGGGGTCGCCCACCCGAGTCCCGGTGCCGTGGAGCTCGACGTACTGGACGTCCCCGGGGCGGGTCCCGGCGCGTGCGTGGGCCCGGCGGACGACCTCTTCCTGGGTACGTGCGCCGGGCACCGTCAGACCGGGCGTGGCACCGTCGTTGTTGACGGCGCTGCCGTCGATCAGGCAGTGGATCCGGTCGCCGTCCGCCACCGCCCGGGACAGGGTCTTCAGGGCCAGGCAGGCGCCGCCCTCACCGCGCACGTAGCCGCCGGCCCGGGCGTCGAACGTCCGGCACAGTCCGTCCGGTGACAGGCCGCCGAACAGGGTGGAGGCGACGGTGCTCGCGGGGGCGGCCACGAGGTTGACCCCGCCCGCGAGTGCGAGGGTGCACTCCCCGGAGCGCAGGCTCTCCGCTGCCAGGTGCACCGCCACCAGCGACGAGGACTGGGCCGAATCGACGGTGAGACTGGGGCCGTTGAGGCCGAGGGTGTAGGAGAGCCGGTTGGCGATGATGCCGCGGTGCAGCCCGGTGACGGAGTGGCGGCTGAGGTGCCGGGTTCCGTGCCGGTGGAGCCGGGTCGCGTAGTCGTCCCAGATCGCGGCCGCGAAGACTCCGGTACGGGTCCCGGCCAGGTCCGCGGGGACGATGCCGGCGTCTTCCAGCGCCTCCCAGCCCAGCTCCAGCATCAGACGCTGCTGGGGGTCAGTCATCGCGGCCTCGTTCGGGGAGATGCCGAAGAAGTCGGCGTCGAAACCGGCGATGTCGCCGAGGAAACCGCCCCGGGCGGCCGGGCCGGCCGCCCCGGGATCCGGTGCCGCTTCCCGGCGGGATGCCGGCAGAGCGGTGATTCCGCTCCGGCCCTCGCGCAGCAGCCGCCAGAAGGCGAGGGGGTCCGGGGCTCCGGGCAGGCGGCACGACAGGCCGACGACGGCGACGGGCTCAGGGGCGGTGTCCTGCGGCTCCTGCACCCCGTCGTGCGGTGTCCGTGCGTCACCGGCGACGCGTGGCGAGCCGGACCGGTAGTCGTCGGTGTCCTGCACCAGGGCCTCCCCAAACAGTTCCTCGAAGAACGGACATGGCTGCGGGCGGGCCGCCCGCGGCCGGCCCGCGAACACCGCTGCCGCCGCGGCCCCCGGGGCCCGGACCCTGCCCCGCCGCGGTGCACTGCCCGCGGGTCCGGGTCAGTGCCAGGAACCCAGCAGCTCCTGCAGAGCGTCCGGCGCGCTCATGAAGTCGTGGTGTCCGCCGTCGATCGCCCGGAACTCGACCGAATCCGAGTAGGCGCTCCACCCCCTCAGCTGCGCGGGGCTCACCTCGGGGTCGTCCCGCCAGTGCAGGACGATCACGGGACACCCCACCGCGGCCGGTTCCCGGCGCCGGTACTCGCCGGCGGCGGCGAGATCGCGCAGCAGTACGGCCAGGCCCACGTCGATCATGTCGGGCCGCGGCTCGATGCCCCGGCCGCGCACGACCGACTCCAGCTCGGCACGGAGTTCGGGCTCCGTCATCGCCAGCATCCGGTCCCGCGAGGCGTCGTGCGGCGCGGGCTGCCCGGACACGAAGAGCCGGGCGGGACCGGGCAGCCCCCGCTCGGCGAGCCGGACCGCGGTCTCGTACGCGGCGAGTGCGCCCGCGCAGTGCCCGAAGAACGCGAACGGCCGGTCCAGGCGCGGCACCAGCTCTTCGGCCAGGCTCGCGGCGAGGTTCTCGTAGGTGCCGTAGTGGGGTGCCGCCAGCCGGTTCTCCCGGCCGGGAAACTGCACCGGGCTGACCTCGGCGCCGCCGACCGCGGCCGGCCAGGCGCTGAAGGCCGAGGCCCCGGACCCGGAGTAGGGGAAGCAGAACAGCTGCGCGCGGTGGTCCGCGGACCGCGGCCGGACGAACCACGGCGATGTGGCGGTGGTGACGGCGGAAGTCATGGCGTCCTTCGTTTCTGGGCGACGATGGGCAGGTGCGTCATCCCGGCGATGAAGTACGACCGGAGGTGCTGCGGTTCACCGGCGAGACCGATCGACCCGAACCGCCGGGTCAGCTCCTCGAAGAAGATCCGCAGGGTCATCCGGGCCAGCGGCGCCCCGATGCAGAAGTGCGGCCCGAACCCGAACGCGATCTGGCGCTTGGCGCCGCTGCGCGTGATGTCGAACCGGTGGGGGTCGGGGAACCGGGCCGCGTCCCGGTTGGCCGACCCGATCCAGGCGACGACCGCCCCCCGGGCGGGCACGGTGCCCCCGGCGATCTCCACGTCGTCCACCGCGTACCGCATGAAGTTGCAGGCCGCCGACGTCCAGCGCAGCCCCTCCTCCACCAGGTTCGGGATCAGCGACGGGTCCGCCCGGGCCTTCTCGAACTGCTCGGGCCGCTCGGCGAGGGCCTGCACCGTGCCGGAGACGGTGTGCGGCGTCGTCACATTGGCGCCCAGCAGGATGCTGTACCCGTCGAGGGCGATCTCCTCGTCGGTCAGCGGCATGCCCCCGGGGCGGACGCTCATGAGGTGGTGGAGCAGGCTGTCGTCCTCCCGCCCGTCCGCCCGCCGGGCGCCGGCCCACTCCTTGACGTAGGCGAGCAGCTCGTGGTGGGAGATCGCCAGGGTCGCGGCCTCGCTGCCCTGCCGGAAGTGCGGGTCCGAGGGGGCCGTCACCATCGCGGTCAGCCGGACGAGCTCCTCCCAGTCCTTCTCCGGGATCCCGAGGAGCGGGCCCGTGACCATCGCCGGGAGGAGCAGCGCCTGTTCGGCCAGGTCGAAGACCTCCCCGTCGAGCGCCGGTTCGAGGAAGCGCACCACCGTCCCGCGGATCCTGTCCTCCCAGGACTTCACCGCCCGTGCGGTGAGCCGGGTGCCGAGCGGCCTGCGGACCTCGGTGTGCCGGGGCGGATCGGTGGACGTCATCAGCGTGCCCGCCGCGACGTCGTCCACCCCGAGATGGGTGACCACGGTGCCGCGCTCCGAGGTGAACTCGCGGTGGTCGCCGAGCACGCGGCACACGTCGTCGTAGCGGGTGACCGACCAGAACTCCCGCCCGTCGGGGAGGACCTGGTGGTGCAGCGGGGCCTTCGCGCGCATCTCGTCCCAGACCGGGTGCGGATCGCCGGAGGCGTAGAGGTCCAGGTCGAACAGGTCGACGCTCCCGGGGTCGATACCCCGCCCGCCGCCCGGCGTCAGCCTCACGCCGCCGCCCTCAGCTGCCGTATCAGCCCGGCGACCCGCGCCGGGGTCTGCGCCAGATAGAAGCCCCGCACGGACAGTTCGACGCCGTAGTCCCGGGCCACCCGTTCGATGATCTTTATTCCGGTCAGGGAATTGCCGCCGAGCGCGAAGAAGTCGTCGTCCGCACCGACTTCACGGGAACCGAGATACTCCGCCCACAGTGCCGCGACCTCCTGCACGAGTGAATCCGGTGCGTCCGCGGACACGGCCCGGGATTCCGGAGCCCCGTCCGCCGGGCACCGCCGGGAAACCTGCGGTGACAATTCCATAGCCGGCCCTTCCTTTCTCTGCTGCCCCGCGGCGGGACGGATCGTCCGAATGGCTGAAAAGAGAGTCCGGGGAATTCGTCCGGTGAATTACCGGCAACCCGGAGGCCATTGCGACGCCAAGGTAATCGGCCGGAGAAGGCCCGCACAAGGGATTCCGGACCGAACACACCGGCGGGCACCGTGTGTCCCGCCCGGCAGGACAGCCGCCCGCCCGGCGGCGGACGGGTTTCACCCCGTGCGGTGCGGGGGCGGATAAGCCCGGACCGGAACATCTGCCCGGGCCCGGCTCGAAAAACACTTGAGGCGGAATCCAGACGGACTCGGCATTTCCGCCGCCGAATACCGGAAGAGCTACGGTGACCTGCGGGAAAAGGGCCCGGAAGCCACCGGGACACCGGACGACCGAACCGCTGAAGAGGAGGGGGCCGTCTTGCTCAGGTCACAGAGGCTCGCGGCGCTCCCCATCGACGCGTACGACCTGGATTCCGCCGGTTCGCCGGTTCGCCGATTTCCGCTCCGCCCGGCGCCCGCACGCCGCCGCGGTCCACGACTGGTACGGGGAGGCCGCGCAGCACACGGGAGACACCGGCGCGCTCGCGAAGGCCCGCGCCTTGCGCACGTACCGCATCGAGAAGGGGGCCGGCGGCGAGGCCTTCCTCCGGTGAGGGAACGTGCTCCCGCCACCTGCTATTCCGTCTTGCTAGGTACCGGTAGTCAGTGTTACGGTGTACCAGTAGTCAGCGACGCCGACTAGCGAGATGCGGCGCTCCGCACGGCCGGGGAGCACACGGCCCCGCCGGTGCGGAAACCCCCTCGGCAGAAGGGGCCGCCGCGCACACCGCACTCCCCGGACATCCGGTGACAGGAGTGCCCCGAAGGGTTCTGGAGGACGTGGAGCTTCCTCACGGAACGACAGGAACAGCTCCGCGAAGGGCAGGCAGTCATGTCCGATACGGAAACGGGCGGCTTCATGGCCAAGGTGATCGGGCCCAAGAAGCGCTGGCGCGCCTACCGGGCGCGCATCGGGGAACTCCCCGCCGGCCACCGCGCGGCGGCCGAAGCGGTCGAGCGCTATCTGATGCACTTCGTGCCGGTGGACGCCGACAGCAACGCGTCGATGTTCGAAGACCTCGCCGACCTCTTCGAGCAGGCCGCGGCCGACGGAATCCCGGTCGGCGCGGTCGTGGGGGAGGACCCGGTGGAGTTCGCCGAGGCCTTCGCCCGGAACTACACCGAAGGCGGCTACGTCCCCGGCCGGGCGCGCAAGCGGCTGGCCGGCGACATCGCGGACGCCGGCGGCAAGGGCCGCTGATGGCCGCCCACCAGCGGCCCGCGCCCCCGCCGGCACCGGCTCCCGGGGAGCCGTCCCCGGTTCACTTAACCCCAGTTACCCCAGGCCTCGAGTGGGAGGGCTCCATGCCTTCGTCTGTCATGCCCACGTCCGGAAAGAGTGGCGGTGGCGCCCCGCCGGCCGGTGTGTCGGCCGTCGGCCTGCGCAAATCGTACGGCGACAAAACCGTTCTCGACGGCGTCGATCTGCACATCCCGGCAGGCTCCGTCTTCGCACTGCTCGGCCCCAATGGCGCGGGCAAGACGACCGCCGTGAAGATCCTCTCCACCCTCATCACCGCGGACGGCGGCCGGGCCCACGTCGCCGGCCACGACATCACCGCCGAAGCCCAGTCCGTCCGCGCCGCCATCGGCGTCACCGGACAGTTCTCCGCCGTCGACGGCCTCATCACCGGCGAGGAGAACATGCTCCTCATGGCGGACCTGCACCACCTCACCAAAAAGGAGGGCCGGCGCATCACCGCCGCCCTGCTGGAACGCTTCGACCTGGTGGAAGCCGCCAAGAAGCCCGCCTCCACCTACTCCGGCGGCATGAAGCGCCGCCTCGACATCGCCATGACCCTCATCGGCAGCCCCCGGATCATCTTCCTCGACGAACCCACCACCGGCCTCGACCCCCGCAGCCGCCACAACATGTGGCAGATCATCCGCGGACTCGTCGCCGACGGCGTCACCGTCTTCCTCACCACCCAGTACCTCGAAGAGGCCGACCAGCTCGCCGACCGCATCGCCGTCCTCAACGACGGCCGGATCGCCGCCGAGGGCACCGCCGACGAACTCAAGCGCCTCGTGCCCGGCGGACACGTCCGCCTCCGCTTCACCGACCCCACCACCTACAAGAACGCCGCCGCCGCCCTGCGCGAAGCAGCCCGCGACGACGAAGCCCTCGCCCTCCAGATCCCCAGCGACGGCAGCCAGCGCGAACTCCGCTCCATCCTCGACTGGCTCGACTCCACCGGCATCGAAGCCGACGAACTCACCGTCCACACCCCCGACCTGGACGACGTCTTCTTCGCCCTCACCGCCCCCGCAACCGTCCCCACCCAGCCCAAGGAGAACGCCCGATGAGCGCCCTCTCCCTCGCCGTCCGCGACTCCACCACGATGCTCCGCCGCAACCTGCTCCACGCGCGCCGCTACCCGTCGGGGACACTGAACCTGCTGCTCGCACCGATCATGATGCTGCTGCTGTTCGTCTACATCTTCGGCGACGTGATGAGCAAGGGCATCGGCGGCGCCGACCGCTCCGACTACATCGCCTACATCGTCCCCGGCATCCTGCTCATGACGATCGGCAGCACCGTCATCGGCGCTGCGGTCTACATCTCCATGGACATGAGCGAAGGCCTCATCGCCCGCTTCCGCACCATGGCCATCCACCGCAGCTCCGTCATCATCGGACATGTCATCGGCAGCGTCCTGCAGTGCATCGCCAGCGTCGTCCTCGTCGGCGCCGTCGCCTTCGCCATCGGCTTCCGCACCGAAGCCACCCCCGTCGAATGGCTCGCCGCCTTCGGACTCCTCGCCCTCTTCGCCCTCGCCTTCACCTGGATCGCCGTCGGCATCGGCATGGCCAGCCCCAACGCCGAAGCAGCCGCCAACAGCGCCCAGCCCCTCATCCTCCTCCCGCTGATCTCCAGCGCCTTCATCCCCTCCGACACCATGCCCGGCTGGTTCCGCCCCATCGCCGAGTACCAGCCCTTCACCCCCGCCATCGAAACCCTCCGCGGCCTCCTCCTCGGCACCGAGATCGGCAGCAACGGATGGATCGCGACCGCCTGGTGCGCCGGCCTGATCCTCCTCGGCTACCGCTGGTCCACCGCACAGTTCAACCGCGACCCGAAGTAACCCCGCGAACCCTCCGCCCGGGCGGGGTACACCGGCCCCTGCCGGCGTACCCCGCCCGGCCGCCGTCCCCGGCCCCGAAACACAGCAGAGCCCCGGAAGGACCGGCGGAAAAACCGGCGGGGCAGCGAAGAGCCCGCCGGTACCCTCGGGGGACATGGGGTGCCGGCGGGCGGATGTGCTGCCCCGCGAGGGCTCGTGGCCCTGCCCGGCGCAACACACCCCGAGCATCCCGCCCCGCCCTCGCGCCACGGTCGAACCCCGCCATACCGCCCCCGGAGCCGGAACACACAACCCCTCCCACGGACACGGACACCGGCACCCGGCCGGGACAGTACGCCCGGCCCCACAGGCCCGGCAGCCGACATCGAGCGCCTCGCGTCCGAGCACTCCGGAGCGCCGCCGGTACCACCGGCCGCAGACCAGCCCCCCGGACAGCCGGACAGCCGGACCGGGCCCGCACGATCGGTACGGTGTGTGCCGGCACCCGGCGGCGGGACCCGTGCATCGCGGCCAGGGTCCGTCGGGCCCTCGGTAGTGCTGCCACCGTGAACCATGGGGGGTGCCGATTCCTGCGAACCGCCGCAGAAGGTCCCGCCGTTGAGCCGGTGACGAAGGCCGTCCGGACCCGTACATCGCCCCCTGTCCGGAGCGGTTGACACCGCACCCCCGAGGACCGCGGTCAGCGGCCCAACCGCCGCTGCCGGTCGAACCGCCGCAGCACCCGCACCAGACGCCACACCCCGGCCGCCGCCCCGAGCAGCGCACCCCCCACCAGCACGTCCTTCCTGACCGGATCCGGGACGCCGAAAGCCGACACGAGAGCCACAGCAACGGCGAAGACACCCGCGGCCAGCACGACGCCGGTCACCAGGGCGAAAACAATCTCCACCGTCATTGCATCCTTCTCCCACCGCGACTCACGCCCCATGTCCATCCCGCAAGTCTCACATCACGGCCGGCCCGCGACGCCCGGCCCGGCCGCAGAGCCGGGCCTCCGGCACCGGATGCCCTTGAGGGACGTGGGCCACCGCCGGTGCCGGACGACCAGGTGAGACCACCGATGGACGACGAGGAGAGCCTGCGCCGCTTCGGCTCCGCCCCGCCCGCGCGCACCTCGACGAGATCCGCGGACTCCTCGGCGAGCACACGGAACGCGAACGGCGCGCTCAGGGCGGGGCGACACCGAACTGATGAAGCTCTGCTGCGTCCAGCTGTTCAACAGCGGCGACCTCGACGACGCCCTCCTCGTCTGGAACGCCAAGGGAAGCCGGCTTCGACGCGGCGTGCTCGATCGACATCGAACTCCTCCTCGGCCACGGACCGGAGACGACGAAGGCCCACCTCGCGGCCCACCCCTCGCCGTCCGCGCCGGAGGCACTGGACCGGCTCCGCGAGCTCGAATCGGAAGGCGCGTTCGAAGACTTCTCGGTGGAGCAGCAGTCCGCCGCCTACGACACGTACGACGAGGAGGAACGAGCCCGGCAGACGGCGCCGGATCCACCGCGACCGGGCACCGCCCGGACCCGTACCGCCGGCCGGACAGCGACCGCGGACCACGGCGGCCCGTGAAACCGGAGCACGCCCGCCGACGCGTCAGCCCGCCAGCTGCCCCAGCAGCGCCCAGGTCCGGCGCCGGTCGGACTCCCCGGCGATGTCCGTCCCCGAGAACACCACCTCCGTCGCCCCGGCATCCCGGTAACGCCGCACCTCCGCGGCGACCGTCCGCTCGTCACCGATCACCGCCACATCGACGCCCCGTCGGCCGCCGGAGAGCCCGATGGCCCGTGCGTAGGACGGGAACTGCTCGTAGAACGCAAGCTGCTCGGCGGCCTTCTCCCGCACGGAGTCGACATCGTCGGTGACCACACCGTAGACCAGGGCGACGATCCGGGGCGCCGGCCGGCCTGCCGCCTCCGCCGCCGCGGTGACCGCAGGAACGATGTGCTCGCCCAGCGCCCGAGGACCGGCCAGGAAGGGCAGGATCCCGTCCGCCAGCTCACCACTGGCGCGCAGCGCCTGGGGACCCATCGCGGCAACGAGCAGCGGCACACCGCCCTCGGCACCCGGCACCCGCGCGGGGATCGGGGTCGTCGCGGTGAGCAGTTCGCCGTGGAAGTCGGCGGTCCCCGTCTCGGTCAGCTGCCTCAGCGCGGTGAGGAACTCACGCAGGCGCGCAACGGGCCGTTCATGCGGGATACCGAAGCCCGTCTCGGTCAGGAACTTGGTACCGAGCGCCAGCCCGAGATGGTAGCGGCCGTGCGTCGCCGCCTGCGCGGTCTGCGCCTGACTGGAGACGAGCAGCGGGTGCCGGCCGAAAACCGGGATCGCCGACGTTCCCACCTGCAGGCCGGGCACTTCCCGCCCGACGATCGCCGCGAGCAGGGGCGAGTCCGCACCGAAGGTCTGGCCGAACCAGGCCGACCGCAGCCCGGCGGCCGCGGCCTCGTGTCCCAGCTGCACGCAGGCGTCGACCTGATTCCCGGCGTCGGCCGCGTTGAGCGCTATTCCTGTCGTCATACCGGGGAAACCAGCGCCGCCGGGCCGCGCATTCCGGTCCTCGTGTGACGGTCTCCTTGCAGTCGTGTGACGGCGGCCGCCCCGCGCCGCCCCGCCCCGCGCCGCGGGCCTCAGGCTCCGGTGGCGGACCGGGCCGATGCCCGCCGCCCTCACCGCCCGACCGCCCACCGCCGCCCGCCGCACGGACAGCAAACGGCCCCGAACGGCCCCGAACCCGCAGCCGCCGCAAAAAGCGTGTCGGCCACAGCCTCCGACGACTCCGGTCTACGGTGGATCCGGGCTCCGGCGCCGTGCCGTCCCGCACCGGCCCCCGGCCCGGCAGGGCCGTGAAAACTGCCGGAGAGGACACCCTGCCCGTCTTCACCCCGGAGGAGTGGGACATGAGCCCGGCACCTACCGCAGCCGGCAGTATCCCCAACGCCCGGCACGGCCATGCGGCCTGAACCGCCACCGGACCCGGGAAAGGAACATCCGTGACCGGACGGGACTCGCCGGACACGCACCGCAGAAACACACCGGAGCCGCGCCCGGAGCCTGCCGCCCGCACCGAGAGCCGCTGGCCGATGGCCGCGGCGGTCGCTGCTTCCGCAGCACTCACCCTGCTGCTCCCCGACGACCTGCGCCTCGGCCCCCGCTGGGCACTCCCTCTCGCCGAGGGCCTGCTGCTGGTGGCCCTGGTCTCGGGCGACCCCGGCCGGATCAGCCGCCGCTCCGCCATCCTGCGCTCGGTCGCCGTCGTCCTGGTCGTCGTACTCGCGGGCAGCGCCATCTGGTCGACCGCCCGGCTGATCGACGACATCATCCACGGCGGAGCCGAAACCAACTCCGCCGACGCTCTCCTCCTGGTCGGCGGCAGCGTCTGGATCTCCACAGTCCTCGCGTTCTCACTCCTCTACTTCGAACTCGACAGCGGCGGACCGGCCGCCCGCGCCCACCACATGCCCCCCACCCCGGCACTCGCCTTCCCCCAGCAGCTCAGCCCCGAACTGAACGCCCCGCACTGGCGCCCCCGCTACGTCGACTACCTCTACCTCGCCTTCACCAACTCCACCGCGCTGAGCCCCACCGACGTCATGCCGCTCGCCCCCTGGGCAAAAATCGTCATGACCGTCCAGTCCGTTCTCTCCCTGATGATCCTGGGACTCGTCATCGCCAGGGCCGTGAACGTCCTGGCCTGAAGCCCCCGGGAAACCCGAACCGGAAGCATGCGCCATTCAAAAACAGAGTTCCGCATGCAGATACGGACTACCCCACCGGTAGGGTTGCCCCATGGTGATGAGTACGGAGGCCACCCTCAGGCTCACGGTGGCCGCGATCATGCAGCTCACACGGGAGCGCCAGACGGACGTCGGCGCCGGGACCGGCCTCAGCCAGCTCCAGATCAGCCGCAAACAGAGCGGGAAGACCGCGTGGACCCTCAGCGACGTCGACGCCCTCTCCGCCCACTGGGACATCCCGGTCCTCGACCTCCTCGCCGGCCCCACCCACGCCACCGCCGCACTCCCCGCCGACCGGATCACAGCCACCACAACCCAGACCGCCATCCCGGTGGCCCAGGCCGCTCCCGCCCCGGCCGACACCACCCCGCCCGCACCGTCTTCCACGGCAGCGGATCCGACTGCCCCGCCCCCGATCCCCGCCCCCGTACCGCCCCCCGCCCGCGCCGTACCCCACCACCCGCCACCGGCCGGACCCCTCACCGACCGCATCCGCACCACCGTCGACCAGCACCTGACCGCCGCGAACGGAAACCCCGACACCGCCCGCACCGCACTCGTCAAACGGGCCATCCCCGACGTCATGACCCTGTTCGCCGCCTCCCGCGTCGGCGGCCGCTACGAACACACCGAATTCCCCCCGACCCAGGACATCCTGCAAAAGCGCTCCCAGAAAGGCGCCGACCAGATCTGGGAAGGCCGCCCCAAATGGCGCTCCACCGAACTCCACCAAGCCGCCCGCGCCGGACACATCCACCTCGACGTCACCACCCTCGACATCAACGGCGCCTACCTCGCAGCCCTCAAAACCTGGCTCCCCATCGGCCGCCTCACCCATTCGCAGGACGCCGCACACGACCCCAAACGCGCCGGAGTCCACCGCATCACCCCGCCCCACTGGACCCTCACCGACCTCCCCTCACCCCTCGGCGCCCGCCAGGAACCCGGACCCCTCTGGATCACCGAACCCACCCTCCGACTCCTCCTGCGCTGCGCCCGGCAGGGCCTGTGCGAGATGCCGGTGATCCACGAATCATGGACCTCCGGAGCCAGCGAAGGACTGCTGGAAAAAATGCGCCGGGCCCTCGCCGACGCCCGGAAGACCGCCATCGAAACCGGCGACGACCTGACGCTCGAATACATCAAGGCCATGTACTCCAAGTTCGTCTCCACCATCGGAGAATCGACGGCGAACCGGGAAATCCGCCGGCCCGACTGGATGCACATCATCCGCTCCCAGGCCTTTGCTAACCTATGGATGAAGGCCCACAGGGCACACACGGCAGGACTCACCGTCGTGGAAATGTCAGGAACCGACGAACTGCACATCGCCGGTGAATGGCAGTCAGTTTTCGCACAAGGCCGCGAACTCTCCCAAGTCAAACCCAAATACACCTACACCCTCGGAAAGGATGAAGCGTGAGCGGCGCATCCGACCTGTGGGGAGAATGGCAGAAACACAACGCCCAAGGGGTACGCGGAGCCCAGGCCCTCCACGCCGAGATCGACCGCATCGCCCGCGCCGGAGGCATCACCTCACCCGTCACCACCACCCGCGGCCTCAAAGCCCGCCTCCGCTACCTCGACAGCCCCGCCGGCCGCACCGAACTCGCCGCCCAAGGCATCACCCGCCGCCTGCTGCGCTCCTGGGAACGCGGCACCACCCCCTCCGCAGCCAAACGCGAAGCCGTCGACACCGCCTACAGGAACAGACGCCGCCGGAACATCGTCCGCTCCGGCGCACTGAAACGCATCCTCGACAACAACGGCCACGGCCGCCGGATGGAAATCTTCCCCGTCGACCAGAGCACCGTCCCCGAGAAGCACCGCCGCCCCCTCTCCGACCGCTCCATCCAGGCCCGCTACATCTGGGACGACGCCATCAGAGCCTGGGCCGCCGACGACCTCGACACCCTCGACGACATCTGGGACGACGTCATCTCCGAACTCGACTCCGACTTCGCCGCCTACGCCTACGTCAGCGCCATCGGAATCGGAGCCTGACACCGCTGTCCCGGCGGGCCGGCCACAGGCGATCAACCGTCCGCACAGTCGTCCTGCCCGACGAGTTCCGCCAAGCGCTCCATACAACGCATCCGGGCAGGAGAGAAGTCGTACGGCATCTTGGTGATGGCCTCCAAAGCACTCATCTCCCTCTCCTCCTCCGCCGGGTCGGCATCATAGGTCTCGAAAAGCTCGTCATCGGCCGCATCCAGCCCGGCCGCCGTCATGGCCTGCACAACGGCCCGGTGATGGGCGTACTGCTGTACGGCGAGTTCCTCGACGCGCGGGTCATGGGGGTCGACGCCGTCGTCGAGGGCGGCCTCGGCCTCGTCGAGACGGTCCTGCTCGGCCCGCAGGCCGGGGTGGGTGGCCAGCACGATGTACACACCGGCCTGTACGGCGGAGCCGAGCGGCCCGAAGATCCGCTCCGTAACCAGCAGAGCCTCCAGATCAGAGGCACGCAAAGCACCGGGAGGCAGATGACCGAGCCGGTCCGTCACCGCCTCGGACAACAGACCCAGCGGGCTGCCCACGGCCCGCAGACGCGCGACAGCCGCACGCTGACGCTTGATCTCGCTCTCCCGGACGGCCAGGGATTCCTCCAGCCGGCCCAGGATCTCCCCGACATCCGCGGAGTCGCCGAAGGCAGCCCGCATATCGTCCAGACCGATACCGGCCTCCGCCATTCTGCGGATCCACAACAGGCGGACCATGTCGTCATAGCCGTAGAGGCGGCGGCCGTCCCCACCCCGCTCGGGTTCCGGCAGCAGACCGATCTGGTGGTAGTGGCGGACAGCGCGCGGGGTGGTCCCGGCGAAAGCGGCAGCAGCACCGATCTTGACCTGGCGGGGCGGCGTAACGGGGAGATGCATCGCAGATGGAGCCTTTCGTGCTGTGGTGCCACGACAACACCACATGCCGCTACGGCATGTGCAACGAACCTCCCGGGTGGGCTACGGGCAGGTCGCCAGAAGGACGGAGACGACGGTGCAGGTGGCGCTGTCGGTGTCGTTGGCCGGGTTCGGGTCCGCCGGGGTGGAGGCGGTGCGTGTCCCGGTGACGGTGACCTGGCCCAGGGAGAACAGGTGCAGGGGTACGCGGAAGGACTTGGCCGCGCCGGCCCCGTTGGCGATGGTCCCGTAGGTGCAGGTCACGGTTCCGGTGCCGGTGGTGCATCCGGCCGGGAGGCCGGTGGCGGAGGCGCCGGGCGGCAGGGTGGCGGTGACGGTGGCGGAGGTGACCGCGTCGGGACCGGTGTTGTGCGCGGTCAGGGTGTAGGTGAGGTAGGGGACCAGGATGCCCAGGTGGGGCTGCGCGGTCACGCCGACGGCGAGGTCGGCGGGCGGCGGGTCGGTGACGGTGATGGCCGGCTCGTACACGGTGGCCTCGCCGCCGCGGTTGCCGTAGAGCTGGTAGCCCAGGACGAAGGAGCCGGCCGGGGTTTCGGGGTTGACCCGGAGGGTGATCGTTCCGCTGAACGCGCCGCCCGCCGTCAGGTCGCCCAGCGGTACGCGCTGGCCGATGCCGAAGGTACTGGTGCAGGGGGCGGTGTTGCCCGTGCACGCAACGATGGTCGTGAAATCAGAGAGCCGGCCGAGGGTGGAGGAGCCGGCGTAGAAGTTCTCACCGGCGCCGGGCGTATCGACGTCCGCGGTGCCGTTGAAGCTGATCGTGAAGGTGTCGCCGGCGGCGACGGTGGTGGAGGAGACGCTGATGCTGGAAACGGCGTGGGCGGCCTGGGGAACGGCCAGTCCCGCTCCGGCCGCCAGTGCCAGGGCCGCCAGCGCGGCCGGCACCCGTCGGCGCAGACGGCGCAGCGGCCCCCGCCCCGCGCCCGGGTTGCGGGTCCCGGCTCTGCGGCGCCATCCCGCAGGTACGGGGTACCGGGGTGGTGTTCGAGGACATGAAGGTCCCCTTCACTCGGTTGCGCGCCAACCGCGGGCGGGACCCGGCGGACCCCGACAACCAGCGGCGGTGCGGTCACGCCCGCGCGGCATGCCCGCCGGGATCACCGACCACCCGGAACACGGACCGCGCATCGCTCATCACCGCGGCAGAAGCCCGGCCTGCGGCGACCGCGCCAGACTGACAGCAGACCGGCAGCTCTCGAACAGGGAATTCCACAATTGATCGGATTGGGCCGCTTACCGACCGCATGACATCTATGTCTGGCCGCATCCCCAGGCCCGTGGGCCGGTGCTTCGCATCCCGTTCGTCGGCCCCGGCACCGTCGTCACTCCGCCGTGTTTCCCGCAGGCAGCCGATGAGCCGGACCCCGGCAATATGATCGCCGCTCACACCCGGAGCGGCCCGTTCCCGCGGCGGCAGGGAACAGCGGCGCTCGCGGAGGGCGTGGTACCGAGTCCGAGAAGGGCGAGAGCGGCCAGGGCAAGACCGCCCCGGACTCTGCGCCAGCGGGTAGAAAGCATGGGTCACTCTCCGATACCAGAAGGGGGACACGGCGGCCTGCCGGCCGGGAGCGGGAAACCCTGCCCACCACCGCATGGGGTGAAGTGTGACGAATGAACTCTCCGCAAGGGCGGAGCAGGAGCCCTCTCCTTCCGCGTGAACCCGAGGACATGTGTCCCATCCGGAACCGCACCGCCGACAGCAGACCCCCGGATGACCCGCCACCCCACCGCGCCCCACACCGACCCGTCCCCCGGACGCCCGCCCGAACAACACGGAACGCTCTCTCCCGACTCACCGAGGGTTCACCCCAGAGCCCACCGGCCCAGCCCACCGAAGCCACCGCCCGGTGGCGGGAACCGAACCCCCACGGCACAGAGCACTGCCATCCTGGCCCGGCGATACCCACCGACCCCTGAACACTGCTCTGGAGGCAACCGGATGACAGACAGCACACGCCCGGTGGACGGGACACCGGAAGAACGCCGCAGCAACGCCCTGATCGTGGCGCAGGCCCTCGAATTCCTCTACCCGGCCGCACTACGCGCCGCCGCGGCCGTCGGCGTCGCGGACCATCTCACCGACGGCCCCCGCACCCCGGCCGAACTCGCGGCGGCCACCGGCACCGACGAACAGAGCCTCCACCGGGTCCTGCGACTACTGGCCACCCGAGGCCTCTTCGAACAGGACGACGCAGGACGCTTCAGCCTCACCGCCGACGGCGACGCCCTGCGCACCGAGGCACAACTGTCCGCCCGCGCCGCGGTACTCATGCTCACAGATCCGACCATGTGGCGCCCCGCCGGCGAGATGACACGATGCCTGACCGACGGCGGCTCCGCCTTCGACACCATCTTCGGCACCGACTTCTTCACACACTTCGCCCGAGACACCCGGACCGCCGCCGTCTTCCACACCGGCATGGCATCCATGTCGGACGCAGAGAACGGACCCATCGCGCAGAGCTGGGACTTCCCCAAAGACGCCACCGTCGTCGACATCGGCGGCGGCTACGGAGGCCTGCTGCGCCAGGTCCTGGCCAACGGGCCCGCACTGCGCGGCATCCTCCACGACCAAGGCCATGTCCTGGCAGGCCACGGACTGGCCACCCCCGTGCCCGGCGGAGCCGACCCGGCCGGCCGCTGGCAGACCACCGAAGGAGACTTCTTCCACTCGGTACCGACCGGGGACGTCCTCATGCTCAAACGGATCCTGCACGACTGGGACGACCACCAGTGCCTGACCATCCTGCGCAACTGCCGTACCGCCCTGGCCCCAGGCGGCCGCATCCTCGTCATCGACGCGGTGATCCCGGACGACGACACGCCTCATCAGGCCAAGACACTGGACCTCATGATGATGGCGTCACTGACCGGCCGGGAACGCACCGAGGCCGACTTCTCCCGCCTCTTCGCCGCAGCCGGACTACGCCTCGACCGAGTGGTCCCCACCCCGGCGGTGCTGTCCATCGTGGTCGCCACCGCCTCGGACACCCCCACCCCCTGACCGAGCCCGTGCCGGCGCCCAGCCCTGACCTGCGCGGGCATCCTCGCCCCGCCTCTGGAACCGGACACCGCCGGGCAGCCGGGCAGGGACGCCGCCGAAGTCCTGCACGACAGCCAATACCCGGCGCTGGTCCGCTTCCTGCTACTCCAAGGCGCGACATGGTCCGAAGCCCAGGACGCAGCCCAGACCGCGTTCATGCACCTGTGCCGCCCCGGGCTCACGGTCGCCCACCCCAAAGCGTGGCTGCGGACAACAGCCTCCGCCGTATCACCGCACAGGGCGGCGTGCCCGAGCTACGAGACCCCGA